>NZ_CP084560.1:3600000-4200000 GCF_021789175.1 Arthrobacter sp. FW306-2-2C-D06B
ATTCGTCGCGCAGGCTCAGGATGCGTTCCTTGGCACGGGCTTTGTCCTCGTCGCGGCGGCCGCCGCCGAAGACGGCGTCGAACTTGTTCCGCTGGATCGCATCCAGCAGCGGCACGGTCTGCAGCGGGTTGCGGGTACCGTCGGCACGCTCGGCAAGTTCGCCACGGTCGATGAACTCCTGCACGGAGCCGACCACAAGCTTCAGGCCCAGGCGCTCCACCGTGCGGTCACGGAAATCGATGACCTCGGGGAAGTTGTGTCCCGTGTCCACGTGCAACACGGGGAACGGCACCTTGCCCGGCCAGAACGCCTTCGTGGCCAAGTGCAGCATCACCACGGAGTCCTTGCCGCCGGAGAACAGCAACGCAGGCTTCTCGAACTCGGCAACAACCTCACGGATGATATGGATTGCCTCGGACTCGAGGGTGTCGAGGCTGGAAAGGCGCTCACGGGTTTCCAGCACAGACAACTCCAGGTCCTCGTTGGTGATTTGGGTACTCATACGTGTAGTCCGCATTCTGTCTTGTCGGTTCCTGCCCAGCGGCCGGAGCGGGGGTCCGCTCCCGGGGCCACTTTGCGGGTGCAGGGCTGGCATCCGATGGACGGGTAACCCTGGCTCAGGAGGGGGTTGACGGGAAGGATGTTGTCTTCGGAGTACTGGACCAGCTGGTCAAAGCTCCAGTCGGCCATCGGGTTGACCTTGACCAGGCCGTTGGTTTCGTCCCACGTGATCAGCGGTGTGTTGGTCCGGGTGGGGGCCTCGTCGCGGCGGACACCGGTGAACCAGACTTCGTAGCCGGCGAGGGTCCGGCGCAGCGGCTGGACCTTGCGGAGCGCGCAGCACTGGGCGGCGTCGCGGGCAAACAGATCCTTGCCAAGAAGGCGGTCCTGCTGCTCCACGGTGTTCTCGGGGAGCACATCCACGATGTTCACGCGCAGGTTCGCGGCGACCTCGTCCCGCGTGGCATGGGTTTCCGGGAAGTGATAGCCAGTCTCCAGGAAGAGGACGTCGACGCCCGGAAACTGGTCCGCGACGAGGGCCGGCAGCACGGCGTCGGCCATGGAGCAGGCGACCGCGACGGCGGGCAGTTCGAAGTTGCGGGCCACCCAGGCGATGACGTCGCGGGCGGGCGCGTTCCAGCCGAGTTCTGCGGCACCGGATTCGGCCAGGGCCTTGAGTTCCTCGTGGGAGCGGAGCTCGGTTGTGGTGGTCACTGGAGATCTCCTTCATCTGCGGAGTGTGCCCATTCGGCGAAGGTCTGGCCTTCGGCGCGGTCGGCCACGAACTTCCGGACTACCCGCTCAACGTAATCGGGCAAGTCCTCGACGTAGACCTTGAGGCCGCGCACGGTGCGTCCGAGGCCTGCTTCTTCGCGGCTGGACGAAGCCAGCCCGCCGCCCAAGTGAACCTGGAAACCCGGGGTGGGATCGCCGTCGGGCGTTGGCAACATCATGCCCTTGAGCCCGATGTCCGCGGTCTGGATGCGGGCGCAGGAGTTGGGGCAGCCGTTGATGTGCAGGGACAGTGCTTGCGGCAACTGACCGCTGTCCGCAAGGTCGGCCAGGCGGCGTTCCAGTTCGGCGACGGCGGTGGCTGCCGTGACCTTGGTTTCCACGATGGCGAGCTTGCAGAACTCGATACCGGTGCAGGCGATGGTGCCGCGGCGGAAGACGGACGGGCGGGCGGAGAGGCCCAGGGTGTCAAGCTCGGCCACGAGCTGCTCAACCTGCTCCTTGGCGACATCCAGCACAACGATCTTCTGGTGCGGGGTGGTGCGCAGGCGGAAGGATCCTCGGGCTTCGAGGGTGTCCGCGAGCTTCACGAGCTGGCTCCCCGAGAGGCGTCCGGCCAAGGGTGTGGCGCCGATGAAGAACTTGCCGTCCTTCTGCTCGTGGATGCCGACGTGGTCGCCCGGTGTCGAGGGCTTCGGGGCTGCGGGGCCGTCGGAAAGCTTGAAGCCGAGGTACTCGTCCTCGAGGATCTGGCGGAACTTCTCGGGACCCCAGTCGGCCATGAGGAACTTCAGGCGAGCCTTGGTGCGCATGCGGCGGTAACCGTAGTCGCGGAAGATGCTGGTGACACCGAGCCATACTTCGGCGGCTTCCTCGGGCTTCACGAACGCACCGAGCCGCTTGGCGAGCATCGGGTTGGTGGAAAGCGCGCCGCCCACCCAGAGGTCGTAGCCGACGCCGAGTTCGGGGTGGACCATGCCGACCAGGCCGAAGTCGTTGATCTCGTGGACCACGTCCTGCGAGGGGTGGCCGGTGATGGCGGTCTTGTATTTGCGCGGCAGGTTGGCGAGTTCGGGGTCGCCGATGAAGCGCTCCGCGAGTTCGTGGATCAGCGGCGTGGGATCGATGATCTCGTCCTTGGCAATGCCGGCAACCGGGGAGCCCAGGATGACCCGCGGGACGTCGCCGCAGGCCTCAGTGGTGGACAGGCCGACGGATTCGAGGCGGCGCCAGATTTCCGGCACGTCCTCCACGCGGATCCAGTGCAGCTGGATGTTCTGGCGGTCGGTCAGGTCGGCGCTGCCGCGGGCGAAGTCCACGGAGATCTGGCCGATGACGCGCAGCTGCTCGGTGGTCAGCGCGCCGCCGTCGATCCTCACACGGAGCATGAAGTACTTGTCCTCGAGCTCGTGCGGCTCAAGCGTGGCGGTCTTGCCGCCGTCGATCCCGGGCTTGCGCTGGGTGTACAGGCCCCACCAGCGGAAACGGCCGTGCAGGTCCGTGCCGTCGATCGAGTCGAAGCCGTGCTTGGAGTAGACAGACTCGATACGCTCGCGGACGTTGAGCCCGCTGTCTTCCTGCTTCCAGGTTTCGTTGGCGTTGAGCGGCGCGGTGCCGTCAACCTTCCATTGGCCGTGGGGTTTAGCGGCAGGACGGGCGGTGCGGGCCGGGCGCTTGGGTGCAGCCTCGTCCGCAGACGCTCCGGCTAGAGCTGTATCAGTCATGCATCGACTGTAGGGCTGGCCCGAGAGGCGTAACAAAGGTCCGGGAAACGGAAAGTCACCTAGGGAAACATTTCGTCACGAACCGCCGTCGGGCCTTGTTCACCCGGCCGCGCTGTGCATTCGAAAAACCCGCTCAGGAGCTGGCATCAACCACCGCGTCGTAGCGTTCCAGGGCGATCTTCGCGAGCACCGGAGAAGGCAGCAGCGGTGCCGTCACGACGTCGGCTCCGGCCTTGGACAGTTGGTCGTGGAAGTAGCCCGTGGCCAGCAGATACGAGGAAACCACCACCCGGCCACCGTCTCCGGTGACTTCCGCGCGCAAGGCCGCGACGCCGTCGGGCACGTTCGGCTCGGCACTGGCGCCATAGGCGACGCGCACCTTGTTGGGAAGCAGCCCGGCGAGCTGGCGCGCCTGCTCTTCCGAATCGACGGAACCGTCCGGTAGCGACGAGCCCGCGGCGGCGAGCAGGACGCCGTCGTCGTCGCGCAGGCCCGAGTCGCGCAACCGCGCGGCGAGCAGCTCCGCGAGCCGCGGATCCGGCCCCAGCGGCGGCGCCGCGGACACCTCCGGGCGGGACTTGATCGCCTTCGGGATGTCCACCTTGACATGGTAGCCGGTACTGAGCAGCAAGGGAACGACGACGGCGGGCGTGCCTTCCGGGAGGCCGGCCACCACGCCCGACAACTCGGGTTCCTGGACGTCGACGTAGGCCTCAACGACGGTCAGGCCGGGCCGGAGCGCCTCGATCTCGGCCATGACCTGGCGGATAGCGGCTTGCCCTTCGACGTTCCGGGTTCCGTGGGCGCACGCGATCAAGACGGGGCTGTTCATGCGTGCAAGCGTAACGTTGGGCGAGCATGATCGCCCGTCTGTGAACGAAGAATGGAGCTGCATTTGTTCACTTTTGACCTTGCGCTGGTATGGCTGGATCTGGCCGGCGTCTTCTTTTTCGCCGTGTCCGGATCCTTGCTCGCGGCCAGGAAGCAGTTCGACATCATCGGCTCAGTTCTCTTGGCTTCGCTGGTTTCCCTGGGCGGCGGTGTCATCCGCGACATCGTCATCAATGCCGGCCCTCCGGCGGCGTTCACCAACCCGGTCTACCTTGTACCGCCCCTGTTGGCCGCGATCCTGGTGTACTTCCTGTTTTCGAGCATCCAGCGCTTCACGTCCCTCTTGACCCTGTTCGACGCCGGCGGGCTGGCCCTGTTCTGCATCACGGGGACACTCAAGGCACTGGCCGCCGGGATGAATCCGGTGGCTGCAATCCTCTTGGGTGTCACCACGGCCGTTGGCGGCGGCTTGCTCCGGGACATCACGGCCAACGAAATTCCCACCCTCTTCAATGCCCGGGATCTCTACGCCCTGCCAGCCTTCACGGGAGCCGCGCTGACGGCACTCCTCTGGAACATCGGAGCCTTCAACGGACTTTCGGCGGCCCTGGTTGCTGCCTGGGTTTTCGCCTTCCGGGTAGTGGCTTGGCGCTGGGGTTGGCGGGTGCCTTTGGCGGTCCGGGGATGGCACCGCGCCGGGGTCTCCCCAGGCGCCGATTCACGTGGCCGCGATTAGCTAGGATGGGAGCATGACTGACATGTTCCTCGAGAAATTCCGCGCGCTTGTACCGAAGTATCTCGAGGACGAATGGCAGGAAGAAGATGGGCTGTCCGCCACTGAGCTGGACGAAGCCCTGTCCGCCCACTCGTTCACCATTCCCATGGTGCTGCGCGAGTTCTACCTCGCGCTCGGTGGCTGTGAGGACCTCATGGAGGCTTACCACTACTTCTGGGACCCGGAAGAGCTCGAAGTGGACGACGAAGGCTTTCTCATGTTCCTGGAGGACGAGGAAGAGCAGTTCACCTGGGGCTTCCGCGTAGGCGACCTTGGCGTCCCGGATCCCATCGTCTGGCGCCGCAACAACGCCCGCGGCCAGTGGAAATCCGAAGAGGGCACGTTCTCCGAGTTCGTGTTCGACATGTTCGACTGGGCCTTTAGCGACGAAGACTAGGGGTTTGCTGGGAGGCCGGAGCTTTCTCCCCACCTTTGGGCTGAGTCTCGCTCCCGATCCCCTTGTTTCCGGGGCTGTTCTTTCTGCGCCTGGCCTGCGCTTGGCCAAAGCCGGGGAGTTTCAGCGGCTTTTTTGGCGTAGGACCTGGAGAACCTCGGCAAGCACGGTTTCTGGCTGATACACAATCTGCGAATAGTCGTATCTAAGAACCAGAAAGCCTTTCACCGTTCCTGCGTTATTGCGTCGCCGATCCTTCTTGACCTGCCGAGGCTGCAGGTGGCTCTCCCCGTCTACCTCCACGATCAGCTTGCCCTCCAGCAAGAAATCCACAATGCCTATTCCGGGCAATTCGACCTGCGTCTCGGTACGGATCCCTGCATTCAGGAAAAGTATCCGCGCCACAACCTCGATCGGAGAATCTGCCGAACCGTCGACCAGTGAGAGCACCTTTCGGGCCGCCCCGTTCCGGTTGCCGGGTAGCCTTTCACGGAGGTAATCAAGATTGGTCCGGCCTTGGAGGAGAGCACTTTCCACCATGATGGCGGCCTCAATTTCAGGCAGGCACCGGAGCGAATGCAGCAGAGTGTCTGTCAGGCTGGCCACGGGACGAATGTGCCGAGTTTCCAAAACTGACTCACGGTGGACTACAAAATCCTTGGCATTGCCGTGCTTGCACAGCAAATGGACGGTCCGGGGTTCGTGCAAGACCCAGATGCCATGGTGCCGGGAGATGACGCGGTCGGAGAAGCCGGCCTGCTTCACCGTGGAGGTTCTCGCAGCGGAGCCTGCGTAATTCAGGAAGCCAACGAGGTCCATACTCCAGCAGTGTGGCGATGCCGCTGAAAGGCCAAAGTTTCGCTATGTGGACAACTGGCAGGCGCCGAAACTCCCCGGCTTTGATCGAGCTGCAGGGATTCCGACGCCGAGAATCCAGGCCTCGGGGTCCAAGGGGCTATCAAAGGTGGGGAATTTACGACGCAGAAGTCCCGACAAACTACAGAAAAGCCTTTGACCGGGGAAGTTGCACCCGTGACAAAGTTGTCATATGCTGTAACCGGATTCACTAAATGCCTCCGGTGAGTCTGATGCGAACGGAGATTATGGTCCCGGTTCGTTGCAGCGCGTGACTCGTAGCGTTGCAAGGAACCGGGGCCATTGCATTTAAGCCCGTCCCCGCCCAACTGACTACGGGGGTGGGCCCACCACGCCGCCCCCCTGAGCCCAACTGACTCGCAGTTGTTGTCGTTATGAAGCGTCAAAACGACAACAACTGCGAGTCAGTTGGGTCTGCGGTGGGGACTAGCTGGCGCGCTCCACCACGGCGTGGGCGAAGTTCGTGAGCGACTCCTTGACCACGCCTTCGGGCAACGGCTTCAAGGCTTCGATGGCGTCAGCAGACCACTGGCGCGCAATCACCCAGGATTCGGCGGTGACGGGATGCTCGCGGAGCCCGGCCACGGCCAAGGCCAGCGCCTCATCGGAGGACAAGTCACCGTCTACCAGCTTCAAGAGTTCGACGGCGGAGCGGTCACCATTGTCGGCAGCCTTGCGGAGCAGGAGCACAGGCAGAGTGGGTACGCCTTCGCGGAGATCCGTGCCCGGGGATTTGCCGGACTTGACCTTGACGCCCGTGACGTCGATGACGTCGTCGGCCAGTTGGAAGGCCACGCCGACCTTCTCGCCGTATTCCACCAGCACGTCCTCGAAGGCTTCGTCGGCGCCGGCGAAGATGGCACCGAGCTGGCCCGAGGCCGCAACCAAAGAGCCGGTCTTGTCGGCGATGACGGAGAGGTAGTGCTCCACCGCGTCCTCGCCTTCACGCGGGCCCACGGTTTCGTGCAGCTGCCCGAGGCACAGGCGCTCGAAGGTGCGGGCCTGGATTCCCAGGGCACGCGACCCGAGTTCGGAGACCAGGATCGAGGCGCGGGCGAAGATCAGGTCACCTGTGAGGATCGCCACTGAGTTGCCCCAGACTTCGTGGGCCGTGGGGGCGCCGCGGCGGTAGGGCGCGGAGTCCATCACGTCGTCGTGATAGAGCGTTGCGAGGTGGGTCAGTTCAACCACGACGGCGGCCTGGACCACTTCCGGCCGGGAGGCGTCGCCGAGGTGGGCGCACAGGAGGGTCAGCAGCGGACGGATGCGCTTGCCGCCGGCTTCCACCAAGTGACGCGACGTTGCGTCAGCCAGGGGATCCGAGTTGGCGATTGCTTCGCGGAGCTTCTTTTCCACGCGGGCAAGGTTAGTGGTGATGGCAGGACCCAGCTCCACGTCCTTGGCGATGGCCGCAAAACCGGCAGGAAGCTGCAGGCCAGTGGCGATCGCGGTGGTGGTGGGAGCGGGTTCGACAGCGTCCGGCAGGCCGTGCCCGGCGTGCGTCCAGCTGTGTTCGGCAGAGTGAGTCACGGGTTAACCCTAACTTTTCACGGAGGAAAGCGTTGATTCGGTGCCGGCGCGGGTGGAAGCGGCGGTGGACGTGGTGTTGGACGTGGCCGGGACCAGCATCTCGAGGACGCGGATCGCGCGGTCCTCGAAACCCTTGGCCGACGCATCCGTGAGGTTCGCGAGCATCCGCACCACAAAGCGCATCAGCACCGGAATGGGCATGCCCGTCCGTAGCGCGAGTTTCATCACGGCGGGCTTTCCGATGAGGGCGGCAAAGACACGGCCCAGGGTGAAATGTGAACCCCACTGGGCCCGCAGGTAGTCCGCGTACCGCGAAAGGTGCGCGTCGGCGTCGTCGGCCGTCCATCCCGCGGAACGGGAACGCGAGGACGCGTCGATAATGAACTCGGCCGCGAAGCGGGCGGACTCCATGGCGTAGGAAATGCCCTCTCCGTTGAACGGCGAAACCATGCCGCCGGCGTCGCCCAGGAGCATGAGCCCCGGCGAGTAGTGCGGGGTGCGGTTGAAGCCCATGGGCAGTGCGGCGCCACGGATCTCCCCCACCTGGTTTTCGGGTGTGAAGCCCCACTCGGACGGCATTCCGGCGGTCCATTCGCGCAAGACCTGCTTGTAGTCGAGCTTGCCGAATTCCTTGGAGGAGTTCAGGATCCCGAGGCCGACGTTGGACGTGCCGTCGCCGACGCCGAAAACCCAACCGTAACCGGGCAGGGGCTTGCCGGACTTGCCGGGGAGCTCAAGCCAGCCTTCCATCCAGTCGTCGTCGTGGCGCGGCGAGGTGAAGTAGGTGCGGACGGCGACGCCGAGCGGGCGGTCGTCGCGCTTGTGCATGCCGAGCGAAACGGCGGTGCGGGTGGAGTTGCCGTCTGCGGCGAGCACGACGTCGGCATGGAAGTCGCGCGTTTCGCCCGTCTTGCGTCCGGACTCGTCGAGCAGCGCGGCGCGCGCGCCGATCACGCGGCCGGCGTCGTCGCGCAGGGCTTCGGAGACGCTGTGGCGTTCAAGCACGACGGCGCCCGCCGACTGGGCGTGCCGGGCCAACTCCTCGTCGAACCCGAGGCGCGTGCGAATGAGTCCGTACGTGGGAAAATCGGCGACCTCGGGCCACGGCAATTCAATGGTGCGGCCGCCGGCGATGAGCCTGAGCCCCTTGTTCCGGCGCCACCCCTCGTCCTCGGCGTGCGGGAGGCCGAGCTTCTGGACTTCGCGGACCGCGCGGGGAGTGAGGCCGTCGCCGCAGACCTTCTCGCGCGGGAAGGCGGTCTTTTCCAGAACCGTCACGGAAATGCCCGCCTGGGCAAGGTAGTACGCGGCGGTGGACCCGGCTGGCCCTGCGCCGACTATCAGTACGTTCACAGCGTCCTTGTTAATAGGCCGGTTAGCGGGACTGATCGCCGGCTTGGCGGCGCGGCTTGATCTGGCGGCGCAGCTTCGCCACGGGAACGCTTTCCCGGTGTTCGGCACCGGGCTTCTGGGCGCGGTGCACCGCGACGATGCCGCCGCTCAGGTTGCGATAGTTGACGTCCGTCCAGCCGGCTTCCTGCAGCCATGCGGCCAGGTGGTCCTGGTCCGGCCAAGCGCGGATGGACTCGGCGAGGTACACATAGGCGTCCGGGTTGGAGGAGACCTTGGTGGCGATGGCGGGCAGTGCTCGCATGAGGTATTCGGTGTACATGGTCCGCCAAAGGGGCACCACCGGGGCCGAGAATTCGGCGATGACCAGGCGTCCGCCCGGCTTGGTGACGCGGAACATCTCCGCGAGGGCCTTGTGTGGTTCGTTGACGTTGCGCAGGCCGAAGGAAATGGTGCACGCGTCGAAGGAGTTGTCCGCGAAGGGCAGCTTGGTGGCGTCCCCGGCAACGAAATTGATGTCGGGGCGGCGGCGCTTGCCGACCTTCAACATCCCGAGCGAGAAGTCGCAGGCCACAACGTCCACTCCGGCGTCGGCGTACGGTTCGCTGGATGTGCCGGTACCGGCGGCGAGATCCAGGACCCGCTGGCCTACCCGAACATCCATCGCATCCACGACGACGCGGCGCCAACGCCGGGTCTGCCCCATGGACAGGACATCGTTGACGACGTCGTATTTGGGGGCGACATCATCAAACATCGTCGCAACTTCGTCCGGACGCTTTTCCAAGGATGCTCGGTTCACCCTGCAATTGTCTCAGACAAATATGGGAAGAACTTTCGGGGCGCTCCGGCCAGCACGGCTACCGTGGCCCGCGGGAGTAATGTTGTTCCATCATGACGAGTACGCTCCGCACCTTGACAGTCCCCCTCGATGTTGATTCATCCTCCGGGGGACTGCCGTCATTTCTGGTTCGGGACGACGTCCTGTGCTGGTCCCGCCGCGAGAACGGACTGGTGGGCTTTGGCGAACTCGCGCGATTCACCGCTTCCGGGCCCGATCGCTTTCTCGAGGCCGACATCTGGTGGCGCCACCTCGTCATCGAGGCCGACGTCACGGATCCCCTCGAGATCCCCGGCACCGGCCCTGTCGCTTTTGGCTCCTTTGCCTTCTCCAAGACCTCCGCCTTTGAGTCCCGCTTGATCCTTCCGGAAATTGTTGTCGGGATCAGGGACGGGCAGTCCTGGCTCACCCAGTTGACGCTCGACGACGTCGAACTCACCGAAGCGGGTGCCCTCGCCGCCCTGGCCGGCTGGCTTAGCTCCGGCGTCGGGCACCCAACTAACTCGCAGTTGTTGTCGTTTAGAAGGCCCATAACGACAACAAGTGCGAGCCAGTTGGGTGATGGGAAGGTCACGCTGGAAAGCGGTTCGCTGAGCGAAACCGCCTGGAAGCAGGCCGTGGCCGACGGCGTCGCGGAAATCCGGACCGGAAAGCTGGAGAAGCTGGTCCTGGCGCGCGACGTCGTGGCGACACTGCCCGACGGCGTCAACGCCGCCAACGTGCTGCGGCAGCTGGCCGGCCGTTACCGCGAATGCTGGACGTACGGCGTCGACGGCTTGGTCGGCGCGACGCCGGAAATGCTCATCCAGGTGGAGGGCCGCACGGCACAAGCGCGGGTCCTGGCCGGCACGCTGGACCGTCGCGACGCCGAGGGGTTGGACGGCTCCCCCATGGAATACGCCGAACGCGTGCTGGCCGGTTCCGAGAAACAACGGCACGAGCACGAGATCGCCATCCAATCACTGACCACGCAGCTCGCACCCTTTTCCGAAGCCATGAACGCCCACAGTGAACCGTTCATCCTGGAGCTGCCCAATGTGTGGCATCTGGCATCGGATGTGAAGGCCGAGCTTGCCGATATCGAGGGACATGTCCCTACGTGCTTGGCCCTGATCAACGCGCTTCACCCCACGGCCGCAGTGTGTGGCACACCTACTTTGGTTGCCGGGGAACTGATCCGGGAGCTTGAACACATGGATCGCGGGCCGTACGCCGGTCCGGTCGGGTGGCTCGACGCCGCGGGGAACGGCGAGTGGGGCATCGCGCTGCGCGGCGCGATCATCGAGAGTCCTACAACCGTGCGCCTGTATGCGGGCTGCGGGATCGTTGACGGCTCGGTTCCCGATGCCGAGCTGGCGGAGACCTGGGCCAAATTCCGGCCGATGCTCGAGTCCCTGGGGATCAGCAGCTAAGCCCCGAACCCGAGGATTCCGTTCGAAACCTGCCCTCCCAACTGTCTGGGGTGCGAGACAATAGCCAAGGTGGGGGTCTTGATTTTTTGCTTGGTAGGTTATCCAATAGTAAAACTTAGTTTTCTGTGACGCACATCTCATGTTCGGCGCTACACTATGAACCGATTAGTTTCGCATCCACTGCAACAAAAGGTAAGAAAATGCAGAAATTCCGTTCGCTTCCGGTCAGTTCGACGCTCAAGGCTGCAACAATCATCGCAATCGGCGCCCTGGCACTGACTGCCTGCACCAACGCCTCAGAGGCGGGCCCGTCGAGCGCCGCTTCGCCTTCCGGCAGTGCCAATGCAAGCTTTGACCCCAGCACCATCACCAAGGACGACACCCTGGCTGCACTGGTTCCCGCGGCCATCAAGTCCAAGGGCACGCTGACCGTCGGCTCTGACACGACCTACGCTCCTGCGGAATTCCTTGGAACCGACGGCCAAACCCCGGTCGGTTACGACGTCGACATCGCCAAGGCGATCGGCGCCACCCTCGGCCTGAAGGTCCAGGTGCAGACCGCCGAATTCACGGGCATCCTCCCCGCCCTCGGCCCGAAGTACGATCTGGGCATCTCGTCCTTCACCATCAACCCCGAGCGCCTCGGCGCCGTCAACATGGTCAGCTACTTCAACGCCGGCACCGCCTGGGCCGTGCAGAAGGGCAACCCGAAGAAGTTCTCCTTGGATGATGTCTGCGGCAAGTCCATCGGCGTGCAGACCGGTACCGTCCAGGAAGACCCGGACCTCTCCGGCCGCAACAAGAAGTGCGCAGCTGACGGCAAGCAGCCGATCAACATCGTGACTCTCAAGAACCAGACCGATGTCACCACCCGGCTCGTCAACGGCAGCATCGACGCCATGGCAGCCGACTCCCCCATCATCGGTTACGCGCTGACCCAGACCAACGGACAGCTTGAGAAGCTCGGCGACGTGTACGACGCCGCTCCCCAGGGCATCGCTGTTGCCAAGTCGGACACCGCCCTCGCCGATGTCATCCAGAAGACGCTGACCAAGCTCATGTCTGACGGTTCCTACAAGAAGATCCTCACTGGCTGGGGCAACGCCGAAGGCGCCATCACCAAGTCCGAGGTCAACCCGGCGGTCAAGTCTTGAGTATTCCCGCCACCGATAACAAATCAGGTGCACAGATGGATCATCATCAACCAGGCCACGCCGCGCCCGTGCTGAACGATGCGGTGCCGGTCAGGCACCCTGGCCGCTGGATCAGCGCCATCATCATTGTTGGCGCAGTGATCCTTATGATTCAGAGTGCGATCACGAATCCCAACTTCCGCTGGGACGTGGTCGGAACTTACATCCTGGACGTGAAAGTCGTCCAGGGCGTGGGCTGGACCCTGCTCCTGACCGTCGCCGCAATGGTTCTGGCAATTGTCTTGGCCATCCTGCTCGCTGTGATGCGCCAGTCCGACAACCCCGTCCTGCGCTACACCTCCTGGGTATGGGTCTGGTTCTTCCGCGGCACCCCGGTCTACACCCAGCTGGTCTTCTGGGGACTCGTCACCGTCCTTTACCCCACGCTGTCCCTCGGCATCCCCTTTGGCCCGCAGCTCGTCACTTACGTGCTGTCGGACCCCACCCATGGCCTTATCCCGGCCATCCTGGGGCTTGGCCTGAATGAATCGGCCTACCTGGCCGAGATCTTCCGGGCCGGCTTGAAGTCCGTCGACAAGGGTCAGACCGAAGCTGCCGAAGCCCTGGGCATGGGCAAAGGCAAGATCATGTGGCGGATCATCCTGCCCCAGGCAATGCGCATCATCGTCCCGCCGACCGGCAACGAAACGATCGGCATGCTCAAGACCACCTCGCTGGTATTGGCCGTGCCGTTCACGCTCGATCTGACCTTCGCGACCAACGCCCTGGCCAACCGGATCTACCTTCCGATCCCGCTCCTGATCATCGCGGCCGCCTGGTACCTCCTGGTCACCAGCGTGCTCATGGTCGGCCAGCACTACATCGAGGCCTACTACGGCAAGGGCGTGGACACCAACCTCGCGCCGGCGGTCATCAACCCCGCAGCTGCCAAGGCTGCCGCAGCAGTAGCACCGAGCGCCGAAGCAGAGCCGTCCTTGAAGATGGACTTCCCGGAGGATGAGGCAAAATGACGATCACCACCCAGAAACCGCTGGTGCGGATCGAAGGCCTCCACAAGTACTTCGGTCCCCACCACGTGCTCCGCGGCATCGACCTGACGGTCAACCAAGGCGAAGTGTCCGTTGTCATCGGCCCGTCCGGTTCGGGCAAGTCCACCATGCTCCGCTGCGTGAACCTGCTGGAAACCATCAGCGCCGGCCGCATTTCCGTCGGCGACCAGCTGATCGGCTACCGCGAAGTCAACGGGCGCCTCCACGACCTGAAGGTCAAAGAAATCGCCGCGCAGCGCCGGGAAATCGGCATGGTCTTCCAGCGCTTCAACCTGTTCCCGCACAAGACCGCGTTGTACAACGTCATGGAAGCGCCCGTGCAGGTCAAGGGCAAATCCAAGGGCGATGCCAAGAAGGCGGCCCTCGAATTGTTGGACCGGGTGGGCCTGGCCGACCGGGCCAACCACTACCCGGCCCAGCTCTCCGGTGGCCAGCAGCAACGCGTCGCGATTGCCCGTGCCCTGGCCATGGAACCGGAGCTGATGCTCTTCGACGAGCCCACGTCCGCCCTTGACCCAGAACTCGTGGGCGATGTGCTCAACGTGATGAAGGATTTGGCCAAGTCCGGCATGACCATGATCGTGGTGACCCACGAGATCGGCTTTGCCCGCGAGGTCGGCGACCGCCTGACCTTCATGGACGGAGGTGTGGTGGTGGAATCCGGTGACCCCCGCGAGATCATTGCCAACCCCCAGCACGCCCGCACCAAGGAATTCCTCAGCCGAGTGCTGTAGCAAACGGGCAATCGCTACGCAAACGGGCCGGTGACACTCATATCCGAGTGTCACCGGCCCGTTTGCTTGTCACGGACACATTTGGGTGTCCCACGGAGGCCCGACGGCGGCGCGGCACCCCGGCGTCGAGCAGTATTCGTTCCAGTCGGCCCGGAGTGTTGAGTTCGTCCCAGACCCACCTAGCCACGTTTCTGCCCGTGGCCCGGATCCGGTCTTCGCGTAGCTTTTCCTCATACACCACATCCGACGGCGTCCGGCCTCGCAGATACTCCGGTTTGAGATACTTCTCGCGACCATCGAATTCGCCGACAACCCGGGTCTCCTCCCAATAGAAATCCGTGATGGCGACCCTGCCAGTACCGTTCCTGACCTCGTATTGCAGCACCGGCGGGGCAAATCCGGCAACGTGGATCAGCCCCCGGCTATACGACTCTCCCGGCGAGCAGGACTGCGGGTCGGCGAAATCGACCACCGCCGTGATACGCCGGACGGCCGCGTGCGAATACCTCCCGTCTATGCCAGCCAGCAGATCTTTTTTCGAGAGCACAGGCACGGGCCGCAGCGAGTCAGGCTTGAGGATGTGATCCACGGGCACCACGGCTTCCGCGAAGGGGACCGTCGCAGCGATGTCGAGGACAGTACGGATCCGGCCTGTGACGAGAAACCCATCCAACTGTTCACTGTTGTGGGCTTGTTCAGGTACATAGTGCCGGCGGACTCCTGCGCGGGACCGGCCGCCGCCGGAGAACGCGGTAAGTGCGTGGATCGGCTGTTTCCGCAGGATGACAGGTATTCCGCTAATGGCCGCGGCTGAGTGGTGCGAAAACGTGGTGGGCGAAGTAAACGTCTCTGCCGCGGCCTCGACTCGGAGCCTGTACCGCTCCCACTCTTGCAGCTTGCTCCAGCGCACCGCTTCCACGTATACGCCATGACGAATGCGGATAAGCTTCCCTGAACGGGCCTGCGCGGACAATGCCCTGGTAGTGAGACCGATCCTGGACAGGTCCTTCGCCAGAATCAGCCGCGGAAGTGTGTTCATTCATCCACGATCACAGCCCAACAACGGGCTGCGCGAGGCACTTTCTACCGTATGTGGACAACTGCTGAAGACGCTCTCCCCGACGCGCGACACAACTACGGACGGGCGCCACGTGTATCCGGGTATCCCCGGTCCGCTTGCGCGTCTCCAACCCGTTTGCGCGTCGCCAGGGCCGAGCGCCTACGCCCCGAGCAGCACCTGGGACACTGCCGAAGCAACTGCGGCCTTGATGCGCGCGTGCAAGGGACGCAGGTCCGGACGGTCCGTGCGTACTTCCACGATGCTGCGCCCCTTCAGAGGCGAGGCAAGCACGGCGGCGAGCTCCGCCGTCGTACGCGCCAAAGAGTGCCCGACGCCGTATGCCGCGGCCAGCGCTGAAATGTCCACGCTGTGCGGGGTGCCGAAGAGGCGCTCGACGGCGGTGCCGTATCCGCCGTCGTCCTCCACCTTGCCGTGCTCAAGGAGGCCGAAGATGCCCCCGCCGGCGTCGTTGAGGACCACGATGCGCAGGTCCGGTGCTGGTTCTCCGGCTCCAAGGAACAGGCCTCCGGCGTCGTGCAGGAAGGTGATGTCGCCCAGGAGGAGGGTGGTTTCGCGGCCCGCGCCGAGGGCGATTCCCGTGGCCGTTGAGATGGTGCCGTCGATGCCGGCGAGGCCGCGGTTCGCGAACACTGTGGCGAGTGGTTCGGGCCCCGGCTGCCCCGCGAGGTCGACGTCGCGGATGCCGTTGGAGGAGCCCAACACCAGCTGCCCACGGGCGTGTTTCCAGACGGTGGCTCCGACGGCGGGACCGTTGGCTGCCTGCTCGACCTCGAGGACGCTGTCGAGCGCGTGTTGGGCCGCGGCACCGGCCAGGAGCCAGGCGTCGAGCCACTCAGCCGAACCCCGGCCTGCGAACGCCGCCAATTCAGTCAGCGAATCAAAGCGTTCCTCGCTGCGCCGGCCGTGTTCGTACCAGGCCACAGGAACGGGCTCGTACATGGCGGCGCGAAGGTCTCCGCGGGCCAACAAAGCAGCAACCGGCCGGGAAAGGGTAGGCCGTCCGAAGACCACCACCCTTTCGATCGGCAGCGCAGAGCCACGCCCGAAGTTCTCCAGCATGAGGCGGTACGGCCCCACCGCATTGGGCCCGAAACGCGCGTTGGAAGAGGGCTCGGCCAGCAACGGAAGGCCGTGGGCGCGGGCGAACGCCTCGGCGACCGGACCGGCGTCGTGCCCAGCCAAAACCACCGTCCGCCGTTCCGTCAGTTCGGCAGGAGCGAGGGGCATGCTCAGTGGCTGGGGACCCGAGTCGTAGTGGAAAACTCCGTGGCCCTTGGTGGCAGGCAGCGCCTCGCCCAATTCCGGAACCAGCGGCTCGCGGAACGCCAGGTTGAGCTGCACCGGTCCGGGAGGCGTGTCCTCGAGGGCGCCGGTTGCCGCGTAGATGGCGGTCTCGACGGCCCTTTGCGGGTTGCTTCCAGCGGCGATGTCGACGGCGAAGCGAACGTGTTCGCCGAAGAGGTCCAGTTGGATAGTGGTCTGGTTGGCGCCGGTACCGTGGAGCTCGGCCGGGCGATCGGCCGAAAGGACCACGAGCGGCACGGCGGCGTGGTTGGCCTCCATGACCGCGGGCAAGAGATTCCCGACGGCGGTGCCCGAGGTGGTGAGGACGGCCGCCGGAGCGCCTGTCGACAGGGCCAGGCCCAGGGCCGTGAACCCGGCAGAGCGTTCGTCGATCCTGACGAGGAGGCTGACGTTCCCGGCAGCTTCGGCTTCGGCCAGCGCGTATGCCATGGGTGCCGAGCGCGAACCGGGAGAGACCACCACGTGCCGCACACCGCCGTCGAGCAGGGCCTTGACGGCGATCCGGGCAGCGGCGAGGGAGCTCAGGGAGCCTTGCGAAGTCACCGCACCAGTCTATTAGCGGCGCCTCCCTCCCGACGCCCGCTCACCTATCGGCCCAAAACCCCAAACGCCCGCTCACCTATGGGCCCCCAAACCGAAACGCCCGCTCACCTATCGGCCCCCAAACCGAAACGCCCGCTCACATATCGGGCCCCAACCCCAAACGCCCGCTCACTCCCTTGAAGAGAGTGAGCGGGCGTCTCCCGAAAGACGCACATAAGTGAGCGAGCGTCGGGAAAGGGGGGAACGGGAAACCCTTAGCCGTCCTTGCGGAACACCTGCACGATCGACGGACGCGGGGCGCGGACCTGGCCGGCGGCGGGGGCGGCTCCGGCGCCCACGTAGTCCGGGAAGTACGAGTGCGGAGCGTCGAACGTCCCTTCCTCACCCGGGTGCTGCACGGCGACGAAGACGGTCCGCTCGTCGTCGTGCACGATCGGCCCACAGGTCTCGGCGTCGCGCGGTACGGCGAGGAACTGCTCCACCTTGCCGCGTTCGCTGCCATCCAGGGTGACTTTGAACAGCCCGTCCGCATACCCGATCGACGACGGCGCGCCGTCAGTGGCGATCCACATGTAGCCTGCCGAGTCGAAGGCGACGTTGTCCGGGCAGGAAATGGGCGAGACCTTGTCGGCCGGGAAACCGGAGAAGTATGTGGAGGAGTTCTTGGCCGGATCTCCACAAACCATCAGGAGCGTCCAGTTGAAGCGCGTGGAGTTCTGGTCCCCGGTTTCGGTGATTTCGACGATGTGGCCGTCCCGGTTGAGCGTGCGCGGGTTGACCTCGGTGGCGCCTTCCTTGCCGGGCTTGCCACGGTCCGAGTTGTTGGTGCAGACGACGTAGACCTTGCCGGTCGCCAGGTTCGGCTCGACGTCTTCGCAGCGGTCCATCTTCGTGGGGCCAACCTTGTCCGCGGCGAGTCGGGTGTAGACCAGGACCTCAGGAACGGACATGCCCGGAACTGCGGAGGCGCCGTCGACAACCAGGGGAAGCCACTCGCCGGAACCGTCGAATGCGCCGTCAGACGGAAGCTTGCCGGTTCCGTCGATCTCAGCCGCGGGAGAATCGCCGGTGAACTTGGCGACGTAGAGGTCGCCTTCCGAGAGAAGGTTCATGTTGTTCCGGCGGGCCGCGGCCGAGTCTCCGGCCATGTACTTGCCCTTCGAGACGAACTTGTAGAGGTAGTCGAAGCGCTCGTCGTCGCCCATGTACGCCACTACATGGCCGGACGCGGCGACAATCACGTTGGCGCCTTCGTGCTTGAAGCGGCCCATGGCGGAGTGCTTTTTCGGTGTGGAGGAGGGGTCAAACGGGTCGACTTCCACGATCCAGCCAAAGCGGTTGGTTTCGTTGGCGTACCCGGCATTACGGGTGTCGAATCGCTGCTCGTCCAGCTCCCACTTGCGCGCGGTGGCCTTGGAACTAAGGCCGTAGCGCTTGTCGCCCGCCGAGGTACCGGGAGCTACGAAATAGCCGTTGAAGTTTTCCTCGCCGGAGAGGATGGTGCCCCAGGGAGTCGTCCCGCCGGAGCAGTTCCCCAGGGTGCCCTTGATCTTCCGGCCGGACGGATCGTCGATGGTCTTGACGAGGTCCGTGCCCGCGGCGGGACCGGTGAGCTCATACGTCGTGTCGGTCAGGAACCGACGGTTGAGCGGCGCGCCCTTCACGTAGCTCCACGGCTTGTTCTTGTTCTTGCGCTCGAGTTCAACAACCGTGAGCCCGTGTGCGGCACGTCCGATCGCGCGCGCCTCCGCAGCCGCCAAAGTGGCCGGGAACATGATGTTCTCGTTGGTGTACTCGTGGTTCGTGAAGAGCACGGCACGGCGGTCCTTGGAATCCGGGATGGGCAGGATGTCCGTGTAGTCGTTGTTGTAGCCGAACTGGCGGGCCTGCGCCGCTGCGGTCTGGCCGTTCAGCTCGAAGGCCGGCGAGTCCGCAAAGAGCGGATCGCCCCAACGGATGATCGGCTGCCACGCGAAACCATCCGGCACGGTGAACGCGTCAACGGTGTAGTCGACAGGCTTGATCGGCGCGAACTTGAGCTTGGCCTTGTCGAAGCCCGTCTTTGCCGCCGCGGACAGGCCAGCACCTTCGGGAACGTTGCCAGGCAGGTTTCCGCCCAGCACGACGGCGAGCGCGCCCACGGCGCCGAAGCCCAGGGCGGCGCGGCGGGTCACAGCTGCGGAAGCGATGTCGCGGAAGTAGGCGTTGGAGCTCGTGTTGCACACCTCGCCCGAGCAGGCGTTGTCGCACTTCAGGGCGCACGTCACTGGGCTGCGCTTGCCCTTCGTATGGCCGAGCATCGGGAGCAAGCCGAACTTGCGCTTGGTTGATTCAGACATGGGAAATACCTCCGGGGATTGAGTGATCTCCCAACCCTTACAGCGCTAGCGGAATCCGAGAGGACACCCCGGTAAAATCCCGGTGAATTCCCAGACTTTTCCCAGCAATCTATGTTTCAAGGAGTGCGTGCACGCGGCGGAGCCGGTCCAGCCACCAATCGCGACGTTCAGCGGCGGCCGCGTACTGCTCCAGCAGCCCCTCGTCGGCGACGGCTTCGCGGACGCGGATGGCGCCGTCGTCGGGCACTAACGGATCCTGGGTGATGTCCGAGGCGAACAGCCGCACGGTCCCCAGCCCGCACGCGAACGGCAGCTCCGGCAGCGCGGCGGCGAGCGCGAGCCCCGCGCGGATCCCCACCGAGGTGTCCAGCGCCGAACTTACGACGGCGGGAAGCCCGGCTTGCGCCACGATGTCCAGCGCCCGCCGCACTCCCCCAAGCGGCGCCACCTTGACCACGATCAAGTCAGCCGCGCCCGCGCGGGCAACCTTGAGGGGATCGTCTTCCTTCCGCACGGATTCGTCGGCGGCGATGAGCACCGGCGTTCCCTGCTGCGCTAGCCGTCGGCGGACTTCGGCGAGGCCCTCGATGTGGGGCACGGGCTGTTCGGCGTATTCGAGCCCGACGGCGGACAGCCGCCCGAGTGCCTCAACCGCCTGCGGCACGTCCCAGCCCGCGTTCGCGTCCACGCGGATCGCGGCGTCCGGCAGGGCGTCCCGGACTGCGGTGACGCGCGCGACGTCGTCGGCCAGTTCCTGCCCGCGCTCGGCAACCTTGACCTTCACGGCGTCCACCCGGCCAAAGCGCTCCAGGACCTCGGGCACCCGGGCGGCAGGCACGGCGGGGACGGTGGCGTTGACTGGAATGGTGTCCCTTAGCTGCGGCGGAAAACCTTGCCATGCGGCTTCGACGGCGGCGGCGAGCCAGCGGGAAGCCTCGGCGTCGCCGTACTCCGGGAACGGGCAAAACTCGCCCCAACCGGCCGGCCCGCGGAACAGGAGCGTCTCGCGCTCTGTGATGCCCCGGAACTTGACCCGCATCGGCAGGCTGACCACTTTGGCGGTGGCAAGGAGTTCGTCGAGGGTGGGGAATGGAGGCATGGTTTCACTGTAGCCCGGGGCGCCGCTAGGCCGAGTTGCCTGTCTGTGGCGGCTGTTTCGTAGCCGGAGCAGTGGGCAGTCGGTCGCCGGCATGGTCGACGATCGCATTGACGTAGCTGCTGAGCTCCCGGATGACCGCATCCGAGGGCTGCGCATCCGGCAGCGGGTGGACACCTGTGACGAACAGGTTTCCGCTCATGGTGACCATGCGAAGCACATGGATCGGCGACCCCGAACCCGTGATGGTGGTGACGTAGGTGAAGGACTTCGAGCCGTGAAGGTCCAAATTCAACCGCGTCAGGGACGAGTGCACGTATTGATTCCCCGAGCTAATAGTCACCTCGGTGCAATATCCGAGGACTTTACCGATGCTGTACATGCCCTGCCAGAAATAGCCGGAATTGTCGGAGGACGCCATGATGACGGACATGTTCGCCTGGGGGCCAAGCACCGCGGCCGCCGTCGGGATTCTGTAGTCGACCAGCTCTCCTGCCTTCAGGAGGTCCCGGCAATTGGCGGGATCGGTGGTCATGTCGGCGGGCCCGACGGCCATCGAATCCTGCATGTCCTGAATTGCTGCCTCATCAATGAGCCGCGACATCACGCCGTCGGGAGCGCGGAGGTTGCCGAGCAACGCCTGCAGCTCGTGCGACGATTGGACCCGCGCTTGGGCACCGCTGCTTGCCGTGGGTGCCGCGGTTGGCTTGGAGGTCGGAGGGGCCTCGGACGTCCCGGCTGGGGCCAGAGGCCTGGCGGCAGTTACATCGAACACGCAGGCGTTGAGACTCAACGCCGCCGCCGCTGTCAGCGCGATCGTAGCCATTTGGCGCAAGGAAAAAATCGGACCCACCCCCATAGATCAGAACACCGGTTCTGCCCGGCACGCACAACGATACCGCTTGGCGTTCGGCTCGAAGGGCGCCTATGTGAGCGAGCGTTCGTCTGGAAGGGCGTATACGTGAGCGAGCGTTCGTCTGGCAGGCAGGCCCCCAAACGCTCGCTCACCTTTGGGGTGTTTTCGGCAATCGCTCGCTCACCTGATGTGAGCGAGCGTTCGTCTGGAAGGGCGTATATGTGAGCGAGCGTCGGGTTGGAGAAGGCGGGGGACGCGAACCGGGCCGCCCCTCACACGCGTTAGGTAGAATGCAGCAAGAAACGGGACCACAGCCGGAGGAGCACGCATGCAGCGCAAGGCCACAGCACTCGACGTCGCCAAACGGGCGGGCGTCTCGCGGAGTGCGGTGTCGCTGGTGCTCAACGGCCGGGGAGACGGCAACGTGGCCAAGGAAAGCCAGGACCGTATCCGGCAGGCAGCCGCGGACCTCAACTACTCCCCCAACCCCATCGCCCTGAGCCTGCGGAATCAACGTACGCGCGTGATCGGCATCGTGTCGGACGAGGTGGTGGTCAGCCCGTTCGACGGCAACATCATCGGTGGCGCCGACGACGTCGCCCGGGCCCACGGCTTTGTCACGGTAGTGATGGACACCGAGCGGGACGCCTCCCGTGACGAGAGCGCCGTCGAGACCTTGTTGGACCGGCAAGTGGACGGGCTCATGTACGTCACGGTCGGTTTGAAGCCGCTCGATGTGCCCCAAGGCATGCTGCGCGTCCCGTCCGTGCTCGCCAATTGCTTCGACAACAGCCCCGAACCGCAGTTGCGCCACGTGATCCCGGACGAAGTTTCCGGCGGTCGCGAAGCCACTGAGCACTTGCTTCAGCTGGGCCATCGCGATATCGCGTTCCTTGCCGGCGCCGCCACCTCACCGGCCGTGCCCTTGCGCGTCGTGGGGCATCGGGAAGCAATGGCCAAGGCCGCCATCCCCGTTCGCGAGGACCGCGTGTTCATGGCCGGTTGGGACATCAACGACGGTTTCCATGGCGCCATGGGACTGCTCTCCGCCACCGATCGGCCGACGGCGATTGTCTGCGCGAACGATCGACTCGCCATCGGCGTCGCCCTGGCTGCCGCGCGGCTGGGCCTGGCCGTACCGCGCGACCTCTCGATCATGGGTTACGACGACGAGTCACGCATCGCGGCCACGATGGTCCCCGCGCTCACCACCATGGCACTCCCCCTGCGGGAAATGGGAGCGGCCGCGATGAGCATGCTGCTGGAGCAGATTGAGGACCCTGAGCGGGTCCAGCGGCCGACGTCGGGCGGCGGCACCGGCCATCTGGAAACCATGGTTCCCTGCCGCTTGGTGGTCCGTGAGTCGACTGGGCCTGTACCCGCCCTCTAGATCCGACCTCTTTTGGCCGGGCCACCGCCCGGGAATCCGCGGAAACGCGGGGATTCCGGACGGCAGCACCGGCCAAAAGTGGTCAAAAGTTGAGTGCCCGACGGCGGCCTGCCGCCTATTCCCGCAGCGTCAGTTCCCAGACGTCCGCCTCCGCACCTTCGGGAAGCTCAAGAATCCACGTTTCCCCGGGCGCAGGGTAGGCACGGAGTGTGGTCGCCACGGAACCTGTCCGATACACCTCCACCAGGGAAGCATCGACAAAGATTCGAAGTTCCTCCCCCTCGGACAACGCCCCTGCAAACACGACTTGGCGTTCCGCGCCGGAGGCCAGGACCAGCCGAACCTCACCGGTTCCGCCAACAGTCCCAGCCTTCACAACAGCCTCGGCAAACGGCGGCAAGGCCACAGACCCGGACGCCCCGTCCGCGGTCAAGACACCCCGATACGCCTCGACCTCAGGCGCAGGAGCAACCACCAATGCACCGTCCTCAACCGAGAGGAAGCGCGGGTGGGTTAATACGCCCGCCCAGCCTGCGGCGTCGATCTCGTCTTGCGAACGGCCGCGCCGGCCGTCACGGCCCGGGCCTTCGTTGGCCCACCCCCACAGCAGGGCACGCGGCTCAGACCCAGACCCCGACCCCGACCCAGCCGCAGAATCCAGCTGAACAATCTGTGGGGCGTAGAAATCCCGGCCAAGGTCGGACCTGCCGCCGGAACGCGGCACGAACACCGGCAACCCCGTGGACGGGTCCACGGCGAGCGAGCCGATCAGGTGGCCCACGCCGTTGGCGTGCTCGTGGTCGTCGCCGGAGAGCCACAGGGAGAACATCATGACCCAGGTTTCCACCCCGTCGGCAGGCACCCGGTTGGACGGCACCTGGACCAGTTGCGGGCATTCCCAGATTTCGGCCGGAGTGTGCGTGGCCGCCACGGGGTTTTCGGTGGTCAGCCAAATGCCTTGGTACGTCCAGTTGGACATGTCCTCCACCGTGTACAGCAGCAAAGCAGCATGGCCATTGGCCAGCCCGGCGCCCTGCATGGCGTAGCGCTTGCCGTTGAAGTGGAAGATGAAAGGGTCTCGCACGGCCGTGACCAGTCCGTCGTCCGGCATGGAAGCGGCAATGTGGCCGTCCTGTTCCCACGTCACCAGGTCCGCGGAGCCCCGGGAAATCACCACTTGCGAGTGCCCTCCGTCGCCCCGCACGCCCGAGTACGCGGCGGTGGGGACACCGCCGTCGTCGGTCACCACGCCGGTCCAGCAACCGAACTCATCCGGCCCGCCGTCCTCCGGGCGGAGCGCGACCGGGTGCTCATCCCAGTGGACCAGGTCCGGAGAGCTGACGTGCCCCCAGTGGATCCGATGATGCCTTGCCGATTCCGGGTTGAACTGGAAGAACACGTGGTAACGGCCGTTGATGTAGCTGATGCCGTTCGGGTCGTTGATCCAGCCTTGCACAGGGCGGGGGTGGAAGCGCGGGAAAGCCGGGTCCGGGTGGATGGCAGCCGCCGCAAGTGCCGGGGTGGAGGATATGAGGTCCGTCATCGAAATCCTTTCAGGGAAGTAGAAGCTATTTGCCGGTGCCGGCGGTGAGTCCGTCACGCAACGCGCGCTGGCCGAACATGAACACCACCAGGGCGGGAATCATGGAGAGGATCACGCCTGCCAGCACCACGGAGATGCTGCCCGTGCCGAGGTTGCCCTGGAGCGACACCAGGCCCAGCGGGAGCGTGAAGTTCTGCTCGGAGATGGTCAGGATGAGGGGTCGGAAGAACTCGTTCCAGTGGTAGTTGAAGGCCAGGATGCCTACGATCGCCATGCCCGGCATCGCCAGCGGCGCGTACACGGAACGGAACGTGCGCCACGGCGAGGCGCCGTCGATCGCGGCTGCCTCGCCCAAATCACTTGGCAGCCCCAGGAAGTACTGGCGCATCAGGAAGGTGCCGAACGCCGTCGGGATCGCCGGAAGGATAAGCGCAAGGAGCGTATCCGACAGACCGATGCCGCGGATCAGCATGAAGACCGGAACGATCGTCACCTGCGCCGGGACCATCATGGTGGCCAGCACAATCGAGAAGAGTGCCCCGCGGCCCCGGAACTTGAGGTTCGCGAACGCGTAGCCGGCGAGCGCCGCCGTGAACATCTGCCCGACGGCGATCAGTCCCGTCACGAGGGCGCTGTTGAGGACCAGAAGCATGATGTTGAGCTGTTTGAAGACCTGGTCATAGGACGAGAAATCGGGGTTGAGCGGAAGGAACGACGGCGGCAGCTGGAACGATTCCGCCGGTGGCCGCAGCGAGGTGGACAGGGTCCACAACACCGGGCCGAGGATGAAGACGGACGCGATCAGGAGCAGCACGATTCGTCCCGCCATGCTCCAGTTCCGCTTCTTGCGGCCCGCGGGCCTTGCGGGCGCCAAGCGGTCGATGGCGGCGCGCGGGGTTGAGGTTGTAGTCATGGCGGGCCTTACTGGTAGAAGACGAATCGTTTGCTGAGCCGGAACTGGGCGGCGGTAATGGCCATGATGATCAGCGTGAGGATGACGCCGATCGCCGAGGCCTGGCCGAATTCGAGCCGCTGGAACGCCGACTCGAAAATCACCATCACCGCGGTGCGCGTGGCGTCGCCGGGGCCGCCGCGGGTGAGGACGTAGGGCTGGTCGAACACTTGGAGGGCGTTGATGATCGCCATGACGGATGCCACTAGCGTGGTGGGGCTCAGCAGGGGCAGCGTCACGTGGAGGTGTTTGCGCCAGCCCGTGGCGCCGTCGATCGACGCGGCCTCGTACGTTTCGGTGGGGATGGACGCCAGCCCGCCGATGAACAGCAGGAACGAGAACCCAAAGTTCTGCCACACGTACACGAGGATCACGACGGCGGCAGATCCGGCTGGCGTCGTCAGCCACGGGACGGCGGGGACGCCTACGAAAGACAAGAGCCAGTTGACCACGCCGAATTGTTCGTTGAACAGGTAGCGCATGAAGATGGACACCGACGCGGCGGACAGGATCAGCGGGAAGAAGAAAGCGCTGCGGAAGAAGACGCGAAGCCAGGCCGGGAGCTTCTCCTGCACCATAATCGCCAGCGCCAACGCGAGACCGAGCTGAAGCGCGACGGCGACCACCACGAACAGTATGGTGTTCAGGAACGAGACACGCACCGTGGGGTCCTGGACCACTTCGGCGAAGTTGTCGAACCCGACGAAGCTTGGCGCAGAAATGATGTCCCAGCGGAAGAACGCGAGCACCACGGAAGCGACGATCGGCACGAGCGTGAACAAGCCCATGCCCAGGATGGTCGGGGCCAGGAACGCCCACGGCAGCCAGCGCTGACGTTGTCTTCCGCCTGTCTCGCTCGTAGCGGCGCCGTTTCGACGTCTGGTGGACATGTCCCTTGTTGCCGTGCTCATGCCTGCCTCCTCAAGGCGATCTCAAGGTCGCGCTGCATGGAGGCGAGGGCCTGCTTGAGCTGGTTCTCATCACCGCTGACGGCCAGGGATACGTTTTTCATCAATGCGGTCTCGACGGCGGCCTGCTGGGGCGGTGCCGGAATGGGACCTGTGGTGGGGAATTTGTCGAGCGTGTCGTAGAAGACTTTCCAGTGTTTGGGTCCGCGTCCCGCGTACAACTGCTCGTTGACCATGGAGCGGCGCGCGGGGGTGGTGTTCGGCGTCGGGAAGACCAAGCGCATGGCTTCCAGGCTGGAAGCGAACTTGAGCCACTCCCAGGCCGCGTCCTTGTCCTTTGCGGTCTTCATGATGGCGTAGCCGGCGGTGCCGAACTGGTGCCGCTGGGTGCGCCAGCGCGGGAAGAACTGGACGTCGAAGCCGTCTTCCTTCATTCCGGCTTCGTGGAGGCCTTCCACCCAGTAGCCGCCGGCGGGGGTCATTCCGATCCTGTTGGAGGCGAACAGCCCGACGAGCGAATTTCCGCCGCCTTCTTCGGGTCGGACACCGAGGCCATCCTTGACGAGGCCGCGCAGGTAGTCGAACGACTCGTACACTCGCGGGTCGTCGGCATTGGGTTCAAGCCACTGGTAGCCACCGGAACGCAGTGCGCGCGAAGGATCCTGGGCGTAGAAGCTGTCCCAGAGCCATTCCCCGCCGGTGGACTTGGATTCCTTGAGGAAGCTGGTGTCGTTGGCATAGAGCCAGGGCACCACGCCGCCGAAAAGCCTGTTCGTCCAGTAGTACGGAGTGAAGTCCTGCGGCTTGGCTTTCCTCATGGCAGCGAGGGTGTTGCGGAAATCGACCTGGGTCCAGTTATCTGCCGGACGCTCCAGCCCGGCTTGCTGCAGGGCCGAGGTGTTGTAGTAGATGTTGGCGGCGTTCCAGTCGATGGGGAGCTGGAACAGGCTGCCCTTGTACATGAACGCCTCCACGAGGCTCGGGTGGACGTCGGCGAAGTACTCCTTCATGTCCGCGGCGTCGCGGCGAAGGTACTCGTCCAAGGGGTGCGCCAGTTTCTCGGCGAAAAGCTGGGCACCTTCCGTGGCTACGTAGACCACATCCGGCGGCGTTCCTGCTGCCACCATGGTGAGGATCTTGGTGAAGAAGTCCTTCCAGTCCGCGGCCTGGATGGCCTGGACCTTCACCTTGATGTCGGGGTGCACCTTCGCGAACGCATCAATGACCCGCTGGCGGGCGGCTGCGTCCGCTGCGGTTCCCAAGATGGCGATGCTGAGGCTGTTGTCCCCGCGGCCCGGGATGTCCATGCCGGTCAACCGCGGCCACGACGCCACCGTTGCTCCGACAATTCCCGCACCCAAGGCACCAAGGGCTGTCCTGCGTGAGATCTCACGCAGCTTCCCATTGCTTTCTGCCATGTCCAATTCCTTCCTAACACGTGTTAGGTAGCGTAAATCCATCGCCTAACACGTGTCAAGCGTCACATTCGTGTTACGCGCCCCTCACCCTCCCCGACGCCCGCTCACATATCTCCCCCTTTGGCCCGACGCCCGCTCACATATCTCCCCCATTCGCCCGACGCCCGCTCACATATCTCTCCCCCCTTTGGCCCGACGCCCGCTCACATCCGAGCGAGCGTCCCCCCAACCCGGACCCAAACCCCCCTATATCCGAGCGAGCGTCAACCCAAAAGCCCCCATATCTGCAGGAGGGTTCACTTCCGAAGACGTGGCGAATACGCTGAAACAAGCTGCCCCATTCCCCCGTCCCTAGCTTTGGAGCCCATTGATGACAGGTTGGAATGCCGAGAACCTCGCAGGTTCGGCCGGCGCAGGTGCCGTGACGCTGTTGGCAGGAACATCGTTTTGCGTCTCCGCGGCCAACGGCGACATGGACCAACTGCGCCCGCACGGGATGTTCTTCCGTGACACGCGGTTCGTTTCAAACTGGGCGTTGGAGGTGAACGGTCACCCGATCGAGGCCTTGGGTTCTCCCGTCCCGGAGCCCTATCGCGCCGATTTCGTCGGACGAGCGTCCCGCACCGACGGCTTGGCCGACAGCCATCTGCTCATTGAACGCCGGCGGAGCCTGTTTGGCGGAGTGCACGAAGAGATTACCGTCAGGAATTTTTCCAGCAAGCCCACCCACGCCACGGTTTCGCTCACGGTCAATGCGGACTTTGCCGACATCTTCGAAGTGAAGGAGGGCCGGGCACGCCACGAAAGCGTGCATTTGACGCGGGGTGGCGACGGTTCGTTGGTCCTTGAGTCCCAGCGGCAGGGGCGGCACGTCCTGGTCACCGTTGACGCGCCGAATGGCGTGGTTGACGGTGATGTCATCAGCTATGACTTCACTCTTGAACCCCAAGGCCATTGGTCCACGGGTGTGACGGCCACGCCACGCATCGAAGGGGTCGGACCCGAGGCGGACGCCCAGGTTTGGGGCAACCAGCGCCCTTACGATGTCCCGGAAGAAAGGTTGCAGGAGTGGCATGGCAAGGTTCCCACAACGGAACTTGCCAACAAGGCCTTCGAGAAGGCGTTGGCCCAGAGCAGGGCTGACCTCGGCTCCCTCAGGATCTTCGACCCCGACCATCCCGGACGGACAGTCGTGGCCGCAGGATCGCCGTGGTTCATGGCCCTTTTCGGCCGGGACTCGCTCCTGACGTCCTTCATGACACTTCCACTGGATCCTTCGCTGGCGCTGGGAACACTCAAAACCCTTGCCGACCATCAGGGCCGGACCGTCAATCCCCTCAGCGAGGAGGAGCCGGGCCGGATCCTGCACGAGGTGCGTCTCGGCGCCACCACGGGCCTCGCACTTGGCGGCGGTACTGCCTACTACGGTTCAGTGGACGCCACCCCGTTGTTCGTCACCCTCTCCGGGGAGCTCACCCGTTGGGGATTCCATTCCGAGGTCTCGGAAGCCCTTCTGCCTGCGGTCGACCGCGCGCTGGACTGGATCCGCGACTACGGAGACGCCGACGGTGATGGCTTCGTTGAGTACTCGCGGGCCACGGATCATGGCCTCCTCAATCAAGGCTGGAAGGACTCAGGGGACGGAATCAACTTCGCCGACGGCACATTGGCGGAGCCGCCGATCGCCTTGTGCGAAGTCCAGGGCTATGTCTACACCGCGTATCTCAGCCGGGCTTTGATGGCCCAAGAAGACGGCGACCTGAAGCTGGCCGCAGTCTGGGGCGCTCGGGCAGCCGAGCTCAAGCGACTCTTCAACGAGAAATTCTGGCTCCCCGAACGCGGCTATTTCGCGATCGCCCTCGATCGCGAGAAACGGCCGGTAGACGCATGCGCGTCCAATATGGGCCACTGCCTCTGGAGCGGAATCGTCGACGACGACAAGGCTCCGTTAGTCGCGGAGCGGCTGATGTCGGACACCATGTTCACAGGCTGGGGCGTCCGTACGCTGGCCTCGGACATGGCAGCCTACAACCCGGCGAGCTACCACAACGGCTCGGTGTGGCCGCATGACAATGCACTCATTGCCGGCGGATTGATGCGCTACGGCTTCGTTGAAGAGTCCCAACGCCTCGTCACAGGCCTCCTGGAAGCCGCCGAGGCGTTCGATGGACGGCTACCGGAGTTGTTCTGCGGCCTGGACAGGAAAACCTACGGGACGCCAGTCCCCTACCCTTCGTCGTGTTCGCCACAGGCTTGGGCCGCCGCCACACCCGTTCATTTGCTGAGGGTATTGCTGCGCTTCGATCCGTGCCTCACCCACGGCGGCCTCTGGCTGGCACCGGTGGCTCCCGAAGGCTTCGGCGACATCCGCATGCGGAACATCCCCCTCGCCGGCTCCCGGATTTCCGTGGAGGTGGTCAACGGAAAAACCCGGGTCACGGACCTGCCCGAGAATGTCGCGCTCCACCTCGAAGCCCGCAAACCGTTGTCCGATCTCCTTGATGTACACCACGTCGCCGCCGGACTGCGGCGGGGGCACTAGGTGCGCATCGGACTGGTTGCTCCGCCTTGGATTCCAGTACCGCCGCCTGCATACGGCGGCACGGAGTCGATCATCGATATCCTGGCTCGCGGCCTGGCTGCCGCGGGCCACGACGTGCTTCTGGCGGCCGCGTCCGGAAGCACATGTCCGGTGGACAAAGTCCCCGGCCCGCCGCTTGCCGACGGCTCGAGGATCGGGAACGGGACGGACGAACTCCGCCACAGCGTGTACGCGTTCGCGGCCATGGTCGACGTCGACCTCATCCACGACAACACCCTGGCGGGGCCGCTGTACAGGCATCGGCCGAAGGGAACGCCCATCGTCGCAACGGCGCACCTCCCGTTTTCGGCAGAAAACCATGACATCTACCAGGCCATGGCCACGGACACAGCGATCATTGCCATCTCGCACCATCAAGCAGACACTGCCCCCGGCATCAAGATACGGAAGGTCATCCACCACGGGATAGACACGCAGTCCGTCCCGCTCGGAGCCGGCGACGGCGGCTACGCCTGCTTCCTTGGCCGGATGCATCCCGGCAAGGGCCTGCCGGAAGCAATCAAGACCGCCCGACTGGCCCAGGTACCGCTGCGAATTGCGGCCAAGATGTACAGCGCGGAAGAACATGAGTACTACGCCGAGGTCATCGCACCGCTGCTCGGGCCCGACGTCGAATACCTCGGCGAGCTGAACGCGGCGGACAAGTTCGTCCTCCTGGGCGAGTCCTTGGCCCTGTTGAATCCGCTTCAGTGGGATGAACCCTTCGGGATGGCCATGATCGAGTCCCTCGCCACGGGGACACCGGTGGTGGCAACTTTCCGGGGATCAGCCCCGGAAATCGTGTCCGATGGCGTCACGGGCTATCTCCGTTCCAGTCCCCCGGAACTGGCCGAAGCCGTCATTGCCGCCGCGACGCTGGACCGCGGCGAGTGCCGCCGCGCCGCGGAGAACTACTTCAGCGCCGAGAGGATGGTTGCCGAACATTTGGCGCTCTATGAGGAACTCCTCGCCGAGCAAAAGTGATCCTCCCAGCCAAATATGACACCCTGAAAGTAATGAGTTTTCCTAAGACGAGCCGACTGCCGGCCACAAATAGTACCGCCACCAGCCGCTGGGCGGGCGCTGGGATGAGTTTCCTTTTTGTGCTCGCAACCCTGGCATGCATGGTCGCATTTATTGCCACCTACTACTTTTTCGTCCGCACCACCACGGGACAATACATCGACGAATCCGCCTTGGTGGAGGCCGCGACCATCAACGGTCCCACCGAGCGGGCAACCACCCAGTTCCTCGACTGGTTGCCGGTCACCTCGGTGGCGATCGCCGCCGTCGTCGTTCTTTTCGTCACGATAATGCGCCGCCGCTGGAAGTCCGCCGGGATCGCGGTGGCCGCTTGTGTCGCGGCAAACCTGGCCACCCAGCTCCTCAAGGACTGGTTTCCGAACAGGCCGTTCCGCGGCGTCCAGACCATTGAACTGAACTCGTTGCCCTCCGGTCACACCACGCTCGCGGCGTCGGCGGCTGCCGCGGTCTTCTTGGTGGTGTCGCCGCGGTGGCGGCCCCTGGCGGGGTTCCTCGGCGGCACTTTCGCAGTGGCGGCCGGGGTTTCCACGCTGATCAACCAGTGGCACCGGCCCGCCGACGTCGTCGCCGCGTTCCTCGTGGTGGGAGCGGTCATGCTGCCGGCCGGCTGGTTGGTGCTGCCGACAGGAAAGCGCTGGAATGTCCAGGACGGCCGCGGTGAGCACTGGGCGTCGTCGCGTGTGTGGCTTTCGCTGTCGACTCTGGCGGGCGTCGTCGCCGCGGCCGTTGCGGTGTACTCGCTGATTGGAGTAGCGACCGGTTTCGGGCAGGAAAGCACTACCAACTACTTCTGGGCCGGCGTCTCGCTGATTGTCATCACCGGCTATCTGGCAACGGTCGCTGCCACCTGGCTTTTCGGTCTGAATGCCCGACGGCGGCAGTCACCTTAGTGGCGCACGCGGCTTCCTGCACGACCGGGTCTAGAGACTCGGTGCGCTGCGCACTTCTGCCCGATAAAGGTTTTCAGTTGATCTGCAGGTTGGAAAGGCGCACCGCGACCTTGGAAAATTGTCGCTGTTCGATAATGCGCCAAACGCTCACGGTCGCTTGAGCGAGGGCCAGCATGATGATCAGTGGCGTGAAGGCATCAAGCCGGCGTGAATCGAAAAAGTACGTCGCGGTAAAGAAACCCGACACCCACAGCGAGCTGGCACCGAAGTTCTGCCATCTAAGCCAATCAAGGAAGTGTCCCGGGCGTAGTGGCGGGATCTCCAAGAGCGCCGCCTTCTCCGCAGGCACTACTGAAATGGCAGCCGATGCCAGCAGCAGGCCGCCCATCCACAAGGACGGGTTGGCGGGATCGGAGAATCCACGCCCCGATAACAAGGGCAACGAAACCACGGCCAGAGGCAGGATTGCTGGAAGGACATCCACTACTTGCCTTCGCATCAGGACCATCGGCTTGGACCAGAAGCGCCAGGACAGGATGACGACGCCCCAGATCAGGGCAACGGCGCCATAGAAGAAGGAAAGCAGAACGATCTTGTCATTCCCCGGTCCGGCGGGTGCTGTGGCGGCCAGCCACATTCCGACACAGCCCTCAAGGATCAGGGTGCTGCCCGCCACGATGGATACAGGTTTCGCATTCCGGATTGCCCGCATGAACTGTTCCCTCCCCGCCGAGACAGTTCCCCCTGCGATCATCGAACGCCAATGCCTCGCAGGTGTCAACGATTCCGGGATCGCTGGGCGGCTCAACATTTGACCACTTTTGAACAACCTTCCAGTCCGGAGTCCCCGTATTTCCACGGATTCGTAGGAGGCAGCCGGGCCAAAGGTGGTCGTATCTGGAGGCTCGGCCCGGTGAGCGTGAATGCCCGACGGCGGCAGTCACCTTAGTGCCGCGCGGCGAGGCGTAACCTGATGCTATGGGCGCCGAAGTCCTGGATCTCAGGCTCACCACGGGCATACGGATACCGTGCCTCGTCCAGGGCGACGCCGATGCGAAGCCGCTGTTGCTGTTGCACGCCTGGGGTGAATCCCGCCGTAGCTTTGACCGCCTTGTACCTCTGCTGACGGACTTCAGGGTCTACGCGCCCGACCTCCGCGGGCAGGGAGACGCCGAGAAGCCGGAGCTCGGCTATTCGTTGGCGGAACAGGCCGAGGACGCCGCAGCCATCCTGGATGCTCTCGGTGTCGAGAGGGCGTTCGTCCTTGGTTCCTCCAGCGGCGGCTACGTGGCCCAGCAGCTAGCCATCGGGTACCCCGATCGCGTCGCGGCCCTCGTGCTGGTGGGCTCTCCCCTCAGCCTTCGGGGTCGGACTGCTTTCGCCGAGGAAGTCGCCAGTCTCCAAGACCCGGTCGACGAGATCTGGGTACGGAATTCCCTTGCATGGTTCCCACTACTACATGCGATTCCTGCCTGGTATATCGAGGACCGGGTGCGTGACGGAGTCAGGATGCCCGCGCATGCGTGGAAGCTCATCCTCCATGGCTTGCGAACGGCAACTCCGCCCACGGAGTCCGGAACCATTCTCGCGCCCACCTTGATCGTGTGGGGCGCACATGATGGCGTTCTGCCTCGAAGGCACCAGGAAGCCTTGGCGGCGCGAATACCCGGAGCCGCATTGAAGGTTTATCCCGGAGTAGGGCACCTGGTCTTGTGGGAGTGCCCGGAACAACTGGCAGCGGATACCACCGCGTTCCTCAATTCACTCGGCTGAGGTTCACGGACGGCCGCTGCCACGGCTTGAGTGCCCGACGGCGGCAGTCGCCCTAGCCGCCCTCGCGGCCCCCGCCGTCGGCACCATTGCGCGCAGCCGGAGCCGGGCCGGTTCCTCGACGTACTTGAACAGCAGATGGGTGGCCAAGGCAATCCCGAGCAGGCACGCCGCCCCGAGCAAGTTCTCCGCCACCGGGCCGGCCCCATGCGGCCAGTCCTTGATGAGCCAGTAGAAGAGGTAGATGAAGAACATGTGGACCAAGTACAGGCTGTAGGAACTGTGGCCGCCATATTGCAGCCACCGCGCCGACAACGCCGAGCGGAGCCAGCCGCGGGTCAGGCTAAGCAACGCAATGAGCAGCGGGAAGGCAAGCACGGCCAGCCGCCCCGGGCCGGGTTTCCCGGCCGTGGCCAGGAAGATCACGACGACGGTCCCGGTCAGCAGGGCGCCGGGACCGGCCAAGGCGGGATTGAACTTCATGCGATCAGCGTTCCGAGCTGCGATGCAAGCGAAAGCGCCCGCAATGAAGCAGCACGCGATCCGCAGCAGCCATTGGTACGGCTGGTCCTCATCCGTGGCGATTGGCAGGTCGGGACCCCAGATGGCTGTCGGCAGGAGAACGAGCACGGAGCCGGCCAGCGCCGCGAGCGGATGCAGCCGGCGCAGCCGGAACAGGACCAGCGCCAGCAGCGGAAACGCCAAGTAGGCCAGCCACTCGGCACTCACCGTCCATCCCGGACCGAACCAGCTGGCGCCGTCGGTACCGGGTTGGAACCAGAGATGCATCATCAGCAGCTGCTTGGCCAGCCCCCACGGAGACAGGTCCGGAGCCTGGGTCTGGAGGGACCATTCGCGCACGGATTCCTGCGCCGTCCCATATACGAACCACAGGCCCAACACGCCCACCACCAGGGCGAACGCGGGCCACATGCGGGCGAACCGGGCCCAGACAAAGTCCGCTGCAACCCGCCAGCGGAAGCGCGGGCCCAACCGGTCCAGGTAGGTGTAGGTGATGATGAAGCCGCTGAGCACAAAGAACACGTCCACGCCCAGGTCGCCATTGGCAATGATGGGCCGGAGCAGCTCATAGACGGGGGCGAGGAAGGTGTGCTGCATGGCCTGAAGGTGGAAGAACACCACCCACAGAGCCGCAACAAAACGCAGTGCGGTCAGCGTAGCGAGATCAGGCCGGGACTGCTTTGGTTCGCTCTTTGGCAGGCGATTCTCCGCCCCGGAACGTAGCGGCGGTGCGTTGTCCGTGACGGGTTTCCCAGCAGTCGGATTCGCAGTGGGGGCACGATGCGGAGGCGCGATGACTGAGAACATCCAATCCACCATACCGGAGGCACCTGACCGGAGTCTGGGAGCTGCATACCCAACTAGCTCGCAGTTAACGTCGTTTTCAGGGCCCAAAACGACATCTAATGCGAGCCAGTTGGGCCGACACCGGCGAGCCAGTTGGGCCCACACCGGCGAGTCATTTGGGCCCACAGCGGCGAGCCAGTGGGGCCCACGCCGGCGAGGCGGTGGGGATCAGTAGTTCCTGCGGTGCTTGAGTTTCGGGAGCGCGACGCTGAACACCGCCGCGGCGGCCACGCCGAGGAAGCCCGTGGCCCAGACGCCCGCCGCGAGCGATATTGCAGCCGTCAGTGCCGAGAGCAGAACGGGCCCGCCTGTGGCACCGGCGTCGGAGATGAACCTCCACAAGCCGAGGAATTGCCCTCGACCCTTCTCCGGGGAAAAGTCGGCGCCGAGAGTCATGATGAGTCCTGAGCTGATGCCGTTGCCGAAGCCGATCAGCAGCGAGGCCAGCAACAGTCCAACAAACTCGGCGGACGACGGCATCAGGAACAACGCCGCGCCCATGATGAGGGTGGACGGTACCGCGACCCACATGCGCCCCTTGCGGTCCATGAGCTTGCCGGCCGGATAGAACACCAGCATGTCGATCGCGCCGGACAAGCCGTAAATCAGTGACGCGTGTGTGGCGTCCAATCCCAAGTGGTCCGCCCACAAAGGGATGACCACCTGGCGTGAGGCCCGCAGCGCGCTGAGCAGCAGGATTCCGGTACCGACCGTCAGGAACACGCCCGCGTGCGAAACCGCGACGCCACGGAGGGTGGGCTCGGGACCCTTCCGCCCGCCGTCGACGTCGTCCGGCAACACAAGGTCCGGGATGGTGAGGGACAGCACCGCGGCTGCCGCCATGCCCGCCACGCCAACCCAATACGCGCCGCTGATGCCGGCGAACTGCATCACGGCCGCGCCGACGAACGGGCCGATGAACACGCCGATCCGGGTCACGCCGCCCAACGTCGAGAGGGCGCGTGCCCGGTAGATGACCGGGACGGCTTCCGTGAGGTACTTCTGTCGCGCAAGGTTGAAGACGCTCGTGGACATCCCGACGACGGTCATCGCCGCGGCGAGCAGCCAGATGCCGTTGTGCGCAAGGAGCGGCGCGAATCCGGCCGCCAACAAGGCCAACGCTCCGGCGGCGCCCGCGGCGACGATGGCCCATCGTTCGCCGAACTTGATGGTGATGAGCGAAGCGGGCAGGTTGAAGAACCAGGACCCCAGCCCGATCAGGGTGACCACCAACGCGGAAACGGCCACGGAAGCACCGAGGTCGCGAGCGGACAATGCCACCACCGGAAGCACCGCGCCTTCGCCGATACAGAACAGCAGGGCGGGCCCAAAGGCGGGCAAGGCAATGCTGCGGAGATTGAAGGGCTGAAGGGTGCTGGTGGTGGTCATCCCTTTCATCCTAGGACTATTGCCCTAGGACACTACTTTCGTGACTACTTCAGGAAGCTCGCGTTGAACGAGTTCAGGTCAACGTTGATCCCGTTCAGGGTGTGTTCGAACTTCTGCTGGATCCCCACGCGCATGGTGCTTGCCGTGTTCCAGCCGCCGTACTGCACAGGTGCCGGCGTCAGGTAGTTCGCGGTCCAGCTGGAGTAGTTGAGGTTGCTCGTGTCGGTATCCCAGAGTGGCACGTCCGAGAATGCGGTGCTGTTGCCCATCAGGCCTGGCCACATGCCGCTGCCGCTGTAGATCACGGGCCGCACGCCCAGGCTCCGCACGCCATCCACCATGGCCCGTGTTACCAAGGATCCACCGGGCTCGATGTCCAGGGCGAAGAACTGCAGTTGGGACGTGTACGGGCCGGCGGCTTTGATCCCGTTCTGCCAGCACGACGCGTCACGCGTGTACACCGCGATCTTGAGGCCGGCGTCGAGCGCCATCTTCAATTGGGCTTGGGTCTGTTGCCACGGAGTGCACGTGCCCCAGGCGGTGGAGTGCATCACGTAGAGACGGAAGCCCTCGGCGTAGGCCTGGCGGAACCAGTTGGGGTCTGTGATGGCGGCGGTGGTGTCGAGCACCTTCACGGAGCCGCCCTGAGCATCCTGGGGTACGGCGGCGGCTTGGGGTACGGCTGCAGCCTGGGGTACGACGGCGGGCGCGGGTGCGGCGGCAGGCTGCGGAACGGCGGGAGGTGCTGGAGCCGGCGTCGCGAGCGGGGCCACCTCAGCGGCGGGTGCGGCGTTCGCGATGGGTGCGGGGGCGGCGTCGGGCGCTGTGTTGGCGGAGGGGCGGGCGCCAGTGGCACCCGTCAGTCCGAGGAGAAGCACGGCAGCAAACATCAAGGCAAGTTTTTTGGGAATCAAGGAGGCTCCTGGGTGCTGGCCTCGGGTTCAGAAACGGGCGCAGCTGGGTGTCATGAAGGCACGGAATTGGGTGCACCATGCCCGGGCCCAGTTCCCGGTCATGGCGAGGTCGCCCCGCAAAGCGAATGACGTCCAGGTGCAACTCTAGGGAAATCCCGACGGAAGCGACAATTTGCAATCCGCGTAGTAGTCGAGTAATAACCCGCTCTTGCCCGCGTAAAACCAAGTAATGAATAGAGTGTCCACAGCGTCACTCTAGGAAACACCCAAGTAGCCCCACCCCAACTGACTGGCAGTTAATGTCGTTATGAGCCGTCTAAACGACATCTAATGCGAGCTAGTTGGGCGGGGGCCGCCAAAGCGGAGGCGCTACACGTACCCGTCCACGATCGCGGCCGCGATCTCCTTGTACGCGCGGCGGGTGTCGGGGCGCAGGACGTCCAGGGTGACCAGGTCGCCGTCGGCCACTCCCCTGTCGTGCGGCACGGCAATCAACTGGCGGCAGATCCCGGCGAGGTGTTCCTCGATGGCGTCCTTGTCCACGCGGGACGACACCTCGTCCTTGTCCGTGATGACCACGATCGCGTTGCGGGCGAGTTCCTCATAGCCGTGGCTCGCGAGCCATTGAAGGGTGCTGCGGGCACGCTTGGCACCGCTCACGGCATAGCCGGCGGCGATGATGAGGTTGTCGGCCGATTGCAGGATGCCGCTCATCGCATTGTGCGTGACGCCGGTCCCGCAGTCGGTCAGCGCGATGGAATAGTAGCCCGAGATCAGCTGGCGGATCCGCAGGTATTCCTCGGCGGTCAGTGAATCCGAAACTTCCGGGTCCTGCTCGCCGGCGATCAGGTGCAGTCGGCCGGCATGGTGCATGTACCGGGCCAGCGCCGTGAGCGAATCGACGTTGTCGACGTTTTTGAGCAGGTCCGTGATGGTGCGCGGCGTGGCCTTCTGGTAGATGCCCTCGCCCAAGGCGCGCTCCACGAGGTCGCCGGAATCAGGGTTGGCGTCGATGGCGCAGGGCGGGTCGCCGCGGAATTCCGCCAAGGTAAGGCCGACGCCCACCGTGGTGGAGGTCTTGCCGATCCCGCCCTTGAGGCTCAGGACGGCCGTGTTGTAGCTGCCTTGGAGTTGGCGGGAAATGCGCCGCGCCAGTTCGTCCTCTTCGCGCTGCTTGGCGCTGGGCCCGAGGTTCCAGGCGCCGCCGGTCAGCCGGTAGAGCATGCCGCGGAAGCCGCCGATGGGCCGCGGCTTCTGTTCCCGCACAAAGGAACCCGGGGAGGAGATGAAGTCGGAGATGGGAGCGTTCGCGGCTGCGGCGCGCCCGGCTCGTGCGGCAGCCGGGGAAGCAGCGCCCGACGCCGGTGCTGCCGCCGTCGGGATCTCACGGCGTGGTTCCTCACGGCTCGCGTCACCGCTGGTCGAGCCTTCGCGGCCTGTTTCCGCGTGGTCCGTTACCGTTCCGGCGGACGCGTCGGCGGCTGCTGCCGCTTCGGCCCAGGATCTGCTTTGGAGCGGGGCAGACGTGGATGCGGGTGCGTCGGAATCGTTCGGGGTAATGATCGGCATAGTTCCTGTCCAGGGGTCACCCTCGGCGCGACGGCGATCGCGGCGTCGACGAAGGTCGGGCTGCCCTTCGTTCGATGCAGCGGCGCTGGCTTCGTTGTCCAAAGAATCCGGCATGGTCTTGTCCCCTAAGACTCGCGGCGTTGTGCACCGCGGCTCTCGTTTAGATTGCTTCAACCAGCAAGTCTAGGTGGCGAGGGCCCCAAACCTGACATGCGGGCCGTGCCGGGCAGTTTTGGCTGGGATTTTGGTTCTGGGTTTGGGCCCGGTTTTGTCGCAGCGACGGCGGAAGTGGCGGCGCGAGTGGCGGCGCGACGGATTCTGCTGGATCACTCGGGGTCGCCCGGACCTTATCCCCCGGAAACACGCGGATTCTCCTCCGATACCTCGGCGGTGATCCAGCAGAATGTGTCCTTACGCGGCGGCGTTGAGGGACTCGATCAGGCCTTCGATGCGGCTCTTGATCTCGTCCCGGATGGGGCGGACGGCGTCCAGGCCCTGGCCGGCCGGATCTTCGAGGACCCAATCCTCGTAGCGCTTGCCCGGGAAGTACGGGCATTCGTCGCCGCATCCCATGGTGATGACGACATCCGATTCCTTTACGGCCTCCGTGGTGAGGATCTTGGGGATTTCGGCGGACATGTCGATTCCGAGTTCGGCCATGGCTTCGACGGCGGCCGGGTTGACCCTGTCTGCCGGCTGGGAGCCCGCGGAGCGGACCTCGATCCGGCCTTCCCCAAGGGTCGTGAGGAAGGCGGCAGCCATCTGGGAACGGCCGGCGTTGTGGACACAGACGAAGAGGACGGAGGGTTTCCTGACGGATTCAATGCTCATGAGAGGACCTTTCGATCGGATTCGGGGCCGGGCGCGGGAGCCGGCAAAGGCGCAGAAGCGGCCAAGGGCGCGGGAACGCGCGGGTACAGGGCGCGGATCAGGAGGAACCCGGCGGCGCCACCCAGCAACTGGGCGAGGATGAACGCCGGAGCGGAGGCCGGGGCGATGCCCGCGAAGGTGTCTGTGATGGTCCGGGCTGCGGTCACGGCGGGGTTCGCGAAACTCGTGGAGCTGGTGAACCAGTAGGCGGCCGTGATGAAACCGCCGACGGCAAAGGCAACCCGCTCGGACCGCCCGGAGCGGATGGTGCCGAAGATGACCAGGAGCAGCCCGATGGTGGCGACTACTTCGCCGAGCCACAGTCCTCCCCCGGCACGTTGATGCGTGGAGAGCGTCACGGCGTCGAGGCCGAACATCAGGTTGGCGAGCACGGTTCCGGCCAGGCCTCCAGCGAACTGGGCGGCGACCAGTGCCAACGCGGTGGGCGTATCAAGGATTCCCAGGGCCCGTTCCACCAAAGTGACCACAGGGTTGAAGGATGCCGAGACCGGCTGCAATGCAAGGATCAACGCGACGAGGGCGGCGCCGGTGGCGACGCTGTTCTGCAGAAGCTGCAGTCCGACGTCGTTCGGGGAAAGTCGCGAGGCCATGACCCCTGAGCCCACCACGGCCATGACCAGGAAGGCGGTGCCGGCGAACTCAGCCACGGCCCGGCGTGTCAGCACGCTCATTGGCCCTGTCCACCGATCAGGGCCGCCAGTCCGGACAGGGCGTCGGTGCGGGCGCGGTAATAAACCCAGACGCCGCGCTTTTCGCGTTCGAGGAGGCCCGCTTCGTGCAGGACCTTCAGGTGGTGGCTGATGGTCGGCTGTGACAGCTCGAAGGCGTCGTTGAGGTCGCACACGCAGGCTTCGCCGCCCTCGTGGGACGCCACGAGGGACATCAGCCGCAGCCGCACTGGATCGCCCAGTGCCTTCAGCAACGGCACGATCCCTTCGGCTTCGGACTCCGACAAGGGCTCCCTGGACAGCGGCGAACAACACGCCACCGTCTCGACGGGCGTTAACTCCAAATGCATAGACACACGTAAATATTCACACTTGTCGATATTTAAGGCAAGGCCGCTAAGGCAACGCGGGATCGTCGTCGTCCGCCATCGACGCCGCTGCGGCCGTGATGCGGTTGGCCATGCCCTTGAAGATGACGCCATGGAAGGGCAGCACCGCCAGCCAGTACAACCGTCCACCCAAGCCTTTGGGGAAGAAGATAGCCCGTTGCCGGTAGCGGGCTCCGCCTTCGGTCTCCTCCGCCCGCATTTCCAGCCAGGCCCGCCCGGGTACCTTCATTTCCGCGCGGAGGCGCAAGAGTGAGCCGCGGTCGATCTGCTCCACGCGCCAGAAATCCAGCGCGTCCCCCGTATTCAGCCGGGTCGGATTGAGCCGCCCGCGGCGAAGCCCGACTCCACCCACGAGCTTGTCCATCCAGCCGCGCACGGACCAAGCCAAGGGAAACGAGTACCAGCCGTTGTCTCCGCCGATGCCTTCTATGACCTGCCACAGTTGTTGCCGGGTGGCTGTGGTGAGCTGCTCCTGGTTGTCCTGGTACACCAGGTGTCCGGCCCATTGCGGGTCAGTGGGAAGCGGATCGCTCGGGGCACCGCGAACGGAGGAGTTCTGCCAACTGGTTTCCACTTCTCCGGCGGCCTCGCGCGCCAGGGCCAGGCGAAGGGCTTCCCGGTATCCAAGCAGTCCGGCTTCGGGCGGATCTATATATTCATGGATATCCTGCTCCCCGACCACGCAGTTTTGCTGGAGGGATCCGATCAGGGGCACTGCCAAGGAACGCGGTATGGGGGTGACGAGGTTGACCCACTGGGATGCCAACCATGGAGTCAGGACGGGCAAGGAAATCACCGGCCGGCGCCGCAGGCCCGCTTCCGCGGCGTAGCCGTTCATCATCTCGTCGTACCGGAGGACATCCGGGCCGCCGACGTCGAAGGTGCGGTTGAGCGAGGCCGGGAGTCCAGCTGCTGCGACGAGGTAATACAGCACGTCGCGGATCGCGATCGGCTGGACCTTGTTCCGTACCCATCGCGGAGCCACCATGACGGGCAGCACCTCGGTCAGTTGCCGGATCATTTCGAACGACGCCGAACCGGAACCGATCACGACGCCGGCCTGAAGCACGATCGCAGGCACGTGCGGTTCCGCTAGGAAAATGTCGCCCACTTCCTTGCGGGACCGGAGGTGCCGGCTGAGCTCAGTTCCTTCCGGGTGCAATCCACCCAGGTAAATGATCCGTCCAGCCCGGGCGTCGGCCGCCGCGCGTGCGACGTTGCCGGCGCAGAGCCTTTCTGTCTGTTCGAAAGACCGATGGCCCGAATGGCCCATCGAGTGCACCAGGTAGTAGATGACGCCGGCCCCGGCAAACGCCTGCCGCAGGGAGTCGACATCCTCGAGGTCGCCGATCATCACGTCCACGCGGTCTGCCCAGGGGACGTCGTCGAGCTTGTTCGTGTGCCGTACAAGGACCCGGACGTCGTACCCGGCCTCGAGCAGGCGCGGGACGAGGCGTCCCCCGATATACCCGGTGGATCCCAAGACCACTGCCAGTGGATTCATTGTGCCCTCTCCGAATGCCCTTGCGGAGCCGGAACTCCGACGCCCAAGGCCAGCGTAGCCCTACGCCGATCCGGCCCGTTTCCGGCGGTCGTTCTTGCCCCGGAGGTCGCGGTTCAGGCGGCGGTCACCGTGGTAGAGCAGCGACTCCCAGTCGACCTGTTCCGGAGTTTTGGGAACGATGGCCGGGGGCAGTGCTTTCGGCTTTTTGGGCTCGACGTATAGCCAGTTCAGCACGCCAAGGTACATGTCCACTCCGGAGTTGGCCAGTCCGATGTAGGCCCGGATAGCACCGGCGGCCATCACGGCGTTGAAGGCGGCGAAGGCGGCGTTGCCCCAGTTTCCGAGTTCCCAGTTGCGCCAGACGGTCAGCAGGGAGAACGCAACGATCAGGTACGGAGCGAGGACGTAGAGGGCCGGCGCGGCGGTACGGTCTTTGACCTTCGGGGTCCGGACGAACGGGATCTTGTCTCCCGTGAGCGCTTGCTGGAGGGACTTCAGGACGCCGGCGAGATTGACCGGCAGGAGAACGAGGTTGAATCCGTAGATCCGGAAGATGTCGCTGAACCTGTGGCCGCAGTCCCGCAGGTCGCTTCCCATGGCCAGGAAGTAGGGCAGGGCCGCAAGGAAGACCAAGGGGCTGAGGAGACGGCTGTCGTAGGGGTATGCGAGGAGGAACAGCAACCCGAAACTGGCCCAGGTGATGGAGGCCATGTAGTTGACCCGCAGCAGGATTTCGCGGAAGAGGACCGGCCTGGCTTGGCCTCGGCGCTTGCGGATCTGTTCCCAGAGTTTGGGCAGGATCAGCAGGCCGCCGTTGGCCCAGCGCCGTCGCTGCACCACGAGCGATCCGAAGTCCGGCGGGGTGGCGCTGTAGCTGAGCCGTTCGGGGTAGTTGGCCAAGGTCCAGCCATGCTTACCGAGGTCCACGCTGGACTCGGTGTCTTCGATGACAGTGCGGTCCTGGATGTAGGTTCTGACCTCGAAGCCGCCCACAGTGGAGATCTCTACGATGTCCTCCAGGGCGCGTTTGCGGATCACGGCGTTCGCGCCCACCCAGAAGGTGGCGCCGTATTGGGTCATGCCCTGGTGCTGGATGTGCTGGATGTCTGTGGTGGCCCCGGCGATGCGCTCGATCCGGGTCGGGGCGCCGCGGAAGGAGGAATACGGGGTCTGGGTGACGGCTACCTGCTCATTTCCCGGGGATTCGAGGAGATGAACCAAGCGGAGGCAGTAGTCGCGCAGCAGCATCGAGTCCGCATCCAGGGTCAGGACGTAGGTGGTGTCCGGGATCGAGAGCGCGTCGCCGTCGTCGACCCCTGCCGGCCCAGCGACCCCTGCCGGCCCAGCGACCCCTGCCGGCCCAGCGACCCCTGCGGGCCGCAAGACGGTCCCGTCCGCGGTCTGTTCCGGGTGCCAGGTCCCGCCCATGAGTGAGAGGTAGGCGTTCAGGTTCATGGCCTTGTTGGCCTCGTGGGAGAGGCTCGCGAACCGCTTCCGCTCGAACGTTGACACCCGGGCGTTGAAGATCCAGGTCAGCCGTGCGTACAGTTCAGCGATGCGTTCCGGCCCGGGAGAGGTCCGCTGGGCGTTGGCGGCCGTCAGGGCCAGGATCACCAGACGTAGTTCCCGGGCCAGGCCCATGAGGACCAGATCCACGAAGAACTCATCCACGTGGTCCCCGACGGACTCGGTCTCGGCCATGGCTTCGAGCCATTCGGCGGCGTATTGGTATTCGGCGATGAGCCGCTCAACCTCGGTGCCGGGGTCTAGTTCAGGTTCTTGATCACGACGACGGCGGTACCTCGCGTAGGCGGCGTTGACCCTCGCCGCCGGTTCCTGGAGTGTTTCCGTGATCTGGCCTGCGAGCGCGCGCGTGGCTTCCAGGCGCCGGAGCACGTCGGGGTCTTCCGGGAAGGGTGGGTCATCGAGAAGCAGCACAACACTCAGGTCCGGGAATTCCTGCAGGACCGCGGACCACATGGTCCCACGGACCACTTCCGGCTCTTCCGCGTAGGAAGGAATCAGCACGGTGATGCCCTCGGAGTAGTCGAAGAAGTGCCGGTCCAGTTCCCCTCGTGGAACACGCCGGTGGGCCCGAAAGCGGGTCAGGGCGCCTTGGCGGGCGGTGAGGTACATCAACGCCGAGAACGTCAGGAAGGACACCACTACCAAGTAGGAGAGGGTTTCTGCGCCGAAGCGGAATCCAGCGCCGGGGTTGTCCACCAGCTGCTTGAGCACCGTCGTGACCACATAGCCGACCCAGGCGAGCACGGTGGTGAGGACGGCGATGCGGCCGAGGACTATTTTCCGCCGCGATGGCGCAGGATGGACGATCGAGAGCGGTTCAGAGCGTTTTTCCGCGCCCCACTGACGCTTTCGGGCTTTTGAAGACTGCCCGTCCGCCGTTCCCTGTTCATCGGGGCGAAGCAGCACGATCTGATCCGACATGAATCCCCATTCGCTGTCCGTGCACCCCCAGCGGGCGCGCGGCACAATGCGGGCGTAATGTAACGGACCGCACTCCAGTGCGCCCCTATGATAGGCGAACAACGCGGAGTTCCGACAGAACTCATGGAAATGCTACGCAAGATGCGGCGCTTCCCGGGGAGTGAGATCTTTCCCAGACATCCGTGAAGTCCTATTCACAAGTTCTAGGGGTATCTCTGTGTCTAAGCGCTTTCCCGGCCGACGGCTGTCCGTCCTGCGTTTGGGCATCCTTTGCGTCATCGTGGTCGCGGCGGTCACCGCCGGCTACCTCGGCCTCCGCAACGTCCAGGATGTCAGTGCCGCAGCATCCATGCCTTCGGTGTTCTCCGGCTACGTGGACGTGACGGCGACGCCCCGGTTCGCGTTCGAAGATCCAGCCGTGCCCAGCGCGAAAGCCGTGGTGCTCTCCTTCGTCGTCGCCGATCCGAAGCAGGACTGCGCCCCGTCCTGGGGTGCGGCGTACAGCCCCGACCAGGCAGCTTCGGACCTCGATCTGGACCGGAGGATCGCCCGGCTCCGCCAGCTTGGCGGGGCAACCGCGGTTTCCTTCGGCGGGATGAACAACAACGAACTCGCAGTTTCCTGCAAAGACACAAAGGCCCTGACTGACGCCTACCGGCAGGTCGTGGACCGCTACGACGTCGCGACGGTAGATCTCGACGTCGAAGGCGTCGCCTTGGGCGACATGGCCGCTGCCGACCGACGGGCCCAAGCCATTGCCGCCCTCCAGAAGGAACGCAAAGCCAGCGGCAAGTCCCTCGCCGTCTGGCTGACCCTTGCCGCCGACCCGAACGGCCTCACAAGCCAAGGCCAGGCCATCGTGGCGCATACCCTGTCCGGCGGGGTCGATCTGGAGGGTGTAAACATCATGACGATGGATTTCGGCGCCAGTAAGCCTGCAGCTTGGAGCATGTCCCGGGCCTCGGAGTCAGCCGCGGATGCCGCCCACGATCAGCTGGCCGCCCTCTACCGCAACGCCGGAACTGACTTTGGCAGCGAAACCCTCTGGCGCAAACTTGGCTTGACCGTCATGGTGGGCCAGAACGATATCGCCGGCGAAATATTCACCCTCGATGACGGCGCCACCATGAACAGTTTTGTCAAGGACAAGGGCCTTGGCAGGTTGTCAATGTGGTCCATGAACAGGGACAGGACCTGCAGCCCCAACTACCCGGATTTGACCAAGGTCTCGGACAGCTGCAGCGGGGTGGTTCAGGGTTCCCAGCTGTTCTCGACCACGCTTGCCCATGACGTGGCACTGCCTACGCCGACTATTACTCCATCGCCTACGGTCACTGCCTCAAGTAGTGCAACCGCCACCCCCACCGATGACCCGGCAACGAGCCCCTATCCGGTATGGAGCACTTACGCCGCTTATACGGCGGCTGACAGGGTGGTCTGGCACGGCAGCGTGTACGAGGCGAAATGGTGGACCCGTGCTGACGTTCCGGACAACCCGGTCCTGCAGGGCGGTGCCACTCCGTGGAAGCTCGTGGGTCCGGTGCTGCCCGGGGACAGGCCGAGCCCCAAGGGGACGGTGCCTGCGGGGACCTTCCCGGCATGGGTTCCGGAGACCATCTATCACAAGGGCGACCGCATTCTCTTCGAAGGATCCGCATTCGAGGCCAAGTGGTGGACTCAGGGCGACAGTCCGGAAGCCGCAGTCCAAGGCGCCCCGGACTCCCCCTGGGCAAGATTGACCCCGGCCCAAATCCTCACCCCACCGGCTTCCGCACCGGCTTCCTGACGCGCGAACAGGCAGCAGATGCCCTCAAAATCGCTTCGAGAGGGCATCTGCTGCCTGTTCGTGATGGGGTTTCGACGGGGAGGCCCTCCGCCGTCGTTTTCAGGGGGGCTCGACGGCGGAGGGCTGGCTGGGGTGGGGGGTGTTACTGGTTGGTGGCGGTGCGCTGGGTGCCGGTGAAGTTGAAGGCGATGGTGCTGCTCTGGTTCTGGAGGGTGTTGTCTGCGGTGGAGGGCAGGGTCAGGGTGACGCGGAGGTTGTCGGTGTGGCCGGCGGTGATGGAGGTCAGGTTGGCCAGGGCGACGTTGGCTCCGATCACGGGGCGGGAAGCCAGTACCGAGGTGGTGGTGCCGGAGCAGGTGTAGGTGTAGGCGGGGGCGGTGCCGGCTTCGGTCCAGGCGGTGGAGCAGTCATCGACGGCGACCTGCAGGCCCATGGTGGTGTTGGTGTCCAGCAGGGAGGTCGGGGAGGCCGCGGTGGTCAGGGTGATCGCGGAGAGGTTCTGGTTTCCGGTGGCGTTGCTGAGGGTGGCGACGCGCTGGACGGTGTCGCCGGGGACCAGGCCGGAGGCGGCGACGCTGAGGCGGTTGGTGGTGCCGGTTGCGCCGAGGGCGATGTTGACGATGCCGGAGGCGACGGTGTTGCTGGCGGAGGTGCTGGAGGTGAAGGCACCGTAGGTTCCCAGTCCTGCCACGCCGGCAGCAGTGCCGACCAGGGCCAGGGATGCGATGACTTTGCCGGTGGTGGTTTTCAGGTTGAGACCCATGATGTTTTCCGTTTCTTGAAGCCCGTGTGACCGGGGCTTTGCTGTCCGATGACCTCTACTTTCCGGCAGGATTTTTAGGAAGCCGCAAGGTTCCCGCTAGCTTTTCTCGAAGATTGGTTAAAGATTCAATCAAGTAATTTTCGAGTGGTGAGCAGTCGGGTGCCCGCAGCGGGCAAGTAGTGGAAACGAGTAACGACGCGAACAGGCAGTAAATGCCCCCAAAATCGCTCCCAGAGGGCACTTACTGCCTGTTCGCGTTAACGCCGCTGCCCAAACCCCTAGCGTCGGAGCGCTAGTACGACGACGGCGACGGTCGCCACAGCGAGGATCGCCAACCCCACGTATGCAAGCACCTGAAGGCGCTGCTTTCGAATTTCCCGCTTCGATTCACGAGCCGACAGCCCAATCATCTTGTTCCCCATGTGGGGAGCGTACGCCGCGATTGTTTCGCTCGGGCAACAAGGAGGATAACTGTTACGAAGTTCCCAGCTGCCAACCCCTGGAACCGTGTCCCCTATACTGACATCTGAATACCTGTTCAGATGTTGGAGGTCCCGTGGTTGCCCGTGAAGCTGTCGACGAATGCGGCGTGAAACTTGTCGACCCCGACAGGGTCGAAATCGTCCGCGCGGCCCTGCCCTCGGATCATGACATTGCCGAACTGGCCGACGTGTTCTCCCTGCTCGGCGACCCTGGGCGCTTGCGGCTGTTGACGTCGCTGCTGGAAGGCGGAGAACTGTGCGTGTGCGACCTTGCCGCGACGACGGCGATGAGCGAGAGTGCGGTCAGCCATGCGTTGCGGCTGCTGCGCGCCCACCGGGTGGTTTCCGTTTCGAGGCGCGGCCGGATGGCGTACTACCGGCTCGATGATGCGCATGTACGGATGCTGCTGGACCTGGGGCTGACCCACACCGGCCACACCGTCGCCGTTCACCCCGAGCGCACGGCCAAGGAGGCCAAAGGCCAATGAGCACCCACAACCACGACGCGCCAGGCAACCCAGCCAAGCACCACGCCCACGGCCACAGCCACAACCACAGCCACAGCCACAGCCACAGCCACGCAATAGCAGCGAACGCGGACCGTCGCTATCTGGTCATCGCGTTGGTACTGATTGTCGGGTTCATGATCGTCGAGGTGATTGTCGCCGTCGTTTCCGGCTCACTGGCGCTGCTCTCGGACGCCGGGCACATGCTGACCGACGCCGGGGCGATCGCCGCGTCGCTGTGGGCGATCAACCTCGCGGCCCGTCCGGCGCGGGGAATCTGGACGTTCGGATTCAAGCGCGCGGAAATCCTCTCCGCGGCCGCCAACGGAATCACCTTGCTGGTCATCAGCGCTCTCGTGGCCGTGGAGGCCATCCACCGCCTCCTTGATCCGCCGCCCGTCGAGGGCGGACCGGTCCTGGTGGTCGCGATCTTCGGGATCATCGTGAACCTCGTGGCGGTGTGGGTGCTGGCCAAAGCCAACCGGTCCAGCCTGAACGTCGAGGGATCCTTCCAGCACATCCTGACCGACCTCTACGGATTCATTGCGACGGCGGCGGCCGGGCTCGTCGTCCTGACCACCGGTTTTACCCGCGCCGATGCCATTGCGTCGCTCATCGTGGTGGCCCTGATGCTGCACGCCGCGTGGGGGCTGCTGCGGGACTCCGGGAGGATCCTCCTGGAAGGCGCGCCGGAAGGTGTTGACCTGGCCCAGGTCAGGGAACACCTCCTCGAAACCGGGCACGTGCATGACGTCCACGACCTGCACGTCTGGACAGTCACCTCGGACCTTCCCGCCCTGTCCGCGCATGTCGTCCTGGACGAGAGCTGCTTCCACGACGGACACGCCCCGCTCATCCTTGACCAGCTGCAGAACTGCCTGACCGGGCATTTCGACGTCGAACACTCCACCTTCCAGCTCGAACCCGCCGGCCACGCCGTCCACGAAACCGGCACCCACTGATGACGCTTCCCCTACCGTGAGACTGTAACAGTCGTTACACTTACACCTGTGACCAATGAACCGAGTCCGTCTTGGCTTGTGATGATCGTCCAAGTTCCCTCCCAACCCTCCAGGCACCGGGTGGCCGTCTGGAGGGAGCTTCGCCGTTTCGGCGCGGTTCCCGTGGGACAGGGTGCCTGGACCGCTCCGGACGTTCCGGTGTGCCGCGCGGGCGCCGAGAAGGCCCGTGAACTCGCCAGGGCCGGCGACGGCGAGCTGCTCATGCTGACGACGAACGCCGACGACGCGGACGCCGTCCAGCTTCGCAGGCTTTTCGACGCGGCCAGGGCCGATGAGTGGGCCGAGTTCTCGGCGGACTGCGGCAAATTCGTCGAAGAAATCGCCAAGGAAATCGCGAAGCGCAAATTTACCCTCGCCGAACTGGAGGAAGAAGAGCAGAGCCTGGAGAGGCTTCGGCGGTGGTTCCGGAGCAATCGGTCCAAGGCGGTCTTCGCTAGCCGGCTGGTCGATGAAGCGGAGACCGAACTTGCTCGGTGCGCCGCGGTCCTTGAAGAATTTTCAGACCTTGTCTACCGGGAGGTGCACCAGTGAGCCGCACCAGCCCGGCCCTGCCGATCCAAAAGCCGACAATGCCTCTCTACGCAGCGGGATTCGTGACCGCATTCGGGGCCCACAGCATTGCTTCAGGAATAGGAGCCCAGAGCGGGAACATCGGCCTGAGCCTGCTGAACCTGGGCATCCTGCTGGCCGTTTACGACCTGGCCGAGGTGTTTCTCAAACCCGTCTTCGGTGCCCTCAGCGACCGGATAGGACCCAAACCGGTCATCGTCGGCGGCCTACTGGCGTTCGCTGCCTTCTCGCTCGTGGGTTTGTGGGGCGCCGACCCGCTCGTGCTGGGCCTCGCCCGTCTGGGCCAGGGCGCGGCAGCAGCGGCATTCTCACCCGCCTCATCGGCCACCGTGGCACGCCTGGCCGGCGGCAAGAACTCGGGGAAATTCTTTGGCCGCTACGGATCCTGGAAAAGCCTCGGCTACATCATCGGCCCGCTCCTCGGAGCCGGCCTGATCCATGTCGGGGGCTTTGCACTGCTCTTTGTGGCCCTTTCAGCCCTGGCAGCGGCCACGGCCTCGTGGGTGGCGGTGAGCCTGCCACGGTTCGACCCGGTTCCCCGCATCCGATACACCGTCCTCGACCTCGCCCGGCAGATCACCGAACGGCGCTTCCTCGTGCCCACGGCAGTGCTGGCGGCATCCACCGGCGCCCTTGGGGCTGCCATCGGGTTCCTGCCGGCCCTGGCCATCCGGCACGGACTCGATCCCGTCGCCGGGACGGCCGCAGTGAGCGTGCTGGCCATCGCCTCGGCCATCACCTCGCCATGGATAGGGACGCGGCGTGACCTGCAAGGGATCAGCGATGCAGTGGGGATGCGGTCCGGGCTGCTGCTCACCGCCGCGGGCATCGGAATCGTAGCCACCGTCCCGGGACCAATCACCCTGTTCGTCGCCGCCCTGCTGATCGGGGCCGGGATCGGAACAGCCACGCCGCTCGCGTTCGCCCATTTGGCCGACACCACGCCCGACGACCGGATGGGCAGGACCATGGGCTCCGCCGAGCTCGGCAGGGAACTCGGCGACGCAGGCGGACCACTGATAGTCGGAAGCCTTGCCACCCTGGGCGGACTACCGCTGGGACTGGGTGCACTCGCCCTGCTCGTAGGCGCAGCATGCGCACCGCGGCTCAAGAGCACCCCGCCTCCCCAGCGCTGACCCTTCAATCACACCCCTTAGTGGTGTGCTTGCGTCGTCTCCTGGAGCCGCTTGATGAACCAGCGTGATTGCTCGGGTCCGTAGGGAAGCACCGGGATCGCCTTGGTAGCGTCCGACGGCGTGTCCCGGATCGACTGCCTTGCTTGCCGTACCGCTGTGGACATGGTGTTGGCCATGGTCTTCACGAACTGGTCGCTGGCGGGCTTGCCGTGGCCGGGGATGAGGAACTCGTAGCGGTGGCGCAGGGCCGAGATGTGGCGCAGGACGTCTGCCCAATCTTCCGGGTAGGAGTCCTCGAACGAGGGATGCGCGCCTTGTTCCACGAGGTCACCGGCGAAAAGGGTGCTGGGCGTGCCTACCAGGAGGTCGCCGTCGGTGTGGCCGCGGCCCAGGTAGAACAGGGTGGCTGTGAGGCCGCCGAGGTCCACCAGGACGGGCTGATCCTTGACGATCGCGTTGGGGATGACGAGTTCGACGGCGTCGCCCTTGCCCGCGGCCATCTCCGGTTCGGTGGCGGAGACGAAGCGGCGCTGGTGGTCGCCGTCGTCGTCGATGGTCGCGGCACAGTTGACGTGCCCCCAAAACTCCGTGACGCCGTCGTCGGCAAAAACGGCGTTACCGAAGTAGTGGTCGTAGTGGGCGTGGGTATTTACGACGACGAGAGGCAGCTGGGTCTTTTCGCGGACTGCGGCGAGGATTTGCCGGCCTTGGCGGGGGCCGCAACCGGTGTCGATCACCATGGCTCGTTCCGTACCTACAACGAGGCCTGTGTTGAGCAGGCACCCTTCGGTCTCCAACACGTAGTTGTTAGGGCCGACTTCGAGCCATGCTGACATTGTTTCTCCGTCTGATGCGTTCCGGCAGTGTTCAGGCCTCGATTCTACCCACGTAGAGCCGGGGGGATCGGGACAAAAGGCCCAGTTGAGACCCGGGCCGTTCGAAATCGGTCAATGCGTAGGAGCAGGGCCCTGTTGCCTCACGTCAATACCTCCGGGAAGGTTGATTCGTTGCCTCATGTGAAAACCTCCGGCTGGTGTGGTTCCATCGTTCGTTCACAGCGGGTTTGATCGGTGCCGGTTGTTTGGCGGTGGCGATGGTTTCAAGCTGGCCGGTGAGGGCCAGTATCTGCCGTGAGAGCGCGGCCGGCCTGATCTTCTTGTATTGGGCGTTCATGCGGATCACGGGCATCCGTGCCACGGCGGGGTCTGCTACGGCGCGCCTGTGCGGGGTCGCCGCCCGGTCGTGGGTTTTGCTGACCTTGGCTCCGTGGCGGACCTTGGCGATGAGCTTTTGCTGGGGCAGCAGGTAGTTGGTGAAGATCCGGTCCAGCTCCCAGATCTCGTTGAGCAGCTCCAGTTCCGCGGCGGTGTCATAGCGCAGGTAGCCGACAAGCTCACGGACCCGGGACCAGTTCTTCTGTTCGACGTGGGCGCCGTCGTTCTTGTTGCTCGGGCGCGACCGGGTGAAGGTGATGCGGTGCTCGAGGCAGAACTCGAAGAGTTCGTTGTTGATGAACTCACTGCCGTTGTCCGAATCGATGCCGATGACGGGAAACGGGAAGACCGCCAGGACGTGCCGCAGGGCCGCGAAGACGTGCTTCTGTGCCTTGTTCGGCACGGACCGGTTCACCGTCCACCCGGTAGCGATATCGGTGACCGTGAGGGTGAAGCAGTACTGCCCGGACGCGGCGCCGCCCTCGTGGCCGACCAGATCGATCTCGACGAAACCCGGCACAGCGCTGTCCCACTGGGCCCAGGTGCGGATCGGGATCTGGGACTTCAGCAAAGATCCGGGCTTGGTATGGGACCGGCCATGCGGCAGGAGCTTCGCCCGCTGACCGGCCAGCCGGCGGTCAATGGTCGCCGCACTCATGCGGGCGAGCATCGCTGCCTGCCCGTCGGTAATGTCCAGGACCTTCTCTGCCCGCAGCATCGGCACGAGATCCGGCAGCATGGGGGCCAGCAGCTTGCCCGCAGGGCCCCGTAGCACCGCCCAGCACAGCACGAGACCGTCCTGCAGGTCGGCCCCATACACCGGGGCGCGTCCCGGCCTGACGGGCCGTGGCCGCGGCGGATCGAGCGCATGCCGCAAAACCGCCCGGGCATGGTCCCGGTGCCAGCCGGTCAGCTCGACAAGCTCATCCAGGATCCGCCCCTTCCTGGCCCGGTCACCGGCCCGGTAGGACTCGGCCAGGTGCTTCGTCACGGCTTTGCGTTCACCCATCGTCAATCCCATCCCTCAAGGATCTCCGCGGCCACCCTTCCCGGACCCTTTCCCATGAGGCAACGTATGCGGCTACGCGGAGGTTTTTTATGAGTCAACGCGAGGGCTTGAGGACCAATGCTCGGGAAGCTACGCTATCGGGGTTGGCGATTGCTACTTGTTAACTAGCGACAGCGCAGCTTGGTTCGGCGGCCTGGTCGGGGGAGGACGTGATCGTGATACCGGATACTGCGGACGGTGAAAAGGCCACGGTCGATTTGACCGTCGACGGATATCTCCATCTGCGCTGGCGGCCCGGAGTCGCCATTGAGGTTGAGGATGCGCGGGCGGCCATGGCGAAAGTCAACGAGCTCTGCCAGCAGGAGCAGCATCCAATGCTGGTGGACATGGCCACGGTCGCTTCCGTTAGCCGGGAGGCCCGGGGCGTGTGGTCCATTCCCTGCGGCGCTTCGCGCATCGCTTTGCTAGGTACGTCGCCTGTAGACCGGGTCCTGGCGAACTTCTTCCTCGGAGTGCATGTCCCGCCTTGCCCGACCCGCTTTTTCACATCGCGCAGCGAGGCTTTGGACTGGCTTAATGCGGGTGCGTGAGCCCCGGATGTACTTGCTTTTGACCGCAGGGATTAAGTGACCGCGAGGGAGAGCGTCGAGGACCCGCGCCTGCAGCTGTTGGTTGACGGGGTTGTCCGCTTGGCTGCCGGGGATCTGGACGCCCGCATTGAACCTTCGAAGCATCGGGATGACATTGATGCCGTCATCACCGGAGTCAACCTGCTCGCAGAGGAACTGGGCCACATTCACGCGGACCTGGAACAGCGGGTGGCCGCCCGCACGGCCATGTTGCGGCGAACACAGGTTGAGCTGGAACAGATGGCCAAAACAGATGCCCTCACGGGCCTTGCGAACAGGACGCTGCTTACCGAGCGGATCCAGGGAGCGATCCTCTCCAGCACGGACGGCGGAAATGCCCCTGCCGTGTTGCTCCTGGATCTGGACTCATTCAAGGCCATCAATGACATCCTGGGCCACAGCGCCGGTGACGCCGTGCTGGTGGAAGTTGCCAAACGTCTCCGCTCGGCCGTCAGGGCACACGATACTGTTGCCCGCCTGGGCGGGGATGAGTTTGCCATCCTCATTGCCGCCGCTACCGAAGAGGAGATCCTTCGAATTGCGCACCGCGCATCGGAGTATCTGCAGGACAGCATGTCTATCGGCATGGAGACGGTTTGGGCGATGGCCAGCATCGGCGTTTGCATCGGCACGCCGGGGTACCGGGCTGAAACGCTGATGCGCGATGCCGACATCGCCATGTACCAGGCAAAGGCGCGGGGCCGCAACAATGTCCAGCTCTTCCGCCCGGAAATGCTCGACGCCGTCCAGGAACGGTCGCGTATAACCGCCGAACTGCGCACCGCTGTTGCCGGAGGAGAGCTGGCGCTGGTGTATCAGCCGGTGGTCGAGCTGGCTTCCAGCCGCGTCATCGGCGTAGAAGCCCTCCTCCGATGGCATCACCCTGTCCGCGGAACCATCATGCCGGGCAGTTTCATTGGCATCGCAGAAGAGACCGGCTTGATCTTTGAGCTGGGACGGTGGGTGCTGCATGAAGGTCTCGCCCAAATGAGCCGCTGGAGCCAGACCGAGCCGGACCTGCCGGACTTTTGCCTGCACATCAATCTCTCTGCCGCCGAACTGCTCCGAACCGACTTGCTGGACGATATCCGGGACACCCTGGCCCGGTATTGCCTGGATCCTCGGCGTCTGATCTTGGAGATCACCGAGACCGTGTTGATGTCGCGTGAAACCGGACAGGAACAGGTCCTTAGCGGCCTCCGGGAGCTCGGTGTGGGGCTGCAGATTGACGACTTCGGTACCGGCTATTCGTCCATCAGCTACCTCAGGTCGCTTCCGGCAGACACTGTGAAGGTCGATCAGTCCCTCATCAAGGACATGGAGTCGGACCCTCGGCAACAAAAGTTCGTTTCCGCCATTCTGCAGCTGATTTTTGCTGCGGGGCTCAACGCGACCGTGGAAGGCATCGAAACCGCAGAGCAGGCGGCCCAGCTGGAGGCCATGGGTTGCCTCTACGGGCAAGGCTACTTCTACGGATACCCGGTTCCAGCCGCGGAGATACCGGATCAGCTCCGCCCGCCCGCACGGCGTCTGTAGAGTAATCGCATGTCGAAGCTTTGGGACCAGATGTTGCTTGTCCCCACAGTAGTGCGCCTCGCTTCCCGGGCACCGAGAAATCCGGACACCGCGTGGGAAGGGTACTGGCGCGGAATCCGCACCACTGGCCGTTCCGGAGACGTGCTTTGGGACTCGGACTCGGCGGCAGAGCGTGCACAATACACCGACGCGATTGCGGCCCACTTTGATCCAGCTCTTCCGGTAGTTGACGTGGGGTGCGGCAATGGTACCCACACCCGCTGGCTTGCCGGCCTGTTTCCACGGGTTCTCGGGATCGACGTCTCCAAGGGAGCGATCGAGATGGCGAGCAAGGAAGCAGAAGGCGTCCAAAATGCCGACTTCATGGTTCTGGATGCTTCGGGGGCAGGTGCCGGTGAGGCCCTGTTGGAGCGCCTTGGGCCTGCCAATGTCTTTGTCCGCGGAGTCTTCCACGTCTTGAAACCCGGCAAGCAGGCCGCAATGGCCGCCAACCTCCGAACTGTCATCGGGGACAGGGGCCGGGTGTTGCTGGCCGAAACCAACTTCCGCGGAAATAGCCTCGGTTACCTGGCCGAGCTCGGCGCCACCCGGCAAAGCATGCCGCTGCAGCTGCGGCGCGCCTTGGAGAACCTTCCCCGGCCCGGGCACTTCGGTGCCAGGGAACGGCACAGCGTATTTTCGGATTCGGACTGGCAAGTGATTGCCGATGGCCCGGTTAACATCGAAGTGGTCCCGATGAACGCCAGCGGTCTTCCGCAGTGGGTTCCGGGATATTACGCACTCCTGTCCGGCGCGGAGGATTCCTAATCAGAAAGAGAGCGGGTGTAATTTCACCCGGTGCGGACCGCGCGTTACATCCCCATGAAGATTTCATTTCAATCCGGGCCGACCGGAATGTTCCGCTGTAGTGTTTGCGTTGTTGCAAGTCCCGGGCTCAGCCGGAGCTAAAGGCAAAGGAATAGCTTAATGTCGACGCGGAAACCGTCTTTTCGTGCATTGACCAACTCGGGTATGCGTGCCAGTCCGGAGACTGTGGAGCCGCCCCTCGAGCAGCTGCGTGGGCTACGCCGCCAGGTCCTGGAAATCATCGACGAAGTCTTTTCGGACTCTTCGCAAGCAACGGATGCGGTGCGCGAACAACTTCGCCAACACATTGCCGCCCACCCCGGGCGTCCGGAAGAGGCGCTGCTGGATCATTTGTTTTCGCTCAGGTCGCAACAGCCGGACCAGCCCGAGCCGCAGCCCGAGCCGGACCAGCCGGAACCGGACCAGCCGGAGCCGGCCCCGGACCAGCAGCACCCAAGCAGCCAGCACCCAAGCAGCCAGCGTCTTGAGGCGGTGCTCAGGGACCGGATGCTGATGACCGCCTTCCAGCCCGTTTTCGACCTCACCACTGGAACGGTGGTCGGCGCGGAGGCTTTGACCCGTTTCGTTAGCGATAGCGGAGACCCGGCCGATTACTGGTTCGCGGAGGCCGAGGACTCTGGCCTGCGAACGGATCTCGAATTCGCCGCGGTGGAATCGGGGCTCGACGCCGCGTCGAAGCTGCCGCCGCACCTTTTCGTGGCATTGAAGCTCTCCCCTGAGGTCTGCCTGGATCCGCGCCTTCCTGTGCTTTTCGATCAAGCTCCGGTGGCGCCCGCCCGGGTGGTCCTTGAAATCTCGGGGAAGTTTCCCCAGGAACAGGACCAGGCCGCTTCGCTCGACGCGGCGGTGGCCCGGCTGCGTAGTGCCGGCGTGCGCCTGTCAGTCGAAAATACCGGTTCGTTCTTCGCCGAGGCCAGCCATATTCTTCGGCTCAAGCCGGAGATGATCAAGCTGGATCGGAATCTGACTGCAGGTCTCAACCTGGATCCCCTCCGGCAGGAACTCGTCGAGGCGGAGGTCCGCTTCGCACGGAAGATCGGGGCTGCCTTGACTGCCCAACGCATCGAAACCGAGGCCGAACTCGCCGCTCTTTCAGGCCTGGGAGTAACTCTCGGACAGGGTTTTCATCTTGGGCGGCCCTCGGTCCAGCCCCGCGAATGGGCCAAGTGGGGCGGACGTGCCCGGCACCTCGCCTCCCCCGGCGGTCGCGGCCGGACCACGCGGAGCTGACGAACGGGCGCCTCAGGCAGTTACGGGGCGGTCCGGGCCTCGATGTTGTTCGATCAGCCACGCGGCCATCTGCTGGGCGCGCTTCGAGGCCAGGACGTCTCCTTCCGTGGCCGAGATGATGGAGCCCTTCATCAGGATGTGCCAGGAGCGCGCGAACTCGTCGGTGCGCTCAAGCCCGGCTTCTTCTGCCAACTCCTGGATGTGTCCCCTGATTCTGGCAAGGTAGCCGATGCTGGCTTTCCCCAGCGGATGTTCACGCCCCATTTCAAGCAGGACGTTGATGAAGGAGCACGCCTCAAAGTCTTCCCGCTGGAACCAGTCACCGAATACGTCGAAGATGGCGAGCAGCTGCTCCTCGGCGGTATTTCCACGGCTCCGGGCGTCCGAGATGATCAGGTCCACGGTCCAGATCTGGTCGCGAAGCGCGAGGAAGGCAAGAACCAGATCGTCCTTGGACGGAAAGTGCCGGTAGAAGGTGGCCTTTGCCACTCCTGAACGCTCGATGAGCTGCTCCACGCCGACCGCACGGATCCCGCGCCGGGAGAACAGTTCGTAGGCGGCGTCCAAGATGCGATCCACCGCGTCATCACGGGTGGTCGTTTGTCCGGCTGGCAATGATGACGAACCGGGCGCTTCCGAGGCATCTGGCGTACTCATGGTGAGAGCAATATTACTCGCGCCCCTACAAGACAGACCGGTCTGTCGGGGCCTTTTTGCGTGAACTCGGCACTAAGCAACCCGCGACGTCGGCGCTCCCCTATTGCTTCTCTGGTGCCCTTCTGCTTCTCTGGCACTACCGGGCCGCCACCGCGCTACTTCCGGTGTGGACCGCGCCCGGCTGAAGGGACGTGGGACCGCTATGACTTCTTTGTGGCTAGACGCGCGCGAGGCTTCCGCAGCCGCGAGCCCCGATGAATTCACGCCCGGCAGCAGTTACGACGCCGTCGTGGTGGGCGCCGGCATCACGGGCCTGGCGACGGCGCTCATGCTGGCACGGACCGGGAGCAGCGTGCTGGTCCTCGAAGCCCGACATATCGGGGCGGTCAACACTGGCAACACCACGGCTAAGTTGAGCCTTTTGCAGGGCACCACGTTGTCCAGGCTCCGGAACCAGTATTCGGTGAACGTGGTCCGTGGCTACGTCGACGCGAACCGGGCGGGCCAGAAGTGGCTGCTCGAATACCTCGAGGGCCGGGGGGTGCCTTTCCAGTACCGGGATGCGTACACCTTCGCCACCACGCCCACCGGCGCCGAACACCTGGTCGCCGAGGCCAACGTTTCGAGGGCTGCCGGGCTCAACGTCAAGTCCACCCGCGAGACGGGGCTGCCGTTCGACGTCGACGCCGCCTTGCGGCTTCCGAAGCAGGCCCAGTTCAACCCCATGGACGTCCTGGATGCGCTGGCTTCGGATGTTCGGGCGGCCGGCGGCAGCATCGTGGAGGGTATCCGCGTCATGAACGTCCGCAACGGCGATCCCCAGACGGTGGTCACCAGGAAGGGCGAGGTCCGCGCCGGTTACGTGGTGCTCGCCACCGGGACACCTATCCTGAACCGCGGGCTCTACTTCGCGAAGCTGCGGCCGAACCGCTCGTACGCCGCTGCGCTGCGGCTGCCGGACGGCGTGAGCCCCCCTCCGGGGATGTATCTTTCCGCGGAGCCGCCCACTCGCTCGCTCAGGGACTATCCGCTGCCCGACGGCGGAGCGTTGCTTTTAGTGGGCGGGTTCGGGCATGCAGGTGGCCGGGCGCCGTCGACGCAGGTGCATGTGAACGAGCTGCTCGGGTGGGCCCAACAGCACTATCCGGGTGCCGAGGTCACGCACACGTGGGCTGCCCAGGACTACCAGGCCGGCAATCTCATGCCGTTCTTCGGCAGGTTCCCCCGGGGCAACGGGAAAATCTTCTTCGGCACGGGCTACAACAAGTGGGGCATGACAAACGGTGTTGCGGCGGCGCTTGATATCACCGCCGATATCCGTGGCGAAAAGCTGGAGTGGGCCCACACCATCCACCACCGGGTGACGGGTCCCCGCGGGGCAGCGTCGACGATTTCGTTGAACGTAGAGACACAGCAGCAGAACTTCCGGGACAAGGCAGCCCTGAAGGAGAAGCCGGCCATCACGGAGGAAACCGACCCCGCCGAGGGCACGGGCGTCACGGGACTTTTCCACGGGAAGCCTGCGGCCATCTGCAAAGTGGATGGCGTCGTGTGCAGGGTGTCCGCGGAATGCGCGCACTTGGGCGGAATTCTGCACTGGAACGACGCCGAGAAGTCCTGGGACTGCCCGCTCCACGGCTCGCGTTACTCGGCGGCAGGCAAGCTGCTGGAGGGTCCGGCGACACACAATTTGTTCAAGCTGCAGTAGGGGTTGCGTCGCTCAGCTTTACTTGAGCCCTAAGCGTGCCGCCAGCTCGCCGGGGCGGTGGAAGCGGTAGAAGAACGGACCGAGTTCTCCCCTATCCAGCGTGGAGGTCAGGGTGATGAGACTTTCCAGCAGCGGAGCCTTGGCCAAGTCGCCAAGATGTATCGGCTCGAATCCCGCGTCCCGGATGAGGTGCTCGGTCGCTTCGCGGGCATCGGCGTCGGACGCGAAGAGGGTTCCTGGTGGCATTGGCTCCGCATCGACGGCGTCGTAGATCGAAGCGAAGTTGGTGTTGAAGGCCTTTGCGGTGGGCCCGCCGACAATGGCTTTGACCTGTTGGGCGATCGAGTCGTATCCGACCGGGCGATCGCCGAAGGTATTGCTGGCGTCGATTGTCACCTGGCCGTCAAGGCCGGCAATCTTGGCCAAGCCGGCGGCGATCGAGTCTCCCGGAATGGCGACCACCACGACGTCGGCACCGGTAGCATCGCCGCCGTCCCGGCCTAGCGCAGTCACGTCGTGACCTGCAGCCTTCCAGCGCCGCGCCAGCGCGCCGCCGACGTGCCCCCGTCCAATCACGGTAATCCGCATGGATTCCACCTACCCATTTCGAAGCAAGTACCGACGACGAACACGTCTCGGGGGCTGCACTGCCGATTATTCGCTGGGGCCTGTGGGCTCATGGCCACCCGATTCATCACTCGAATTTCGGTCAGCATCCTGGCAATCATTGCAGCGACCGACGAATTGATGCGGGCAATCGGGCCAGCCATCGCCCTCCCCACGGAGCAACGTAACTTTCATTCCGGCATCCTAGTCCCCCGCGCGGGCCCCAGGGCGCGTTGACTCATAAAAAACCTCCGCGTAGCCGCATACGTTGCCTCATGGGAAAGGGTCCGGGAAGGGTGGCCGCGGAGATCCTTGAGGGATGGGATTGACGATGGGTGAACGCAAAGCCGTGACGAAGCACCTGGCCGAGTCCTACCGGGCCGGTGACCGGGCCAGGAAGGGGCGGATCCTGGATGAGCTTGTCGAGCTGACCGGCTGGCACCGGGACCATGCCCGGGCGGTTTTGCGGCATGCGCTCGATCCGCCGCGGCCACGGCCCGTCAGGCCGGGACGCGCCCCGGTGTATGGGGCCGACCTGCAGGACGGTCTCGTGCTGTGCTGGGCGGTGCTACGGGGCCCTGCGGGCAAGCTGCTGGCCCCCATGCTGCCGGATCTCGTGCCGATGCTGCGGGCAGAGAAGGTCCTGGACATTACCGACGGGCAGGCAGCGATGCTCGCCCGCATGAGTGCGGCGACCATTGACCGCCGGCTGGCCGGTCAGCGGGCGAAGCTCCTGCCGCATGGCCGGTCCCATACCAAGCCCGGATCTTTGCTGAAGTCCCAGATCCCGATCCGCACCTGGGCCCAGTGGGACAGCGCTGTGCCGGGTTTCGTCGAGATCGATCTGGTCGGCCACGAGGGCGGCGCCGCGTCCGGGCAGTACTGCTTCACCCTCACGGTCACCGATATCGCTACCGGGTGGACGGTGAACCGGTCCGTGCCGAACAAGGCACAGAAGCACGTCTTCGCGGCCCTGCGGCACGTCCTGGCGGTCTTCCCGTTTCCCGTCATCGGCATCGATTCGGACAACGGCAGTGAGTTCATCAACAACGAACTCTTCGAGTTCTGCCTCGAGCACCGCATCACCTTCACCCGGTCGCGCCCGAGCAACAAGAACGACGGCGCCCACGTCGAACAGAAGAACTGGTCCCGGGTCCGTGAGCTTGTCGGCTACCTGCGCTATGACACCGCCGCGGAACTGGAGCTGCTCAACGAGATCTGGGAGCTGGACCGGATCTTCACCAACTACCTGCTGCCCCAGCAAAAGCTCATCGCCAAGGTCCGCCACGGAGCCAAGGTCAGCAAAACCCACGACCGGGCGGCGACCCCGCACAGGCGCGCCGTAGCAGACCCCGCCGTGGCACGGATGCCCGTGATCCGCATGAACGCCCAATACAAGAAGATCAGGCCGGCCGCGCTCTCACGGCAGATACTGGCCCTCACCGGCCAGCTTGAAACCATCGCCACCGCCAAACAACCGGCACCGATCAAACCCGCTGTGAACGAACGATGGAACCACACCAGCCGGAGGTTTTCACATGAGGCAACGAATCAACCTTCCCGGAGGTATTGACGTGAGGCAACAGGGGCTTCGCAGCCCGTGTCCTTCCGGGGAACGGCGAATGACCAGCCAGGCGTAGGGCGAGAAAACGCACCGCAGTCGACGACTCTAATCCTCCTTTTCAAATGCCAAATTCATAACTCAGCTAGGACGAGTTTGCTCGAAAATCCCTTCCAACAAAGACCAAAAGGTCGTAAGATTTCTTGCAAGCTGTGGGTCGCGGGGGCACCTATATGAATAGGAGTTTCCCTTGCGACGTCTACGTATCTTTGCCCCAGCTTCTGCATGCCTTTCTTTCGGGATTGCGGCTTCTGAGAGAAGGCAATCGTGAAATGGTACCGCTGGGTGCACCAGCTGATCTTTGCTGCATCCCTGGCGCCGCTTTGGATGGGTGTTTGGGACCTGTCGCTTCGAATCCTTCTTCCGTTGCTTGCCTTGATTCCCTATGGCTTCAATGAAGTAGTTCTTTATCGGAGGGAGAAGGCCGCACGTGCACTCGCAGCCGAGCTCGATCGCACCGACCCGATGGTGCACGCCTACCGCGAGCCGCCTTCCTGAACTCTAGTGAGATCTATTAGGACAGGAGTTTCAAAATGACCGCGAACCTAAGCGGTACCGAAAGCGGCATCCTGTTTTCCCGACTGTGCATAATTGTCGGGATTATTGGGGGCGTCCTGGCAGTCCTGCACCCGCTTCTGGGGGCTGCGCTGTCCGTGCTTGCGTTGGTGTGGCTGTTGCCGGTCAGCGCAGCACCGGTCAGCACGCGTACCGCATAGCACTCTTAGTCAGTCTGGCCGCTCTGGTGATGAACATTGTAATTCTGCTCTCGTCACTGTCTGTTGGAACGTCCGTTCCTGATCCCCTCCCGGCCGTGAAAATTAGCTAAGGGGCGAATGGAGGAGACCGTTTAATAGGAGCTTCAATTGCAAACACCACATATTTTTACCCAAGTAAGAAACCGGCTACTCATTATTGGGGTGATTGTCTGCGCGGGCGGGGTTATCTTCGAAATGTTGGCCACCACCTTACTTTCGCTGCTTTTCTCCCTCCAAGGAGGGGCTGGCGGGGGCGTCGGCCTATGGCTCACAGGCTTCATCGTTTCAGTCGTACGCTTCGGGCTTGCCCCGCTCGGAGCATCACTCGTAGCGCTCGGCATCGCAGCACACATCCTTCGAAACCAGATCCCGGACCTTCTCAACAACCGTGGGAAGGACGGGTAGGCGGCATCGAACCCGGTCGCAATACCCGAACCCCCGGACCCCAACGCAAATCCAGCGACGATATCCTCCCGGCATGGGGAACCTCAGAACGGGATATCTGGCCAGGGATGAACGACGCGAGCGTCGAAGAAGGATTCAGCGGAAGCTCTCCTACGTTGGATTAGGAGTGTTGGCTGCCGCCACAATTTTCGTTGTCACGATTGCCCTCCGCCACTGAGGCAAGCACCTCAGGCATGCGGCGTCGCGAAACGTACTGCGAGCGCGCCGCCGTCGTAATTCGTCCTGAGCCGTAACCAACCGGCACTGCTGGTGAATCAATGGGCGTGCTCGGCTAGCCTTCAACCATGGGGGCTATGGGGTGGGTTCGGCGGGTGCTGGTTGTCGAAGATCAGCCCTTCATGCGGGGGCTGATCGCTGATGCGTTGAGGGGCGCGGACTTCGAAGTGCATGACTGCGCGTCGGCGTCCGACGCGCTCTCGATGTTCGCCACTGTCGATCCCGATGTTCTCGTGACTGACATCGATCTGGGAACCCGGCCCAACGGCGTCGAACTGGCGCACGTCGCGAAATCGCTCTCACCGGGGTGCGCCATCGTTTTCCTCACCAACTATCCGTCGGAAGCTCCTTTTTCCGAGTTGCCGGCGGGGTCAACCTTCGTCAACAAGTCGTCCCTTGACTCGGTGGACGGCCTCATCAGTGCGGTGAACTCGACCCTCGTGGAGCTTCCCGTCACCGTGACTCCCCCTGAGGCGTCGGACGCATCGAAGATCGGCGCGCTGACCCGCGTACAGCTGGATATCCTGCGCATGATCGCGGAGGGCTGGTCGAACGCCGAAATCGCCAAACAACGGGGAAGCAGCATGCGCTCGGTGGAGAAGGCCGTCTCGCGCACGTTCGAGGCCCTTGGCCTGAACCGAAGTCCGGGCGTCAACCCACGGGTTGCCGCGGCAACGCTGTACGCGCGCACGTTTGGGTTGCCGGCCCCTGCCGATAGCGATAAATGAGCGGCCGCTCCCCTGCGCTCTGGGCCCGGGGTATCGGCGGTCGCAATGCCCTGAGCCTCTGGTCGTGGCTTCTGACCCTGCCTTTGGCGCTGACGGTCATGAACATGTTCGCAGGATCGATCACGCTGGCTGGGACGGGATCGGTCACGCTGGCCGTGCAAGCTTCCGGCACGGCGGTCGTGTTTGTCGTGCACGTCCTGCTCGGTCTTGTGGGGATACTTCTTCGCCCCGTGATCACGGCACGGCGGAGCCTCAAGGGCAGAATTACGACGGCGTTCGGCACCTTCGCGTTCCTGGGCGCCTGCCGCCCACTCCTGGTGGCTTGGTCCGCGCAGGCCCTGAATATCGCGGACCTCAGCGAAGATCTCTGGGCGCGCGTCCTCATCAACATCGGGGCGGCGCTGGTCTTCCTCTCGGCGATCGCGATGCTGACTGACTCCATCCGCGGGCACGCCGTACTCGAACGCCGGCTCCGCGCTGCTCAGGCCGCGATCGAAGCGCAGCTCGGATTCGATGAGAACCGACTGCGCTCGATCCGTTCCGACTACGTCACCGAACTGTCCGAGCGTCTTGACACAGTCCTCTCTGCCCGGGTGGTGACAGCCCTCGACAGAGCCGAGGCCTCACGCCTGCTGCGGACGATCTCCGATGACGTCGTCCGCCCGATGAGCCACCATCTCTTCCACGACCACACACCGTTGCCGCCTGAGACAGCCCCTCCGCGGTCGCCTTCCCGTGCAGAACGCACCGAGCGATTCACGGAATTGATCCAGGCTGCACCGCTCGCATTGCCTGTGCTGCTCTTCGAATCACTCATCTCAGTGCGTCTGCTCACCGAATACGACGTTCTCTTCCTGCTGGTTCAATGGGTTGCAGGCGGGGCCATCCTGCTCATCGGGAATGCAGCGACGGCCCGGACGGTACGGAGGATCACCAGTCCCCTGCGGCGAATCTCCGCCATGGCCCTCTGCTACGCGGGCACGGCCGCAATTGGCGCGTCGGTGACCTGCCTACTGCAGGCCGCGTTCGGCTATGCCCCGTTCTTCTATTGGGCCGCCGTCTGGGCCTATCCGCTGACTGCGCTCACTGTGGCCGTTCTTCGAGCTGCCGAACGCCGACGACGGCGGCACGAGGTCAGGCTGGCACGCTCGCTCAACGAGCAACTCAAGTTAGCCGACCGCGCGCACCAGAAGCTGCTCCACACCCGCCGGAGGGTCGCCAGGATCCTGCACACCAAGCTCCAGGGAAACCTGGTTTCGAGCGCCCTCGCCTTGTCCGCCCCCGGAGGGAACTACTCAGAAGAGTGTCTTCACCCGAAACATGTCAGGGATATCCTGACGAGTGCCGTGGCTGCGGCGGAGAGTGAGATCTTGGAGGAGCCGCACGGGCAGACGGGGAGTGCAGCATCGAGTATCCAAGACCTGCTGAGTACCTGGGGCCGCGTGCTGAGGCTGGCATGCGACATCGACCTTGGAGTGTGGGCCTTGTGCGACGAGGACCCGGCAAGGGCCGAGGCAGTCATCGAAGTACTCTCAGAAGGCTTCACCAACGCCATCCGACACGGAGAGCGAAACCATATCCGCGTCACGATGTCGGCCCGAGAGCCGCACCCGGCACGAACGGCGGCTGGCACCGGAGCCATTCACATTTCCATCAGTTCCCCGGGCCGGCTCCGAGGCTCGGTCCACCCCAGTCTCGGGATGACGACGCTTCAGGCTCTGTCCAAGGACGTAACACTCGGAGAGGATGGCGAAAACGTGGTCCTTCGGGTGGTCCTTGCGTGAGGGCGGTGGCGGGTCTCTGAGTGAGCAGATAGTAGTCTTAGATCCAGTGCAGCGCTGCCGCCCACATCCCGCATTGGTCAGAGGACGGTATGACTCTTCTCCGCGATCACGAAACACAGGCCACACCGCCTACCCGAAAGAAGCGTCTCTTCTTCCGGTCGTTTGCGGTCATTGCGGCCTTGGCGATCTTCTGGGCCGTTGCCGGAATCTTTCTGTACGTGACCCCGCCTGCTGATGAACCGAAACACGCCGACGTGTTGTTCGTCCTGGGCCCGCCGGACCAACGCATGGTCTATGCCGAACAGCTGATGCGGCAGGGGTACGCACCCACGCTTGCGGTCTCAAGTCCAGTGGACAAAGACGGCAGATTCACCGCGGACGTTTGCCGGGATCACCGCTCTTATCGGGTTATTTGCTTCCACTCGGATCCGTTCACAACACAGGGCGAAGCCCGGGCGCTTAGAGACCTGTCAAACCAGTACGGATGGAAGAGCGCGAACGTCCTTACTGCTCAGTTCCATGTGACCCGGGCCCGGGTGATCGTCGGCCGCTGCTACTCAGGAGACATCCAGATGGTTGCCGACCGGATGGACTTGTCGCTGATTTCCTGGGCCTACCAGTACCTCTACCAAAGCGCGGCCTTCGTCAAGGTCGCGCTCCATCCGGACTGTTGAAGGTCAAGCAGGCACGCCACGCCGGGCGCAAAGATTTTCCAGAGCATTCTCTGGACGGAAAGAAAATTCCTCCAGACTATTTATAAAAGAACTCGAATAATAGCGTCGAGATCCCGCACATAAGGGCGTTTCCACGACTACGGCGATTGCCAGTTGCCCGCCATAAGATTTGCTGAATTTTAGTAAGCCATCTTAGTAACCTGAATCGTAAACTTTGGGTACTTGTTTCTTAAGGAAATTTCTATCTCACAAGCCGGATCACCGCATAGGGCGCCCCCGGCAGACACGGCTCCTTCGACGTAATGCCATGTCAGACCCCCTTTTGACTTCGAAGGCCAGCAACGCGGCTGTGCTATCGCACGCTAAGTTTCGGCAAATAGTGAGTGGGTCCGCCGCTCCTGCCGCGAGTGTTCAGGGTAAATCGCATCGAATGAAATACGTAGATCAGCCCGCAGAAGCGAGTATGGACGGCTAAAGAGGCGTAATAGCTACTGTGGTTAGGGGAATCCCGCGCACTTAGCGTTTGGACATGTCGATCTACCTGTAGGAATGCGCACTACCTCGGGGTTTCTTCAAGCTTCCGTCCATCTGCGCAGCTCTTCTTGGTCGATCAACGGTCTCCTATTAACACCATCTGGGATTGTGATCAGTCATGTACAACGAATCTGGGGAAAGAGGTGCGCCGCTGGGCGGTGGCGCTAGTGTCAAACGCCGTGGGCTATTCAAACTTGGTGCTCTGGCGAGCGCAATCACGGGCGCCTTCGCAGTATCGGGCGTCGAGGCGGGCCCAGCCCAAGCTGCCGGGCATCCCGGCCTGGCGGCGACCGCACTGGGCGCTATTGACCTTTCCGCGACATATGACCCCATCGGTGCAGGTGCTTTGGCCCAGACCGCGGCGGCCACTGACGCAACATCCAAGGTCACTGCTCACGCCGGAAACGCAAGCGCCCACGCCCGCATCCAAATCACTGACGTCCTTATCAACCGGACCGTCAATGGGCCGCCCAACGATTCGATGTTCACCAACCCCACAGACGGCATGGAAGTAGTGGATACGGCAAACTTCCGCAAATGGGTCCGCATCGGCGGAAACTGGGTGTACACCGCACTCGGGAGCACCGCGGTCTTCACCCCCGCCGCTGTTTCCGGACTAGTCGCCTGGTACGACGCCAGCCAGATCGTCGGTCTCGCAGACGGTGCTTCCGTCCCCCGATGGAACGACCTCTCAGGGAACGGGAACAACCTCACCCAAGGCATTGCAGCTAACCAGCCCGTCTATAAGACAGCGATCCAGAACGGCAAGGCCGTAGTCCGGTTCAACGGCAGTAGTTCAGTGATGTCCAAGACCCTCGGCGTGGCGCTCAAAGCGCCTTACACAGTGATCCTTGTGGGACGGGCCTCCAGCGGAACATCTGCGAACGAGTGCTTCTGGTCCGGGGGAAACTCGACGTTCCTGGAAGGCCGAACCAACGGGAAGTACCAGACCCAGTCTGGAAGCGCGGTTTTCGCGCAAATAGGGACCGGTGTGAAACTCAACGCCTTCGTGGCGCTCTCGGCAATCTTCAGCATCACACCTTCCCTGCGGGTCAACGGCGTCGAGCTTGATGGCTCGTGGTCCTCTTGCGCCAATGCCACCAGCATCTATGTTGGTGCAGTAAACGGCTTGGGCGACTGGCTCAACGGCGATATTGGTGAACTGTTGGTCTACAACCGGGCACTCACCAATACTGAACTGCTTCAAATTGAGGGCTACCTGTCATGAGCAAGTGGGGAGTAGGTGTAACGCCTGCTGCGCCGCCGCCAATCAGGGGATGGCGCATTTCCACTGTCCCCATGCAGCGAGGCTGGACGATCCAGCAGGGCGCTACTGCCAGCTACCCTGATCCGCGTGCTGGGCAGTTCCGCGGCAGGGTTGGAATGTGTGCAGACCCAACGCTCGCGAACATGCAGGCACTTTCGGCGGCAGGTATCAACTGGCTCCGCTGCGATTTCTCGTGGGCGATCATCCAGCCCGTCGACGCGGCTCACTTCACCTGGGCCACCACGGACGTGGTCATGAAGGCGGCTGCTCAGACCGGGATGAACATTCTGGCGATCATCGACTACTGCACCCCGTGGGCGTCCTCCAAAGGCGTTCAAACCGGTGACGCAAAGTTCTTCCACCCGACAAACAACAGCGATTACGCCAATTACGCGTGGGCCATCGTCAATCGCTACGGTCCGGGCGGCGCTTTCTGGTCCGCGCACCCGGAGTTTGTCCCACGCCCGCTCACTGCCGTGGAGATCTGGAACGAACCATCGGCGTACTTCTACTGGCTACCAGAACCAGACCCGTCAGATTACGCGGCCATGGCACTTGCGGCGGCAAAGGCCATTAAGTCGGCCAGTTCGCAGGTCAAGGTCATCGTCCCCGCCGACATCTACGAGTCACGAAATGATGGCGAGGGGCCCACCCTTTGGGGCAGATCGGTGTTCGCCGCCCAGCCCACACTAGTGAACTACGTGGACGCAATCAGCGTCCACCCGTACCCATCGAGTGTGTGTCCGGACCCCTTGGACGACACACGCAATGTGGACCAAGGTTTCTATGGGAAGGCTTTGGTCGCCCGCGATTTGGTAATGAATCAGACGGGCCGCGAGCTCCCGGTGTGGATCACTGAGGTTGGGTGGACGACCGCCACGAGCACAAGCATCGGCGTTACTGAGACAAATGCCGCAACTTACACCAATCATGCACTCGGCCGAGCCTTGCAAGACAACGGGACAGCTCAACCCTACAGGCCAGCTATTGACATGATTTTCCTCTACAAATACGGGAGATCGAACGGGGTCATGACTGATGCACAGGGTAATTACATGCTGCTCCGAGCTGACGGTATGGCCAAGCCAGCATGGTCAGAAGTACTCAAGTATGTCTGACAAGGCTGTATTCGGAGCTCGCGACCAACAGATCGAACATGACCGAGTCTTCCGGGGGTCAAAGACTTTCGACTGGTTTCTTGCCACCTAGCACCTTGATTGGCATGGCTGGGGCTCCCAAGTAGAGAGTGTGTGGTTCACAGTCCCCGGTGACCACTGCGTTGGCTCCTATCACACTGCCGTCACCGATAGTCACCCCAGTAATACGGTCACGCCAGAGCCAAGGAATTGTTGCGACAACAAGGTATAAAACCAACAACGATATCCATGGACTCGCTGACTCGGACGTGTCAACCACAAGGTGCAGACTCAGCGGCGTCCGTAGGCCAAGCAAATTTCGATAGCCCTACAAATCCGCCAGCACCGTCCCCGGGTTCTCGATCGCATCGGCCACATACCTCAGGAACCCGGCAGCCGTTTCCCCGTCACAAACCCGGTGGTCGAAAGCCAACGTCAGCTCGGTGACCTTGCGGACGGCCAGCTGACCATCGACTACCCAGGGCTTGTCGATGATGCGGCCTACGCCAAGCATCGCTACCTCTGGGTAGTTAATGATCGCGGCGGAACCGTCTACACCGAACACGCCGTAGTTGTTCAGAGTGAAGGTACCGCTGGCCAACTCCGTCGGTGTCGCCTTGCCGTCCCGTGCAACGGCAGTGAGCCGGCGGATTTCAGTATCGAGTTCGCGGGCGCTCAACAAGTGGGCGTTGCGGACCGACGGAACCACGAGGCCGCGGTCGGTCTGTGCGGCGAAGCCAAGGTTGATGCCGTCGAATGCGATGATTTCCTGCATTTCACCGCCAGCCGTATCCTCGGCCGTGACAAACCGGGTGTTCAGCTCGGGGAATTTTTTTAGCCCAGCTGTAACAAAACGAGCGATGAACGCGAGCAGGCCGGGAGCGCCGTTCGGATCGCGCTTCTTGAGTTCTGCACGCATCTCAAGGAGCGCGCTGGCGTCCACATCCACCCAGACAGTCGCCTCAGGGATCTCGGAGCGGCTGCGGGTCATGTTCGCCGCAACTGCCTTCCGTATACCGCGGACCGGGGTGCGCGAAGCCACGGTCAAGCCTGTACGGGCATCCTGGACCCCAGTGGAGGTCTGGACAACGGGGGCCTCAATGGGCGTGGTCTCGCGCGTGGCCCCTCCGATGGCAGCCTCAATGTCGCGGCGCAGGATGAGCCCGCTCTCCCCCGAACCAGGCACGGCGTCCAGCGAGACCCCATGATCCCGGGCCATCTTCCGCACCAAGGGAGAAATCACGGCAGAGAGCTTCCCTGGAATCCGCGTGCGAGACAAGGAGAGTTCGGCAAAGTCGGGTTCCGAGGTCACAGCAACGGCAGAACCAGCAGACACCTTCCGCGGCCGGGTGCGGCGAGCTTCGCCACCTCCGGATGTGCCGTAACCAATGAGGACGTTCCCGGATCCGGCTTTCTCTTCGGTCCGGTAGGTTTCAGCAGCGGCGGCCGCGGGCGCTGCAGAGACCTTTTCTTCCGTAGGCTCGGGCTCAGCAGCAACCGGAGCACCAACAGGGGCCACTGAGATCAGCGGCTTCCCGACGTCGAGCGTCTGGCCGGCCTCGCCGTGGAGCACTGCGACGATGCCCGCGTAGGGCGAGGGCACCTCCACCATGGACTTGGCTGTCTCGACCTCGGCGATTGGCTGGTCAACGCGGATCTCGTCGCCCACGGCCACAAGCCAGTTGACGAGTTCAGCCTCGGTGAGGCCCTCGCCCAGGTCCGGAAGCAGGAACACCTGCATTTCTGCGCTCATGGTCAGTTCTCCCATTGAAGGTCGTCAACGGCGTCGAGGATGCGGTCGACGCTTGGCAAGTAGTAGTGCTCCAGCTTCGGAGCCGGGTAGGGGACGTCGAAGCCGGTCACACGGCGGATGGGCGCGGCCAAGTAGTGGAAGCAGCGTTCCTGCACGCGGGCCACGATTTCGGAGGATACGGAAGCGAAGCCGTGAGCCTCGGCGATGACTACCGCTCGCCCGGTCTTGCGCACCGACGCGCAGACGGTTTCGTCATCGAAGGGCACGATTGAGCGGACATCGATTACCTCAAGGCTTCGGCCCTCTTCAGCGGCCGCAGCTGCGGCTGCCAGCGCGGTCGGGACCGAGGGTCCGTAGGCGATGAGCGTCGCGTCAGTGCCGGGACGCGCGACTGCGGCGCGTCCCTCACTGCTGGATCCTGTCGCAGCGTTCGCGGCATGTTCGGCGCGCAGGGCGCCCAGGTCCACCTGGTCTTTGGACCAGTAGAGCTTCTTAGGTTCCATGAACATGACGGGATCGTCGGAATCGATGGCCTCGCGGAGCATGCGGTAGCCGTCCGCCACGGTAGCCGGCGTGAAGACCTTTAGGCCCGCGGTGTGGGCGTAGTAGGACTCGGACGAGTCGCAGTGGTGCTCTACGCCGCCGATCCCGCCGGCATACGGGACGCGGATGACCATGGGCAGCTTGACGGCACCCTTGGTCCGGTTGTGCATCTTGGCGACGTGGCTGACGATCTGTTCGAAGGCAGGGTAAGCGAAGGCATCGAACTGCATCTCAATCACGGGACGCATTCCATTCATCGCCATGCCGACGGCCATGCCCACGATGCCGGACTCGGCCAACGGGGTGTCGAAGCACCGCTGCTCTCCGAATTTGGCCATGAGGCCGTCGGTGATCCGGAAGACGCCACCCAGGCGGCCAACGTCTTCACCGAATACCAGAACGGAAGAATCGGCCTCCATGGCGTCCGCCATCGCGGTGTTGAGCGCTTTGGCCATGGTGACGGTCTGCGGGCCGGAGGCTTCGGCGACCGCAGCTGCGCTGGCTGCCGCGCTGGCGGTGGCGGAGCTGACGTCACCGGTTGCGGCGTGCTCGGTGGCCTCAGAGGATGTGGTGACGGCGGGGCTCATTTGCCTGCCTCCTTCTGGCTGGATGCCTCACGGGCGAGTTCGTCGGCGAGCAGGGCGGACTGCTCCTTCAGCTGCGGAGTGGGTGTGGAGAAGACGTAGCGGAAGAGGTTTTGCGGGTCTACGGGTACGTCTTCACCCAGGCCTTCGCGTAGCTGCGAGGCAACGGCTTCGGCCTTCGCCGCAATTCGGGTCGAACCGTCGTCGTCGAGAAGTCCTCGATCGGTGAGATAAGACGTCATGCGGCTGATGGGGTCCTTGGCGGTCCATTCGGCCACTTCGCTGTCCTCGCGGTAGCGGGTGGCGTCGTCGGCGTTGGTGTGGGCCTGCATGCGGTAGGTGTGGGCCTCGATGAGTAGCGGGCCGGAGCCTTCGCGGGCCAATTTCACGGCGCGGTCCAGCACGGCGAGCAAAGCGACCAGATCGTTGCCGTCAACGCGTTCGCCGGCCATGCCGTAGCCGACGGCCTTGTGCGCCAGCGACGGCGCCACGGACTGTTGGCTCAGGGGTACCGAGATGGCGTATTTGTTGTTCTGTACGAAGAAGATGACTGGCAGGTGGAAGACAGCCGCGAAGTTGAGGGCTTCGTGGAAGTCCCCTTCGCTCGTGGCACCGTCGCCGCACATTGCTAGCACCACGGTGTCTTCGCCGCGGAGTTTGGCGGCATGGGCAACTCCGACGCCATGGAGAAGCTGGGTGGTCAGCGGCGTGCACTGGATACCGACCTTCTGCTTGGTGGGGTCGTAGCCGCCGTGCCAGTCGCCGCGGAAGATCGTCATGGTCTCTACCGGGTCGACACCCCGGGACATGACCGCTACAGCGTCGCGGTATGTGGGGAACAGCCAGTCGCCTTCGCGCAGGCACAGCGCGGCCGCTACCTGACAAGCTTCCTGGCCGTGGCTGGAGGGGTAAACGGCCATGCGGCCCTGCCGGACGAGGGCGGAGTTCTGGTCATTGACGCGTCGCCCGACGACGAGCTGTTCGTAAGCGGCCATGAGTTCGGCATCGCCGGGGATGGGATACTCGTGGCCGGGCTCCGTACCCTGCTCAGCTTCGGGCTTGAGCACGCCAGAAGGATCGACCATCTGGATCGGATGGCGTGCAGGCAGCATGTAGTCTTCCACGCTGATTCCGAACTTGTGCCGCACTTCGGAAGCTTGGTCGTTGGCTTCGGTATCGTCCGGCCGAGCGTCAGCCAGACCCTGGGCCTCATGGTCCGCGGAGATCGTCATTGGTCCGTCCTTCTGTATCCACTATTTGTCACCAGTATGTTCCCTGGAGAAGTTTCGTATCCAGCTCTAGGCAGAATCGTGGAAAAGCTTGCCTGAAACCTTTATTCTGGAAGACGGATTGCAAATGTGAGCTGGGTAACTGGCCCACGCTGTGGACGAATTGGAGATGCAATGGCCGAGGTCGAAGCGGATCAGGCTGAGGTTCCTCTTGACCAAGTGGACAGGGACATCATTGCCGAGCTGACGCGGGACGGCCGGATGTCGGTCACCCAGGTGGCCGAAAACGTCCACATCAGCCGGGCGCACGCATACTCAAGAATCTCGCGGCTGACGGGCGAAGGTGTGCTCACTAAGTTCACCGCACTGGTGGACCCCATCAAAGCCGGCTTGAAATCATCGGCCTACGTCACGCTCAAGGTGCAGCAGCACTCGTGGCGCGAGCTCCGTGAAGAGCTCCGGCTCATTCCGGAAGTACAGCACATAGCTTTGGTGGGTGGCGATTTCGACGTCATCCTACTGGTCCGCGCCACCGACAACATTCACCTGCGCAGGGTCATATTCGACCAACTACAGTCGATGCCAGGCGTGCAGGATACGCAGACGTTCCTGGTTTTTGAGGACTTGGATACGCGGTAGGACGACAGAGTTTGGGGCGGATTGCACGGACACCTACGAGCGAACTCCAAAGCCATTCAACCTACGTCGTTGGACAGACACACGTCATTGCTGAAGCGCAACAAGCAGGACGACTCAGCTCTGTCTTTCCACGCATCCGACGGGCGAAGATCAGCATGCCTGCTCCTCCGACGATTCCAAGAGCGCCCAGCATGGTTGCCAGGCCTTCGACGTAGCCTTCGAGGGACATCCCAGGGCTAACGAGTTAGGGCCAGGTAGACCACCGCTGCCGTGACCAGCAGCAAGACAATCAAACCGCCGAACTTGAACCGTTTCCGAGTCGTTTTTCGGTAGGGGTTGATGTCTACGTAGCCGGGCAAAGCGTCCTCCATTTTTGATATCTCTGAACTTCCCCCGAATATGTATCGACCAAAAGTCCGCCCAAGTAAGTACGCCCGAGTGCAGAAATGAGGGCTAGGATCTTACCGACTCAAAAATGACCTCGTGCGCATTGACCCAGTCTTCGATGTCGTAGCTCAGACTCCAGTTCCGCGCAAGGGACGAGGAATCGCTATTGATTATCCGTTCGGCGGATGCGATCCAATCCTCAGCGGCTGAGTCAGTTGGGAGGACCGCCCCGCCGGCTGCCTGCACCATGGCCCCGAAGCCCGACTGGGCATTGGTTAGAACTGGTAGACCATGTGCCGCTGCTTCTATGAGCGTGGTCGGGAAACCCTCGCCTGCACCTGTCGATGTGAAGACCATGACGTCCGCCGCACGATATAGGATCGAGGGATCCCCGACGTGTCCCATCAAACGCACGTTGGGGGCCAAAACGTCGGTGGAGCGTCGCAGCTCGTCGTACATCTCGCCATCCCCCGCGACGATGACGATGCCTCTCCAAGCACTTCCCAGTGAAATCGCAATCCCCGGAAGCTTATCCTTGTGAAGTCGACCAATCCACAACATCACGGGCATGCCTTCCGGTATAAGGAGACTCTCGCGCGCGCCGAGTTTTTCAGCTTCGGTTGGTGGTCGCAGGATGGATGTATCGACTGCGTTGCGAATGACTTCAACGCGCGGACCAGAGCCAACGACCTTTCGAACGCTCGCAGCGACTCGCTCCGAAACGCAGACTATCGCTGAGACTCGCCGGGCGGCCAACCTGTAGCCCAAGGCGAGGATCGCCCCCTTGACACCCTCTGGAAACGTGCCGTGTTCAGTCCAAACAACCGGTGCGCGTCGACTGAGCAGACCTGTAAATCCGATCTGCTCCCTTTTGAATTGCAAGTGAAAAATCTGCACTTCAAGATCATCAATAAGCTGAGAAACCCGCGCTCGCTCTCGAGGCAACCTGAAAATACCCCCAACCAGAGTCCTTGCACCCCATTTTGGACCAAACCCAGCTTCGACGCGATCTTGACCAGTCTCCTCCCAGCCTGGGATCGATCCGATCAAAACTGAGGCCATACCTCGTTTGCTCAAGGCTTTGTAGAGCCTTACCAAGTAGGCCTCGGCTCCCCCAGCGACTGCCGACTGACAAATGGTTACAGACTTCAAGCTATCCCCCGAAAATGATTGATGACGGTCACTGGATTTTACGCCAGGACCGCGATGGAATGGCAGGCTTCAAACGAGATTCGTTCTCATAGGCACGGGTGCGCCCATTAGATTTCCATGCCCCAGGCGTATTGAAACGTAAAGGTCAAAGCAGCCAGTTACACTTAGCAGGAACAACAGCTGGGTGCGAAACCGGGCAACGCCTGCCGTGACTGAAGCACTGGGCCCAGACACAGGGGGAAACCGGACACGTGGAAATACGGGACTATCTGCTCATACTCCGTCGAAGTTGGACCCTCGTCCTAGCTCTGACTCTGGTTGGCCTGCTTGGAGCGGGGGCGGCATCTGTTCTGATTCAGCCGACTTACAAATCGGACACCCAACTCTTCGTTGCAATTCAGAACTCTGGCTCTGTTCAAGAACTCGCGCAAGGAAACACCTTCAGTCAGGCGCGCGTCCAATCGTATGTGAAGACCGTGACGACCCCCACAGTTTTGCAGCCGGTGATAGATAGTCTGGGCTTGCAGGTAACTTCGAGTGAATTGGCGAGCAAGATCTCGGCCTCAACCGATCTCAATACGGTGCTAATCACGGTTTCGGTGTCGGACAGATCACCGGTGCAAGCTGCAGCAATAGCTCAAGCCGTGGCAGACAGCCTCATCAAAGCCGTGGATAACTTAGAGCGACCGAAGGCCGGCGGCACATCACCAGTGCGTTTGTCAGTCATTACGCCCGCCGCGACCCCGACGGCTCCCGCCGCCCCGAATACGAAACTGAACCTTGTGATCGGTGTGCTTATTGGCCTGGCGGCCGGCATTGGTGGCGCGTTTCTCCGAGCAAGTCTAGATAGCCGGGTACGGGGAGAAACCGATGTGCGCCGAATAACAAGTGCGTCAATCCTTGGTGGCATCGCATTCGACCCCGAGGCGCCTAGGAGACCACTTGTAACACAGATCGCCGCTCAGAGCCCACGCGCCGAATCCTTCCGTCAGATCCGAACAAACCTCCAGTTTGCACACGTAAGTCACGAGCGAAAGACCGTTCTGGTTACTTCCTCGGTCCCTGGCGAAGGCAAGAGCACGATGGCTACAAATCTGGCAATTTCCCTCGCCCAATCAGGACAATCTGTCGCCCTCATCGACGCTGACCTCAGAAGGCCGATGGTAGGTGAGTACCTTGGCCTAGAACGAAATGCTGGCCTGACAACTGCGCTGGTGGGCCACGCGGATCTTGACGATCTCCTTCAACTCTGGGGTGAAGACGGCCTTTATGTACTCACATCAGGCCAGATACCTCCGAATCCAAGTGAGTTGCTTGGTTCGGAAGCGATGAAGGTCCTGATATCCCGGCTGGAACAGACCTTTGACGCGGTAGTCATAGACGCGCCACCGTTACTTCCGGTGACCGATGCTGCCGTCTTGGCGCAACATGTGGGAGGCGTTGTTCTCGTCGTCGGTAGCCAAAAGCTAAGGCACAAAGATCTCGAACAGTCCCTCGCTGCACTCGCAATGGTCGAGGCCGACATTCTGGGAATCGTGATCAATAGAGTGCCAACAAAGGGGCCCGACGCATACTCATACACCTACTACAGCTACACGCAAGAAGAGCCAAAAGGCTCCCCCGGCCGCTCCAAGCGAGGGTCGCGCAAGGCTTCCTCAAGAGCAGCCTCGCCTTCACGGGGAACTTCGTCAAGCACCATCTCGCCGGATCCCAAAAATCAGGTTGGGACCGTTGACGGCCTATTTGACCGGCGAGAAAGGGAAGCTTCAGTCTTTCCGGCGGGCCGAATTCCTCGTGACTGAGAAGAATCTAGACTCTTTGTCTAGAATCGAAGCCAACTTGGACAGTTCCGATTCCGCGAAAAATGGAGAGCCAGACAATGTCGCCTAATCTAGCTCTGCGCCGAAAATGCCTTGTCGTGAGCGTCGAATCACCCTGGCCAGCGGTCAACGGCGGGCGGGCACGGGTGTCGAACGTGGTTGAACAACTGGCGGCCAGCTATGACGTGACTGTAATTTACCCGGTCAAGGCAGGCGAGCCAGCATCATATGCACCGCCGGGCGTGAAACAAATCGCCGTAGATACCGCAACAGAGCCACGCCTTAGGGACCGTCTGAGCATCCTGCCGCGACTGGGGATCATTACACTCAGAACCATAGCGCCTGAACTCAAAATCGTCATGGATCAGCTGCGTCCAGACTTCGTTTACTGGACCCACTCCTATATTGCGGCCGTTGGAATGAAGTCAAATAGGGACGGCCTGAACCTCGTCGAGTTTGCAAACATCGAGGGGAAACGTTCCCTCTCCCTTGGCCGTTCGAGCAAGCGCATTAGGAACAGGGTTAGCGCCTTTTCCGAGTATCTCAAGAGCCTTTGGTGGGAGCCTCGCTGTGCTCGTCGGGCGAGCCTCACGATCTCCCTTCATCACCAAGAGGCAAAGATCCTCCAAGCATCTGGCGCAAAGGTAGTTCTGGCACAAAACGGATTCAGCCAACATGAGTATTTCCCCTCATCACCGGACTCGCGTCGCATCCTAGCCGTAGGTTCGTGGACTTATGGTCCGAACCGTTCGGCAATTGAGTCTTTTTTGGAAGGCGAGTGGGTCGAAATTCTCAGGCAGGCTCCAACCATGGAGCTTGTCATCGCAGGTTCAGGATCCGAAGGCCTCCTAGACGGACGGGTTTCGAAGGTTCAACAAGTCTCCGCGCTTGGCTTCGTGGACGACCTGTCTCAAATTTTCCGTGATTCCTTTTGCCTTCTCGCACCAGCGACCAGCGGCGGTGGGAGTCAGCTCAAGATTGCGGAAGCCCTCTCTCACCACCGGCCCGTCATCGGCCCGGCATTCCTTGCGAGGGAAGTATCGCCAGAGATGCCGGAGGGCGTGTTGATAGCTTCAGACGACATAGTCAGCTCGGTCATAGAGCTCGCGCAGTCCCCGTCTCACCGCCACTTGCTTGAGAGAAAACTTCTAGCTTTCGTTGCAGATCGCACTTGGCACCGCAACTTCCTCCCCGTCCGAACCTGGCTTACAGAGACTCTTCGTGAAAACAGGCCCTTGTAGGAGAATCCGAGACTAATGCAACCGCCCAACATAGCAATTATTTCCCCTAGTCTCAATCATACGGCCGGGGGTGTGGAGATGTTTTGCTCAATGTTGGCCGAAGTCCTGACGGAGAATGGCGCCAACGTACGCATTTTCTCTCCTAGACGCCCTAAATCACGAATTCTCGCCAAGTTCGGCTTGTCCCACCTCCAGCAGACTCTGTCAATGCGACGGGAACTCAGGCATTGGGAACCTCAGATCGTCGTAAGCAACGGGACGCTTGGGTTTTTCGGGCGAAACACTTGGAAACATATTCACGTATTTCATGGGACTATGGTGGCCCACAGCCTCTCCGATCGTGTTGGCCGTTCCTTCAAAGACTGGCTCATAAAAGGCATATTTGGCGGCGGCCTTTCGGAAGCCATGTCAGGTATCGGTGCAACGCGTGTCGCCGTCTCGCAGTCCTGCGCGGCCGAGCTAAAGAAGTATTACGGATACCGCGCTCATCAAGTTATCCCAAATGGCGTACGCTTGAATTCTGACGTCGAGCAAATTCGTGAGGGGCTCATATTCGTAGGCCGCCGGGAGTCTCGAAAAGGCTACGAGATGGCCGTGGAATTAGCCATGGCCGTCAAGCAGTCACTTTCGGTTGCGGGACCTGGCGATGACCCAAGAACTAGGAATCTTGGAGTCTTGGATGAGACCGAGCTGCAAGAACTTTACTCGAGGAGCAAAGCCATGGTTTTCCCTTCTAACTATGAGGCTTGCAGCTTCGCGGTCTTAGAAGCCCTCACCAACGGATGTGCTGTGATCACGACAAAAGTAGGGTGGATTCCAGAGCTATTGTCGGCCGTGCCCGAATATGAGCGTCTAATCGGCCAGAGAAACAACCAAGCATCATTCGAACTGCCCTTGCAACGCGTTCTTAGCGGCGATGCCGCAACTATGTCCGCACTAGAGGCGGCAGTGTCGTGGACTAGGGAGAACAACTCCTTCGAACGCTTTTCACGCGAATGGACCGACCTGATTAACGAACACAATGACTGACGCGCTCCAATTACACACCTCAGTCATGATGTGAATCACTCGGTCTGGACACTGGGCGTGAGATCCCGGATGTCAAGGACGGCGATCGGAATCAATTCCTGAGGCCAGCACCGCTTTGAGTCGTACGGCCAATTGTTCGGATTGATCGGCGCCGAGCTCAAACGTTAGCGGAGACTGTTCGCCCAGTCCCCCAGCAGACGAAACAATTACCGATCGCCCAAGTTGGTTTGCGAGGGCAACGATCCCACTCTGACTGGCAACCCGGTAGGGGCACACGACGACGTCACTAAGCTTAATCAGGGACACGAGCTCAGCAAGATCTAGGTACCGAGGCTCCACAAGGCGCCTGTGTCGACCATCGAGATTGGCCGCGAGAATTTCACTTGCGGCGCCCTTGTCCTCTCCAGCAAAAACTAGGTTTATGGAGAAATCAAGCTTGTTTACTGCTTCCACGAGAAGCAGCGGATTTTTGTCGCTTCGCAATTGGCCGGCAAACAGAACCACCGGTTCACCACCCGAAAGCTTCTCATGCCAGCCGCCGCTTGTTTCTTCCTGTGCAGTTGGTACGTACTGCCAAAGGACTCTACGTTCAATCTTTGGCGCTTCAGGAAAGCGGGATGCCTCCGAGGTGACATAGACAATTGTTGCCGTAGCCATCCTCGTCGCCGATTGAAGCACACCGTCCTCCCAAGGTGCCCCGGACCTTTGAAAACTGTTGTGGGGCGAAAAGACCACCTTACGTCTCACGAACCAGGGCAGAAAAATGAAGAGGAGATACAGTCCCCGGCCAAACTGTCCCTGAACTTCCCAATCATCCCGCTTCGACCAAGCCTCCCACGCAAGATGGGGGATCAGAATTGCGCAGGTCCACGAGATCGTCAGTAGCCGGCGGAACGTACGCGGGCCCCGACGTTGCCACCTCATGCACTTGTGATAAACAAGCCCCGGAATCTCTGGGCTGGTCTCGGCGTCCATCGAGGTATGAAGAACCACTCGGTCCCACTCCGAGTAGGTCCCGTGCTCCGCGGCCCCGAGAACGTGTTGGTAAACCCCGCCTTCGCCGCCTGGTTCAACTACGTGGAGCGTCTTCACCGTACGTTCCTCCCACTTCCAACTCACAGGTAGCACAGAATGGATGTGTCATGAGTCCCCAGATTTCGTGATTCGTCTCGCCAACTGCGTCAGCAATGGCTTCATTCGCCTTAGCATCGAAGACCAAAGGAACGGACCGATCCCCGCGATGTGTCCATTTTTCTTCAACCACCAACCATGGCGAATGACAAATCGAAGTTCATTACGAGCCACCCAATACTCGTAGGCAAGGCGATTTGAGCGGGAGATGCCACCAGCAGGTTTCTCGTACTGATAAGAATAGGCACGACTTGTAACCACCACTTTGAATCCAGCGCGGGTCGCGGAGACAAAAAAATCAGACTCCTCACGCCAGTAATTTCCGAGGTATCCTTCATCAAATTGCAGCTTAGCCAGTAGTGAGCGTCTGACCAAGACATTGTTCGGTAACCAGAGCGAGTCGCTCCAGTCTTCTTCAGGCACTATCGACGGGCTCAGCAATGTCGGACCACCAGGGCTCCGCCGAGCCAGATTGAAACCCGCACGAGGATCCGTTCCCGGATCAAAATGTAGCCAAGCCGTACCGACGATGTCTGCCCGGCTGTCTAAGGCAACTGTCTTGAGTGTCCGAAGGAAGCCCTCGGAGTGGTGATCATCATCATCGAGCAAAGCAACCCACTCGCAGCGAGTCCGCTGAATTCCGACATTTCTAGAGCGCGAAGGCCCAACAGCTGCAGCATTCACAAGGACTATGAGCCGCGGGTCGTCTATTTCTCTCAGAGTTTCGGCAGTACCATCTGTCGAGCCGTCGACGACTACAACAATCTCTCGAACATAGTCGTCAGCTAGTAGCAGATCGACCTTATCTCGAATCTGAGATGCGCGGTTGTGCGTCGGGATAACGACACTAACACCTTTAACTGTCACTTTTCCTCCGCAGGATTAGATTACCCTCATGTTTGCCAACCAGCTTCAAAAAGAGCATTGCAATCACGAAAACAATAGGGCAGACTATTACGCCAATGACAAACGAACCTTTTGTCAGAAAATAGGTGCACACGATGATAAGAACAAACAATGGATAGCGCCAGCCAAAGATGCTTCTGAAGCTCATTCCAAGAGGACCAGCACATAGCGTCAAAGACAAGACACTCATCGCTATCTCTGTTGCAGCGGCCACATATGCTGAGCCAAGACCGCCCCAATTACCGATGGCCCAAGGTTGCAACATCAGGCTCAATACACCCAGCACCGCTACGAACGGAATCTGTCTCTTTACACGGTCGATGGCAAAGCACAGAGTCGAGCCTACATAACCCAAGGTGATCCCGACGAACGCAAGGCCAAGCACTTCTAGCACCCTGGCGGAGTTTCCGAAGGCATCTCCGTATATGAGCCGCACAATGACGTCGCTAAAGAGCGCAATCATTAGACCTGAACCAATAGCAACGATAACTGACAGCCTTATGACGGCCTTCGAAAGTCTCTGTAGCTGCATCGATCCCTGCGCCAATGCGTCAATAAGAACAGGGAGCATCGGAACCACGATCAGGCTCGGAATGATTTGGGCAACGTCAATGACTTTGTAAGCGGCGGTATACAACCCGGCTTCATGCGCACCAGCAAGACCGATCACCAGTACACCGCCAACCCTGTAGTACGAGGTTACAAGAAGGCCTAGGAGCCCCACGGGCCAGCTTTTCGACAGAAGCAGCCTTGCCACCGCCCAAGTCGGCCTCCCGATCATGGACTTTCTACCGTAGAAGGCCAAAGTTATTAGCGTCTGGAGAGCAGTGGTCATCGCAAACGCAAACGCAAAATCTATCGCCGTTGGGTGATCGCTAAATCCAACAATGAGGACTGCGAACATCCACAGAGCTGATTGACCAAGAGTTAGAGCACTCCCTATCTCTGGGCGCAATCTTGCGTTTGAGAGAGCGATGAGTGCACCTGAAGCGCCCAAGGGGGCGCACACTGCTATCACGATAAGAACTACCGCATTAGTGTTAGGGATAGTGAACAGGCTTATCGGGATTGCGATCGCAATCCCGATAAACGCAGTTATTAACCGAATACATATTCCACTACCAGCCACATGGCCCGCGAGCTTCGGATTGCGACGAGCTTCCGCAGTCATTGCCTGAACTGCCCCGAAGTCAGAAAGTTGGGTGATTATGGTGAGAATCGTCAAACCGACGCCAAACTGTCCGAACTCTGAAACCCCTAGCGAACGCGCGAGGACGGCATTGGTGACTATGCCTATGAGAAGCCCAAACAGTCGAAAGACAAGTGAAGTGGCGGTTCGCCTTACGGCGGGGCGAATAGTCTGGGTCCGCAGAACCAAAAACATGTTTCGCATCGGTGTCATCGGCATTCGCCCCCGCAATCACCGTGTATTGCGAAAGAAGAAGGTTGCTCGATTCGATGACGACATGATAATCGCTCACTTACCACCAATGCCACCATATAATCCCAAGTGATGACTTGTTCGCTCTCCAAAAATACCTCAACTCTGCTGTGCGTCATTAGGTTCCACCCGCTGAGTTCATTTCTCCTAGAACATTTCGAGCTTGAACCCCGCGGAGCGTCCAGCTGTTCCTGTCCGCCAGTTCATGACGTTCCGCGATTTCTCCAGCTGATGGAAGCGAGGTCCGCGCCAATACGTTTCGGACGAAGCTCTGCCTATTCGACGCGACGCTGACGTGTCCCTCCACCTTGTTTACCGCGGGTATCGCGGTTGAAACTACATGAAGACCGGCCGCGAGGTATTCGAATGTCTTCAATGGATTGACCCCTCTCGTGTAGGAGTTAATCTCGTACGGAATCAGCCCTACTGAAGCTGTCCAATAGAGTTTCGCCAAATCAACCAAGCTAAGGTGACCATGATACTCAGCCCCTTGTTGTACAAGCTCTTTCACGAGGGCGTCTGCCTTTCCTCCACCTTCAGCAATGGGACCAGCTAAATGCAGTTCCACGCCCTCATGGAGCAGTTGGCGGAGTAGCTCGAAATCAACCTTTTTCTCGCTAAAGTTGCCTGCGAAGACTGCACGTCCAGGACGACGCCCCTCGCCGCTCTTGAATTCACTCCGTATCAATGACACGTCAGCCACGTTCGGCCAGTGAACAACCTTTGAAAAACCACGGTTGTTGAGGTGCTCATAGACCGCACCGCTGCTGCCGATAGCGAGATCCGCGGTACGGGCGAGGGCGTTTTCACCATCGTTGACCAATTGCGTGGAGATCTGCGGAAACTCCGCCAATAAGTCGACACAGTGGTAGATAGTTGCGTCGGCGATTTCGTCGAATCCGTAGGTTACAGGGGAATACGTCCAAAGAATCCTGGGGCCAGGGTAAGAAATCCAAGAACTGTAAAATCGGCGCAATAGTGCACGATTCAGAAGCTTGGTAACGCCCGAGTGAACGGGCACAACGACGGGACGCACCACCTCCATTCCAGCAGGGACAGGTCGCTCGGCAAATTCGCTTCTAGACCGCGGATCGAGCCGTCGGATCATTCGATCTATGTCTCGGCGAGTTAGCTCGGGACGACGGAGGCCGAGAGACTCGCTAAACAGGATAGGAAATTCTGCAGCGATTTCGCGAGCCATGTAGTGCTGGTTCGTCGCGATGGCTTGGTTCCAGTCAGCGGTTCCAAGGATTAGCACCATCGGCTGCATTTCACGCCCGCCTTCTCTTCTACTCGACATTTGATTACTTCCCAACGGAAGATGTTCCAAACACTTCGGGTGCCCAGCTTCCAAGTTCACGGCGGAAGCGCGCTTCGCTGAAATCCTCGGCCCTTTGGAGAGAGTCACTGGTGCGACATTTCGCGGCCAACCTGAGTGCCTCGTCAATCTCTGAATTTGATGAAAAACTCGTGAGGGCTCCAGTAACACCGTGAACAACGCTTTCTGAGGCGCCACCTCTCCGATTCGCGATCACGGGCGCACCCGCCGCCATGGCTTCCACCGGGATAATCCCAAAATCTTCTACGGGCGGAAAAACGTAGACAGAACAACTTTGAAAAAGACTATAAAGTAGCCGGTCCGAAACGCTTCCGACGAAGTAGCATTCAATCTTCTCCTCGTTCGCTATAGTCTTTAGTCTGGGGAGATCGGGCCCGTCACCGACTATCACAACCGGCAATTGGGCTCGTTTCCCGACTCGAATGACATGATCAAGCATTTTGTACATCACCAGCCTGGATGCGCCAAGAACGAACTCGTCAGGAAGGCCGTCGAAGACTTTCTCCTCGGCCACATTCAAATGATCCCGCCATCGCTCCACTGACTTGATTCGTTCAACGGAAACAGGCGGATAGATAACCGTCGATTCGCGCTCCCAGGTCGTTTCAATGCGACGACTCACGAACTGGCTGTTTGCCGCCACTTTTGTGAGTTCCTTCGCACGTGAGGCGTCAAGTCGCCTCAGCGGGACGGAGAGCATCCGCACGGGAAGGGAACGGCCTCTGCTATCTAACTCAGGTGCCCAGATGTATCTTGCGGGAGTGTGCACGTAAGCAAATTTCATCGAGGTCTTCGAACCACCTGAAAGTCTGACGTGGTGCGCGAAGAGGTGAGTGCTTATCATCGCCCAGTCATAGGGTTCGGTGTCAACCTTGCGCCACACAAACGGCATGATCGGAAGTGCCGCAGCTTTATGGTTGCGAAACGGAGTTCGCGCGAGAATCGATTCCGTAACGTGTCGTTCTCGAAAACGTTTGGGATCATCATTCCAAAGGCATAATATATCCGCCAACGGGAGGTAGTCAGCGAGTTTCGTTAGAACCTGCTCGGCACCCCCATGCTGTTCTATCCACTCGTGCACGATTAGTCCTGGCATCTTCCCCCACCTCATCGGTACCATCTAGCAAACTACGCACGAACATTAGCCATCAAATAGACCTGACTAGCAGTCATCATTCTGTCGCACCCGGCGACGTATGGATCTCTGCGGACTTGTAGTCCGCCATAATGCCGGCGGCTAGACCCAGAATTGCCGGCCAACGACTCGTTGTTGTTAGAAAGGGAGCTGACAGCGAGGATATGACAAAGATAGGCACGAAAAATGACCCCGCGGAAACAGCAGTTGGAACTAACGATTGGTCCATGCGGAACAGTCCGATAGAATCACGAGTCATTGAATAAAATAGAACGATCACAGCAAGAAGTCCAATAAGTCCGAATCGTAGCCAGTCAAGCAAGAGCTCATTGTGAACATATAGCGATCCGGATTGAACAAAAAATCCAGTTAATTGTTGACTCTGCGGTCCATATCCGTTTGGCTGCTCTAGCGCATATTGCAGTCCGATCGCAATATCATCTAAATGGCCCGTGGTTGAAACGTCCTCACCGACACCATTCAACGTCGAGTAGCTGACAAGCAAACGGTCCGCAAAAGTCGACAGGAGGCTCGGAAATGCGATAAGCCCGAGAAGGATAAAACATCCACCCCACACCACCACCCGTTTCACCATGACGTGGTATTGCTTATTTACGAAGATCATTAGAACCAAAATGACAATTAAGCTAATTATCACCGATCGGCGAAATGAAACGAGAAGGACAACAGCCGCGCAGGCGGCAATAGCTACGCGTCCTTTGGTTAGGCGTTCAGATCGCAAAATAGCCAGCAGGACGGCGGCGGCGGCGGCGGCGGTGGCCGTGTCATAGTAAACAAGCCGTCCCCCCGCGGCCGCCGCTAGCGCGGAAGGTAGTCCAGTCGCCGCAAGGATAACTACGGCCACCCCGCCCGCGATCGCAGTCGATCGCAAGGCTTTCACGTCGGAACTGTAGGAAGCCCCTACAATCCACGCGAGCATAAAAATAATAAATGGACGGGAAACTTGCCCTAGGGCGGACGTGATATCCATGCCCGTCGCTAGCCCTGACACCGCTACGCCGAATGCCAAAAGGAGGGCGAGAAAGAACGTCAATTGAAATTTCTTTATTCTAATCAACGCTTTTCCGCGTTTTAAGATGGCAACGAATGCCGCCGCGGCAACCAAAATTCCGATAATAGGAATCTTAGCAAGGAGCGAAAAATAGAACTCAGAACCAAAAACGGTCATCCCGGAAAATCCGGTGGCCGGCTTGATTTCTTGGGTAATCAAAAGAATGAGAACAAGAACGATCGTTGGCTGCCAAATAAGTAAGGCCGTTCCTGCTAGCGCGAGCAACACAACTCTGCCTGTGTCCGTAGCACCCAAGGCGCCACAAAGGCCCACCCCAACCACCATGGCAACGGCGAACGAAGCGGTCCTAACGTTCGCTGTCTTCAAGATTCTTCCGCTCTTCCGTCGTATACATTTCCGCCCCCAAACAACAACGAACGTGTAGTGCAATGTTGCGTTTCGGCTCGATTGACCCAGGGCTCGGCCCAACGCTACTGCTTATGGTAGCGGTTGGCTGCCTTTGGGCGCCCTTGGCCCTCGACAGAGCAGTCCAGATGGATCACCAGCTCGGAAGTGTTTCTTAGGTGAGCTATGGTCACGCCCACAGCCAACAGGTATCAATCCCGGAAGCCTTGAGTCCTTTCATTACGCTGTGGCGCACTCGAAACATAATGGATGACCCGCTTGCGCCCTGTATTGTGGCGTCGGGGGCCTCCCAACGAAGAATATCTAGGCCATGGGGGATGACTATTGGGGACTGATTCGGGTTGGAGGGTACGCACTTCGCGGACCCTGCGAATAGTGGACGCCCTTGTTATTTTGTGGGCGGTAAGTGGCGCATACATCATCCGGTTCGGGTTCGACTCGGGCTTCACGGTTTCCGGACAGGATTCCAGCTATGTTTGGCTGTCGATCTTCCTTGCGGTTACTTGGTGGCTCATGCTTGAAGCCTGGAGCACCCGTCTTAGCCGGATCCTGGGCTCAGGGCCTGACGAGTACAAGCGAGTTGCGGCAGCGTCCCTTTGGCTGTTCGGATTTGTAGCTATCTTCTCCTACGTCTTTCGCATGGATACAGCACGAGGCTACGTAGGAATCGCCCTCCCGGCAGGCCTTATCGGGCTGCTCTTGGCTCGCTGGCTCCTACGCCAGCACCTGAGCGTCCACAGACAGCGAGGGCGGCGGATGTCCCGGCTCATTTTGCTTGGTGGTCCCAGCGCGATCGCTCATCTGGCGGCGACCTTGGTCCGGGAAAAACACGCCGGCTACATGCCCGTTGCCGCCTACACCCCGGGGGATTCATCCTACTCGAACGAACTCACCAGCGTTGGACTTCCCGTGCTTGGCCATGAACCGGAAACGCAGGCTATTCTTGAGGCGATCGAGCGATGCCAGGCCGATGCAGTGGCGATCTCAGCCGGAGTCCAACTGCACCCGCGGACCCTCCGCCAGCTCGGGTGGGAATTGGCCGAAAGGAACGTAGGGCTCATTTTGGCCCCAGCGCTCACGGATGTCGCGGGACCACGTATCCACACCCAACAGGTCGCAGGACTCCCCCTCATTCACGTCACGACTCCAACTCTCGAAGCCGGTCAGCGCGTCGCCAAACGACTGTTCGACGTTGCAGTATCGGCTTGCCTAATTGTCTTGTTTTCCCCGCTTTTGGCTGTGCTCGCCCTCATGGTGAAGCTCGACAGTCCTGGTCCCATCCTCTTCCGTCAAGAACGCGTGGGGTTTGAGGGTGCCCCCTTCAGGATGCTCAAGTTCCGCTCTATGGTGTTAGACGCAGAGGCGAGGCTCGCTGAGCTGGCCCACCAGAACGAAGGGAACGGTCTGCTCTTCAAGCTCCGGGACGATCCACGTCTAACTCGCACGGGAGGCTTCCTTCGCAGGTACAGCCTGGATGAGCTTCCGCAGCTGTTCAATGTTCTGTCTGGCTCCATGAGTCTGGTGGGTCCACGCCCGCCATTGCCGAAGGAAGTAGCGGCGTATGAACAAGATGTGCGACGACGACTTCTGGTCAAACCAGGAGTTACGGGGCTCTGGCAAGTCAGCGGAAGATCGAATCTTTCCTGGCAAGACTCCATCCGTCTGGACCTCTACTACGTGGAAAACTGGTCTCTGGCCGGTGACCTGATTATTTTGCTCCGCACCGCCAGAGCTGTCATCACTGGACATGGAGCCTACTAACACCGCTGACGCACGAACGACCCTCTGGGGGAAGGCAACACAATGCGAATTTCAGTCATCGGCTGCGGCTATCTCGGCGCTGTCCACGCTGCCTGCATGGCCCAGCTCGGCCACGAGGTCGTTGGCATCGACGTGGACGAGCTGAAGATCAGCACGCTCTCCGCTGCCCGTGCCCCATTCTTCGAACCAGACTTGGACGAGCTCCTGAGGGACGTCCAGGAGACCGGTCGACTGGCATTTACAACTGACATGTCAGCAGCGGCTGGTAGCAACGTCCATTTCATTTGCGTCGGAACGCCCCAAAAGAAGGGTGAAAACGGTGCAGACCTCCGCTACGTTGATGCCGCTGTGGACGCGTTGCTGCCGCACGTCCGGCCAGGCGATATTGTGGTTGGAAAGTCCACAGTCCCGGTAGGGACCGCTTCCCGACTGGCTGACGTCCTGCTCGAAAAAGAACCCACCGCCCATCTCGTGTGGAATCCCGAGTTCCTTCGCGAAGGTCATGCCGTCAAAGACACTCTTTCCCCGGACCGCTTGGTGTACGGCGTGGCGGATGGTTCAGAAGATCACGCCGCCGTCTCCGTGTTGGACGAGGTCTATGCATCTCCCCTTTCCGGGGGAACCCCTCGATTGGTCACCGACCACCCGACCGCGGAACTTGTCAAAGCCGCCGCCAACTCCTTCCTCGCCACCAAAATCTCCTTCATCAATGCCATGGCTGAGGTCTGCGAAGCAGCTGGGGCTGACGTCACCCGACTGGCCGACGCAATCGGACTTGATGACAGGATCGGGCGAAAGTTTCTCAACGCCGGCATTGGTTTTGGTGGAGGCTGCCTGCCTAAGGACATCAGAGCCTTTATGGCCAGGGCTGGCGAGCTCGGAGCCGACCAAGCTTTGACCTTCCTGCGGGAAGTGGATTCCATCAACATGCGCCGACGTACGCGGGTTGTAGAGCTAACCCGCGAACTTTGCGGTGGAAGCCTCTTGGGCCAGCGCATCACGGTGCTCGGTGCTGCCTTCAAACCGGAAAGCGACGATGTCCGGGACTCACCGGCGCTCAGCATCGCTGCGCAGCTCCAACTCCAAGGAGCCGTAGTGACAGTCACAGATCCGAAAGCACTTGAGAACGCGGCGAAACGCTTTCCTGAACTGCAGTACGAGCCCGATCTGGAAACAGCGATGGCAGGTGCCGATACACTTCTCCTGCTCACCGAATGGCAGCAATACAAGGAGCTCGACCCATTTGAAGTGAGCAGCGGCGTTGCCGGTCTCCGGATCCTGGACGGACGAAACGTACTGGACGCTGCAAAATGGCGTGCTGCCGGCTGGCAGTACCGAGGACTCGGAAGGCCCTAGGCGTGACCGAAAACGAACCATCCGAAACCATCCCGGACGAACCTGAGCTACGTCGGGGCACGGGGAAACCGCCGCTAGGCCATCGCCGTCGTCGCCTTTTGACAGTAGGAATTTGCTTTGCAGCCTGCCTGGTGGTTGCCGGGGCCGTCACTTTGTGGCTCAGCACGAAGGCCTCCATCATCAAGGCAGAGCTTGAGGCGTCCGCCCAACTCGTGCCCAGACTCAAGGCGAACATGCTTCAAAACCGGCCCTCCGAAGCATCGTCGGCAGTTGATCAGTTGCGGCGGCATACTGCAGCCGCACGCGACGCCGCCTCTGATCCGCTCTGGACGTTGGCCTCGGCGATCCCGTGGCTCGGCGCGAACTTCTCTGCCACTGCCGAAATAGCCCGCTCAGCTGACGACGTCGCAAATTTGGGGGTCGCCCCCTTGGTTAGCGTCTACGACTCTGTGAACTGGGACAAACTTATGCCAAGCAGCAGCGGCACAGACCTTGACCCGATCCGCAAAGCAGCGCCAGCGATAGCATCAGCTGCGCACGCTGTCCGCATTTCGGGCGAGCGGCTGAACGGGATCGACGCCAACAGCTTGCTCCCCCAAATCGCCGGACCCCTGACACAGGCCAAGCAGCAATTGAGCTCCGTAGTAGATGAGCTGGCCACGGCGTCCGATGCTGCAAGCTTGGCCCCAGCCATGTTGGGCTCCGACAAGCCGCGACACTACCTGCTGCTTGTCCAGAACAATGCGGAGGCGCGGGCCACCGGCGGCATCCCCGGAGCTCTGGTGGTACTCACAACGGACAAAGGCAAAATCAGCCTTTCCGCGGAGAGCAGCGCGAGCGAGCTGGGAGTGTTCGATCCCCCGGTATCCGTGGATCCCGAGCAGGAGCGCATCTATTCCGACCGAATTGGGATATTTATGCAGGACGTCAACTTCACTCCCGACTTCCCCACGTCTGCGGCCATAGCGCTAAAAATGTGGGAGCAAAAAAAGGGAGAGCAGCTTGACGGTGCGATTTCGATCGACCCGGTAGCGCTCGGCTACATACTTGACGCCACAGGACCCGTCAGCCTCCAGGATCCGCAAATGCTTGTGCTTACTAAGGGCAAGCTGCCAACCCAGCTCTCGGGCAATAACGTGGTGAAAACGCTGCTGTCCGACGTCTACGCTCAGATCAAGGATCCGAAAGCCCAGGACGCTTACTTTGCAATGGTGGCCAAGGAAATCTTCGGTGCCCTATCTTCGGGCAAAGGCGAGGCGAAGAGCCTGCTTGCCGGAGTTGGGAAAGGGGTAGACGAGCACAGGGTCCTGCTCTGGTCAGCAGACACGACAGAACAAGCCGTTCTCGGGAAGTACACCCTCAGCGGCTCCATTTCCGGCCCTAGCGTGCCGGCGTCCCAATTCGGCGCTTACTTCAATGACGGCACAGGCGCCAAAATGGATTACTACGTGAAACGTACCGTCCAGCTCATCCAGCAATGCACGGGTACCGATGGTTATGGGACGGTCAAAGTGCGGATCACCAGCACCAATACTGCGCCCGCTGATGCGGCGACGTCATTGCCTGCGTACGTAACCGGAGGTGGGATTTTTGGTATTCCGCCCGGTACGGCCCAAAGCAACGTGATTGCCTACGGCCCTGCCCAAGCCCACGTTGAAACCGCGACGCAAGATGGGAATCAAGTCCCGTTCGGTGCGCAACTCCACGACGACCGGCCTGTGGGCACTCTCTCCGTCCGGCTTGCCCCAGGACAGAGCAGCACTGTGGAATTCACTTTCGGGAAAATCGTCCAGCATAGCCAGCCTGAAGTGGTGGTAACACCAACTGTCCAATCCCTGGACCAGGTGGTACTCCCGACTCAATCGGCAAGCTGTGAAGCCACAGGATAGACGGCGTGTTAACCCTTTGTAACGAGTTTGGATTTACTTTGCAGTAAGTACCCTTAGGGTGGTAGCTTCTCTCTTGGGTAGGTCTCAGATTTCAGTTCACGTGTTCGTGGTGGATGAAATCACATCACAACAATGAATTACGCATCAGGTCTCAAGCACGTACCAAAGGTCTCAGGGGGACAAAAATTGAAGAAGTCATTTGCAGCGCTCGCGCTTGCGGGCACCATCGCACTCGCCGCTTCGGCTCCGGCAATGGCCGTTGATTACCCGGCACCGGTACCGGGCACCGTTTCCAGCGCAACCGTAACTGTAGGCGGAACCGTCGTATTCTCCGGCGGAGGCTTTACGCCCGGCGAAACCATCGTCATCACAATTACCTTCACTGCTGCACCTCAGGGCGCTGCAGCACCCGGCACGAGCAATGGCATCGCCATGGCCGTACCGGGAGGCCTTCACTTGGCACCCACCACGCTGACCGCTACTGCCAACGCCTCCGGCGCTTTCTCCACCGACGTCGCGCTGACCGCGGCAGGTACCTACCAGCTGACCGCAGAGGGCGCAACGTCCCACCACACCGTCACGTCAACTGTTGTGGCCGCTGGAGTCAGCGGCGCGGGGCTTGCAAACACCGGTGGGACCGGACTGGCCAACACCGGTGGTACTGGCTTGGCTAACACCGGCGTGGACTCCAGCCTGATCCTTTGGGGCTTGGTGGGCGCTGGCGCGCTCGCAGCCGGCACCGTCTCTGTGGTGGTGGCCCGCCGCCGCGCAAAGAACGAAACCGCAGCAACAGCCTAAACGCTAAACAAAAGGAGGGGTTGTTTCCGGTGATCCGGAAACAACCCCTCCTTGTTTGCGCATACGGTAATTTATGAACATGGGGAGACATTGGCGACGCCGCAAGAGGCTGAGCTTCAGGGTGGAGTTGCCAGGCATTCCACGAATTCCAGCGATTCCGAGTCATGCCTGGCCCGTCATTTTTCTGATCCTGCTGGCCGTGGTTTCCTTCGGCGTGGCTGCGTTCGCCCTCCTACGGCACTCGTGATTATGACTCCCGTGTTAACTTGTAAAACACAGGTGTCACGCGCACCCGCCAGCTAGTGAAAGAGCTATACCTTTGGAATCGCCCCACCCCGTTCGGATACTGACCGTTTGCACCGGCAACATCTGCCGCTCCCCCGTAGCCGAACGTTTGCTCCAGGCAGGCCTGGACCAGGTTCTCCCCGGCGGCTTCGAAGTCCGCAGTGCCGGCACCCGCGCCATGGTGGGCAGCCCCATTCAACCGCTATCTGCTGACATCATCCGCACGTACGGCGGAACACCCGAAAACTTTGCCGCGCGCCAGCTCACCTCAAAGATCCTGAGGGAAGCGGACCTGGTGCTCACCATGGCGTCCCACCATCGCGGGGAAGTTCTCCAGCTGGATGCCTCCCTGCTCAAACGGACGTTCACCATCCGCGAGTTCGCGCGGATGGTGACGGCCCTTGAGGAACGAGGCGACGCGCCGCCGTCGGGCTCTGACTACACCCAACTATGGCGAGAACTGCCGGCGCGGGCATCGTCTGTGCGCCACCTCGTCCTGGCGGCAAATTCTTCGGACAACGACGTCGCGGACCCCTACAAACAGGGCGCCGAGGCGTACCTGCGGATGGAAGACGAGCTGGCTCCGGCCATCCTCAGGATCCTTCGCTACGCGCGGCTAAGCATGCAGCCGTCCTAACCCAGGAATTCCTTCATCCAGGTTTTGAGATCTTCACCGAATTCGGCCCGCTCGGAGGCCAGCGTGATGACGGCCTTCAAGTAGCTGAGTTTGTCCCCGGTATCGTAGCGACGCCCGCGGAAGACGACCCCGTAAACGCCCGCGCCTTCGCCTCCGCCCTTGGCGAGGGTCTGGAGAGCGTCGGTCAGTTGGATCTCGCCGCCGCGCCCGGGCCCGGTCTCTTCGAGGACATCGAACACAGCCGGGTGCAGGACATAGCGTCCGATGACGGCCAAGTTTGATGGCGCTTCTTCAACGGAAGGCTTCTCCACAAGGCTGTTGACGCGGACGTAATCCTCCCCCACGATGGGCGTGATATCGGCGCAGCCGTACGCGCTGATCTGCGACGGCTCCACTTCGATGAGGGCAATCACCGAGCCGCCGGTCTTCGCTTGAACGTCGATCATGGTTGACAGAAGCTGATCCCGCTCGTCAATCAGGTCGTCCCCCAAAAGCACGGCAAACGGTTCATCACCTACGTGCTGCTTGGCGCACAGCACGGCATGACCCAAGCCCTTCGGTTCGCCCTGCCGCACATAGTGAATAGGCCCAAGCCCGGAGGCATGCTGCACGGCGTCCAAGCGGGCTTCGTCGCCTTTCAGCTCCAAAGTACGTTCGAGATCAGGTGCACGGTCGAAATGGTCTTCCAGCGAGCGCTTGTTGCGGCCCGTGATCATCAGCAAGTCGCTAAGCCCTGCCCTCACAGCCTCCTCAACCACGTACTGAATGGCCGGCTCATCTACCACCGGCAACATTTCCTTCGGCATCGCCTTGGTGGCAGGCAAGAAGCGCGTGCCCAATCCGGCGGCCGGAATAACTGCTTTACGAACTGATCTCCCCATAGACATAGGGCAAATCCTACGAATGGATTATCAAAAACGCTAATCCCTGATGCAAGATTTCTGACTTTCCGGCCAAGAAGTCCTTAGCTCCGGGCCCTCAAAGCGTGGCCGTCAACAGGTAGGTGCGGAGATTGGTTTGCTGTCCGGTGTCCCTTGCGCCCGGTGACCTGGGCTAGTCGACCGAAGTTTGACGCGGGCTGTCCAGCCTGGACCACTGTCGGCTCGCTCGAGCCCTTGGCCCGAAGGAACATGGAGGACGAACGCCGTCCGGTGGCAAGAACCTGACAGATCGCCGACGTCAGGATCGCGGCCGTGGCGCCTCTGCTGGCGGCGGCTTGGATGGGTGTGGATCCGTGGAAGATGTTCGGGCGCTGACTGCAGTCGGAAAGTCGCGGAAATTGCCGGAATTAGGCCCTGGATGCCATGCCAGACGAGCAGAGGAGATTGTAAGCATCATTATATTTGCCTGACCACACTATCATTGAACAAATTTCTGTTTTCTGCTACCTTCGGGGAACTCACAAAGACGTTTGGAATTTCGGGGGGAAATTCATGCGCACATCAATAAAAACAACCATTCTCGTCGGTGCAGTCTGCGTTACCGGCATCACACTTACCGCCGCGACGCTCAACGCTCCTCCGTCGATATCTGCAGCCTCAGACGTCGTTCCGGCTTTCTTATCGCGACAGGCGGAGTCTGATAAATTACCGGACACATTCATTGCCACTTTTGCGCCAACCGGCGCCGATCTCACAAACGCCCGGTTTCTTGGGGCCGGCCCGAACGCTCGATACTTCGCCGTCACTCGCGGTTCGGACAAAATTTGCATCGCAACCGTCGGGAAAGCTGCCGAGCCGCTCGGTTTGGCCTGTACCAACGTCAAGGGCTTCGAGGGCTATGGGCTGCGAGTCGGCAACGATGACCGTAGCGAACAGGCTTGGTTGATATCTCCACACGGCTCGGTCGGAAATACGCTGAAGAGCGCGGACGCCGTTGCGGCCACGAGCAAGGGCGGTCAATGGAAGCAGATTGCCCCCAGTCTCCTAGTACTGGGCCCGAGTAACCAATAGACGAGCGGTCAACGTTCAGCGCAAAATTGCGATCATAAATTTTGGGGGAAGCATGAAAAACATTAAGCGAATTACCCTCGTTGTTCTTACAATCGTGTGCTCCTGGTTCCTATCAGCTCCACCGGCAAGTGCCTATGGAGCCGACACATGGGCGGCCCAGCCATACATGTGCAACCCGGGCACGTTCTGGGGCGGCAGCAGCTGGCTCTATTACGGCGTGGCCAAGGCTGAAACGAAAGAGGACGGCAACTTTTGTTGGAACGGAAACAACACCGTTTCCGCCGCCGTCCACGATAACTATCGCAACGGATACAACTGGGCCGTTGGTCACAACGCAGTGGAAACGTACTACTCCACGCCGTATTACTCCACCTGGGGCGGCTTCCACTCGTGGGGCAACTCGGGCGCCCAGGTCACCTAATTCTGCGAGTGACTAACCGGTATTGCCGACAAACCATGCGTCGCCACCCTCTTGGGTTCACTGGCAGGGCCGGGACCCCAAAGGCCCTAACTCTAGCGACCGCTGCTTACCCGGCTCTAAGCCCGGTTCGCGTTCACGTGCCGCGATCAGCGGGTAGTTGACGCTTCGGAAGGCGTTAGCAACAACATCGAAAAGAATGGACGAGCATCGTGGATCGTGATGAAAGCAAGGTTCCTCGCCGGCCCAGCACGAGAAGATCCTTCATGAAGGGGATGGCAGGAACTCTCGGCGTGGGTGCGATTTCAGCAGCTGGATTGGCGTCAGCAGCCGGGACCGCATTCGCAGACCCAGCTCACCAGCATTGCGTCAGCACAGCACAAAAATTCATCGGAATGAGCTGCATAAACGGCGTATGGTGGGAGTATTACAAAGTGTATTGCACGGTTTGCCTCGGAAGTTGCGGGCCGAATCGTGAGATAAATACCTGTGTGCTCTGCTAGCTTTATACACGGCAACACGCTGAAATTAATCCACATTTGGTGAGGTTGACATGAAAAACAAAGTACTTCTTGAATATGTAGGGGATTATCCTTCAGGGGAGTCTCCTGACCCGAGTAACAAGGGAATAATCAGCCTGGAGTTCGCACTCGAACATCATGGGGGGTATAGCTTTGACATGGAACTACCAGATGGCAGTTTCATCCCTGTCTCCCTCGAGGAATTTCGCGGCAAGGATCCCAAAACTACGTTCATTGTCCTCGGAGTTGAATCAATCCCCGATAGCCCCGAGGACTACGCGCGTTGGGAAGCCAGGGTCGTTGCCAAGCGCGGGCCGATTCGAAGAACACCGCTTAGGTAGTCAATGACCGTCCTGCGGATCGCGCTAACGGGATATTTGGCAGCGACGCTGCTGTTCCCCGCCATCCAAAAGTTCCGCGCCCGTGGGAGGCTCTCGTCCTACTATGCGGAGCTATTCAACATGAATGAGCCTCGGGCTCGCATCGGGATCGTTGCTCTTTGTGCTGCCGAGGCCGTCCTCGCCGTCCTACTGGTGCTTCACGTACAGCCCATGATCACAGGTGGTGCAGTGATCGCTCTCTTCCTTGGATTCATCGTCTTCCGGCTCCGACTGCTACGACGATTCAACGGCACCATAGCCTGTGGATGCAACGCTGAAACCGGAGCGACCACGCGGTCGGAAAGCCGCGGAGGTGTAGCAGGAGTAAGCCTGTTGGCGGTTTTAGCCTTCGCCTGGACCCTTGTAGCCATTTAGCCTACTGGCTGCCCCTTCGTGGGCGCTTCCTCATCGCGCCAGTTGTCTATTTACGCTCCCGGGCGGACCACGCCGACTGACAGTGAGGAGTCTGCGCACCACTCAATTTGCTCAGATTTAGCACTCAATCCATACCCAAAGGTGGAAACAACTGCTTAGGATCAGCACGGTACCGGCGCCGATCCTAATTCAAAGAGGAACGCACATCCGAAAGGCGGCCACTTGGGCAATAAGATTCCGAACCCTTGGATAAGCGCCTCGTCCTTCGCCTGGGCGGTCCTGTTCGCCTCATGGCAGCCCTTTGTCTGGTGGCGAGGAGTTGCATCAGTCATCGCATTGGGCCTCGGATTCTGGGGTCTTTACCTGTGGTGGCACATTAGGCGGAAGAATTCGAGCACCGAGCCTCCACCAGGCTGAGAGGAATCCTGCGACTTCGCACGCTTCACGACGACGGACGGGCCTTGCGCACCGGGTGCTCGCTCAGGATGGACAGGCGGTTGAAGGCGTTGATGCCGATGCATGCCATGCACAGCACGCTGATCTGCTCGTCGCTGTAGACCTTCCGTGCACGGGAAAACAGCTCGGCGGTGGGACGGGCGCTGCTCATGCGCGTGATCTGTTCGGCCAGCTCAAGCGCCACCTGTTCGGCCTCGTCGAAGAGCCCCACCTCGCCATGCACCGACACCAGGGAAAGCCGCTGCTCGGTCTCTCCGTAGCCAATGGCGCGGCGGTGATGCAGATCCAGGCAGAACGCGCAGCCATTGATCTGCGAAGCCCGGTAGTTCAACAACTCGAGTGTGCGGCGCGGGATCCCGGTCCTGTCCGCCTCGGCAGTGACCTGACCCGCGTAGTCGGACAGTGCCTGATACAGCCCAGGCTGTTGCTTGTCCAGATAGCCGGCGAGCTTCGGGGTATTTTCACTCATCCGCAGAGCCTATCGGAGTGAACTACCTAGACGCTGCGCTATTTCACGCAGGCAATAGCACCGCCTTGGAGCGCCCCGGTGGAATCCGCGTAGACATTGCTCGCAGGTGCTGACGGGGTGGCTGGCGCTGGGGCTGCAGCCCCTGAGGCGGGTGGAGCTTCAGGTGCCGCGGCCGCAGGCGAGGCGGCCGCCGTCGTCGGGGTCGCCGTCGTCGTCGGTGCGGGAGCCGGCGGGACCGGGGTGAGGAGTTCCTTCACGGTTGCCTGCACCTGGTTGACGTCCACGGTGTTGATGGACGCGCCATCCGGGGACCAGCCGAAGCCTGTGATCGGCAGTGTGGAGAAGGAGATGTTGCCCCCGGTCAGCGACGTCGCCTGCTGGGCAAGCTGGATCAGGTTCAGCTCCGAATCAACCACGATATTCTTGCTCACGGCATCCAGGACGCCCTGCATTTTCCCGATATCGGTGAAGGTCCCGGCGTCTTTGAGCTGGTGGGAGACCGAGGCGATGAACGCCTGCTGCCGGCGTTCGCGGTCCAGGTCCGAGAAAAGGTACGTCGGATCGGTGGTATCCCGCCGCTGCCGCACGAACGCCATGGCCTGCCTGGCGTCGATCTGCTGCATGCCCGCTTTGAAGTCGGCCCCGGAGAAGGTGTCCTGCGTGGCCCGGTTGACGCACACGGTGATGGGCGCGATCGCTTGGGCCGTCTGATAGAACGCGGCCATGGTGACTTCGAGGAAGTGGTCGATATGTACGCTGCCCAGGAACTTGGTCACGGTTGCTATTTCGGCTTTGCGCCCGGCGTCGCGCGCCGCCTGGTAGGTGGTGTCGTCGTCGGGCTTTCCCGCGTTGATCAACGAGGTCTTCTCGGCTGCGAAACCGTAGCCGTAGGCCTCCTTGATTTTCGCTTTGAACGGGCCGCTCCCGGGTATGCCGTCCACCTGGACGTAGTCATCCCGGGGAATCGAGATCCCCGCGGCTTTGGAACCGTCCGCCGGGATATGGATGAGCATCAGGACGTTGGAGTTGTAGCCGCCGATATTCTCATCGCCCGCGTGCAAGGCGTCATACATCTCGGGCGGAAGGGGCTTGCCCTTCTCGTCGACCCTTGTATCGAGGCCCATGATCAGGATGTTCGTGTCCTGGCTCAGCTTCGGCACCGCTTGGGGCAGTGTTTTCAGGTCCTTGAGGACATCCGAGCGGTGGACGTTGTTGTTCACCGCAACCGCCGTCGCGCCCACATAGGTGACCGCGACGGCGACCGCCAGGGCCACGGTGGCGGCGACCGCCGTCGCCGAGATCAGGATGACGGACTTGCGCCGCGACTTGCGCCGCAAGTGGCGGGGACCTTGAGAGCTTGTGTGCTGGCCATCATTCATGGAATTCTCCTGTCCCCGCCGCGGTTGGCGTGGTGGCTGGGTCCGCGGCGCGACCAGCGGGTAAGCAGATTGTAATCGGCCATCCGCGTAATGGCCTCGATGACGCGGAAACCATCAGGCGCCAAGTGCTAGCTGGACCACCCGGACGATGACCAGGATCATCGCGATCAGTAGGTAAGTTCGCAGAACCGTCAGGCCGATCCGGTGCCCAGTGGACAGTTTGGGGGCGGTGAGCAGTGCTATCGGGGGCATGCGCCAGGTTGCCCGCTGTGAGCGGTCGACTGCATCGGGGCTCGGCGCTGCAGGGTGGATTCCGCGGTAGACCAGGAACACAACTCCCGCGACGGCGGAGACGGCGGCGCCTCCGATGAGGATGCCCAGGATGGCCTCCGAGCCCATGTCCGGGAACAACACCCCGGCGGTCAGCACCAAGGAAAGGATCACCAGGACCGCGATCACAGCCGAGGTGAAGAAGTTCATGAACCGACCGTTCACCCAAGGTCCCAGCACTTGCTTGTCATTGCAGAGCAGCAGCAGGAACACCGTGGCCGAGGGAAGCAGGACCCCGGCCAGCACCTGGACCCCGACGGTGAGCAAACCCAGAGGGCTGCCCGGGATCAAGACCACAATTGCCGAGAGGAGCAGGACTCCGGCGAACACTGCGTAGAAGCCTTTGGCGTCGGACACTTTCCGGTGCAGGGAGTGCTTGAGCCCCAAAACGTCACCGAGCGCATAGGAGGTGGAAAGCCCGACGGCGGCGGCCCCGATAATCGAGGCATCGATCAGGGCCAGGGCGAACAAGACTCCGGCAACCTTTCCGACGTGCTGTTCGAGCCCGACGGCGACACCCCCGGCGTCGGTGAAGTTGCCGAACTCCGGGGTACCGGCAAACGTCGCCGCCGTGAAGGAAATGATCGCTGCGGCGCCCACGATGACGATGGTGATTCCCAGCCAGAGATCGGCCTTCTCGTACTTCAGGAAGCGGGGAGTGATGCGCTTGTCGATGATGTACGACTGCTGGAAGAAGAGCTGCCATGGCGCCACGGTGGTTCCGACGATCCCGATGATCAGCAACGTCACCGTGGACAGGTCCGCGCCTTTGGGCATGCCGGGTACGACGAAATCGTGCGCGACTTGTCCGACGTCGGGATGGACCATGAAGATGATCGGCACCAGCAGCAGGGACCCGGCCACCAAGGTCAGGCAGACACGCTCGAAGCGCTTGAAGGAACCCGTGCTCGCGGCGCCCACGATCACGGCGGTGGCAAGGAGAATTCCCGGGATCTTGGGGATGCCCAGGTAGTCAAGACCGAGGCTGATGCCGATGAATTCGGTAACGATGGTCAGGGCGTTGAGGATGAACAGGTCGATGACGCTGAACGCGCCCCAGAACTTGCCGAATCGCTCGAGGATCAGGCGGGCATGTCCCACCCCGGAGACGACCCCCAGGCGCAGCACCATTTCCTGGTTCACGTACAGCACGGGAACCAGCAGCAGCAGGGTCCAGAGGAGCGACGTGCCATAGTTCTGTCCGGCCTCGGTGTAGGTGCCGAAAGCGCCGGCGTCGTTGTCGCCGACCATGACAATCAGCCCGGGTCCGATGATCGCCAGCAGGGTCTTCAGGCGTGCTTTGATGCCCGAGCGGGGCTTTTCGTCGTTGACGCGGATGGTGCCGAACGCACCTTTGATATCACCGATGTGAGCTGTGTCCAGGGCTGCGGAGGGCGCTAGCAGGGTCTTGGTTTCGGTCATGATGTACCGGCCTTCTGCCCGGAAACGGGCACAAAAAGTCATGGATAAGCCTCACCGGGGCACGTGGCATGGGCGGGCATTTTTGCGTAAGTGTGGGCACGTACGTGCCGCTTGGATCAGGCTCCGGCGTGCCGGACCGAATCAGCGCAGAGTGTCAGAAGGCTGAAGCGGAGTCCGAAAAACGGGACGGGAGACTGGGTTTATGACCATCGTTCATGATGGAACCGTCACCTCCTGCTGCTGTTGGGCGTGCCGCGGGGAGGGCGGGCATAGAGGCCCGCACATGCCCCTCCTCGTAAGACCTTTGGCACTTCGCGGCGTGAACCCGGACTGTGTCCAGGAGCCAATCGGGACCACCCCTTAATGCCGGGGCGGCCTGTCCTGACCCGGGGCGTCTCTCGACGTTGGGGGTCGCTGGCATGTTTCCGCGAAGGAGCCTCAGCTAACGAACGGCACCTTGCTCAATATATATACCTCATTTTATCCGTATGAAACAATATAAGCATGGATGCAGATAACGCTGTGTGCGGCCGGGAGCCGGACAGCCAGTACGTCGAGCTAGCCGTCGAGGTGTTTGCGATGCTCGCCGACGCCACCCGGGTTCGCATCATTCTTGCACTGCGCGACGGCGAGTTGCCCGTCAACCAGCTGGCCGAACTGGTCCACAAATCCCAGGCAGCGGTGTCCCAGCATCTGGCCAAATTACGCCTCGGGCGTGTGGTCACCACGAGGCAAGCCGGAACCCGCGTGTACTACCGCCTCGCGAACGAGCACGTCCGCCAACTCGTCACCGATGCCATTTTCCAGGCCGAACACTCCCTTGACGGAACACCCCGCCACCACCACGCCGACATCACTGACTAGATGTCGGCCGGGCGTGAGCCGGGCGCCCGCATGGGCGAGCCGCACCGCCGTCGTGGTTTCCCTCTAGCGGCGCTTCCGCCTTTCTGTCACGCTTTGACGTCCTGGCGTGGGAAGACGACGGCGGTCACCACGACGAAGCCGGCAATCCACAGGAGCGCTGCTCCCAGGGCCGCCGGATAACCTTGGAGAGGCGTCGGGCCTACGAGGGGCACGGTGGTCCCCACGATGGTGTTGAACACCCGGCCCGGGAACCACTGGCTGACCTGCGGCAAAACCACCGCGATGATGCCTTCGACCACCAGGATGTAGGCCAGGGCGATCCCGACGGCGGCCGCGACCGAACGGGTGAGCACGGCGATGACCATGCCCAAGGCGCTCACCCCGATGAGGCAAAGCACCTCATTGCCCAAGAACGCCAAGAAGACCTGCAGCCCCTCCGGAGAGGTCCAGGCATCCGTCTGAATCCCCTGTCCCTGAGCGACCACAAGGATGAATGTGCCGCTGATGAGCAGGGTGAGCAGCACCGCGAGCAGCACAAAAAGCACCAGCGCAAGCATTTTGCCCGCCAACCACCGCAGGCGGCGCGGCTCACAGACCAATAGGTTGCGCAGCGTCCCTTGCGACCATTCCGCGGCGAGATTGGCCGTCACCATCACCAGTGCGATGGCAATGATCACGGAGCGGGCTTGGCCAATGATCGAGACCAATCCCTGAGGTGTGGGGAACGCGGCAATCAGGCCGGTCATCTCACGGCCGGTGGCTCCGGATGCGATCTGGTGGAACGTCAAATAAGCGATAAAGGTGCTCACCACCAACATCGCCCCCGCGACCGCCAAAACATTCCAGCGCCGAAACTTGAGCAGTTCGCTGCGAAACGCACGGATCACGGAAATCATGAGCGGTCTCCTTTCAGCAGTGCCAGGAACAGCTGCTCGAGGCTGGCCTCCCTTACTCGGATGGTCAGGTCCGGCGCGCCGGCTTCCGCGGCCTGCCGGTTCAACGTCTCGGCAAAACCGGCAGAACAGGCGATGCGCAAGAGCTGATCCTCCCTCGTGACCGCATAGCCGGCCTCGCCCGCGAGTCTGGCCGCCAGATCCAACTGGACAGCGTCCTGGGCTTCGACCACTACTTCGACGCGTTGGGCCAACAGCTCCCGGGCCGGTCCGCAGAACAGCGCCTTCCCCTGATTGAGCATGATCAGCCAGTCGGTGAGCTGTTCCAACTCACCGAGCAAGTGACTGCTGAGCAAGATGGTTTTCCCCTGGCCGGCCAAACGGCGCAGCATCCCGCGCATCTCGATGATGCCTAGGGGATCAAGGCCATTGGCTGGCTCGTCGAGAATGAGCAGCTCCGGATCGGGCAGCAGGGCCATCGCCACCCCAAGTCGCTGCTTCATGCCCAGCGAATAGGTTCCCGCCCGGTCACGCCCCCGATCGGAGAGTCCCACCACTTCCAGAAGTTCGCTCACGCGGGAACGGGGATAGCCACCAAGGCGGGCGAGCACCTCCAGATTGGTCTGCCCGGAGAGGCCCGGATAGAACGCGGGCGCTTCGACGAGCGGCAGGTAGCGCCCGACTTCAGGGAGCGAGTGGCCCAGAACCGTGGCGCTGCCCGCATCCGGCCGCACCAGCCCCAGGAGAAGGCGAAGGGTGGTCGTCTTGCCTGCCCCATTGGGACCGATAAAACCTGCGATGGCACCCTTGGGCACGCGCATTGTCAGGCCGTCGACGGCGGTATGCCTGCCAAAGTGCTTGCTCAGGCCATGTGTTTCAATGGCGAAGACTCCTGCGGGATCAGAGGAGAGGGACATAAGAAAGAATGTATCTTGAGGTAGCGGAGGGAAGTGTGATGGAAACGAAACCGGCTGAAACAACCCTGCTCGACCGGACATTTCGCGTGAGCCTCATCCTGAAGGGCCTGGACGGTGTCCTGGAACTGATCGGCGGCATCCTCCTCTTAGTGGTCACGCCGAAACAAATCGGAGATCTGGTCCGGTTCCTCACCCAGCACGAACTCGCCCAGGATCCGCACGACTTCCTGGCGAACAGCTTGGTGCACCTGAGCTCCAACCTCTCAGGTTCGGCCACGCTGTTCGGCGCGATCTACCTACTGCTCCACGGCCTCGTCAAAATCGTCCTGGTCTGGGCTGTCCTGAAGGACAAGCTCTGGGCCTACCCGTGGATGATCGCGTTCTTGCTGGTCTTCATCATTTACCAGGGCTATCGGATCGCCGTGGCCTTCTCCTGGGGCTTGGTCCTCCTGACGGCCTTCGACATCTTCATCGTGTGGATCACGGCCCGCGAATACCGACTCCACCGGGCGCGAAATCAACAGCACTCCCCTTCTTCGCGGCCGGCCGACTAAGGGACCGGCTCGCCGTCGAACTTTTTTGTCACCGTGGGTTCGTGGGTGCGGGCCCAGCGCTAGGTTCCGGAACGCAGCAGTGGGACCTCACCCACGATTTCAGCAGACGAGGGCCCTGGCAGGGAGCCTGCTACCCCTTGAAGACCGGTGCCCGCTTCTCCTGGAATGCCCGGAAACCCTCGGCGTAGTCTTCGGTCTTGCAGAGCCGCGCCTGCTCGTCGTTCTCTTCGGACATGGCGGCCCACAAACCAAGGCGCTGATCGCGGATATGGGCCACGAGTTCCTTGCTGGCCGTAAACGCACCGGTGGCACCAGCCGCGACCCGCTCAACGATGATCCGCGTGGCCTCCAGCAAGGCATCATCGGGCATGACCCTGCTGAACATTCCCTGCGCCACAGCCTCGGCGCCGCTGATCAGGTCCGCGGTGTAGATGAGGTCCAAGGTCCGGTGCATGCCCAGGCGTTCGGTGAAGTACCAGTGCCCGCCCGAGTCCAATGTGGCGCCCAGCTTCGCGAACGGCGAACCGAACTTCGCGTTCTCCGCCACGTACACCACGTCCGTGGCGAGCAGCAGGCCGAGCCCGACGCCGAGGCACGCGCCATGCGCGGCCGCGAAGGTCGGGGTGGGGAAGGCTGCCATCTTCTTGAGCAGCGGCTCCACGAGCCCGTTCAAGTACGCCTTCGCATCGTCGCTCTCCGGCGTCACACCGGCAATGTCGCGTCCCGCGCAAAAGGCGCGGCCCTCTCCGCGGATGAGCAGCGCCCGCACCATTCCGCGGGAGGCGGCGGCAGCGGCGTCGTCGTACGCTCTATCCAGTTCCGCGAGGGCTGACTCGTCAAGCGAGTTCAGCTTTTCCGGGGCATTGAGGACAATTTCGGCGATGCCGTTGGCGATGGAGAGCTCGATCATTCGTTTATTCCTTAGACGTCGAAATCGACCGTGACGGATTCACTGGTGGGGTGGGACTGGCACGTCAGCACGTAGCCCTTGTCCAACTCATCCTGCTCCAAGGCGTAGTTCTCGTCCATGCTGACCGTCCCAGAGACCAGTTTGGCGCGGCACGTGCCGCAGACGCCACCGGCGCACGCGAACGGAACGTCCGGGCGGACCCGCAAGGCCGCATTGAGGATGGACTCCCGGGCGTGGGTCGGGCTGGCGACATCGCCGGTCAACCCATCCAGCTTGAAGGTGATCTTGAACGTGTCCTTCGACTCGTCCTCCACAACGGGCCGGCCGGCGTTGCCCTCGGGGCGGTCCGGGCGGCCGGTGGTGAAGAGCTCAAAGCGGACGTGCTCGGGTGCCACGCCACGGGCGGCGAGGGTATCCCGGCACAACTGGACCAGCTCGAACGGCCCGCACAGGAACCATTCGTCCACGTCCTGCGCGTGGATCGCGGTGCCCAGCAGCTGCTGCAGCTTCTCGGCGTCGATACGTCCCGTCATGAGCGGCGCAATGCGCTGCTCGCGCGACAACACGTGGTGCAGCGCCAGGCGCGACGGGTACTTGTCCTTCAGGTCCGCCAGTTCCTCGAGGAACATGACGTCCATGGCGGCCTTGTTGGCGTAGATCAGGTCGAAGCGCGTCTCCGGGTTCGCGGCCAGCAGGGTACGGGCGATCGCGATCACCGGGGTGATGCCCGAACCGGCGGCGATGGCCACGAAGGATCCGGCGTCGCCGAACTCGCCCGCCATGTTCTGCGGATTGTTCATGGAGTTCATGACGTTCTGCTGGACAGTCTTGCCGTCCTTGCCATGCTTGGAAATGAACGCACCCATGGGGCTCATGACGTCGAGGGTGTCGCCGGCCTTGAGTTCCGCGTTCGCCCACGTGGAGAAGATGCCGCCCAGGTCCTTCTTGATGGCCACGCGGATCTCGCTGCTGCCGTCCGCGAAGCTGCGCGGCTCTGCGCAGATGGAGTAGCTGCGGCGGACCTCATGGGGCTCCCCGCTCTCGTCAGGAAGGGTCGTCCGCAGGGCCACGTACTGGCCGGGAAGGTAGTCGTACTGGCCGGCAAGTTCCGCCGGAACATCGAACGTGACCTCGATGGCGTCTTCAGTCAGGCGGCGGACTTCCGAAACGCTGAGGGAATGAAAAGACGCACGACGGCGGCCGGTGGCCTGCGCTTGTTCGGCTGCGGTCTGGCGGACAACGGGCATGTCGGATTCCTTACAGGACTTTGAAGTAGTCGAACGGTTCCTTGCAGTCCTGGCAGACGAAGAGCGCCTTGCAGGACGTGGAACCAAAGCGGGTGAGTTCCTTGGTGTTCAGTGATGAACACTGGGGGCATTTCACGGCGAGGCTGAGCCGCACTTTGCCGGCGTGGCCGCCGGCTGCTGCCCTGCCACTTGGAGGTGCGATGCCGTATTCCTGCAGCTTGGCCTTGCCGTGCTCGGTCATCCAGTCGGTGGTCCAGGCCGGAGCCAGGACGAGCTCGACGTAGACGCTCGGGTAGCCCTCTTTGTGGAACGCGGTCTTGAGGTCATCGCGGATGGCGTCCATCGCGGGACAGCCCGAGTAGGTCGGCGTAATGGTGACCTGGACCGCGGGGACCAGCCCGCCGTCGTCGAACAATTGGACGTTCCGGAGGATCCCCAGATCCTCGATGCTGAGGACGGGAATCTCCGGATCGCAAACCGTGGCAGCAATCCCCCAGGCCTTCTGCTCGGCGGTTTGCTTGGTCTGTGTTGGTGTTTCTTGAAGGAACATGTCCACCACCGTCACCAGCTTGCGCCGGGGTGTTCGCGGGCCAGCACCTGCATCTCGGCGAGCAGGTAGCCCAAATGCTCGGAATGCTTGCCCTGGCGTCCGCCACCCAAGGATTGCGGGATACGTTCGAGATTGAGTTCCTCGTCAAGGCCGGCTTCGCTCAGGATTTCGCCCGTGAGCTGGTCGAAGTCCGCGCGGAGGCTGGAGGGCTGCACGCCTGCTCCGCTTTCAGCGAGGCGGGCCGTGAGCTCGTCGTCTTCGAAGAGTTCTTCGACGTAGGGCCAGACGAGCTTGAACGCCCGGACGATACGACGGCGGGACTCTTCCGTGCCGCCGGCAAGCCGGAGGACCCACTGCGCGCTGTGGTCGCGGTGGTAGTCGACCTCTTTGAGGGCCTTCGCCGCGATGGCTGCGATGGTGGCATCCGTGGATCCGGTCAGCCGCTTGTAGAGCTCGAACTGGTAGTAGCTCACGATGAATTGCCGGGCGATGGTGACGGCGAAGTCACCGTTGGGCTGCTCGAACAGGTGGGCGGAGCGGAATTCGTGCTCCCGGCGGAAGTACGCCAGATCGTCCTCGGACTTGTCCCATGCCGCGCCGGCGTAGGTGAGGAAGGAACGGGCGTGGCCGAGCTGGTCGAGCGCGATGTTGCCGAGGGCGACGTCTTCTTCGAGCTCCGGGGCACGGGAGATCCAGTGACCCAGGCGCTGCGCGAGGATCAGGCCGTCGTCGCCGATGCGCAGTGCGTATTCCGCGACGTCTTCGCTTGGCTTGACTTGTCCCTTGCGGATCTCGAGCGCGATGTCCTCGGGGCGCAGGGCGTTCCCGGGGGTGATGCGGGTGGCGCTTGCGGAACCGTCTCCGGAGGCACCTGCTCCCTTGACTCCGACGGAAATGTCGCCGTGGCCCTCGATGGCGAAGTCTTTGTTTTCGTTTGCGTTTGCGTTTGCGTTTGCGTTTGCGTTTGCGGGGGCGGTCACAGGTGCTTCACGCCTTCGCTCTTGGTGTAATACGTCGCGTGGCGGTAGTCCTTGCCCTGCGGGGACTCGAAGAAGGAACCCTTGGAATCCGGGTCGCTCGAGGAAATCGCATCGGCCGGGACCACCCAGATGGACACGCCCTCGTTGCGACGCGTGTAGAGGTCACGGGCGTTGCGCAGCGCCATCGCCGCGTCGGGAGCGTGCAAGGATCCGGCATGGACGTGGGACAAGCCGCGGCTTGAGCGGACGAAGACTTCCCAGAGGCTCCAGGGAGTTTCGTGGGGTGCGTTGGCTTCGTTGGCCGGTGGCGTGACTGGGGTGCTCATGCTGCGTATTCCTTCTCTGCTTGCTTGCGGGCGTACTCGGCGGCCGCTTCGCGGACCCAGGCGCCGTCGTCGTGCGCTTCACGGCGGCGCTCAAGCCGCTGCGCGTTGCAGGGACCCTTTCCGGCGAGAACGTCTTTGAACTCGTTCCAGTCCAGGGGGCCGTGCTCCCATTTCTTGGTTTCATCGTTGAAACGGATGTCCTTGTCCGGGAGCGTGAGGCCCAGGACCTTGACCTGCTCCACCATCATGCCCACGAAGCGGCTGCGGAGCTCATCGTTGCTGAACCGCTTGATGTTCCAGGCCATGGACTGCTTGGAGTTGGGTGAATCGTCGTCGGGCGGGCCGAACATCATCAGCGCCGGCGCATACCAGCGGTTGACTGCGTCTTGGGCCATCTGCTTCTGCGCAGGCGTGCCGTTCGACAGTTCAAGGAGGATCTCGAAACCCTGGCGCTGGTGGAACGACTCTTCCTTGCAGATGCGCACCATTGCGCGTCCGTAGGGGCCGTAGGAAGCACGGCACAGGGGAACCTGGTTGCAGATCGCGGCACCGTCGACGAGCCAGCCGATCGCGCCCATGTCCGCCCAGGAAATCGCGGGGTAGTTGAAGATGGACGAGTACCGGGCCTTGCCGGCGATCAAGTCGCTGGTCATCTTGTCCCTGCTTTGGCCGAGGGTTTCCGCGGCCGAGTAGAGGTACAGGCCGTGGCCCGCCTCGTCCTGCACCTTCGCCATGAGGATGGCCTTGCGCTTCAGGCTCGGAGCCCTGCTGATCCAGTTGGCTTCCGGCTGCATGCCGATGATCTCCGAATGCGCATGCTGCGAGATCTGGCGGAGCAGGGTCTTGCGGTAAGCCTCCGGCATCCAGTCGCGGGGTTCGATGCGCGAGTCCTCGGAGATGATGCGGTCAAAGTACGCCTGACCGGCCTGTTCCCGCTCAAGCTCTTCGGGGGACAGCTCAGCGGGCACAGACTGCAGATTCTGCGATGCCATGGTTGCTCCTAAATATTTACCGACCGTTCGTTCAGAATATGCGGAAGGCGCGAGATGCGTCAAGCGTTCGGGCCGGTTGGTGCGGCGCCTCCACAACGCGCGCTCACATATATGCCCCTCTCCCCCGACGCGCGCTCACATATATGCCCCTCTCCCCCGACGCGCGCTCACATACAGGGCCAATTGCCGATACGCGCGCTCAGATCATCTGAGCGAGCGTCGGGGGAGAACACTGCAAAGGTGAGCGGGGGTCGGTCCGGGAGGGCTTGTTTGTGAGCGAGCGTCTGAGGGGGAACGACACAAAGGCGAGACGACGGCGAAACGGGACTGCCGCCGTCGGGCGCTAACGAACCGCTGCGGGCACATCGACCGGAACGCTCGCTCAGATATATGGCCAAACGCCGGAACGCTCGCTCAGATCATCTGAGCGAGCGTCGGGCCGGAAGGGCTTGTTTGTGAGCGAGCGTCGGGAGGAGGCGTGGCACTCAGGCCGCGGCCGATACCGGGACCAAGGCGGGTCGCGGTGTCAGTTGCTTCCGCGCCCAGCGGGCAAGCTTCTTGCCTTTGCCCTTCCACCAGTTGTCCTCGTCCTTATCTTGGTGCCAGCGGAAGATGATCATCACAATCACGAAAACGCCCATGGCCACGTCCGCCCAATTCCATTGGATTGCCTTGGCGAGCACACTGACGCCCATGACAAGAATCGACGGCACCGCCAAGGTCTTGAAGATGGTGTTGGCGACATAACGCCGATGCGACCGCGGCACGGACACGGCGCGGACCATGTCGAAACACACGCATACCACCACCATTGCCTGGCCCAAGTCCATCAGAATGAGCCCGGGCAGCGAGCCGGCGAACATGGAAGCGGATTCCATCCCCGCGCTCAACGGACTGCCCCCGTAGCTATCGGACGCGGAAAGGACACAACAGGATTGCAGGAAACACACATACGAATGACCCCCAGAGATCAGGAACTGCATTGAGACCAACTGCGTTCCATTCAATCTGGCGGCTCCGGGGCCGGTCACGAGTAATGGGTACTCTACTTTGCGCGGCTGACTACTTGCACGGCGGGCAGTTACCCGGTCCGGCGGCCGGCTTAATACACTGCCGGGGCTTCTGTCTGCGACGGTTCCGGGGGCGAACCAGCCGGCAGCGCCACAGTGAAGGTGCTTCCAGCGCCGGGCTTGCTGCTGCAGGAGATGCGGCCGCCATGGCGTTCCACGATGGACTTGGTAATGGACAATCCAAGTCCGACGCCCGGAATCGCGGCCTGACGGGCGGCGGTTGTCCGAAAGAACCGGGTGAAAATCCTGGCCGACTCGTCCTTCGTCATGCCCATCCCCGTGTCCTTCACTTCAAGCCGGACCCATCCGTCGTTCCGCTCTGCCCTGATCGTCACGAGTCCGCCACCAGGCGAATACTTGATGGCGTTGGATACCAGATTGTCCAAGGCCTGTCCCAGCCTCAAGGGATCGGCGTTCGCCCACAGGGGTGCGGGAACGTCGGCGACGAGGCCCACGTGGGCGGCGTCGGCCTGCGCTCGTGCAGAAACCAAACTGTTTTCGACCAGCCCGGCCAGATCCGTGCGCCGCAGATGCACGCTCTCTACCGCCGCAGCTGACGAGAGCAGATCCTCCACTAAGGCCCGGAGCCGCTCGGCATTCCGCTCCGCAACTTCCAAGCCAAGCCTTGTTGCTGGTTGGAGTTCTTGGGCGCCGCGCAGCACAAGATCGATGTTGCCCAGGATCGATGTCAACGGTGATCCGAATTCGTGCGAAACGTTGGCAACCAATTCGTCCTTGGCCGCGAGTGCATCGACTACATCCGTCACGTCCTTGAAAACGATCACCGCACCCGCAAATCCGTCGTCGAGCTCGCTTTTCATACTCCGTGCGGCGGTTGAGACGGCCCGTTGGTCGGTGCCGGCGCCGAACCAAAGCAGATAGTCCGAAAATGTTTCCCCTTGAACGGCCCTCCGAACAGGGCCCTTTTCAAGCTGAATCGGCGTCCGCCTGTCTTGGCCGAAAACCAGCCAGTCTTGTTCCGCGGGCCCTCGCGAGCCTTCCGCGGGCATTGCCATCTTGAGGAATGCCTTTTGTTGGTTGTTGATCAGGAGGGTTTCGCCCTGCGAATCGACGGCGACAATTCCGACGTCGATCGTGTCCAGGATTGTCTTGAGCAGTGTTTCCCGCTCCCTGCTTGCAGCCAACAATTGCCGCAGGGCCTGATCCCGCTGGCTTACCCTCCGTTGCTGGAGACGTGCATTTGAGCCAGCCAAACGAATGGAGACTGCCATTGCGAACATCATGAGGGGCAAAAGCAGCACCGAAGAAATGTCCGACGCAGTGGGACGGGGCAAGTGCGAAACCACTGGTGGAAACGCAATGACGAAAGGACCAACAAAGCTGAGGATCAGGCTTGTCTTGGAAAGCATGCCCGAGGCAGACAACCAGATCACCGGAAAGATAGCCAATGTGATGAGGCCGGGTATCGCGCTGAAAGCGCCGTTTCGCGTGAACCAGAGGGCAACAAAATCTAATATAGGGATCGTCAGGCTTGCGCTCGGTGCCATTCTCTCCCAAGGGACCAGCAAGCAGCCCAGGAACAGGACGCCGTGGAGAACGACTCCGGTAACGAACAACCAATTTTGGGTTAACCCCGGCCAAACAGTAGGTGCCGCGATTGCCAAGCCCGCGATGATGAGCGTTAGCGGCAATTCACAGACAGCCAGCCGGGCGCGAGGCGTGAGTTTCCTGAAGAAACGGGAGGCCGCGCGGAAAAATGGCTGCTCACTCAAAGTCGAGACCCTTCCTTGGAGATTCGCGAGCATTTACTGATCCACGCGATTCCCGAAGGAACCGCCCGGAGTCCACTATTCCCCCAAGGAACCACAATACGACGACCCGGACGATCAAACTGGAAGTTCGGAGCCACGCTAATCCACATATTAGATGCCAGATGGCTTTAATGCTTGTATCGTGAGTATTTGGGTGGCATTTACCGCATTGCGCTGGGCTGTGCGGCGATGTGCGCCCTCAAGGATGTCCAATGAGCGAGCCTGGGGTAGCTGTAGTCATTGAGGATGACGAAGACGTACGAAATCTGGTTGACGCCATCCTCAAAGAAGCTGGATTTGTGGTGCACTCTGCCGCCACCGGACGCGAAGGCGTGGAAGTGGTGCGGGATCACCATGCCTCCGTGGTGACGCTCGACGTCGGGCTTCCGGATATGGACGGCCACGAGGTGCTCCGTCGGATTCGGCAATTCAGCGACGCATATGTCGTGATGCTGACGGCCAGGCGCGACGAGCCGGACACGCTGACGGCTTTCCTCACCGGCGCGGACGACTACGTCAAGAAGCCGTTCTTGCCTCGCGAATTGAGGGCCCGGGTCACTGCCATGATGCGGCGGCCACGCGCGGAAGGCAGGCTTGCGTTGCCGGAGGAGGGTTACGGGGGTTCGGCCCGTTCGGCCGGGCCCGACGGCGGTTCGGCCCGTTTTGACGGGGGTGCTTACAGGGCCGGTTCAGCCGGGGCCGGTTCGCCCGGGGCCGAGCAAGCGGTGATCAAGCACAATGGCTTGGCCCTGAACTACAAAACACGCACGGTGACGCTTCAAGGTTCGGCCGTGACATTGACGAGAAGCGAGTTCGATCTGCTCTTCGACCTGCTTCGGGCCAAAGGCGAGGTGCGGACGCGCGCCGACCTCGTGAGGGCAGCGCGGGGCGACTACTACGACGACGATGCGTACATCAGCGACGCCGACGAACGCGCCGTAGAGACCCACATCGGGAACCTACGCCGAAAGCTTCGCGAAGATCCACAATCGCCGCGCTTTCTACAGACTGTCCGGGGAGTCGGCTATCGGCTGACCCCGAAAAGATCGGATTAGGCGAGCCGACGTCGGATTAGGCGAGCCGACGTCAATCGTTCCGGAGGACGTAACTGTCCTTTAGTTCCTGGACAGTCAAGTGCCCGCATTCAGCAAGTTCCTTGAGCAGGGGCCGGGCCTCACGCAATTCACGTTTTCGAATGCGTTCCTCCATTTGCGCTGCAAGTACTGCGAGGCGAACACCGCCAACCATGACGGAAGAAGTCCGGAGGCTCAGCACCGCGTTTAGGGCCGCGGCCACGTCGCCGCGCTCGACGGCGGTCGCCAGGATTTCGTATCGCTTGGCCCAGAGTTTTGCGAAGTCGCCGGCAAACGTGCGTGCGACCAGCGGATTGTCCACTTGATCTTCCAGGAGTTGGAACTCCGCGAGGTCCAGTATGGGATGTTCGGTAAGCGGGACGACGGGCAGCCCATTGGAGTCGTCGACCGAGCCCGGATGGCTCGGATCTGAATCCTCGTTGACCTCGCTGGAACCTGAACTGAACATAGCCCAATGCTACTTTCTGAATTCCGGAAAAACCGAACTTATGGCTATCTTAAGGAAATCTTAGGCCTTTCTTGACTTACCCGGTTTCATCGTCCGCACCCAATTCAGAGAATGCGCTATTGCGCTTAGCCTCCACTGAAGGTGGCTATGGCGTTGATGACAGCCGGCCCCAGGATGGCGATGAACAGCACGGGGAAGATAAAGAGGAGAAGCGGGAAGAGAACCATCACCGGAAGCTTCATCGCCTTCTCTTCGGCGCGTTGTCGGCGCTTGACCCGCATCACCTTCGCCTGGACCCGCAGGACCCGACTGATGGCAATGCCGTATGTGTCTGCCTGAATGACGGCCTGCACGAAGCTTCGAAGCTCCGGAACGTTGGTGCGTTCAGCCAAGGCCAGATAGGACTCGCGACGGCTCCGTCCAACCTGCATGTCCTGCAAAGTCCGCACCAGCTCCTCGGCCAGGGGCCCCTTCCCATTTTCGCCTGCCCGGGCCATGGCTCCTTCAAAACCTAGGCCCGCCTCGACCGATATCAGCATTTGGTCCATGGTATTTGCGAGTTCCAATTGCAAGGCCTTTTGACGCTCTTGTCCTTTGCTGTACAGCATTAGGTCCGGGATAAAGTATCCAAGCAGTACAACAAATATCCCCACGAGCTTAAGTAATCCGCTCGAGCTGTTAGCACTGATCAAAAACCCAAAAAGTGCGCCGAACAATCCGAGCAGGGGTTTGGCTGCGAGGACGCGCCCCAAAGGGAGCGACGGCGGACGGCCTGCCAACGAGAGCAACCGATCGAGCTTCTGGACGTAACTGACGGGGGTCAGGCGGTACCCCATGAGCTCGAGTGCACCACCACGATTTTGTGGACCGGTCTCGGCAATGTCTTGACCCCGAGTCAAGAGCACCCGGACGGCACGTTGGGCTTTGCGGTCAACCGACAGGAATGACCAGGCAAGGTAGGCGATCGGCAAAGGAACCAGGAGGAGGGAGACAAGGAGGGAGGGATTCACGGGTCACCTCAAAACTTCAAGTCGATGATCTTGCGCATCCAGAGACCGCCGATCGTCATGAGAATGACTGACAAGCCGATCATTCCCCAACCAAGCGGATGGGTGAACATCACGTTCATGTAGCCGGGGTTGACAAGCAAGAGCATTGTGACGATGCCGAACGGAAGCGCCATCAGGATGTATCCCGAGAACTTTCCTTCCGCGGCCAAGGATTTGATATGGCCCTTGATCTCGCTGCGTTCGCGTATGGTCTCGTTGACTTGGTCCAAGACCTCCGCAAGGTTTCCGCCCACCTCGCGGTTGATTTGGATGGCTTGCGCTATCCACACAAAGTCCTCGCTCCGCATTCGCTCCGCTGTGTCGGTGAGCGATGCCTCAAGATCGCGGCCAAGGCTTGTCTCCGTAATAATCCGGCGCATTTCCTCGGAGGTCGGACTGGCAGATTCCGTGGCGGCAGCGTCGATGGCACGGAGGATGCTGTGCCCTGCCCGTAAGCCCCCAGCCAGTAGTTGGAGGGTGTCCCCCAGCTGTGCATCGAACTTCGCACGCCTTTTGCCGGCCAGGGAGCTCACGATGAGCCGTGCCACGAAGGGCGCCGGGATAAAGAACAGGAAGGCCACCAACGGACCGCCGATGACCAGCCCGATCAAGGCACCCACGAATGCACCGGCAATGACAAGGATGAAGAAATCCGCCTGGCTCATGCGCAGCCCGGCATTCTCCAGTTGTTCCCGGTTGAAGAGCCGGACGTTGCGCCTGGTCAACACCCCATGGACTGCATCGGCGGCAGAACCTGCAAAACGCGTCAGCTGCGAGCCCGCGCCTACGTGGTAGGGACGCCGTCGATCGAACGGAACTTCCGGGGTTTTCGGCAAGATCACGGCCACACCGAGGAGCAGGATGGCCGAAAACATCAAGGCCATTCCGGTCAAGAGGATCATGTTCCGTTCACGTCCTTGCTGCTGTTGCTGTTGCCAAGGGCGCGGCAAAGACCCCGGGAGATACATGAATGCCCAAGTCATCGAAGCGATCGATGAAGCGCGGACGGATTCCCGTTGGGACGGGCCTTCCGAGAAACCTTCCGTGAGCGTCGACGCCCGCCGAGTAGTCGAAAACGAATGCATCCTGGAGGGTGACAATGTCGCCTTCCATGCCTTGGACCTCAGTCACGTGCGTGATTCGGCGCGTTCCGTCCCGCAACCGGGAGATCTGGATGATGAGGTTCACGGCGGATGCTATTTGCTCGCGGATTGCGCGCAATGGCAGGTCCATGCCTGCCATGAGCACCAGGGTTTCGAGGCGCGCCACGGCGTCGCGAGGAGAATTTGAGTGCACCGTGGAGAGGGAACCGTCGTGGCCGGTGTTCATGGCCTGCAGCATGTCGAGGGACTCTCCACCGCGGACCTCGCCGACGACGATCCTGTCCGGACGCATACGAAGCGAGTTCCTGAGCAACTCCCTAATGGTCACCGCACCTTTGCCCTCGGTGTTCGGTGGCCTGCTCTCAAGCCTGACCACATGTTGCTGCTGGATCTGCAGTTCTACGGCATCCTCAATGGTGACGATGCGGTTGTCTTCCGGGATGAAAGACGAGAGCACATTCAACAACGTCGTCTTGCCGGTTCCAGTACCTCCGGAAACAATGATGTTCAGCTTCGCCTTGACGCACGCATTGAGGAGCTCCGCCATTTCGGGCGTGAGCGTTCCGAAATCAATCAGGTTCCTGATGGTCAACGGCACTTTGCTGAATTTTCGGATGGTCAGCGACGAGCCGCCCACCGCAAGCGGTGGGATCACGGCGTTGACTCGGGAGCCGTCCTCAAGTCGCGCGTCAACGAGCGGGGACGACTCATCGATCCTGCGCCCCACCTGTGAAACGATGCGTTCGATGACTCTCCGGAGATGGTCCTCGGAGCTGAATCCGGAGTCCGTGAGGGTCAGTTTGCCTTTTCGTTCGACGTAGATCTGGTCCATCCGGTTGACCATGATTTCGGTGACTTCCGGGTCGTCCAGCAAGCGTTGGAGCGGCCCATAGCCAAGGACGTCATCCGCCACGTCCGCGACCAGCCGGCTGCGCTCGTCCGCGGACAGCGGAACCTGTTCGGCGTCGATGATCCGGGTGAGTTCTTCCCGCGCAGTTGACCGCAACTCATGCTCGCTGACGCTCGAGTCGTTGAACCTCGCCCCCAACCGTTCGAACAACGCTGTGGCTGCGCGCACCTTGAGGGCAGCGAAGGCGTCCACGGGTTGCTGGGCCCTGAGCTTCGGCATGTCAGGGACGTCAGACAGCTTGACTGAAGTGTGGGACTTCATGGCGCTGGCGGGCTTCCCCGCGGGAATCGGCCGGACATGCTGCGTCGAGTCAGCGAATGTCGGTTGAGGGGTCGAGGGCGCGCTCGCACCAAAATCCACCCCCGGGCCGGAAGACGCTTCGGTCTTGTCCTCGGCGGCATGCAGCCGTTCAGACAGCTTCATTAGACGACGACCCTTCTGTGCAGTTTGCGCTGCGCTGTGGCACGCCACGCGGGATTGAAGCGCTCGACAAGTTGCTTGAGTCCCTTGACGGCCGGATCCTTCACCGAGTCCTGGAGCACGGGAATGCCGCGGTTGGTGGAGAACGCTACGGCCTTCGATCGGGGGATGCTTACGTCAACCGGGGCGCCTACGGTGGACTCGACGTCCTGCACCGACAGGCCCGACTTGGAATCAGCCATGTTGAGCACCACATGCCGGGTTTCCGGCAGGAGGTTCAGCCTGCGGAGAATGTCCAGGCCGGAACGGAGGCCCCGGACACTTGGAACGTCCATGCCGGTCACCCAGACGGCGTCCGAGCATTGCTCGAGGGCAGCCAGCCCGATTTCGGGCAGTCCGGGTGCCGTGTCAACAACCACGTATTGGAACTCTTGTGCGAGCTGTTCGAGGAGCCTACCGACTTGTTCCGGAGAGATCTCGTCTGCTTCGACGGGGTCCTTTGGCGCGCACAAAGCATAAATGCTTGCCGGGTGGACAGTGAGAAATGCCTTGAGCACCAGGGAATCCTGGCTGGCCGAGGGAGTAACGGCATCGGTGACAGTATGCTCCGGATTGAGGTAGAGCCCGGAGGCGACGTCACCGAATTGAAGGTCCAGATCCACGATCACCACGCTCATCGGCGCGATCTTGCCCAACCCCACTGCGATGTTCGTGGCGATGGTCGTCTTGCCCACGCCGCCTTTGGGGGAAAAGACGCCGATCACCAAACCCTTCGGGGAGCCGGATTGCTTGGGTTCCCCGGTGCGCTGCCGGCTCGCGAAAGACTGGCACGCGCGCTCAAGCATCACCCGTATCTGGGCCAGGTCCGCATCCGGACTCATGATGTCGCGGATACCGGACCGCATGGCTTGGAGGACAAACGCGGGATCCAGTTCACTGACAAGGATGACGCTCAGTTCCGGCAACTGCACATCGAAGACGGTGGCCAGGCGCAGGGCATCTTCCACGGGCACGTCGGGTCCCAGAATCAACACTTCGAGTTGTTCCTGGTTGAGCGCGCCGAACAGTTCTGCTGGATCAGCCGGCAAAATGCTCGTGAAGAAGGTTTGCACGCTTCCGGGCAGGCCACCCGCAACAGCTTGTCGCAACCGCTGGTCAAAATCGGTATTGGGCGTAATCAGGACAAAGCGGCTCACTTGTATACCCCGCTCTGCTGCATGAGGGTGGGGCCACTGTCTTTGGCATCCAACGGCTCTTTGCTCAGCCAGATCTTGGCGTACTCGGCGGCGAAGACAATCTTGGAGGCATCCACATCGCTCACGGCGACGGTCAGCAAGAGGGAACCGGTGGGAAGTGCGCTGTCCTTGGAGCCGGGCGCACCGGAGGTGGGATTGGGCGTCGCTTGCGCACTCGCGGCTGTTTGGGGAGCGCGTTGGACCATCGTCACAAGAACCTTGTGTATCACCAATTCGGTAGTTGGCTTGTCGCTCGACATGGAGATGAATATTCCTATGTGGTCACCAGGAACCAGCAGTCCCCCGACTACCCGCTGGGGTTCCAATTGAAATGAGACCTCCTGAAGCCCTGCCGGCACCTTGACGTCTCCAGGAGTCTTGAGCGCGTCCGGGGCCACCAGTCTTTCCGACACCAGCGTCTCGCCAGGGACGAGGTCGACGGCGGCCACCTTGCCTTGTGCGTCCCCCAACGTGTGTAACGCTGTCTTGGGGACGGCCGATCCCGGCAGTTGCTGGGTATCGAGGGAATCCTTCATAGCGTCAACAGAGGTGCCGGCCGGGATGGCCGTCTTGACCACCAGGACGTCAACGGGTGCCAGGTTCTGGACTGCCCGTTGATCCGCGCCTTGAGCGTAGGAGAAGACAAGAATCACCCCAACGAGCGCCAGCACTGCCGCTGCCGACCCGGCCAACAAGCGTGACTTCACTTACAACTCCTGTGCTCAAAGAATGGATGAAAAGCTAGGGGGTGAGGCGCACAATGGTGGCCCCGTAGGCATCTACCGGGCCCAGCGAGTAGCCATCTGCCAGCGAGACGTACTTGATGAAGCTCCCGATGATTCCGCGGCAGCCTCCGGTGCAGGCAAGAGCATTGGAGACGTCGGAATTCGTGTTACGGAAACTGTCCGGAAGACTGTTGTTGCCACCGCTGAATTTCCACCCAGTCACTTTGAATGCTGCGAATGACACGAGATGGTAAACAGCCCCGGCTCCTGTACCTGTTGCGACGTCGAAAACCGGGAGCAGCACGATGACATTCCCACCAGCGGTGAGCGTGTCACCCCATTTTTGAAGCGTCGCTAGACAGTTTCCCGGCATACTGTTCCCCGAGGAGTTGCCGGCTTCGCTGGTGGCGAGGTTGATCGTGCTGCCACACAATCCGGCATCCTGGGCGAGCCAGCCGAACCCCCCAGGCACCACAGCCCCGGATGGGCCGTAATTGCAGCTGGGATTGGCACCGGAGCTGTGTTCCTGAAGAAGCTGAAGCGCTCCGCCGATGTATCCCTGCACTTGGCAGATGGAATACGCGAGTGGAAAGGCGGTTCTGCCGGCGACCGCGCTCCCCCACTGAACGCTGGACGTGGTCAAGACATTCGTGCTGTTCATGCCCAGGACGCGCGCAAAAAGGAGCGAGACGGCGTTCGGCGCCCCGCCTGCCTGCTGGGCCCCGGCGGTCACAGTGACTTTCCGGTTTGTCAGGTCCAGATTGATCGACTTGATGTTGTTCAGGCCATCGTTTGCGTTCTTGTTTGCGATGTCGCTGGCGATGGGGGACGTGGTGGAGCAATTCGGATCGCTCGTACTCGCGGCGCACTTCTGCGCCACCGCGAGGGCGGCGGCGTCGGATCCGTTCTGCACTTGCGCCCTTTCCGAGTACAGCATTCCTGCATCCACGGCGAGGGCGGCAAACCCGAGCAGGACCACCAACAAGAGCGCGACAAGAACCGCAATCGCACCGCGCTCGCCGTCGTCGTGGGTCATCAGCCGCCGCATATCATGACTCCTACTCCTTGCATGGGGAAAGGCCCAGCGATTCCCGTGAGCGTACTGAGGGTGTACTTGATGGTCACGGACATCTGGGCGCCGGAGGTACAGCTGGCGGGACTGAAAGTGAAGTTCGTGTCTGCCAGCTGTGGATTCAACGACACGGCAGCGTTCTTCGCCGCAGTCTTGGCGGCCGTCTGATCATTCGAAATAGCCATGACGCGAACTCCTTCGCGTGCTGCGTTCGAGAGCGACACCTGCACGTTGTAAGCCCTGCCGAATTCCATAATGCCTAGGAGCAGCATGATCAGGAGCGGTGCCAGGATGGCGAACTCGACTGCCACGGCACCGCGCTCTGAAGACCTCGGCATGATGTTGCCCTCCCAGAAAACGGATAGTTCGAATCAAGCAGAGTGGCGGCCGCCTGAACGCTGCCGCCACTCGGGGTTTGCTTGGTGCGCTGGTATTGCCTCCAAGGCATAAAGCCGGGAGACCGCTAAGGGCAGGTGGCTTGACCGGGGCCCGATCCTGCACTGAAGGTGGTTTTACCAGCTATGGAACACTGGGCTTGGGTGAAGGTGTCGTGAACTGTCCCACCCAGCAGGGTCACAGCGGCGATGATTACCACTGCGATGAGGGCGACCATGATGCCGTATTCGACGGCGGTGGCACCCGTTTCGTCGCGCCGCACGTGAGATGCGGACTTGAGGAAAGCGGAAAGCATTGATGCTCCTTGTCTGGTACGAACAGTCGGGGAGGAGGCGAACCTACTAGCCACAAACGTTGGTGGTGGTGTTCCACGTTTTGCCGGAAACTGAGCATTGGACCTGGGAGAAGGTGTTCTTGACAGTCCCACCCAGCGCCGTGACGGCGACGATGATGACAACAGCAATGAGGGCGACCATGATGCCGTATTCGACGGCGGTGGCGCCCTTTTCGCTACGACGGATGCGCGAAGCGGCGTTGGAGAAGAAAGCAAACATGTGAAACTCCTGAGCGAGTTGGGGAGATACGGGCTGGTCCAGCACCAGCTCTCTAGCAACTTAGCAACGCCCAATACCCCGGGGAGCAGTCCTTGGGACAACCTGTGCCAAGACTCGCGATCCTGCGCATTTCTTGGGTCAAACCTGTGGAATCCCTGCGATCTTGGGCTTCCCTGCCAAGCCGACCAAAGGTGGGAAAACAGCGCAACAGGACTCCCGCCGCCGTCGGGCCCCCACCAGGACGCTCGCTCACATATACCGCCAAAAACCGGAACGCTCGATCACAAGATGTGAGCGAGCGTCTGCCGAAAACACCTAAAAGGTGAGCGAGCGTCCGGGGGGAGCACCCCCAAAGGTGGGAAAACAGCGCAACCGCCCCGCCGCCGTCGGGCGCCGACAAACAAGTCGCCGGCACACCCGCGACGCTCGCTCACATATACGGCCAAATCCCAGAACCCTCGCTCACATATAGGGCCTTTTTGCATGATGCTCGCTCAGATCAACTGAGCGAGCGTCCGCCGAAAACCCCACACAAGTGAGCGAGCGTCCGGGGGGGAGCACCCCCGAAGGTGGGAAAACAGCGCAACTGCCCCGCCGCCGTCGGGCCCCCACCAGGACGCTCGCTCACATATACGGCCAAAAACCGGAACGCTCGATCACAAAATGTGAGCGAGCGTCCGCCGAAAACCCCACACAAGTGAGCGGGCGTCGGTGGGGGCGAAAGGCTAGGCGGGTGGGTGCTCGACCGTCACGGTGCCGGCGTCGCCGTCGACGGTGATTTGTTGGCCGCTCGTGAGCCGCTGGGTGGCGACTCCGGTGCCGAGCACAGCGGGGATGCCGTACTCCCGGGCCACGATGGAGCTGTGGCTCAGCGGACCGCCGACGTCGGTGACCACGGCGGAGGCCATGGCGAACAGCGAGGTCCACGCGGGAGTGGTGATACGCGCAACGAGGACCTCTCCGGGCGCCATCTGGTTGAAATCCTGCGGCCCGCCCAGGACGCGCGCAGGAGCACTAACCCGGCCCGCACTGGCGCCGACCCCTTTGATGACGTCGCCCGACTGGTCCTGGGAGCGTGCCGGCATCATTGATTCGAAAGTGCGCTTCATCCAACGGGTCTCCGGCAGCAGTTGCGGCGCGGCCGCCTTGGCCTGCCCCCGCCAAAGCATCTTGCGTTCCTCGACGACTTCGGCACGGACGGGGCGCGCAGCCCCCGTAATTGCCACCGCCACCGGCGCGAGCGGTTCCGCCGTGCCCGGCGGCCGCGGCGCGGCGAGGCCGAACTCGACGGCGCTTTGCAGCTCCTGCCGGCGCAGCCAGAACACGTCGGCGGGGCGGGCGATGACGCCGGAGTAGACCAGCCGTTGTCCGAGTTCGAGCAGCATCCGCCGGATCAGCGGCCAGGCAAGCCCGACGTCGGCCAGGGCATCTTCGCGTATCGGTGCGGACTTCTGCGCCCACCGGAGCAGACGGATGAACGGCGCCTTGCGACTCCGCCCGAGCCGGGTCTGTCCGAGCCGGGCAAGCATCCGCTCGGTTTGGTCCTCCCGCCTGGCGGCCGAGAGCCGTTGGCGCTCATGCGGGTCGTTGCCGTGTCCCTGGAGGTAGAACTTGACCGTATCCAGCAGCGCCGAAGGATCGTCCGCCGGCACCGGGCTGGCGAAGTCCAAGTTGTAGACCGCATGGCCGAAGCGATCGAGGTGGGCCTGGAAACGTGGATGCCACTGCTGCCAGAGGGCCGGGTCCATGCCGGCGGGAGGGAGCCAGCTACGCTGCGACTCGGCCAGTGCCGCCGTCTCTTGATCGAGGATGGCGGGGGCCAGCCCCTCGACTTCCCGGGCCCACGCTGCGAGGTCGTACAACGATTTCTCCGCACGGATCGGTTCACTGTCGTAGCCGAGGAGGAATGTCTCGGCGGGGGGATCCCCCGCGCGCCGGATGAGTTTGTCGTAGAACGCCCGGAAGGAGATTTCGCTCGTCGCGGCGATCGGAATGACTGACTCCACGGCGGTGTAGTACACAGTCCCGGCGTCGAGCAACGTCCGGACACCCTCAAGCAACTCTTCTCCTGAAAGATCCGCCGCGGACTTCGCCGCCCAGTCTTTGAGCACCTCCTTGTAGCGGGGATGCGAGAATTCACGCCAACCCGTCATGCCCATGTGCGCCTTGCCTTGAGCCAGGGCGAGCATGGCCCCCGGCGCCTTGCGCATCACCCGCCACATCGCCGAGGAGCGGTAGTAGTAATAGGCGTACCCGTTGATGGTGGGCAGTCCGACGTCGCCATCCCTGACCACGTCGCTCCCGACGGCCTCGTTCATCAGGGTCTTGAGCGAACGGGTGACCGAGCCGTCAATGAGGTCGGCGAACAGCGGCGTGAGCGGGTCCGGCAGCTGTTCCACGATGCTCGCCCGGAAATAGAGCCCCTTCGGGTAGGGCAACGGCCACGTGTCTGGGGTGTCCACTACGGGTTCAGGCAGGGCCGTGATGGGCCTGGACTGCAGCATGAAGAAATTGCCGTCGGCCCGCGCCCATTCGATGTCCTGCGGAGTTCCGAAGTAGTCCGAAATCCGTGTTCCATAGCGGGCCAGCGCGGCGGCAGCTCCGGCGTCGAGCACGGCTTGGTTGCGAAGCGCCGCCGGGACCGGTTGCTCCGTAGTCCCTCCCCGCTCCTCGGAGCCGTCCGCGGTGCGGTCGGCAGCGCCGTCCGCGGCGCGGTCCGCATACACGGTCATGACTTCCTTGTCGGCGGTCCGGCGCGAGAGCACGCGGCCGGTTCCCGCTTCGACCACAAGGTCATCCGTGTTGACTGTTCCACTGACCACGGACTCCCCCAGGCCCCGCGCTGCACTGATGACGATCTGGTCGCGGCGGCCGTTGGCAGGATTGGCGGTGAACATGACGCCGGCCGCCTCGGCCTCGACCATCCGCTGGATCACTACCGCGAGGCGTACATCGCCCGGTGCGATGCCTTCACGGTCCCGGTAAGCCATGGCGCGCGCCGTCCACAAGGAAGACCAGCAATCGACGACGGCGGCATCCAACGCTTCCGCCCCGCGGACGTTGAGGTAGGTTTCCTGTTGCCCGGCGAAGCTTGCCGAGGCAAGGTCCTCGGCCGTTGCGGACGAGCGCACCGCCACGGGCGCACCGCCGTCGTCGTCGCCGCCGTCGCCGCCGGAGCCGCCGCCACCGCCGTCGTCGCGAGAGCCGCCGAGGCCCTCATAAGCGGCGGCGAGCTCGTACGCGATGGCCGCGGGCATGGTGCCGCCAGTGAAAAGGTCCCGGATGACGGCCGAGGCATCCTCGTAATCCTGCGGCGACGCGTCGGGCGGGAGCGTCGCCAGTTCCTGGATGCGCGCCTGAATCCCGTTGGCATTCACGAAGGCCTCATACGCCGCCGTGGTCAGCACGAATCCGGGAGGGACCGGAAGCCCGGCGCGAACAAGGTTCCCCAGCCCGACGCCCTTGCCGCCGGACACGGCGACGTCGGCTGCTTGGACATCGGCGAAGTTGTAGATGTAGGTCATGACCGTCGCTCCTTGCCGCGGAGACGCCCTCATCGAGCCTGACTCACAACATACTGCCACTCCGTCCGGCGAGAGGCGATGGCTGCGCTGTCCGGCTTCTTACTGCCGGTCCAACGCGCGTTTCACCGCAGCCTGGTCGCAAGCCTGGAGAACACGAATGAACCCGTCCATTGCTTCTGGCCCCTCGTCGGTGTCGGCCACGCGAACAAGGTGTGAGGCCAGGACTGCGACCTTGACGTTCGTCATGCTGCTGCAACTCACAAGCAATTTGAAGGCTGCGTCGGAGCTAAGGAGCAGCCGCCCCATCAGGATGCCGCGTGCCTGATTGATGACGCCCCGGGTCGCATTGGCGCCCGCGACGGCGTCACGCGCCGCTTGCTCGGTTTCCCGCCGCAGCGTGGACGTCAGGTCCACCGTGGTCCCCTCGAGCGCGACGGTCCCCGATGGGCCCAGTTGCGCGTTCCCCGCCGTCAGCACACGACGGACTTGTCCCTGCGCGTCAATGATCCGGTGATAAATACAGAAATGGCCGCCGTCCCGGAATACTTGAGCCAGGATCTCCATGGTCCGCGGCCTGTCATCCGGGTGCTTGTGCGACATGAGCAGCTCGAGCGTGGGCACAACTTCCCCTCGCTGGTAGCCGTGGAGATTGAAGAGCCCGTCGGACCATTCCGCTTTCCCTGTAAGCGGGTCAAAGAGGAAGGTTCCGGCCAGAAAGCCGGGGGCGCCCAGTGCACTCGAGTACGTATGAGGGCTGTCCAACATGGCGCAAAGACTCATTTCCTAAGGGTGCTTATTAATTCAGCTAAGCGTACAGAATACAACGCGTACGACGGCGGCGCGCGCCGTCGGCGCTTCGGCTCACCGGCCCGCCCCGACCCGCGCCACGGGGCCTGTTTCGCCGTCGGTATGTAGCGCCGGCACAGGAAACAAGCCCCGGTATGCGTTCAAGTTACCGGCTCAGTCCTTCACCACCACCTTGCCGACCATTCCAAAGTAGTCGTGGAGTGCGCAGATGTAGTCGTATACCCCTGCCTTGTTGAAGGTCACTGTGAATGTCACGCCCGGCGGCAAAATGCCCGAATTGAGCTGTCCGCCCGTGTAATTCGTCGGATCGCCCAGCGGCGGGAACGGATTGGCTGGCTCGGTACCGAAGGTGATCGTGTGCGGCTCGCCCATGCCGTTGTTCACGAAGCTCACTTTCTCACCAACGTGGATGACCACTTTGGGTTCGATGAACCGCATGACCATGGCAACGCCGTCGTCGGCCCCGGCAAACACGGTGTGGTTGTCCGCCTGATCGCGTGCGTCGCTCCATTGCTTGTAACCGTCACGGATGATGGCCCGTTCAGCCCGCTCTACCCGGTTGTTGTATTGCTCCTGGGTGTACGGGTAGTCAGTACCCTTGGCCCGCACGTGGACTGTGCCCTTCTGGCCCGCGCCGTGCACCAGGCAGTAGTACGTGAAATCGCCTGCATCAGGGAACTTCAAGGTGTAGGAACTGACTTCGGCGAAACCACTGTTCGAGACGTTCGACATCACGCCTGAGTTGTAATAGGAGTGTCCGTCGTAGGACGTGCCGCCCTGCGCGGATATATAGAGAGGGCTGAAAGGATCAAAGGGTTGCGTGGACTCGATGGTTTGCCCCGCGGCCAGGAACGTGACTGTATGGATTTCGGCCGCGTTGGCCTCCCAGGTGACCTTGTCACCCGCATTGATGTAAATGTTCTTCGGGAGGAAGGACATTCCCTGGATGGCCTGGTCCGACGATTCGGAGCCGACCTGGACGGTCCACGTCCTGGCGGATTTGCCACTGTCCGCTGCAGCTGTGCCACTCAGGGCCACCGGCAACACGAGGGCAAGTAGCAAAACCATGAGGGCTCGAAGGCGCGGCAATAGAACGGGTTTTGGATGAGCAGTCATAAGACTCATTCCTTAGGAAAATCTTTGCTGACCGGCTGTTATTAGCCTGGAAATTTTGAGGCGCCGGAGACCATGGCGTCGTTTGACGGTGACTCGGTTTCTTTTAAATTCCCTATGAACTTCAGCTCGCAACTGCCGCCCGTCCCCCGCATACGATGCGGCGCCACGACGTTGGGGCCATGCAGAATCCTCCCTTGCTCGCAGGGATTACGTCCAGCTCCGTGGGCTAAGAGCCCCCCATTGCGGAACCGAAAGGACACGGCAAAGCCGGCCCATGTGAAGGCGAGAGATTTATCTCTCATGGTGCTACCAGGACGTTATTTTGTCGAGACTCCAGGACTGCATACGGGCGATTTTTGTGGCCGAAATGAGGCCTTCGCTGGCGCGTTTTTAACTCACCTGGGTGATACGTTCCGGACATGAACGGACGACGGCGACTGTGGCTTGCGGCGGGACTGGCAGTTCTGCTGGCCCTCGTGGTGGTTCTGGCCGCGGTCATTGCCGGATCCAACAGGACCTCGTCCGGATCGTCGCCCTCAAGCGCCTCCGCGGGCGCAACCGCTACCCGGACGCCATCCCCCAGCAAGTCCCCTGCGCCAACCGCTGCCGCACCGGCCCCGCCTACCATCCCGGAGCTTCCCGCGACCCCCATGAACATCCTGGTGATTGGCAGTGACAGCCGTGCCAATGCCAGGGACCAGAACAACCAGACCGTCACCACGGGGCAATCGTCGGACCAACGCTCGGATTGCCTGATGCTGATCCACGTCCCAGCAGACCGGCACAAGGTCTACGGTATTTCGATCCTGCGCGACAACTGGGTGGACATCCCGGGCTATGGAGCATCCAAAATCAACGCCAGCCTTGAGGTGGGAGGCGTCCCCCTAGTGGTCCGGACCGTCGAGACGCTATTGGGCACGCACATAGACCACACCGTCATGCTGGACTTCGAGGGCTTCAAAGTCCTGACCGACGGCCTCGGCGGGATCGACGTCAATGTCACACAGCCCTTCACCGCCAGCTTTGACACCCATCACACCTTTGTTGCCGGCATCAACCACTTGGACGGAGAAGCGGCCCTGGAGTTCGTCCGCGAGCGCTACTCGTTCGTGGACGGAGACTACCAGCGCGTCCGCAACCAGCAGACATTCCTTCGCGCCCTCTTGGCCAAGCTTTCCGGGGGCGTCCAGACTCCCGCCGGCGTGTTGGGACTCGTCCAATTTGCAGCCAACTACCTCACTGTGGACCAAGGATACGACCCCGCAGCCGTCGCCATCCTGGCCTACGCGCTCCGCACAGTTGATCCCGGTGCCTCCGGCTTCTTCACCCTGCCCACCGCGGGCACGGGTACCTCCCCGGACGGACAATCGATCGTGCTGCCGGATTACGCGGGAATCGGAGAAGTGGCCGCGGCGCTGCGGGACGACACCCTGCCTGAATATGTGGCCGCCCACGGTTACTGAGCCGCCGCGGGCTACTCGTTTCCACTACTCGGAGGCAGCAAGCACCTGCCTCCCACCACTCGAAAATTACTTGATTGAATCTTTAACCAATCTTCGAGAAAAGCTAGCGGGAACCTTGCGGCTTCCTAAAAATCCTGCCGGAAAGTAGAGGTCATCGGACAGCAAAGCCCCGGTCACACGGGCTTCAAGAAACGGAAAACATCATGGGTCTCAACCTGAAAACCACCACCGGCAAAGTCATCGCATCCCTGGCCCTGGTCGGCACTGCTGCCGGCGTGGCAGGACTGGGAACCTACGGTGCCTTCACCTCCAGCACCTCCGCCAGCAACACCGTCGCCTCCGGCATCGTCAACATCGCCCTCGGCGCCTCCGGCACCACCAACCGGCTCAGCGTCGCCGCCTCCGGCCTGGTCCCCGGCGACACCGTCCAACGCGTCGCCACCCTCAGCAATGCCACCGGAAACCAGTCCCTCTCCGCGATCACGCTGACCACCGCGGCCTCCCCGACCTCCCTGCTGGACACCAACACCACCATGGGCCTGCAGGTCGCCGTCGATGACTGCTCCACCGCCTGGACCGAAGCCGGCACCGCCCCCGCCTACACCTACACCTGCTCCGGCACCACTACTTCGGTACTGGCTTCCCGTCCCGTGATCGGAGCCAACGTCGCCCTGGCCAACCTGACCTCCGTCACCGCCGGCCACACCGACAACCTCCGCGTCACCCTGACCCTGCCCTCCACCGCAGACAACACCCTGCAGAACCAGAGCAGCACCATCGCCTTCAACTTCACCGGCACCCAGCGCACCGCCACCAACCAGTAACACCCCCACCCAGCCAGCCCTCCGCCGTCGAGCCCCCCCGAAAACGACGGCGGAGGGCCTCCCACAAGAACGGAGACCCAGCCATGACCGCATCACTGGTCCGCCACCGGCGGGTCTCCCGGACAGCCACCACGACGGCGACACCCGGCTCGGGTAAGGGCCAGAGTGTTGCGTCGAAGTTTGCCCGCGCCATGGTCAGCGTCATCACCACCACGGTGATGGTTGCGGCCGTCGCTGCGTTCCTGTTCCTCGCCGTCGGGCCCCGAATCCTCGGTTACCAGACCAGCACCATGCTCACCGGCTCGATGTCCCCGCTGATCAACCCGGGAGACGTGGTTGTCACCGTTCCCGTGGCGGTCCAGAACCTGAAGGTCGGGGACATCATCACTTACCACATTCCGGTGGAGGACCAGCGGGTGGAGACCCACCGGATCATCGACTTGACGGTGAACAACCAAGGTACTGCCACCGTCCGTACCAAGGGCGATGCCAACAACGGCGCAGACCCCTGGACCGCGACCCTGGCAGCAGGCCAGGTTGACCGCCAGGTGTTCACCGTCCCCTACCTTGGCAACGCGATCCGGGCTCTTCGTGATCCCGTTGTCCTGAAGGTCCTGATGTACGGCGCTCCGGCTGCCCTGGTAATCATGGTGCTCGTCTCCATCTGGCGGAAAAAGCCCGAAGGCGACGACGGCGCCGTGGACGCCGGCGCCGCTTTGCCGGCCTTTGACCGCCGCCCGCTCAAGCGCCTGGCCAGGGAGATGAAGAGCAAGGAGGCCGCCGAGAAGTTCGCGGCCGCCTACGCCAAGTTGCTGCCGCAGCGGGTGGACAAGATCAGCCACGCACTGAGCACCGGCGACAGCGACCTCGCGATGGATGCGGTGCTCAGCCTGAAAATCAGCTCCTCGATGGTAGGGGCGCTCCGGATGGAACAGCACTGCGTCCGCCTCGAGCAAGCCTTGGGCACAACCGATCACGCCGCGGCGATCCAAGCCGGGGAACTCGTCCGCCAGCACCAACCACAGCTGGAAAAAGCCCTGGGCGGTCACGCCGCCCGGCGCGCTGCTTGAAATCCTCCTCAAAGAACTGAACCGGGTCCGCTGCCTTTACCGCATGAAAGCGGTGAGAATGGGATGGACCACCGGGCCTGACAGAAAGCCGCTGACCTTGCGTAGAAGCCGGAGCACCGCCGACGCCGCGCAGACCCCTGCGTTGGGTCGCGTCGCCGCGGTCCTGGCAGCGGCTGCGGTACTGGTGTTCGCTCCGGGTATCGCGCAGGCGGCGTTCAACGGGTCCGATAGTGCTTCACTCCCCGTTTCCTCCGCCACCCTGGCATCGACCGCGACGGTCAGCGCGAGTTGCAGCGGATCGAACCTCACCATCAGCGTCACGAACTGGGCCCTGTCCGATACCCGGTTCGTAGGACAGTTCACCGTCACTTCCAGCCTCGGGATCCTCCTTTTTAGCGGCAACAGCAACCAAAGCGGCGGCGGAACCTACACGGCGAAAATCATTCCCCACCTCGGTACCTGGAATTGGTCGGTCAGCAACCAATACTCGATCCCGGGCACCAGCAACGTCTGGACCGGCACGGCCAAGACGGGCCAGTTCACCTGCACCTGAGAGCGCGCCTAGGCGCACGCCCCTACCCCGGCAGCGAACGCGGGCGCCGGCGTCAGTCAGGCTCTATATATTGAGAGCATGACCCAGACTTCCGGTTCCGCCCAGCCATCCCACGCCGAAGGCCCAACGGCCCCCGTCGCCAAGAAGGTGCCGCACACCCGCGAACACCACGGCGATGTTTTCGTGGACAACTACGAATGGCTGCGGGACAAGGAATCCTCCGAGGTCATTGAGCACTTGAAGGCCGAAAACGCCTACCAGGAAGCCGTCACCGCACACCAGGAACCGCTACGCGAGGCGATCTTCCAGGAAATCAAGGGGCGTACCCAGGAGACCGACCTCTCGGTCCCCAGCCGCAAGGACGGCTGGTGGTACTACACCCGCTCCGTCGAGGGCAAGGAGTACGGCATCCAGTGCCGCGTCCGGGCTGCGAACTCGGGCAATCCGGTGGCGGACTGGACCCCGCCGGCGGTGGAACCCGGCGTCGAACTCCCCGGCGAAGAAGTCCTGCTGGACGGAAACGCCGAGGCGGAAGGCAAGCCGTTCTTCTCCATTGGCGGCACGGCCGTGACGCTGGACGGCAACCTTTATGCCTACGCCGTGGACAACTCCGGCGAGGAACGGTTCACGCTCCGCATCAAGGACCTGCGCACGGGCGAACCGCTGCCCGACGTCATTGAGAACATCTTCTACGGCGTGGCCTTCTCCCCCGACGGCACCCGGATCTTCTACACCGTCGTCGACGATTCCTGGCGCCCGTACCAGGTGAAGTCGCACGTCCTGGGCACGCCGGTCAGCGAGGACGAGGTCATCTACCAGGAGGACGACGTCGCCATGTGGCTCGGGTTCGAGCTCTCCTCCGACAGGAGGTACCTCGTGCTGGGCATCGGCTGCTCGGAGTTCAGTGAGACGCGCCTGCTGCGCTTCGACGACTTCGACGCCGGCCTGTCCACCGTGATTTCCCGCGACGAACGCATCCTGTACGAGGCCGAGCCGTTCCTGCTTGATGGGGTTGAGACCATACTCCTGACCCACAACAAGGACGCCATCAACTCGATGGTGTCCATCGCGGACCCGTCCGAGTTCGCCAAGCCGCTGGCCGAGCAGCACTGGCGCACCGTCGTCGAGCATTCCGACGCCGTTCGCGTCAACGGCGCGGGCGTCACCTCGACGCATCTGGTGGTGTCCGTACGGCAGGACACGATCGAGCGCGTGCAGGTGCTGCCGCTCGCCGGGCTGGGAACCGCCGCGCAGGGCGCGGCGGTGGAGCCCGCCTTCGACGAGGAGCTGTACACGGCCGGCGTGGGCGGAACCGACTATGAAGCCCCGGTGATCCGCATCGGGTACACGTCCTACTTCACGCCGTCGCGGGTGTACGACTTCGTGCTGCCCACCGCCGCGCTGCCGCAAGGCGAACTGCTGCTGCGCAAGGAAAGCCCGGTGCTGGGCGGGTACACCGCGTCCGACTACGTGGCCACCAGGGAATGGGCGACGGCGCCGGACGGCACGCGCGTTCCGCTGTCCGTGCTGCGGCACGCCTCCCTTGTGCAGGACTCAAGCGCCGCGGGCCTGGTCTACGGCTATGGCTCGTACGAGGTCAGCATGGATCCCGGTTTCGGGGTGGCCCGGCTGTCCCTCCTCGACCGCGGAATCGTCATGGTGATCGCGCATATCCGCGGCGGCGGCGAGCTCGGCCGGCGCTGGTACGACGACGGCAAGAAGCTCAACAAGAAAAACACCTTCTCGGACTTCATCGCCGCGACGGACTGGCTCGCGTCCTCCGGTTGGGTGGCGCCGGGGCGGATCGCGGCCATGGGCGGCTCCGCAGGCGGCCTGCTGATGGGTGCCGTGGCCAACCTTGCGCCGGAAAAGTACGCGGCGATCGTGGCTGCCGTGCCGTTCGTGGACGCCCTCAACACCATCCTGGACCCCGAGCTGCCACTGTCAGCGCTCGAGTGGGAAGAATGGGGCAACCCCATCACGGATTCCGAGGTGTACGAGTACATGAAGTCCTACACCCCGTACGAGAACATCCGCGCCGTTTCGTACCCGCGCATCGCAGCCGTCACGTCCTTCAACGACACCCGCGTGCTCTACGTTGAGCCGGCCAAATGGGTCCAGGTGCTGCGCTCCGAGACCACCAGCGCGGCGCCGATCGTGATGAAGATCGAGATGGACGGCGGACACGGCGGAGCCTCGGGACGATACGTGCAGTGGCGCGAGCGCGCTTGGGACTATGCCTTCGTCGCGGACTCGCTCGGCGCCGTCGATCTACTGCCCGGTGCCGGGCTCAAGTAGCGTTCTCGATAGTAGGCTCTCCCCAGGGGCCGAACCGAAACAATAGGAGCGCAGCTTGACTAACGATGCATCGGTGCCAAACCGGGCTTTGGTGGCCGACCCTGACCCGGTTCGTCACGCAGAGACGGTTGCGGCGCTCGCCGCGGCAGGGTTCGTGGTTCGTTCAGCGCACGACGCCGGTTCCCTTGCGGCCGCGCTGGAAAGCGAACCGAGCGACGTGCTGGTGGTGGACAACGACCTCCGGGAGTTCCTTCCCCGCAATAGCGTTCCGGTTTTGCTCCTGCTGGATCCCGAGAACGAGCTCGATGTTGCTGCCCTGGAAGGGTGGACGATTGCTGATTTCACCTACCGGGGCCAGCCTCCCGCATTTCGGGTCCACCGGGCCCTGGTACTGATAGCCCGTGCCGCCGAACGGACGCGCCGCCGTTCGGAAGCCGAGTCACTGAGGGAGAGCCTGCGAAAAGTGTCCGCGGCGATCCGGTCCACCATTGATCCGGGACTGATTGCCCGGCATCTGGTGGATGGCATCGGCGAGGCCCTGGGCGCGGAGCATGTCTGGTTCACCACGTTCCCGGACGCCCGGGTGCCACAGGTGAGGGCCGAATGGAACGCTCCGGGACTGGTACCGGGCGTCCTGCCGGACGAACTCACAGACGAGATCGCCAGGTTCGCGCTTGCGGAGCGGCTGTGGGCGGAAGCGGAGGTGCAGCCGCTTCCGAAACGGGCTCCCGCAGGTGAGCGGGGTGGTGCGGGTGCGCTGGGTGGTGCCGGGGCGCCGTCGGCCTCTGTTGTGGTGCCGGTAGGCGAGGGAGATCTCGTCCTCGGTGTCATCTGGATCGCCCGGCCGGACACGGCGCAGGAATGGACCCGGGCCGAGTTAGGCCTGATTCAACACGTCTCGGGCAACCTGGCGTATGGGCTGATGCAGAGCCACCTGATCGGCGCGCAGCAGCAGGTCATGTACAAGCTCCAGGAACTCGACCAAGCCAAGACCGACTTCCTCACTACGGTGAACCACGAACTTCGAACTCCCCTCACGTCCATCACCGCCTATCTCGACATGATCCGCACGGGCGCCGGTGGACCTCTTCCCGCGGGTGTCGGGCGGATGGTCGACGTCATTTCACGAAATGCCGAGCGGCTCCGACGGCTGATCGAAGACATGCTCACCGTCTCGCACCAGGACAGCTCCGGCGACCTCCAATTGAGCCGAGTGAATGTCGGACCCTTGCTCAGGCTTGTTGTCTCGACCTTGCAGCCGCTCGCCGACTCCCGTTCACTGTCCCTTACCGTCATGCATGCGCCGGAAACAATGACTGTCCAGGCCGACGAGGCCAAGCTCGAGCAAGTCTTCGCCAACATCATCAGCAACGCGATCAAGTTCACGCCCGACGGCGGCCACGTTGCAGTCAGCAGCGGGATCACCTCGGAACCTGACTTGGTTCCCAGCGTGGTGGTGCGCGTGGAGGACACCGGCGTCGGGATCCCCGAAACGGAAATCGAGCAAGTCTTCACGCGATTCTTCCGCGCCTCGAACGCCTCCACTGCGGCCATCCCCGGGAGCGGGCTTGGACTGGCGATAGCCCATGACATTGTGGAGCGCCATTCCGGCCGGCTCGATGTCGAGTCCGCCCTCGGCGTGGGGACCACGGTTTCGGTCCGGCTCCCCCTGGATACGGAGAGCTAAGAAAACACCGCCCCTGGGCGGTAGCCCGGGGCGGTGTCTGGAATTGCTCTATCGTCTACCCAAGTGACTGGCAGTTAATGCCGTTATGAGGCGTCTAAACGGCATCAAGTGCGAGCTAGTTGGGCCACCAACCGATCTGCGCGTAGTTCACAACGGTGCCGGTGGTAACCGTCGATACCGTGGTGCTCGTGGTGTCGTGCGTGGTCTTCGGGGCGGCATTGGCAGGAGTAACAAATCCGCCAATAGCGAGCAGCCCCGTCATGAGAAGTGTTGCGGCGAATTTTTTCATGCAGTGCTCCTTTGAGCCGTGAAAATCCGAAGTTGACTTTCCCAGCGTAAAGAGCCTTGTTAAAGGTTCCCTTAAGATCGCCTCAGTTTTCCGAAGTCTTTGCTGCGAGGCGGTAACCGACGCCACGCACAGTTTCCACCCAACGCGGCGACTGCGCCGAATCGCCGAGCTTCCGCCGCAGATTGGCGATGTGTACCTGGATCGCGCGCTCTTCGGATTCGCTGACATAGCCTCCGGTTTCGTACTCCCTGGCATGGAGCCAGCGGGCAAGCCCCGTGGTGCTTCGAACCACGCGTCCGGCCTCCATGAGGGCCTGAAGAAGGTCGAACTCGGTGCGGGTCAATTGCACCTCTTCGGTGCCCACCCGGGTTGTCCGCGTGGCCACGTCCAGGAAAAGGCCGTTGTGTTCCAGCCCCGACGGCTCGGCCGCGGGAAGGACGGGCGTGGGGCCGGTTGGCGAGTTCGGCGCCGGCGGCAGCTCCGCCGTCGGGCTCCCTCCGGAACCGCTCAAAAGCTTGCTGCCGCGCGGCCGGCGAAGGAGCGTCTCAACCCGGGCCAGAAGTTCGCGGGGACGGAAGGGCTTGGTGACGAAGTCGTCAGCGCCGATGGCCAGCCCTTGCAGTGTGTCCACTTCACGCGCGCGGGCGGTGAGCATGATGATGTAGGCGTCACTGAACTCGCGGACTCTACGGGTGACCTCGATCCCGTCGATGTCGGGCAGGCCGAGGTCCAAGGTGATCACATCCGGGTTGTGAAGGCGGACCGCATCCACGCCGTCGACGCCATTCCCGGCCGCGTAAACTTCCAAGCCCGATGCCTCGAGGACAGCATGGACCACCTCACGGATGTCATCGTCATCCTCGATTACTACAGCCACGCCCGATGCGCCCACGTCAAGATCCCCATCTCTTATGCTCAGCCCACCTTAACACCAGCGGTACCCGCTATTCTCGCGCATGTCGGCGTGAGTCCCGCTTTACCTGATCTGGAGCTCACGCCTCACGAACGCGATAAGCAGGTTCCGCGAGGTTTCCACCGGAAGGGATGAACCCCGCGCATAGCATTGGACGGCGAGGCCATCCACCATGGCGGCCGTTTCGATGGCGAAGCTTTGGGGATCGTCGCAGACGAAGGATCCCTCGCTGACTCCACGCTCGGTAATCTCGCGCAAGGCGCTGCGCCAGCCGTCATAGTGTTCGCTCATCCAGCGTCCGTAGGCTTCGTCCCTGGCCGCAGCGGACCAGAAGTCGAACCAGATCAGCCAGTGCCGACGGGAACTCGCGTCGGAGCCGAACATCCCCTCGAGGAAATACAGCAGTTCCTTAGTGGGGTCGCCGGACCCTCTGGCACTTTCCTGGAGCGGAACGTAGAAGTCCGCGGTTTCGGCCTTGACAACTTCCATCAGAACTTCGTCGAGACTCTTGAAGTGGTAGGTGATGGTCCCGGGTGACACTCCGCAGGCTTTCGAAATGTCGCGGATCAGGACATTAAACAGCCCTTTGTCCGCGATCAGGTCCCGCGCGGCATCAATCACCAGCTGCCGCCGCACTTCAGTAGGGTGCCGCTGCCGTTCCCCGACAGTCTTGGCGCGGGGCCGCTCTTCGTGGTCCTTGGCGGTAGTTGTCATGTCGTTCGTCCTCGTTTCCCCTGGTCAGGCCGATGTCCGACTGATGCGCTTCTCAAAAGTCTTTTCAAAGAATAGTTGCTCGTCCTTGAACGTCTTGACTTCGTTGTGCAGCACATAATGGTCTTTGCTCGCAGTGACCGTAGCGTGGGTCTCGATCCTAACTCCCCAGTCCTCGCGCTGCAGCGAGACGTTCCACATGGACTCAGCCCGCGCCGTCAGGGGATCGTTTCCCGATATCGAATACCGCTCGAGGGCCTCTTCACCAAAGTTCAGGCCATCCGGGTAAATCCGGTTGCCGCCGTAGTTCGGGTCCACAGTCAAGGTCCAGGACTCCGATTGCGGCTCGTACCTGACCTCACGCTCGGGGCGTACGGCCGCCACAGGTCCAGGCTTGATGTCCAAACCCGGGGCTTGCTCCGCCTCCTCGAAGACGATGTCGCGGCTTCCAATGGCGGCAGGATCGAGGTCATCAAGCGTCAGTACGCTCTGCCCGGCGTCAACGGTCACAAACCCTCGTTCGCCGTGTGGCCAGATCCAAGGCCAGTACGTCGTGGCCAATGCGAGCCGGAGCCTGTGCCCGGCCGGAATCTGCCACGACATGGACGTGAACTCGATCTCGGCGTCCACGAATTGACCCGGAACGAGCTCCTCCGCCATGTCCATCCCGTTGCGCCTTGCCAGGTTGATGGCCCCGCGGGTGATCAGGGTGGACGATCCGTCCGGCCCGACATCGCAGAGCCGAGCAATCACATTGGCCCGGGGCGTGCTGCTGTTGACCCGAAGCTTGAACCGGGCGTAGCCAAACAGGTTGATGTCCTCTGCAAGGACAGGCGTCTCAAATACGACCGAGCGCCCATCCTCGGCACGCTGGTCCGGCGGCAGATCGGACAGATTCCCGAAGGGGAACCACCGGGCGGCATCCCCGCCGTTGTGTTGCGGTGTGTCGACGACGGCCATCCCGGCGGCGTCCGTTGCCAGGCTGCGCAAATCTGAGGCTAGGTTGAATTGCCGCTGCCCGACGTCGGCGGACGGCCAGCCGTCCAGTCCCACCCAAGTGCCCGCTCGCTCGGGGTAATGGGTGGCAGGCCGCACGGAGTCCTGGTGATAAGCGCGCAGCGCGGGTTCAGCCATGACATCCGTTTCGATGCCCTTGAGCCAGTAGTCCCACCAACGCAAGGTCTCTTGGAGGAAGCCAATGGTGGGCCCGGGCGTGCGCTGGATGTCTGGATACTGGTGCGACCAGGGCCCGATCAGACCTTGCGCGGGGGCGTCAAGATGCTCCAGCAACCGAAAAACAGTGTTGCGGTAGGGATCCGCCCAGCCTCCGACGGCCAGGACGGCCGCGGTGATTTTGGAGTAGTCCTCGCAGACCGAACCGTGACGCCAGTAGTCATCGCGTTCTTGGTGGTCCATCCAAATTTCGGAGAAAGGCTGGAGGGCTTCCAAGCGTTCTTTCCACATGGTTTCCCAGGCGTCGCCAACCCGCCAAGGCGCGGGCGGGCGGCATTGGAACGCCAGCATGGTTCCAGCCCAGGAAGTCATGTCAATGCCAAGCATCGCACCACCGTAATAGTGCACATCGTCGGCATAGCGGTCGTCCGTGGAGCAGACGGTGACAATAGCTTTAAGCGCCTCCGGCTGCTCCGCGGCGAGCTGCAAGGCATTGAATCCGCCCCAGGAGATTCCGAACATTCCCACTTTGCCGGTACACCAGGGTTGGGCGGCCAGCCACTCGATGACCTCAACTCCGTCTGCCTGCTCCTGCGGGTGATACTCGTCGAGCATGACGCCTTCGGAATCTCCGCAGCCGCGCATATCAACACGGATCGAGGCGTAGCCATGGCCCGCGTACCAGGGGTGGCGCTGCGCGTCACGCGGTGCAGTCCAGTCCCCGCGTCTGTAGGGCAGGTATTCCAACAGTGCAGGCACCGGCTGTGAGGCCGCGTCTTCAGGAAGCCAGATTGTGGCAGCCAGCTGGACGCCGTCGCTCATCGGAATGAGGACGTGTTCCATGACGGTGGCGGAATGGGGGAAGTCCGTGCGGATCTTCACGGGTATTTCCTTTCTAGGATGCGTGCAGCGCTAGGGGGCAGCGGGCGCCGGGCGGAGTTCTGCCACGTCAGCGTGGCATTTGATGCGGTGTGTGTCCGAAACCTGGATGGTAGGCGGGACCACCGTGCGGCAAACGTCGCGGACAATCGGACACCGGCTAGCGAAGGGGCATCCGAGCTCGGGCGGGGCATCAGGGATTTCATCCCGGACACCTTGCGCCTTGGCCCCATGGTCGTCGCCGAGTTCGATCACCGAGTCGAGCAGGAGCCGCGTGTATGGATGGGACGTGTCAGAGAAGATCTCTTCCACCGTGCCGTCCTCGACGATGCGTCCGAGGTACAGGACCACTACGCGGTCCGCTACTGACCGGACGACGGCGAGGTCATGGGTGATGAAAAGGAAGCCGATGTCCTTGTCCCGGCTCAGGGTGTCCATCAGGCGCAGGATGGAAGATTGCACCGAGACATCAAGCGCTGACACAACTTCGTCCGCCAGCACGAGAGACGGGCCGGCGGCAATGGCCCGGGCGATGCCAACCCGCTGGCGTTGACCACCCGAGAGCTGGCCGGGCAATCGTTGAGCGAAACTGGCCGGGAGTTCCACCTCTTCCAGCGCTCTCTCCACGGTGGCTCCTTTGACGCCGAAAAGCGTCAAGGGCCGCGCGATAGCCGTCCGGACCGAGTGCCTCGGATTTAGCGAAGTATCGGCGTTCTGGAAGATCAACTGCACGGCTTGGCGGAGACTCTTGGGGCGGCTGGAGACGGTCCGGGCCAGATTGCCGCTACCCTCCCGGTGGTTTGCAGACTCGCCACCGGCCCAGGTGAGGGACATCTGTCCCCCTTCGCTCTTTTGCAAGCCCGCAATAGCGTTGGCGATAGTGGACTTTCCGGAACCGGACTCTCCCACAAGCGCCACAATCTCGCCGGCGTTGACCTCAAAGCTGACATCCTGCACCGTGGGACCCGTCCCTGGAACCGGCTTCTTGCGGTAGTCGATTGTCAGGTCCCGGACGGTCAGCACGGGCTTGGCCTCCCGGGGCCGAGTACGGATGTACAATTCCACGGCGCCTTCCCGAACGGCCCCGGCGTCGATGACTGCCTGATCCATTCCAGGAGGGATGCCCGGGGTGTCGATGCGCGGCACGCTATCTATGAGGCCGCGTGTGTATGCATGTTGCGGCTGTGCAAGGACGCTTCGGGTCAAGCCAGACTCCACCACCGCGCCTTTGCGGAGCAGGGCGATGTCCGTGCACATCTTGTCAATGACGCCCAAGTCATGGCTGACCATCACCATGGACATGCCCAGCGTCTGCTGCAGCTCCGTCAGAAGGTCAAGGATGGCAGTCTGCGTGACCACGTCCAGCCCAGTAGTCGGTTCGTCGAGGACGAGAAGGGACGGGTTGGCGGCGAGCGCCATCGCAATGCCGATGCGCTGTTGTTGCCCGCCGGAAAACTGATGCGGGTACCGATCGAGCGCTGGTCCCGGGTTGGGAAGCCTGACCAAACGGAGCAATTCCTCGGCCCGGGCGCGCTGGGCGGCCTTGTTTCCCTTGAGGTGGTGAAGGACTTCGGCGATCTGCTCTCCGATCTTCATGGTGGGAGTCAGCGCGTTTCCGGCATTCTGCGGGACCATCGCAACCTCAGCCATGCGAAGGCGGCGCAGCTCCCGCGGGGCGAGCGCGAAGACGTCCTGGCCCGCCACGTGCACCGATCCGTTGGACACGAACGACGTGCTCCGCAGGGAGCCCAGCAGGGCACTGGCCAGCGTGGACTTCCCGGAACCCGACTCCCCCACCAGACCCAGAACGTGGCCGCGCCGCAACTGCAGGGTCACGTCCTTGAGGACGTCCACCTGGCGCTTTCCCGAGAGGTAGGAAACGCTGAGGTTCTGGATCCGGACAATGTCCGTTCCGTTGAGCATTGTTGCTTCATACGTGGTGTCGGCTGCATCTATCGTCACTAGCCCAGCACCTCCTTCATTCGGTCGATGCCGAAGCTCTTCGCAAGCCCATCGGCCGCAAGGTTGAGTCCAACAATCAAGGACGCCAGCGCCGCGATGGGCGATAACGTGGCCAATGGCACCACAGCCATCAAGTTCCGGTTCTCGGCAACCATGAGGCCCCAATCCGGCGTCGGTGGGCTGGCGCCGAAGCCCAGGAAGGACAGCGAGCTGATAAGCAGCACAACCCAAGAGGCCCGCATGGCGAATTCCACCAGGATGATGTCCAGGACATTGGGGAAGACTTCCCGGACGAGGATGGAGAACATCCCCTCGCCCCTGGCCTTGGCTGCGGTGATGAAGTCCTTGGGCATCACATCCATTGCCGCGGCCCGGACAATACGGGTCACCCCGCCGGTGTAAACCACCACAACGGCCAAAATGATGACCCAAGGACCGGTACCGAAGATGGTCACCACCACCAACATGGACAGGATCGCCGGTACCGCCAGCACCGAGTCCAAAACCCTGGTGATGATGTCATCCACAATGCCGCCACGGTACGCTGCGATGCCCGCGATGACGGATCCCAGCAAAACCGTCAGCGCGGTGGCAGTGAAACTGATGGCCAATGCGTACTGGCCACCAAACAGGGTTCGCGTCAGGGTATCGCGGCCGAGGGCATCCGTGCCCAGCAAATGAGCCCCGGAGCTCTCTTGCAGTGCGCTCATCGCGTCCGTGGCGATCGGATCGTAGGAGGTCAACACCGGGGCCAGGACCGCCACGACGATGTTCACTATCACCAGCGCAAAACCGAAAGTGGCTGCCCGGGACTTCAGGATGGACCGGACGGTCCGTGCAAAGCTGCTCGGGGACTTGGGGGCCGCGCCTTTGGGCGCCGGGGCCGTCGTCGTCATTGCGCTCATTTGCTGCTCCGTGTCATTTGCTGCACCGTGTCATTTGCTGCTCCTCGGGTATCGCAGCCGTGGATTCAGCAGGAACGCTGCAAAGTCCGCCAGCAGGTTACACACCACATATGTCAACGCGCTCATCACCGTGATCAGCAAGATGGTGGGAAGGTCACGTGTCTGGACAGACCTGATCATCAGGGTGCCGATTCCCGGATAGTTGAAAATGCTTTCCACAACCACCACACCGCCGACGAGCCAAGCTATGTTCATGGCGATCACATTCAAGGTGGGCAGCATGGCGCTGGGCAGGAGGTGTTTGAAGACTACCCGGGAAGTCGAGTTGCCCTTCAGGATGGCTGTCCGGACAAACTCGCTCTCCATCACGTCAATCACCGACGTGCGCATCATCCGGATGATGTAGGCCGCCAGAACGCAGATCAGGGCCGCGGCTGGTAGCCAAACAGAGGGTAGAAGATCCGCGAGGGAAGCGTTCTGCCCCGCAATCACCACTGCCGGGAAAATCGGGATGTAGATGGAGAAGAGGAGCACCAGCACGGTGGCGACCACAAACTCCGGAACGCTCATTCCCACAAGCGCCAGCGTGGAAATCGAGATGTCCGGCCACCGGTCGCGGGTCAGGCCGGCAACAAGGCCCAATACAAGGGAGAGCAGGATGCCGATCACGATGGTGATGCCGGCCAGGAGGGACGTGTTCACCAAGGCGGAACCCACCTCCCTCGCGACGCTGCCGCCGCCGACGAGGGAGTTCCCAAAGTCGCCGTGCAATGCACTGCCGAGCCAAGTAAAGAAACGTGAGACAGGCGGCTCATCCAGCCCGAGTTGTTGCCGCATAGTGGCCACGGCTGACGGCGTGGCGTTCTGACCCAGCAACTGGGTGGCCGCATCTCCCGGCAGAGACTGGATGGCACTGAAGACCAGCACCGTAGCCAGCAGCACCGTGAAGACGGACCAGCCCAATCGCTTGGCGAAAAACGTGAGCACTATGCACGCAGCCCGATGTTGATGTAGTCGAATTCGAAGCCGTGCTCGCTGTAATTGACTACCTGCTTGCTCAGCCCCGTGATCCGGTCGGAGAAGAAGGGAGTGAGGGATCCGCCGTCGTCGATCAGGATCTTCTGGGCGTCCTGGTAGAGCGTCTTCCGCTTTGCCGCGTCCACGGTGGCGCGGGCCGCATCCAAAGTCTGGTCAAACGTGGCATTCGAGTACGCCGTCTCGTTGTACGAGGATCCGGTGCGGAAGATCTGGTTCAGCAACTGGTCGATGGGGCGGCCCGTGTACCAGTAAGTGGTCATCAACGGCTTCTTCATCCAGACGTCGGTGAAGTAGGAATCCGCAGGAGAGTTGGTCACGGCCAAGTTAATGTTGGCGGCCTTCATTGAACTCTGCAGGGCCAACGCGAGCGGCGACAGCACCGGGTCGTAGCTGGAGGTGTAGATGGGCACATCGAAATGGTCAAAGCCCTTTGCCTTCAGCAGGGCCTTCGACTTATCCGGGTCGTAGCCCAGGCCATAGTCCAGGTAGTAGGCCTCGGACGGCGGCACGGGGTTGTTGTGCGCGACAGTTCCGTTGCCCTGCACCGCCAGTTTGAACACCTCGTCCGGGTTGTACGCATGAGCGAATGCGCGGCGGATATCCGGGTCTTTGAATTCCGGGCTGGTGTTGAGCATGGGTACCGGATACCACTGGGCGTTCTTCACACTGGAGACCGTTGCGACCGAAGAGGCCGAAACTGTCTTTGCCGTGGCGAAATCGAGGTTGGTCTGGGCCACGAGGTCGACTTGCCCTGCCAGCAAGGCGTTCACCCGGGCCTGGGTGTCGGCGATGGAGGAGAACTCGATCCCATCCAATGCCGGTTTGTCGCCGAAGTAGTTGGGATTACGCACGATGGAACCAGGCCCTGCTGCCGTGAAACTCTTCAGTTTGAACGGACCAGTGCCGATGCCGCTGGCACCGATGGTGGCCGCGGAACCGGCCGGAATGATGTAGCAGTTGTACCCGGTCAGCAAACTGGCGAATTCGGCGTTCGGAGACTTCAGGGCAAATACCACGGTGGTGGCATCCGGTGCCTTGATCGAGTTGCCATCGACAAAGGGGGAAAGCACACCGGCCTGCGGAGACTTGGTGGCCGGATCAAGGATGTGCTGAATCGAGAAAATAACGTCCTGGGCGGTGAACGGCTTGCCGTCGTGCCAAGTCACACCCTTTCGCAGGACGAAAGTCCAGCTCATCGCGTCTGCGGACAGTGTCCACGACTCGGCCAGGTCCGGAATGAGCTCACCCTTGGCCGAAAGCTTGACCAAGCGGTTGTACAGGGCGCCCAGGTACTCATAAGCGGACAAGGAACTGGCAGGGTCCAAGGTTTCGGCCTTCGACGCCGGCGGCCGGGCGATGCGCAACGTCCCGCCCTGGCGGGCAGCGCCGCTCGCGGCTCCCGTGGTCGACGACGACGGGCTGACCCCGCAGGCTGCGAGGACCGCGGGGGCCAGCAACAGGGCTGAACCGGCGAGAAGGGTGCGCCGGGACAGCCACCCTGTTGGTGCTTCGATCCGTGAATCCATGGTGCCGAATCCTTATCTTTATTTCTTCCGCGAACGATCTAATTCATGTACTGTACGAATAAATCGTCTGAGAGAGCAATAGTTCTCCGAATAATTTAACCGCCCTGAAACAAAGGGCCGTTTCGCCGGAAAGGCCCCGATTGTGACCGGATGGTACCGAAGACCAGATGTGCTGATGGTGCTGTCTTCCGCGCCCACATACGTGGCGACCCGCGAGGCCCTGAAAGTTATAGACCCGCAGGACCTGACGCCGCTACGCTACTTGGGTGCCGCCGTCGCGCTCGGCGTGGCCTTGCTCGTCCGGCGGCAGCGACTTACGCTGCGGGGCCGCGACATTCCGAGGATGCTGGTAGCGGGACTGCTAGGGTATGCAGGCTTCGGCCTACTCCTGAACCTGGGGCAGACGACCGTTCCAGCCGGAACAACAAGTCTCCTACTAAACATCTCGCCCGTTTTCGCGTTCATCCTCGGCCATCTCATGTTGCGGGAGAGAACGTCCAGCCTGGGCTACTGGGGCATGCTCCTTGCTGTGGCAGGGGTCGTCGTCATTACGCTGGGCGATTCCGTGGCTGTCGGCTTCAACGGCGACGCCTTGTACATCGTGGCGGCAGCTCTTCTCTTGTCAGCATTCCTCATCGTCCAACAGCCTCTGTTGGCACGCGTCCCTCCGCTCGAAGTGGTCTTCTGGGGATCCCTTATCGGCGCAGCGGCCACGCTGCCGACCGCCCGATTCGCAGTGGCGCCAGCGGAGTTCACGTGGACCGTTTGGTTGGCGCTGGTCGTGCTCGTGGTGGTCTGCACGGTGGTGGCTTACGGTTTCTGGAATGTCTCGCTGTCACGGACCAGCGTGGCAGAGGGCGGTTCGCTCCTGTACGTTGTGCCAGTGCTGTCCCTACTGCTCGGGTGGATTTTGCTGGGCGAAGTCCCCAGTATCGCCTCTCTCCTCGGCGGCACGGCCGCCTTGGCAGGCGTGATCTTGCTCTCGCGGGCAACCGCATCAATCGCACCCCAGAAAGAACTGGAGCCCGCACCATGACCGTCCCCCACTTCGAGGAGGAACACGTCGAAATTCCCCTCTCTGCGGACGCGTCCGCCAAGCTCGCCGACATCGCCGCCTCCGTCACAGCGGACGTGGGCGCATTGCTGACAACCATCTCCCTCTGGCGCCCTGAGACCGAGGACCTGGTCCGGGTGTTTACGACCATGCCAGAGCTCTACCGGGTAGGTGGGATCTCAAGCGAACTGGGTGAAGACTGGCTCCAACACTGCGTCGTACACCAGGAATCATTCCTCGCTTCGGAGCAGGGAGCGATCGACTCGGATGCTTTCGAGCACCAGGATGTCCTTGGCGCCCTCAATCTCGGCGCAGCTATCAACGCGGTGATTGTCCACAACGGCCGATTCCTCGGCTGCCTCAATCTGCTGGACGTCGCGGGCGCGTACTCGGAGCCATCCGTGCGACGCGCCGAGGCTTACGCCGCGCAGCTCACGGAGGTCATACGCGCTCTCTGAAGTTCACCTGGAATCCACGGCTCCGCACCGGCCCAGTGCCCTTTTGGGACTCGGCCGGCGGGGAGCCACCGACGCTTGCGGGGACGCGCTTAGCTTGGACGGGTGTGCCCAGCGCGGCGCAGGATCATGTCTTCCAGGAGCGAAACGAGCGAGTAGAGAATGATGGACGCCAGGGTGATGACCACGACGGCGGCCCACACCTCATTGTTCTTGGCCCGGGAGACGGCGGAGATAATGGCGTAGCCGATCCCCTTGCCGGTCGCGAGCCATTCGGCCAGGAGCGCCCCCGTGATGGCTCCCGGAATCGAGACGCGCAAGGCCGTGAAGAATGCGGGCAACGAGGACGGAAGAGCTACTTTCAGCAGGGAGGTCCAGCGTGAGCCCCCGTACACCTCAATCACCTCGAGCATGCCCGGCGAAGCTGATCGCAGCCCGAACACCACGGTCACGAGCGCCGGAAACAGCACCACGAGGCCGCCGATTGCCGCCACCGCCGGTTCCTGCCGCCCGAAAATCAGGATGATGATGGGCGCGAGGGCCACGAGTGGAACGGAACGCAGCAGCATGGCGATGGGCATGAGTGCATGCTCTACGCCGCGGAAGACGACGAACAGGGCCGCGATCGCCACGGCGCCCGCGATGCCCGCAGCGAAGCCCATGGAGGCGTCGATGAGCGTCTGGCCGAGGTTTAGGAAGATGGAGGTCCTGTTAGCCTCCGAGGCCGGAACGGTGAACAGGAAATTGAACACATCGACTGGTCCCTTGCCGACGAACGGCGAGATATGGAAAAGCTGCAGTAGCCCCATCCACAGCAGCAGGACGACTCCCAGCGACACCACCAAGCCAATCAGCCCCCGTCCCAGGCCTCTAAGCAGTGATCCAGTCATTGAGAGCCGCCCTTCCGTCCGGCGGTGCTTGAGGCTGACCACGGCACCAGCAACCTCGTCAGCACACCGAAAGCCGCGTAGCCGAGACCGGCGAGCAATCCGGCCATCAACGCAACTCCCCAGGCGCGGGCAATCTGCAGGTTCTGCTGCGCGTTGACCATCGCGGGGCCGATGCCCTGGTCCACACCACCTACATATTCGCCCAGGACAGCGCCCAGCACGGCGGCTGGAACGGCGATCTTGAGGGCGGTCAGAATCCCCGGGAGTGCAGACATGAGCTGGACCTTGAGCAGTTGTTTGATCCGTCCACCACCGTAGACGGCGATGAGGTCGAGGCTGGACTCGTCCGCGCTCTTTAGCGCCGCTACTGCTCCCACCACGGTGGTGAAGAAGACCGAGATACCGGCCAGCAGCACCGCGGTCCCCGATGATTCGCCGTGCCCGGGCGAGCCGATAACGATGAAGGCTAGCGGGCCGATGGCGACGATCGGCAGGCAGTAGCTGATCACCGCCAGCTGGATGACCAGCCGTTCCAGCGCCGGGACCACCAAGACAGTTGCGGCGAGCAATAACGCGGCGAGATTTCCCCAGAAGTATCCGATGGCGGCTTCTGTTTCGGTGACGCTCACATTGGGCCAATAGAAGCTGACACCATCGGTGACGAGCTGGCGGACGACGTCGAACGGCGTCGGAATGGCTCCACCCCCGCCGCCGGCGGAGGCCCCGACGCCCGCCAGTACCGTTACCGCAGCGATCCACCACAAGGCGATCGCGCCAAAGACTCCGGCAAGGCCGATGCCCCACGGCGGGAGGCCGCCAAGGCGGGCTCGGAGACCTGCGCCCGTTGTCATCTCGGTCATGTCAGTGCCTCGTTTCCGCGGCTAGCCCGACGTCGCCGAAGAGCAAGTCGGAAGCGCGGTCGCAATAGGCGTGGAACTCCGGCGTGCGCATCATTTCGGGTGTGCGGGGGCGCGGCAGGTCCACCGTGATGATCTCCTTGATCCGGCCGGGTCGGGCGCTCATCACGGCAACCACGTCCGAAAGGAAGATCGCCTCGGAAATTCCATGCGTCACCATGAGCGTGGTGGCCGGTTTCTCGGTCCAGATCCGCAACAGCTCCAGGTTGAGCCGCTGCCTTGTCATGTCATCGAGCGCACCGAACGGTTCGTCAAGGAGCAACACCGAGGGCTTGAGGACAAGCGAACGGGCGATCGACACGCGTTGCCGCATGCCTCCGGAGAGTTCTGCCGGTTTGGCCTTTTCGAAGCCCTTCAGCCCGATCAGTCCGATCAGCTCATCCACCAGCTCCTGGTCCACGGGCCTTCCTGCCACTTCAAAAGGCAGACGGATGTTGGCTTCCACGCTGCGCCACGGTAAAAGGGCCGAGTCCTGGAAAGCGATGCCGAGTTCGTGGCCGGTCCGGAGCTCGGCCGGGGTGTGCCCATCCACCACCACCTGACCGCTGCTTGGCTCCTCCAGCCCGGCCAGAATCCTCAGGATGGTGGATTTGCCGCACCCGGACGGCCCCAGGAGGGAAAGAAAGGATCCCCGGGAGGTCCGCAGATTGGCGTCTTCCAAGGCCACGACTTTTCGCCGGCCCACGGTAAACGTCTTGTTCAGGTCCCTGAGCGAGATGCCGGTGCCGGAGAGGAACCCGGCTCCCGATGTCGAAGTAGTTTGAGCGCTGGTTTCCATGTGACTGCAGTCCTTGCCCCGGGTCCTACTTGAGGCCCGGGTTTTCCTTGTAGACCTCGCCAAGGAGGCTCATGTCGAAGATCTTGTCCGCCGTGGTGTCGTAGCCGGCCAGCTTGAGGATCTCGATGTTCTTGGCCATCAGCGCATCTGAAACCGTGAAAAGACCATTCGCCTTGGTTTCATCGCTGACGATGAGCTTGGTGTTCTGGGCTTCGGCCTGGCCCTTTTCCTTGGCTACGCTCAGGCCAAGCTCCTTACCGTAGACCTCCACTGCGAGACGCGCCGACTCCGCTGCGTCGGCTACGGCGTCCTTCCAACCCTTGATGGAAGCGGCCAGAAAGGCCTTCAGCTCCGCGCGCTTGTTCTTGATGGCGTCCTCTGTTGCCACGAAGCTCTCGGCAATGAACGGCAGGCCGTTGTCGGCGAACGGCAACACCGTCGTCTTGTGTCCGCCGAGCTCCAGCGTGAGGACTTCGTTGGTCAGGTAGGCGAAAAAGCCGTCGACATCCCCGTTGGTCAGGGGCTGGGGATCGTATTGGACCGGCACCTTGGTGACCTTGCCGGCGTCGATCTTGTTGACCTTCAGGAGGGCATCAAACAGTGTCTCGTTCACGCCGGCCTGCACCCCGATCTTCTTGCCGATCAGGTCCTCGGGCTTGGTGATCGGCTTCGTGGCGAGCGAGACGATGGTGAAAGGGTTCTTTTGGTAGGTAGAGCCGATGATCTTCAGCGGAGCGCCCTCATTGAGGATGACCGGGGCAACGCCCACAGGCGAGGACGTGCCAACCAGCGCCTTGCCTGAGAGCACCATGGTCTCCGCAGACGCACCGCCGGGGCCACCGGCAATCAGGTTGACCTTCTCGAAGCCGGCTGCCTTGTAGTAGCCCTTGGAGTCGGCGAAGTACTCGCCGGCGAACTCCGAGTTCTTCAACCAGGACAGCTGGACTTCGAGAGTTCCGAACGAGGCCGCGGACGGAGTGCCCGACGAGGTGGCTGCCGAGCCGGTACCGCAGCCGGCCAACGCCAGCAGGCCGAGCGAGGAAATGCCCGCCATGACTGCCCTGCGCGAGGGGCGGGCGGCGGCCTGTTCCTGAGTGCTGATGCTCATAGTGATCTCCATATCGGGATGCCTCCGGTTCAATCGGGACACAATCGTCCCGTGACCTCCACGCTATGGAACAAATGTTTCAGCGAATGGATGTGGCTTGTTTCTGGCGGGTAACAAGTTCCATCGGCGCCGTGGCCGAGGGGCTACTTCCGGGCGCGCCACTCGGAGTCGAGCATCGCGTAGATGACTTCAGTGGACCATTGGCCCTTGTAGTGCCAGTTGTCCACGAGCTCGGCTTCGCGGCGCATCCCAAGCCGCTCGCACAATCCCGACGACGACGTGTTGAGGGCATCGAGCTTGGCGTCGATCCGGTGGAACATGAGGGTCTCAAAACCCAGACGGAGAACGGCGTTGGCCGCCTCGGCGGCGTAGCCCTGCCCTCGGCTGCCCGGAGCCAGGATCCAGCCGATTTCGGCCTGTCCCGTGCCCGGCAGCCATTTGAGCACCACTTCGCCAAGCAGCCCCGGCGAGTCCGCCCGCTCTATGGCGAGGCACACCCAGTCGCCCTCTTGCTCGAAGGTGAAGTTGGCGTAGCGGCCCAGCGCTTCCATGGACTGCGTAAGGGTCAATTCCTGCCTGAGCAGGAATCGCGCAGTCTCGGGCAGTGACTGGTAGGCGTGGAATCGCTCCAGGTCGGTGGCCTCGAATCTGCGAAGCACAAGCCTCGGAGTCCTGATGGGGAGTTCGATAAGCGGCATGCCACGAGGCTACTACGTCGGGGTTTTTGGGGGTCCGGATCCGTCCCGCCGAGCGGTCACCCCTTGACAGTTCAAGCAAACTGGGATTACCTAATGAACATTCGGTAAATAAAGCTGGAGGCAACGACGCATGGTTGAGACCACCCTTTCTGGCGCAGCGCAGCACCAGATCCTCAAGAACGACTACGCCTCCGAGTGGATGGGCCTGGAGGTGCTCAAGGTCGACGACGGCCACGCCACCGTCCGCATGAAGCTCCGGCAGGAAATGCTCAACGGCTTCGGAATGGCCCACGGCGGAATGATCTTCGCCTTCGCTGATTCAGCGTTTGCCCTGGCCTGCAACCCGGCCAACCCCTCGCCGTCGGAAGCGGACACCATAACTGTCGCCGCCGGCGTCGACATCAACTTCCTCAAGCCGGCCTATCAAGGCCAGGTGATCACCGCCGTCGCGAACCGTCGCGCCCACAACGGCCGCAGCGGCCTGTACGACATCCAAATCTTCGCGGCCGACGCAAGCGAACCTGCCGCCGGCGGGTCGACCGAAGTTCCGGGCAGCTACGGCGAGCTCATCGCCGAGTTCCGTGGCCGCAGCCGCACCATCTCCAAGAAGTAGGAAGACCATGACACAGAACACCGTCGCCGCTCCCGACGCACCGCTTAACACCGCACAGCTGGACCGCGAAGAAACCATTTCCCGCGACGAGCTCGAGGCCCTGCAGCTCAGTCGCCTCCAGCACACCGTGGCCTACGCCTACGATCGCGTCCCGCTGTACAAGCGCAAGTTCGACGACGCCGGCGTCCACCCTTCCGATCTCCGCGAACTGTCCGATCTCGGCAAGTTCCCGTACACCACCAAGGAAGACCTCCGCCAGGAATACCCCTTCGGCATGTTCGCCGTGCCGCAGGCCGAAGTCGCCCGCATCCACGCGAGCTCAGGCACCACAGGCCGGCCGACCGTCGTCGGGTACACCAAAAACGACCTCGCCAACTGGGCGACCCTGGTGGCCCGCTCGCTCCGTGCTTCCGGGGTCCGCCCCGGCATGAAGGTCCACAACGCCTACGGCTACGGCCTGTTCACCGGCGGCCTGGGCGCCCACGCGGGTGCCGAAGCGCTGGGGTGCACTGTCATCCCGATGTCGGGCGGCCAGACCGAACGCCAGATCCAGCTGATCCAGGACTTCAAGCCGGACGCCATCCTGGCAACGCCGACTTACCTGCTCACCATCGCCGACGCCATGGCGCACATGGGTGTCGATCCGGCGTCGACCTCGCTCAAGTACGCGGTGCTCGGAGCCGAACCGTGGACCGAGGAAATGCGGCACGAGCTCGAGACCACCATGGATATCAAAGCCTGCGACATCTACGGGCTCTCCGAGGTCATGGGTCCGGGCGTTGCCGGCGAAGCCGTGGAGACCCAGGACGGCTGCCACATCTGGGAAGACCACTTCCGCCCTGAGATCATCGATCCGTTCGACCCCTCCCGCGGGGAAAGTGCCGTGCTGGCCGACGGTGAACCGGGCGAACTCGTCTTCACCTCGCTCACCAAGGAAGCGCTGCCGATCATCCGGTACCGCACCAAGGACCTCACCCGCCTGCTGCCCGGCACGGCCCGCCCCGCGCACCGCCGCATGGGCCGCATCACCGGACGCAGCGACGACATGATCATCCTGCGCGGCGTGAACCTCTTCCCCTCGCAGATCGAGGAAATTGCCCTGCGCATCCCCGAACTCAGCCCGCACTTCCAGCTCGAACTCACCCGCCCCGAGGGCAAGCGCATGGATTCGCTGACGGTCAAGATTGAGCGGCGCGAGAACGTTTCCGTCGAGGCGGGCACGACGGCGGCACACGCCTTGCGCGAGCAGATCAAGATCCACGTGGGTTCTTCGTGCGTGGTGGACGTCGTGGAGCCGGGTTCGCTTGAGCGCTCCAACGGCAAGCTGCGCCGCGTCTACGACATGCGACCCAAGAGGTAACGTGGCCGGGCGGATGCGCGAATCAACCGAACGTTCATGAGAAAATGGCCAGCATGCCTAGTGAAACAGTAACCAAGCGGGGACGCCCCGGATACGACCAGCAATCAGTGCTGCTCATCGCCGTCGACGTCTTCAACCGCCACGGTTACGATGCCACGTCCATGGGCATTCTGGCCGAAAACCTCGGGATCTCAAAGTCGGCCATCTACCACCACGTGCCTTCCAAGGGCGACCTCCTGAAGCTCGCCCTGGAGCACGCGTTGGGTGGGCTCGAGGCCATCCTGGAACAGCCCGAGGCTGTGACCGGGGCAGCAGATGCCCGCCTGGAATTTGTCCTGCGGCAGACCATCGCCGTACTGGTGGAGCGCCTGCCGTTCGTCACGCTGCTCCTGCGTCTCCGCGGCAATACGGACATCGAGCGTGATGCGCTGGAACGGCGTCGTGCCTTCGACCACAAGGTGGCCGCGCTGATCTCGGCTGCCCGCGAAGAGGGCACGCTGCGCCAGGACATCGATCCGCGCACCGTGACCCGGCTCCTGTTCGGCACCATCAACTCGATCGTGGAGTGGTACAAGCCGGGCGGCTCACTCTCCCCGCAGCGCCTGGCCGACGACGTCATCACCATGGCGTTCGACGGCCTCCACGCCTCGGCGTAGGTTCGTTCCCCTCCGTCCCTGCCCTCCCCCTGCGACGCCCGCTCACATATACGGCACCCTCCCCCCAACGCCGGCTCACATAAACGGCACCCTCCCTCAACGCCGGCTCACATAAACGGCACCCTCCCCAACGCCCGCTCACATATACGGCCACTTGACAGAACGCTCGCTCACAAAAAGGTGAGCGAGCGTTCTGTGGCGCGTTCGTGAGTGTTTTCAGAGCTGGTATTCGGCCTGGATCCCTAGGCTTTCATGGACGCAGAGGATGTTGTTTTCCGTGTCCATGAACCAAGCGCAACGGTCGGCGTCCGTAGTGCAAATGTGGTGTTCTGTCTTGAGATCCGGGAGGTCGTAATCCCGGAATTCGACGCCGCTCGCCTCCATTTCGTCGACTGTCCGCTCGATGTCACTGACTTCAAAGGAAAGGGCAGTGTGCGATGAGTGCATGCCGTCCTTGATGGGCATCAACTGCAGCATGGGACCGCCGTCGATGCCGAACAAATCATTTCCATCCCAGGTCATGCCGCGATGAGGGAGGCCGAGTTTCTCCGCGTAAAAACTGCGGGCTCGGTCCACGTCGTCGACGGGCAAGACGGTTGTGGCTGTTCTGAGTGCTAGGTTCATTTCGCCACCTCCTACGCAAAAAATCTTACGCCGGGCGGGATCGGAAAGACCTTGAGAGCGTGCGTTAGCCTAAACCGTTGTCTGGGCGACGACGGCGGCCTAATATGTGCACAGCCCCCTCGCAGGGGAACAACTCCGGGACCTTCCCTCAACGGGTGATGGGAGCACCTGAGGAGGCCCGAGTCCTGGACATCACGGGACGGGAAGACAATGACCAAATATCTGTTCGAAGCCAACTACGTGGGCGACGGAATCAAGGGGCTGTTGCGCGAGGGCGGCACCAAGCGCCGCGATGCCGTGGTCGATGCACTCAAATCCGTCGAAGGATCGCTCGAATGTTTCTACTACGCGTTCGGTGAGACCGACGTCGTCGGAGTCTTTGAAATCCCGGATGCGGCTAGCGCCGCCGCCCTCTCACTCATGATCAATGCGACTGGCGCAGTGCGCCTGCATTTGAAGCCGCTCATGACGGTTGAGGATCTCGACGAAGCTGCCAAGAAGTCTCCGACATACCGCGCCCCAGGGCAATAGAACTCCTCAGGCACGGAACGCTCCCCGCAGATGGCGAGCGTTCCGTGCCTGCAGTTCATACGTGAGCGAGCGTCCGGCCAAACCCCGATATACGTGAGCGAGCGTCCGGCCAAACCCCGGTATATGTGAGCGAGCGTCCGGCCAAACCCCGGTATATGTGAGCGAGCGTCCGGCCAAACCCCGATATACGTGAGCGAGCGTCCGGCCAAACCCCGGTATATGTGAGCGAGCGTCGGAAGGGGGTTACTTCTCCACGAGGGTCAGGACGTCGTAGGTGGCGACGATTTCGTCGTTCTGGTTGGTCAGCACGGCGTCCCAGGCTACTTCGCCGTATTCGTCAGTCTCGCGGGGCGTGATCTTCTTGGCCGTGAGCGTGACGCGGATCGAATCCCCGGCAGCCACCGGGGTGATGAAGCGCAGGTTCTCCAGGCCGTAGTTGGCCAAGACGGGGCCCGGCGCGGGTTCCACGAACAGCCCGGCGGCCCAGCTGAGCAGCAAGTACCCGTGCGCCACGATTCCCGGGAAGAACGGGTTTGCTTCGGCCGCTTCCTGGTTGGTGTGTGCGTAGAAGGTGTCGCCGGTGGAGTCGGCGAAGGCGGTGATGTCGTCCAGGGTGACCTGCCGCAGTCCGGACCGCACGGCGTCGCCGATCCGCAGAGTCGCAAGCGACTTCCGGAACGGGTGCGTTCCTTCCGTCTCCACGGTGAAGTTGCGGTCCGCGCCGGTGTGCCAGACGCCGGTCACAGCACTGAGCATGTTCGGCGAGCCCTGGATGGCGGTGCGCTGCATGTGGTGCATGACGGAGCGGATACCACCGAGTTCCTCGCCGCCACCGGCGCGGCCGGGTCCGCCGTGGACCAGGTGCGGGACAGGCGAACCATGCCCGGTGGACGAACGGGCGTCCTCGCGGTTGAGCATCAGGACTCGGCCGTGGTGCGCCGCGATTCCGGTCACCAATTCCCGGGCAACAGCAGGATCGTTGGTGCATACGGAGGCCACGAGGGAGCCGCCACCGCGCGCGGCGAGACGGACGGCGTCGTCGAGGTCCGCATAGCCGATCACGGACGACACCGGACCGAAAGCCTCGAGCGAGTGGACAGCTTCCGAGTCGACGTCGGCCCAGCTCAGGACGACGGGCGACATGAACGCGCCGCCCTCCACGACACCCACGGTGCCGTCGAGCGAGGTGACCGACGGCGAATCGAGCGTTCCGTACGCAAGCTCGCCACCGGCGTCGAGCATTGACTGCACTGCGGCGCGAACGTCGGCAAGCTGCTCGAGCGATGCGAGGGCGCCCATCGTGACGCCCTCTGCGCGGGGGTCACCGACCACGACGCGCTCGTCGACGCGCGCGCCGATGGCCGAGACGACGTCGGCCACCAGGGCCTGGGGCACGATGGTGCGGCGGATAGAGGTGCACTTCTGGCCGGCCTTGACGGTCATTTCGGTGACGACCGACTTGATGAAGGCGTCGAACTCGGGGGTGCCGGGCACGGCGTCTGGGCCGAGGATCGCGGCGTTGAGCGAGTCGGTTTCGGAGGTGAAGCGGACGCCGCCCTGGACCACGTTGACGTGGGACTTCAGCGAGTTGGCGGTGGAGGCGGAGCCGGTGAACGCGAGGAGGTCGCGGTAGTCAAGGTGGTCCAGCAGGGTGCGGGCCGATCCCGAGATGAGCTGCAGCGAACCTTCCGGCAGGATGCCCGACTCGACGATCGCCTTGACCACGACGGCGGCAACGTAGCCGGTGGGGGTGGCTGGCTTGACGATGGTGGGGACGCCGGCGATGAATGCTGGCGCGAACTTCTCGAGCATGCCCCACACGGGGAAGTTGAAGGCGTTGATCTGCGCCGCGACGCCCGGAATGCGGGTGTAGATGTGCTCGCCGGCGAAGGAGCCGTCCTTGGACAGGATTTCCATGGGTCCGTCCACCACAACCTGCGAGTTCGGCAGTTCGCGGCGGCCCTTGGAACCGAAGGTGAAGAGGACGCCGATGCCGCCGTCGATGTCTACCATCGAGTCGATCTTGGTGGCGCCGGTCTTGAAGGAGGACGTGTAGAACTCCTCGCGGCGGCCGTTGAGGTACTGGGCCAGTTCCTTGAGTTTGAGGGCGCGCTGGTGGAAGGTGAGCTTGCCGAGCTCTCGCTGGCCCACCGTGCGGCCGTAGTTCACGACGCCGGCAAGGTCCAGTCCGTCGGTGTTGACCGTTGCGAGGATCTCGCCCGTGCTGGCGTCGCGGACGGGCACGCCTACGGAGGCGTCGGCCCTGGGGGTCCACCACTCGCCCTGGACGAAACTGGGCACGGTTTCAACGGTTGTGGCTTCCGGAGCGACTGCGGTACTGGTCATCGTCGACGGGTCCTTCCAAGGCACGGGCACGAAATGGATTGAACGGCCGCAAATTACTGACCGGCCGTTCGGTAATATCCCCAGAATACATGAGAGCCCCGATCTGCACACTAGATGCCCCCTGGGGTTGCGTCCTTCCTGACCTTCTTTGACGCGTTTTGACGCCCGGAAGTTGCGACTCGCCGTGTCGCAAGCGCTTTCCGAAATCAAAGAAGGTCACGACGGCGCGTGGCCACCTTCCGCTTCTACCGCGCCGGAGCGTGGAGCTTGGCTCGAACAGCGGCGACTTCCGCCTCGGAGACGCCGTTCGCTCCCAGGAAGGCAACCGTGTCCAAGGAATGCGCGAATTCCAATAGGCTCACGCTGCGTGATGCCAACATCGCTTCAAGGGCGTCTTCCTCGAGAAAGGGATCATGGGCGTGCGGGGCGCGGTGGTGACGGTGGCGCTCGTTGATTCCACGCATTCCCTGCTGGTAACCCCGCACGATTTCCTCGTCGCTCGCTCCTGCCAGGTTCTGCAGCATCACGGCGATGATCCCGCTACGGTCGCGCCCGGCCGCGCAGTGCACCACCACCCCGCCGGGTGCCGCGGAAATGGCTTTGAAAACCGCGGCGAGCCTGTCAGGGAAGAGCCGCACATAGTCGGCATAGTGGGCAGGGTCCTTCAGGTACGGACCAAAGCGCTCGGTGAACTCTTTGTCCTCCGGGTCTTCGGTGGGGCAATGGACGATGTCGAATCGTGCGGTCGCCTCCGTTGAAACCTTGGGATCGACCTCCCTTGGCTGCTGCTCGCGAAGGGTCCGCAGATCGATAACGGTGCGGATGCCGGCGTCGTACATTTGCTGCCAACCAGCTTCGGTGAGCCATTCGCGCCGGCCCATCCGATACACGCCTCCGGCGATGTGCCAGGCGTTCACCGCGCCGTCCCAATGGACGCCCCGCTGCTTGGCGGCGGTTGAGATCCCATCCATACCGGACAGCTAACCACACGACGAGATAGGTGAGCGAGGGTTGGGGGAAAGACGGTCATAGGTGAGCGAGGGTTGAAGGAAAAGGCGGTATATGTGAGCGAGGATCGTGAAAGAGACGGGGATCGGGGTCTTGTGCGTCTTACGTGAGTTATGTCATACTTTTTCTCGATACGCATCGACGATGCGTATCGACGACACAGCACCAGACATCAGACCAAGACCACTGGACCCGGCAAGGAGGCCTGGAACGTGCCCACGAGCAAGGATGTCGCCCAGGCCGCCGGCGTAGCCCAAAGCACCGTTTCGTATGTGCTCAGCGGCAAGCGGCCCATTTCCGAGAAGACCCGGAAAAAGGTCGAGGCCGCCATTGACCAGTTGACGTACCAGCCCAATGCGGGCGCCAGAGCCTTGGCAAGCCGCAAAACCAGGGTCATCGGCTTGGTCATTCCGTTCATCCCGGAACTGGAAATGGGATCGATCATGGAATTCGTCTCGGTGATTGCCAGCACGGCCCGCCAATTCGACCACGACATTCTCTTGGTCACCGACGACGAAGGCGCCGCCGGGCTGCGCCGCGTCGTCGGGCAGCAGATCTGCGACGGCCTGATCCTCATGCAGGTTGAGGACGAAGACGAGCGCCTCCCTGTGGCGCGCAGCCTGAACGTCCCGGTGGTTTTGATCGGGATCCCTCGCGATCCGTCGGGCCTGGTCTGCATCGACGCCGACTTCGAAATGGCGGGTGAGCACTGCGTCCGGGATCTTGTTGCCGCGGGCCACTCCGTGATTTCCGTCATTGACTGGCAGCCCGCGGTGATGAACCGGCACGTGAACTACGTCGACCGGTTCTTGCATGGCACGGATGTCGCGGCCAAAGCCCTCGGCGTGACCGTACTCCACCTTCCCGGCGGGACGGACCGTGCCACCATCTCCGAATCGGTGGACAAGGCCCTCGCCAGCACCACGGGCAAGCCGGCCTTCATCGCCCCCGACCGCACCATCCAGGACATTCTGCGCCGCGATTTGGGCACGCGTGGCCTGACATTGGGGTTGGACGTTTCAGTTATCGGAAGCGCCTCCCCTACCCTTGCCGAACTCCAACCCATACCGCTCTCCACCATCGATCTGCGCCCGGCGGAAGTATCCCGGCGGGCGGTCAAAATCATGTGCCAGCTCCTCGAAACCGACTCCCACGGACCACACGAATCCCTGGAGTTGGTACCCACGGTCATCACGCACCGATCCAGCACCCTCCGTCCGCAGTAAATCGCCACCCCTGATTCGCCGCGCCCGTCCTCTCGTTTCAGCTCCATATCCTTTCGTTTCAGCTCCATCTCCCTTCGTTTCAGCATCGTCGATACGCATCGACGAATTCGCTTCGCTTCCCATCACCAAACGCACCGCCCCCTTTTCCCACCAACAAAGGACAGACAATGAAGTCAGCTATCAGGACACGCCGCCCGCTCGCCCTGGCCGTGGCAGCACTGGTCGGCCTACCACTCGCCATCTCGGGCTGCGGTACCACTGCCTCCGCTTCCTCCACGGACGCCGTGAAGGAAGTCTCCGTGATGGACTATTACAACAACGAGCCGGACAAGTCCTTCATCGGCGACGCCCTGACCGCCTGCGGCACCAAGGCCGGCGTGACGATCAAACGCGAAACCGTGCCGGGTAAGTCGTTGATCTCCAAGGTGCTCCAGCAGTCCTCCTCCAAGACGCTGCCGGATGTGCTCATGCTCGACAATCCGGACCTGCAGCAGATTGCGGCCACTGGAGCGCTGGCGCCCTTGGCCGATTTCAACATCAGCACCGCCGATTTCGCGCCCGGCGTCCTGAGCGCCGGTACCTACAAGGACAAGGTGTATGGACTCGCCCCCACGGTGAACACGATCGCCCTCTTCTACAACAAGGACATTCTGGCCAAGGCCGGCATCACCCCGCCCACCACCTGGGACGAGCTGAAGGCTGCGGCCACCAAGCTCACCTCGGGCGAGCAGTATGGCCTGGCTTTCAACGCCAACCCCACCTATGAGGGCACATGGCAGTTCCTGCCTGTCATGTGGTCCAACGGTGGTGACGAGAAGAACATCAACACCCCCGCGACCGCCCAGGCCCTCCAGCTCTGGACCGACCTCGTCAAGGACGGATCCGTGTCGTCGTCGGCGCTGAACTGGACGCAAGCAGACGTCAAGGACCAGTTCATGGCAGGCAAGGCGGCCATGATGGTCAACGGCCCCTGGCAGATTCCGGCGCTCGACAAGAACACCACTCTGCAGTACGGCGTCGTCAAGATTCCGGTCCGTGACTCCAGTCAGACAGCCGTTGCCCCGCTTGGCGGCGAAGTGTGGACCGTCCCGCAAACAGGCAATAAGGCCCGCCAGGCCAAAGCCGCGGAAGTGGTGGCCTGCATGAACAGCGACGAAAACCAGCTGGCGATGGCCAAGGTCCGCAACACGATCCCTTCCAAGACCACGTTGGCCGCGAAATTCGCCACTGACAACCCCAAGCTCGCCACCTTCACCGATCTCATCAAGACCGCCCGGGCCCGCACCGGCGAGCTCGGAGAAGGATGGCCGGCGCAGGCGACCAAGATCTACACCGCCATCCAGACCGCGCTGACAGGCAAGGCTTCCCCGGCCGAGGCCCTCAAGCAAGCCCAAGGCCAGTAAGCGGCTGGACATGTCCCTCACAACTGATTTGTCGCAGGCAAAGTCGCGGGCCAGCCAGCGCACCAAAGCGCGCGCAAAGTCCGGGTCGGAGAACACGCCGAGCGGGGAGGCAAGGCCCAGCAGGCGCAACCGCAAACGCCGCGAGCGCCTCTTCCAATGGCTGTTCCTGGTTCCTGCCGTGACCTACATGGCGCTGTTCTTCGGCTACCCCGTGGTCAAGAACATCGTGATGAGCTTCCAGGACTACACAACAGCGACGTTCTTCACGGGCGAGGCCCCCTGGGTGGGGTTGGCGAACTACGCGAAGGTGCTGTCGTCGTCGTTGTTTTCAACGTCTTTGGTGAACACCGCCCTGTTCACCTTGGGATCCATACTCGGCCAGTTCGTGATCGGTCTTGCGCTGGCAATCTTCTTCCAACGCAAGTTCCCGCTCAACGGAATCCTGCGCTCGCTGCTCCTGCTCCCCTGGTTGCTGCCGCTCATCGTGTCCAGTGCCGTGTGGAGATGGATCCTGGACAAGGACAGCGGAGCGTTGAACCGCTTCCTCGGCGAATTGCACATCGTGAATACGGGCGTTCCGTGGCTCACCAGTACCTCGCTCGCGCTGATCGCCGTGGTGGGAGTGAACATCTGGATCGGCATCCCGTTCAATCTGACCATCCTCTATGGCGGCCTCCAGGAAATCCCGGATGAGCTCTATGAAGCCGGTTCCCTGGACGGCGCCACCGGTTGGAAGGCGTTCCGGCACATCACCTGGCCGATGCTTCGTCCGGTAGTGAGCGTGGTTCTGGTGCTCGGGGTCGTCTACACCCTGAAGGTGCTGGACATCATCCTGGGCCTGACCAACGGTGGCCCGGCGAATTCGACCCAGACCATCGCCACCCAGTCCTACGACCTGTCCTTCCACGAGTTCAAATTCGGCGAGGGCGCCGCCCTAGGCAACGTCCTGGTGGTCATTTCCCTGGTCTTCGCGGTCCTGTACCTGCGTGCGAGCCGGCGGTCCGTCGATGAGTGAGGAAACCATGACTGCACCCGGACGCAAACAATGGGGCTACACGGTCCTGGCCATCTTCTTCCTGGCGATCATGCTGTTCCCCGTGTACTGGATGATCAACGCTTCGTTGCAGCCCAACGGCACCACGTTGGAAACATCGTGGCTGCCGCTTAAGCCGGACTTCACGGGCTATGCCACGGCCATCAGCGAACAGGGAGGGAACCTGGTCACCAGCCTGGTGATCTCACTGGGCAGCGTAGTACTAAGCCTGGCCATCGCGGCGCCGGCGGCCTACGCCTTGGCCTATTTCAAGGTCAAGGGCGCCGGCGTGGTCCTCTTCGCGATCCTGATCAGCCAGATGATCCCGGGGATCGTGGTGGCCAACGCGCTGTACACGGCGTACAACGATCTCGGCCTGCTCAATTCCATCCCGGGCCTGATCCTGGCAGATTCCGCCCATGGCATCCCGTTCGCGATCCTCATCATCAGGGCCTTCATGAACGGCATGCCGGCGTCGGTCATCGAGGCGGCCCGGGTGGACGGCGCAGGGCATTTGAGGGCGTTTTGGTCCATCGTGGTGCCGCTGAGCAGGAACTCGCTCATCACCGCGGGGCTCTTCACCTTCCTGTTCACCTGGAGCGACTTCCTGTTCGCACTGACCCTGACCACCACAGAGACGGTGCGGCCCGTGACCCTGGGAATTTTCCAGTACATCGGCGCCTACGTGAACGACTGGAGCTCCGTCATGGCGACGGCGGTGCTCGCCTCCATTCCTGCCATCATCCTGCTGGTCGCGGCGCAGAAGTACATCGCAGCCGGTACGACCGGCGGCGCCGTCAAATAGACCGCCCTCGACGCCGGCACGGTACCGCCGGTGCCCAGCGCGCCGCCGGCGGCACCGCACCGCCGTCGGGCACTGAACCACAAACTTCAAGGAGAAAATCATGACTGACAGCAAGCCAATCCGCGTCACCGTGTGGAGCGAAAACCGGCACGAAAAGCGCGACGAACTGGTGGCGCGCCTCTACCCCGACGGCATGCACGGGGCCGTGAAGGCCGGCATCGAGGAGAACCTCGGCGCCAAGGCCAGCGTCCGCACCGCCACCCTGGACGAGCCCGAGCATGGCCTCACCGAGGAAGTCCTCGCCAACACGGATGTCCTCACGTGGTGGGGGCACATGTCCCACGGTGATGTGGACGACGAGATCGTCGAGCGCGTGCACCGCCACGTCCTGTCCGGCATGGGCCTGATCGTGCTGCACTCCGGGCACTGGTCGAAGATCTTCACCAAGCTCATGGGCACCTCGTGCACATTGCGCTGGCGCAGTGAGCAGGACCGCGAACTGGTCTGGACCGTGGACCCCACCCATCCGATTGCGAAGGGCGTTCCGCACCCCATCGTGATCGATCAGCAGGAAATGTACGGCGAGTTCTTCGATATCCCGACGCCCGAGGAGCTCGTGTTCATCAGTTCCTTCAGCGGCGGGGAAGTCTTCCGCTCGGGATGCACCTTCCGCCGCGGCCACGGCAAGATCTTCTTCTTCAGCCCCGGCGATCAGGACTACCCGGTCTACCACCACAAGGATGTCCGCCGGGTCATCTCGAACGCCGTCGAATGGGCAGTCACAGATCGGCCGGAGCGCGCCTACCCCGAACTCCTGCGCTATGAGACCAACGATTTCTTCAACGGCAAGAGCTACCAGGGAGCCAACGCATGAGTACCCCTTTCGCCACCATTCCCGACGACGGCACTCCCCTTCGCGTCGTCGTGGTCGGAGCCGGGGGCATGGGCCGTGCGTGGCTTAGGACGGTGCAGGAGTCGCCGCTCGTGGAACTCGCGGGCATCGTCGACCTGGACCTTGACGCCGCCCGCGCCGGCGCCGCGGCTATCGGGCTTCCCGATCTGCCGGTAGGCACTGGAACCGCGCAGTTGGCGTCCGACGTCGGCGCCCACGCGGTCATCAACGTCACCGTTCCGTTAGCTCACCATCCGGTGACCTCCGAGGCGCTGGCGGCGGGGCTCCCGGTGCTCGGCGAAAAGCCCGTGGCGTCCAACGTGGTCCAAGGGCTGTCGCTGGCCGCGGCGTCGGAGCTTACTGGCCAGTTGTTCATGGTCAGCCAGTCCCGCAGATACAACAGGCATCTTTTCGAAGCCAAACGGCTCGCCGCTTCTTTAGGCAGCGTGGGCATCGTTTCCGCCGAGTTCTTCAAGGCGCCGCATTTCGGCGGATTCCGGGATGCCATGGACCACCCGCTGCTGCTGGACATGGCCATCCATCAGTTCGACATGGCCCGGTTCCTCCTCGACGCGGATCCTGTCTCGGTGTTCTGCGAGGAATACAACCCGTCCTGGAGTTGGTATCGCGGCGATGCAGGGGCCACCGCAATCTTCGAAATGACCGGCGGGGAACGCTTCGTGTTCACCGGGAGCTGGTGCAGCCCGGGCCGGGAGACCTCGTGGAACGCGGCATGGCGGATCAGCGGCGAACACGGCACGGTCCTGTGGGACGGCGACAGCGAACCTGCGTCCTCGTTGCTCCTTCCGTCCGGAACCGGTTCGGAGGACCCGGGCCAGGAGATCGCCGGTTCGCTGCGTGACTTCGTGGTAGCCCTGCGCACCGGGAGCACTCCCATGGGCCAGGTCCACCAGAACATCATGAGCCTGGCCATGGTGGAGGCGGCCATGCTCAGCGCCTCCACGGGAACACGCGTTTCCGTTGATGCTCTGCTTGAGGAATCCTACGCACAGGCCGTCCTGACCGAACGCGACCCGGACGTGCTGGAGGTCCTGAAGTCCTGGACATCGGTCCGCACCGCACTGGCTGTTCCTGCCCACCAACCCAACTAGCTGTACTGCCCAGGGAGGTTGGTCAACCGGCTGAGGGGTGGTTTGTTCCCGGTGGCGGTGTGGGGCCTGTGGTGATTGTAGTAGTGGATCCAGGCCGGTAGGGCGTCGCGGCGTGCTGTTTCGGTGGGGTAGAACTTGGCGTAGGCCCAGCCGTCGTTGAGGGTGCGGTGGAACCGTTCGATCTTGCCGTTGGTTTGGGGCCGGTAGGGTCGTGTGCGTTTCGGTGTGATGCCCAGTTCCTCGCAGGCGTGGGTCCAGGCCTTGGAGACGTAGGCGGATCCGTTGTCGGAGAGCACCCGTTTGGTGGTGATGCCGCGGTCGGCGAACCAGGCCACGGCGCGGCGCAGCACGGCGATCGCGGTTACGGCCTTCTCGTTGTGGTGGATCTCGGCGTAGGCCACCCGGGAGTAGTCATCGATGACGGTGTGCACGTAGGCGGTGCCGTTGCGGGGGTGTTTGCCCGAGCGGGGCAGGCCGTTGCGGCTGGCTGAGGCCCGGGAGTTCTTCCCGCCTTCTTGCCGGCCGAGGTATCGGTGGCCTCCGCCGTCGGGGATGTTGCCGAACTTGGTGACGTCGACGTGGAGCAGCTCTCCCGGGGATTGGTGTTCATAGCGGCGGATTGGTTCGCCGGTCACCCGGTCGATGTAGCGCAGCCTGTTGATCCGGCAGCGGACCAGGACTGCGTGAACAGTTGACGCCGCGATTCCCAGCCTGCCGGCGATCTGCACCGGTCCCAGTCGTTTGCGCCACCGAAGTGCCACGATGCGTTTCACCAACGCCTGCGGTGTCCTGGCCGGGCTATGGTGCGGCCGTGAGGACCTGTCCTGCATGCCCGCGGCTCCGTGGTCGAGGTAGCGCTGGACCCAGCGCTTGGCCGTGGGCCAGGACACCATGAACATCTTCGCTGCCTCGGAGATCGTCCAGTGCTCGTGGACGACCAATTTGGCGAGCTTCAAACGGGTTTTTGAGGTCAGTGTTGCGTTAGCGTGGGACACGAAGGCCTCCTGGGTGAGCAGCGGTTCTTAGACAGCTCCACTCCACACCGGGAGGCCTTCGTCATGCCGGAAATCTATGCCGTGTTCTCACACGACTTCAACCAATGTCCCTGGGCAGTACAACTAGCGGCCGTTAGCTGGCAGCCCACCCAACTAACTCGCATTTGTTGTCGTTTTGAGCCCTCATAACGACAACAAATGCGAGTTAGTTGGGGGTGCCGTTAGCTTGAGGCGAGGGACTTCGTCAGGATCGTCCCGCCGACGCCGATCAGGACCGTGCCGGATCCGCCAGTGATGATCCGCTTCGCCCGGGGTCGGGCGAGTGCCGTGGAGATTCTCTTGAGCGCATGCACCAGCAGGACGTACCAAACCAGCGCAGTGAGCAGAAAGATGCCCGCCATCAACGCGTGCTGGCCCAGAGGGGGAAGCGGCGCGAGGTTGAATTGGGGGAAAAGGGACAGATAGAAGACGGCGACCTTCGGGTTGAGCAGATTGCTGACCATTCCCTGCACGAACGGTGAGTTACCTCGGGACCCAAGCCTGGGTTGCGGAACCGTAATAGCTTGACTGCGGGGGCGGCCGAAAGCCTCCAGCAGGGCGCGGGCTCCCAGATAGAGCAAGTACGCCGCACCGGCGATCCTGATGGCGTTGCCTAGGACTTCCGACGCACCCAAGAGCGCGGTGACGCCAAGCACGGCGAGAAGGGCAAGGATCGTGTTGCCGACCATGATTCCGATGGCGGTGGTTGCCGCTGATCCGGGTCCGCGGGGTGCGTTTTTCAGCACAAGCGCAAAATCAGGGCCGGGAACGAGGACCACGACGACGCAGGTCAGCGCAAACGCCATCAGTTGTTCGACCATGAGGGACTGCTTCCGGGGGAATGGATCTTCGGCACGTGTTGCCTTCAAGAGTGTAGTCGTCTGGCAGGGCGGTTGGACCTACACCGAATGGAAAAACCAGGCCACTTTTCGTAGTCGTGGACGCCCGGCTCGCGTAGTCTGGCGGCAAGACTGCCTGGCTGGGGTAGCCCGCGCCGCCAAGCGGCACTGCAGATCGACACGAGGGGATATCAATCATGCAAGCAGCTAATTCGCGACGCCGGTATGGCCGCCCGGTGGGCGCCGCCGCCGTCGTCGTACTCCTGGCAGCACTCGGAACGGGACCGGCCCACGCGAATCCGACCACAGCGAAACCCGCCGATGTCTATGTGGCACTCGGCGATTCCTATGCCGCCGGCACGGGCGGCAGCAGTCCGGCTCCGGGCTCATCGCCGGGCTGCCATCAGAGCCTGGACAGTTACGCTGCGCTTTTGGGCGGGCTGAACCTGGGCTGCTTCGGCGCCACATCGCTTGCCGTCAAGGCAAGCCTGGAGAATCTGTCTCCCGCCGACCCGGTTGCGATCGCTCTGGGGTCCGCTACCGAAGTCTCGGTGACGGTTGGCGGCAACGACGTCGGCACGGGAGCCGTGGCGGTGGCTTGCACCAGCGCCGATGCCCTGGCCTGCGCTTCGGCCGTGCAGGGCGTGGCGAATGCATTGCCCGCACTGCCCGGCAACATCGTGGCCATGGTCCAGTCCATCCGGCAGAAGGCACCCCACGCCGACATCGTGCTGACCGGCTATCCGCGCTTGTTCACCGTTGGCCCCAAGATGCCTCCCGCGCAGAAACAGTTGGCCACCACCCTGAACGGAATGGCTGACCAATTGAATGCGACCATCGCTGGCGCCGCCTCCGCCGCAGGAGTGGGGTACGTGAGCGTGACGGAGCGGTTCACCGGGCACGGCATCGGTTCCAACAATCCGTGGATCCACTACACCCAGCTATCGCCACTGGATCCGCCGCAGCTCGCTTTGGAGAACTTCCATCCCAATGATGCCGGCTACTCCCAGGGCTACCGCACGGCCGTCAACAGCGCGCTCAAGAAGTAGCGGGCGCGAGGCGCGAACGCGCGGCGCCGTGTGCGCGTTCGCGCTCAGGGCCGCTTATCGAGCCGGAACTCGAGGCCGGTGCGCACAGCGGGCCACTCGTGTTCGAGGATGGAGAACACCACCGTGTCGCGGAGCACTCCGTCCGAAGTCCGCGAGTGGTTGCGCAGCACGCCGTCCTGCTTGGCGCCCAGACGGGCGATAGCCTCGCGGGACTGGTGGTTGAGCCAGTGCGTACGGAATTCGACGGCAGGACAGCCAAGGGTTTCGAAAGCGTGGCGAAGCAGCAGCAGTTTGGAGTCCGGGTTGCTCCCGCTGCCCTGGGCCGAAGCAGCGTTCCAGGTGGAGCCGATCTCTACCCGCGGAGTGCCGGCGTCGATGTTCATGTAAGTGGTCATGCCGATCAACTTGCCGTTCGCCTTCAACCGGGTCGCGAACGGCACCATGGATCCTTGCTCCTGCAGCCCGAGCCGGCGGTCGATCTCCGCGGCCATTCCCTCCGGCGTCGGGACCGAGGTGTACCAGAGTTTCCACAACTCGCCGTCTTTTGCGGCATCCACAAGGCCGTCGTGGTGCTCGGGGCTGAGGGGTTCCAAGGTTACGAAGCGACCGTCCAGGGTCACGGGTGCAATGAGAGTCACCCAGCCAGCCTAACCGACCCAACTAGCTGTACTGCCCAGGGAGGTTGGTCAACCGGCTGAGGGGTGGTTTGTTCCCGGTGGCGGTGTGGGGCCTGTGGTGATTGTAGTAGTGGATCCAGGCCGGTAGGGCGTCGCGGCGTGCTGTTTCGGTGGGGTAGAACTTGGCGTAGGCCCAGCCGTCGTTGAGGGTGCGGTGGAACCGTTCGATCTTGCCGTTGGTTTGGGGCCGGTAGGGTCGTGTGCGTTTCGGTGTGATGCCCAGTTCCTCGCAGGCGTGGGTCCAGGCCTTGGAGACGTAGGCGGATCCGTTGTCGGAGAGCACCCGTTTGGTGGTGATGCCGCGGTCGGCGAACCAGGCCACGGCGCGGCGCAGCACGGCGATCGCGGTTACGGCCTTCTCGTTGTGGTGGATCTCGGCGTAGGCCACCCGGGAGTAGTCATCGATGACGGTGTGCACGTAGGCGGTGCCGTTGCGGGGGTGTTTGCCCGAGCGGGGCAGGCCGTTGCGGCTGGCTGAGGCCCGGGAGTTCTTCCCGCCTTCTTGCCGGCCGAGGTATCGGTGGCCTCCGCCGTCGGGGATGTTGCCGAACTTGGTGACGTCGACGTGGAGCAGCTCTCCCGGGGATTGGTGTTCATAGCGGCGGATTGGTTCGCCGGTCACCCGGTCGATGTAGCGCAGCCTGTTGATCCGGCAGCGGACCAGGACTGCGTGAACAGTTGACGCCGCGATTCCCAGCCTGCCGGCGATCTGCACCGGTCCCAGTCGTTTGCGCCACCGAAGTGCCACGATGCGTTTCACCAACGCCTGCGGTGTCCTGGCCGGGCTATGGTGCGGCCGTGAGGACCTGTCCTGCATGCCCGCGGCTCCGTGGTCGAGGTAGCGCTGGACCCAGCGCTTGGCCGTGGGCCAGGACACCATGAACATCTTCGCTGCCTCGGAGATCGTCCAGTGCTCGTGGACGACCAATTTGGCGAGCTTCAAACGGGTTTTTGAGGTCAGTGTTGCGTTAGCGTGGGACACGAAGGCCTCCTGGGTGAGCAGCGGTTCTTAGACAGCTCCACTCCACACCGGGAGGCCTTCGTCATGCCGGAAATCTATGCCGTGTTCTCACACGACTTCAACCAATGTCCCTGGGCAGTACAACTAGCTCGCATTTGTTGTCGTTTTGGGGCCTGTAAACGACAACAAATGCGAGTCAGTTGGGGTTCGCGGGCGATTACCTGTGGATAACTCAATATGGCGTTCCAGGATTTGCAACGATAGGGCGATGAGGACCCCGCAACCTTTGCCCGCGCTGCTGGCCTGCGCCCCGTTCACCTTTCAAGAAGCGGTCGACGCCGGTGTGAGCCTCAGGCGGTTGCGGCACCGATCGCTGCCCTCGCCTAGCCGGGGCATCCGAATTCCGGACCACGCATTGGTTCCCGGGCAGGCGACGGACGTCGGTTTCGTCCGGCCCTTCACCGCGGTGACTGAGTTCTCGGCAGCGTCGCACGCCACGGCGTTCGCTCTGTGGTCATTCCCTGGGTTCCTCCCCCGTAGCGATGATCCGCGCATCCACATTTCGCGTCCCGACACCATGGCCATTCCTCGACGAACAGGAGTGATTGGGCATGTGGGGCAGTTCTTCGACGACGAAATCACGAGTCTTGACGGGCTTCTGGTCACCACGCGCACCCGGACCTGGCTAGATGTGTCCAGGAAGATGAGTGTTGACGAACTGACCGTTGTGGCCGACCATCTGGTGCGGATCCCCCGGCCGGAGTTGGAAGGCCGGACAGAGCCGTACGCAACATTGGAACAACTGGCCGACATGCTGGACCGGCACAAAGGAACTCCCGGGATCCGCAAAGCGCGGCTGGCCCTCGATCAGGCGCGGATCGGCTCAGACTCCGCCCCCGAAACGCGGCTCCGGCTGGCCCTTGAATACGGCGGACTGCCAGAACCCCAACTGAACGTAGCTACTGAGCTAGGTGCCGGCGTCGTACGTCAACCGGATCTGGCCTATCCGGAACACCGTGTGGCGGTCGAATACGACGGCGAGCCGCATTCCGAGCCGGCCCAGATAGTCCGGGACATCGCCCGCGAAGAGGACTTCGCGCGTGCGGGCTGGCACTTGGTGAGGATCTCCAAACGGCACATGGCCAACGATGCACGGTCCGCCGTCGCGAAAGTCCGTGCCGTGCTCCTTGATCGAGGCTGGACCCCCAAGTGACTCGCATTTGTTGTCGTTATGGGGCCTGAAAACGACAACAAATGCGAGTCAGTTGGGGACACAAGGCAGCTAGTCAGCCCAGTCGAAGAATCCCTTGCCGGTTTTGCGGCCCAGCTCGCCGCGGGCGACCTTGTCGCGCAGGATCTGAGGCGGGGCGAAGCGCTCCCCCAGGGTCGAGTGCAGGTACTCGGCGATGCCCAGTCGCACGTCCAGGCCCACGATGTCCGTTGTCCTAAGCGGTCCCGTCGGGTGCTTGTAGCCGAGCACCATGGCCGCGTCGATGTCCTCCGCGGAGGCCACGCCTTCTTCCACCATTCGCATCGCCTCGAGTGCGATCGCAACGCCCAGCCGCGAGGACGCGAAGCCGGGCGCGTCATTGACGACGACGGCGGTCTTGCCGAGTGCCCCGGTCCAGCTTTTCGCCGCTGCGGCGAGCTCCGCCGAAGTCTCCTTGGCCAAGACCACCTCGATGAGCGTGGAAGCCGGGACAGGGTTGAAGAAGTGCAGGCCAACGAAATTGGCAGGCCTCCGGAGCTGCGAAGCGAGGCCCGTCACGGAGAGCGACGACGTGTTGGAGGCCAGGAAGGCGTCAGCAGAGAGGTGTTCCTCCACGGCCTTGAGGGCCGCAACCTTGAGCTCGTAGTCCTCGGGCACGGCTTCCACGACAAGCCCGCAATGGACAAAGGAGTCGTAGTCGGTGGAGGTGCTGAACCGGGACAAGGTCTCTTCGGCGGTCTCCGTCAGTGTGCCTCGGGCAGCGGACTTTGCCACAGCCTCAGCGACGCGACCTTGCGCACCTGCGGCGGACTCGTGGTCGCGCTCGACGACGATCACGGTGGCACCTTTGATCAGGAAAGCATGGGCGATGCCGGCCCCCATGCGGCCACCGCCGAGGACACCGACAACATGCGGGATAGCGGACGTTGCCGTCATTTTCGGGTCCTGTCTGGGGTGTCGCTGGATTGCTTGGCGCTGGATTGCTTGGCGCTCTTCTTGTCGGTGTTCTTTTTGTCGAGGAACGCCTGCATGCGGTCGAACTTGGCTTGCGATTCGAAAAGCATGCCCTGGGCGAGAGTGTCGATCACGGGGTGCGCCTCGGCCGGAGCGTGGAACACGGACTTGGTGATCCGCACCGCCAGGGGATCCTGCCGGCCGATCCGGTCAGCAAGGTTGTGGGCCGCTTCCATCAGCACTGGGGCTTCATGGATCTGGGTGATGAGATTGATGCGGAGGGCTTCCTCGGCGCGGAGGACGGCGCCGGCAAGGAGGATCTCCTTGGCGATCGGCTCCCCCACGAGTTCCTTGAGTCGCCAGGTGGCCCCGGCGGCGGCCATGATGCCCAGCCCGGTTTCCGGGTTGCCGATGCGAAGGCTGGGCGTACCGATGCGGAAGTCCGCGGCGTAGGCGAGTTCCGCACCCCCGCCCAGGCAATAGCCGTCCAAGGCCGCGATAACGGGCATGGGCAGCTTCGCGATCCGCACGAAGATGGTGGAGTTGATGCCGCGCAAGGCGTCGTCGCGGCGGCGTTCCCTCAGCTGGCCGATATCTGCGCCCGATGCGAAAACGCCTTCGACGCCGGCAATGATCAGGATTTTCGGCTCGCGTTCAAGGTAATCGCACACCCGATGGAGTTCGTCCACCATGTGCTGGTCGATCGCGTTGCGGACCTCGGGCCGGTTCAGAAGGACAGTGACGCGGTCCTCGCGTTCCTCGATGAGCAGGGTTGCGAATTCCTCGGGGTTCAACGCCATTACATGCCTTCCAGGAGAATGGCCGCGCCCTGCCCGACGCCGATGCACATCGTCGCGAGGCCAATCTTACGGTCGGCGGTGCCCAGCTCGCGCTCCATGCGGCCCAGCAAGGTGATCGCGATACGTGAGCCGCTGGAACCGAGCGGGTGCCCCAGGGAGATCGCACCGCCGTCGAGGTTCACGATGTCCGGATCCAGGCCCAGACGCCGCATGCTCGCGAGCGATTGCGTCGCGAAGGCTTCATTGAGTTCGACGGCGCCAAGGTCGCCGACCGTGAGTCCGGAACGGCCCAGGATCTTCTGGGTTGCCGGAACTGGTCCGATGCCCATGATTTCCGGTTCGCAACCGGCCGAGCCGCCGTCGATGATCCGGGCCCGCGGAGTGAGGCCGAACTTTTCGATGGCGGCCTCGGACGCGACGATGATGGCCGACGCGCCGTCGTTAAGCGAGGAGGAGTTGCCCGCCGTGACAACCGAGCCACCGGCGACCACTGGACGGAGCCCGGCGAGGACCTCCATCGTGGTTCCCTCGCGTGGGCCTTCGTCGGTATCCACCACGGTTTCGCCCTTGCGGGTCTTCACTGTGACCGGGACAATCTCTTCCTTGAAGCGACCGCCGGCGATGGCAGCAAGCGCGCGTTCGTGCGAGCGGACGGCGAAGGCATCGGCGTCTTCCCGGGAAATGCCGTCCACCCGGGCGACTTCCTCGGCAGTTTCCGGCATGGAATACGTCATCTTCCCGCCGCGGGACAGCTCGCCCTTGCTGAAGAGGGGGTTGGCGAAGCGCCAGCCGATGGACGTGTCGAAGATCTGGCCCGGTTTGGCGAAGGCTGTGGTGGGCTTCTCCTGGACCCAGGGGGCCCGGCTCATCGATTCGACGCCGCCAGCCACCACGATGTCCGCCGCACCGGCCTTGATCATGTGGCTGGCCATGATGATGGCGCTCATGCCGGAGGCACAAAGGCGGTTGACCGTGATGCCGGGGATGTGGAGGGGCAGTCCCGCCAGAAGGGTGGCCATCCGGGCGACGTTGCGGTTTTCCTCGCCAGCGCCGTTGGCGTTGCCCAGGATGACTTCATCGATCGCGTCGGGGTCGACGCCGGCACGGGCCACGGCTTCGCGCACGACAAGGGCTGCCAGGTCATCCGGCCGGACCGCGGAAAGCGCGCCGCCATAACGGCCTACAGGGGTGCGGGCACCGCCAACAAGAAAAGCCTCGACCATGAGAACATCCTTCGCGAAGGGAGCGGGGCCGGCGAATAATTTACCGACCGTTCGTTCTATAAAGATTACACGGCGCCGCCCCACGGTCAACCGTCACCCGGTCAACCATCACCCGGTCAACCGTCACCCGGTCAACCATCACCCGCGGCGCCGTCGCTCCACTCAGATCACCCGAATACCCAGGTGTCCGGCCAAAAGGGGTGCCAACAGGCTGAGCTGGTAATCATCGATGACCACGCCGGACAGGCCGCCGAGTCCATTGATCATCCGGAAGTCCGAGCCCCGCAGGTCCACGTCCTTGAGCTTGGCCCCGGTGACATCCAGCGTCCCGATGGTGCAATCCTTGAGCACCATCCGCGTCGCGGTACAAGCCCCGAGGTCGAGCTCGTTGATGATGCAGCCCGTGATCACCACATCCGTGAGCTTGGATCCGCGCAGGTTCAGGAAGTCCAGCTTGCCGCCGTCGATCTTCACCGAGTGCCAGGCGCCCTCGTACATCTCCGCTGAACCCCAACGCGGGTTACTGATCTCCACTTCACGCCACGATGTGCGCGCAGCCGTGAATACCGGAGCGTAGGGCTCATTTAGGATGCAATCCCGGAACGTCGCGCCACGCAGTTGTGCTTCGTTGAAGGAGACTCCGTTGAATTCACACTCGATAAAGTCCGCTCCACTCAGCTCCGCTCCGTCAGCCACGGCACGGGTGAGGCGTACGCCATCGTACCGCTCGCCGCGCTGGAAGTCTGGCGCTGGATCGTCGCGGAGCTCGTCAAGCCTGATCGGGGAAATCCGGGGGGCCGTCACCTTGGCGACCGCCGCCATCAGAGCGCCTCCGCTTTCGCCGCGATCTCGGTGAGATCCTTCGCGAGAGCCTTGCGGGTGACACTCAGCCCGAGCTTTCCGAACGCGGCCATCATGACCTTGCTGAAGAAAGTCGGCTTGAGGACCTCGGCGCCGAAGAACAGCGCAAGTTCGGTCCCGCCGTCGCGCTCTTCGAGGGTGAAGCGCGTTGTGTAGTCCGCGCCGCCCTGCCGCGCTTTGACAGTGGTGCCGCGCGGCGGATCGCTCTGGGAAACGTGCATTTCCACGGTTTCCTCCCTGCCCATCATGGCGCGGGTTTCCTTCCACCGCGTGCCCTCACCGTAGGGTCCCTCGCTGAGCATCTGAATGGCTTTGACGCCCGACAACGTCTTGGCCGAGCCCGGAATGTCGGTGATGACGGCCCAGACTTTCTCCCGGGAGGCGTTGATGTGCTGGCTGAGAGTGGTGCTGTGGTCCATGCATCGAGCCTATCGGCGACCGCCGACAAAAACAGCCGACAAGGCACTTGCGCGGTCTGGCAGGATTGCACCCATGGTGCACATCGACTTGAGCGCGGACAGCGTGGCGGCAGGAGGCTCGCGGACCCTGCAGGGGTACCTTGCCGAGCCCGACAGCGACGGGCCGTTTCCCGGCGTCGTACTCATCCATGAGGCCTTTGGGCTCGACGACGTGATGCGCCGCCACGCGGACCGGCTCGCCGCGGCGGGCTACCTGACCCTCGCCGTCGACCTCTACAGCGACGGCGGCGCGAGGCGCTGCCTCATGGCGACCATGCGCTCCCTGATGTCGGGTACGGGCCGGGCATTCACGGATGTTTCCACGGCACGGATCTGGCTCCGCAACGATGCCCGGTGCACCGGAAAAGTGGGGGTCATCGGTTTCTGCATGGGCGGAGCCTTCGCCCTGCTAGCGGCCCACGACGATTTCGACGCCGCCTCTGTGAACTACGGCCAGTTGCCGCGGCACCTGGAGCAGGCTTTGGAGGGGGCGTGCCCGGTGGTGGCCAACTACGGAGGGAAGGACAGGACGATGCCGGGAGCGGCCGCGAAGCTGGAGGCCGCCCTGACGAACCTCGGGATCGAGCACGACGTCAAGGAATTCCCGACGGCGGGCCACGCCTTCATGAACGACGTTCCGGTCGGGCCCCGGCCACTGCGGCCGTTGATGCGGGTGATGGGGATCAAGCCCGATCCGGCTGCGGCCCCGGAAGCCTGGCAGCGGATCGAGGACCACTTCGCGAAGTACCTGAGGGACTGAGCCGGTTAAATCGATTGCTCCGTAAGTGCCGTTCTGAGCGCTCAAAATGGCAGTTACGGGGGCCCACGCCAGCGAGGGCCCCGGCCTGAGCTTGCGAAGGCTGGGAGCTGGTGGGGACAATCGATGGTGCGGACTAGCTGAACAGCTCGCTCTTCGGTTCGTTGTTCTTGACCTTCTGCCAGCCCAGCCACAGCACCAAGGCGAAGAACGGGATGGTGGCCAGGGTCCAGAGGCCCAGGAGGAACACCTCGCCCGTGGCCTTGTCCGTCATGGTGTCCATGCCGATCAGTATGGTGATGGCCAACAGGGCGATCAGGCCAACCCAGCTGGTCCACGGCGAACCCGGCATCGGGAGGCTGGAAACGTTGCCCTTCTTCTTGCGCAGGGCGATCTGGCTCGCGAAAATCGAGCCCCAGGTGAAGATGACGCCGATCGAGGCCGTGTTCAGGGCGAGGTCGAAGGCGTGCGAACCGCCCAACCAAATGTTGAGCAGGATGCCCACGAGGTACACGGCGCCGATTGCCAGGATGGCCGCATACGGCACGTGGCGGGTGGACATCTTGGTCAGCCACTTGGGGGCATGTCCGTTGTTGGCCATGGTGCGGAAGATGCGGCCGATCGAGTACAGGCCCGAGTTGCATGAGGACAGCGCTGCGGTGATGACGATCATGTTCATGACGTCGCCCATCCACGGCAAGCCCATCTGGCCGAACACCGTGACGAACGGGGAGGTTCCCGCGTGATACTGGTCCGAAGGCAGCAGCATCGCCAGCAGCGTGACGGAACCGACGTAGAAAACCACGATGCGGATCACGACGGCGCGGATCGCCTTGGGCACTTCGCGTTCCGGGTTCTGCATCTCGCCGGCGGTAATGCCGACCAGTTCGATGGCGTTGTAAGCGAAGATCACGGCGTTCAGGACCAGGATCATCACCAGGCCGCCCTTGGGGAACATGCCGCCGTCGGCAGCGAAGAGGTTCCCCACGGATGCGTGGCCAGTGCCCACCTGCGCGTTCGTGACCACCATGAAGGTGCCCACGGCCAGGAAGATCAGGATCGCGGCGACCTTGAGGCAGGACGCCCAGAATTCGAACTCGCCGAAGGCCTTGACGCTGAACAGGTTCACGGCCACCAGCAGCACCAGCGCGGCGATGGCGGACAGCTCAACGGGAACATTCGGGAAGAAGAACTGGAAGTACAGGCCGATGGCAATGAGTTCGGCGATGCCCGTCATGGCCCAGTTGATGAAGTACATCCAACCGGAGAGGAAGGCGCCCTTTTTGCCGAACATTTCACCGGCGTAGCTGACAAAGGAGCCGGAGGTCTGGCGGTACATGATCAGTTCGCCAAGGGCCCGCATCAGCAGGTAGGCAATGACGCCGGCAATGGCGTAGGAGAAGATGAGGGCCGGGCCGGTGGAGGCCAGCCGTCCACCCGCGCCCATGAAGAGGCCGACGCCGATCGCGCCGCCCATCGCGATCATCGTGACGTGGCGGCGGCTCAGGGTCTTCTGGTAGCCCTCGGCGCTGAGGTTTTCGGAAGTTGTAGAGGTACTGGGCGCAGCCAGGGTTCCCGGCTCACGCTGAAGGTCGGTTGTGGTGTTTTGAGGCACAGCTGTTCCTTGTGGGTTGAGGATGTGCCGGCCCTGGCTTCATGCGCATCGGCACGGACAATTCGAGCTTTCACCCTGTTGGCGAGTCGAATCAGTAGCGAAAACGCGGAAGCGTCGAAGGTAAATCCGGCAAAACCATCCTACCCGGTGATTTCGGCGGAGCGTGACGCGGGCAACAAACCGGGGCGCTACGCTGGACATATGGGCACCATTCCGCCAGCCGGCAGGCTATACCGATTCACGGGCTTGGACGCTGCGGCTTTCGGACTCTACGTGTCATTGGCGGCTGTCCTGAGCCTCGCCACGGCCCCGGTGACGGGTTTCGTGCAGCGGGTCTTTCCCGACCCGGCCACCGCCGTCTTCGCCATCAACCTCGCTTTTTACGCTTCGGTGGGCCTGTTCGCCGTAGCAGCTGCGTGGCGCGTCATAGCCCGCGACCTCCTGATCCTGGCCACCCGTCCGTGGTTCACGCTTGCGATGATTCCTTTATCCATCGTGGCGATGCTGGTGATCACCGCCATCCTGGTGACGGTTGCCGGCTCGGCCACGGAGTCGCAGAACCAACTGGGCCTGCAGTCCCTGGTCCTGCAACTGCCGGCCTGGTTCGTGGTGCCCTTGCTGGTGGTGTTGGGCCCCTTCGTGGAGGAATACCTGTTCCGGCACCTCCTGATCGGCAAGCTGTCCCGCCGCGTCAATATTTGGCTTTGTTGCGTTCTGTCCGTACTTTGTTTCGCCGCCATCCACGTGGTGGGACGTGAGGGGCTGGTGCTTCCCGCCCTGGCCCCGTACCTGGGAATGGGCGTCGTCCTGGTGGCTGTCTACGTCTGGACAGGCAAGAACGTGATGTTCTCCTATTTCGTTCACGCCGCCAAGAACCTCTTGGCCGTCGTGCTGATCTACGCGATCCCGCCGCAACTCCTCGGCGGCTAACCAACCCAACTAGCTCGCAGTAGTTGTCGTTTTCAGCGCTCAAAACGACAACAAATGCGAGTCAGTTGGGAAACCCGGACCGGAACTGTCCGCTAGGCACTTCCCCGGCCACGCGCCGCCGTCGTAGGTTCAGTCCATGGCACTGAACTTTCAGGTAGTGATCGACTGCAAGAACCCGCACGTCCTCGCCGATTGGTGGGCCAAGACGCTCGAGTGGATCGTGGAGCCCCAGGACGAAGCGTTCATCCGGTCCATGGTCGATCAAGGCTTCGCCACGGAGGCCGAAACGACCACCCACAACGGCAAGCTCGTGTGGAAGGACGGCGCGGCCATCGGCCCGGAAGAAGACCAGGACAAAGACACGCGCCGGCGTTTCCTCTTCCAGACCGTTCCGGAAGACAAGACCGTCAAGAACCGCGTCCACTGGGACGTGCGCCTCAACGGACAGGACAAGGACGAAGTCCGCGCCACGTTGGAAGCGCGTGGCGCGAAATACCTCTGGACGGCCAAGCAAGGGCCACACGAATGGCACACCATGGCGGATCCCGAAGGCAACGAGTTCTGCATCAGCTGAGGGGATTACTAGACTCTGAGGGTGAGCAACGACTTCCCCGCCAAGGTATCCGACGTCTTTGACCCGTCCCGCTGGCGCACCGTGTCCGGTTTCGACGATTTCCAGGACATGACGTACCACCGGCAGGTCGAGCGGGACGCAGACGGAAAAGTGTCGAGGGACCTTCCGACGGTCCGGATCGCCTTCAACCGCCCGGAGGTCCGCAACGCCTTCCGGCCCGGCACCGTTGACGAGCTGTATCGTGCCATGGACCACGCCCGGATGACTCCGGATGTCGCCACAGTCCTCCTCACCGGGAACGGCCCCTCCCCCAAGGACGGCGGCCATTCGTTCTGTTCCGGCGGGGACCAGCGCATCCGCGGACGAGACGGGTACCGGTACGCCGACGGCGAGACGCAGGAGAGCATCGACCCCGCCCGGGCGGGCCGCCTGCACATCCTGGAAGTCCAGCGGCTCATGCGGACCATGCCGAAGGTGGTCATCGCCGTCGTCAACGGCTGGGCCGCTGGTGGCGGGCACTCCCTTCACGTCGTCTCGGACCTCACCATCGCCTCCCGCGAGCACGGCAAGTTCAAGCAGACCGACGCCACGGTGGGAAGTTTCGACGCCGGTTACGGCTCGGCGCTGCTCGCCCGGCAGATCGGGCAGAAAGCCGCCCGCGAGATCTTTTTCCTGGCCCGTGAGTATTCCGCCGAGGACATGGTGCGCATGGGTGCCGTCAACGAAGCCGTGGACCACGAGCGCCTCGAGGAGGTTGCCCTGGAGTACGCCGCGGACATCGCTCGCCAATCCCCGCAGGCCATCCGCATGCTCAAGTTCGCCTTCAACCTCGCCGACGACGGCCTGGCCGGCCAGCAGGTCTTCGCCGGGGAGGCCACGCGCCTGGCCTATATGACGGACGAAGCCGTCGAGGGCAAGGAAGCCTTCCTCGAGAAGCGCGATCCGGACTGGTCCAACTTTCCGTACTACTTCTAGGACTCGCCCGTGAACATCGATCCGGTTCTCAAAGCCCTGGCCGCCGCCCTCCACGACGAGGGTCCCGCCGTCGAAATCGTCATCCTGGAAGACGGCACCCCTGCGGCGGTCCCCGTTGAAACACCGGGCTTCGAGGACGCCGCTCTTGTGGTCCGCACTTCCGGTTCCACCGGGACGCCCAAGGCCACGGTGCTGACGATCGACGAGCTCGCTGCTTCTTCCATGGCCACAGCCATCGCGCTCCGGGGCGAGGGACAGTGGCTCCTTGCCCTGCCGCTGCAATACGTTGCCGGGGTGCAGGTGCTGGTCCGCTCGCTCTTCGCCGGCACGCGTCCGTGGGCCATGGACCTCTCGAACGGCTTCACTCCGGAGGCATTCACCGCCGCCGCCGAAGAGCTGACCGACACCATCCGCTTCACCTCCTTGGTGCCGACCCAGCTGCAGAGGCTCCTGGACTCACCATCGCCGCAGACCCTCGCAATACTTCGCCGTTTCAACGGCATCCTCCTGGGCGGCGCGCCTGCACCCGACCCACTGCTGGACGCCGCCAGGGATGCCGGACTGAAGGTCGTGACCACCTACGGCTCCGCCGAGACGTGCGGCGGTTGCGTGTACGACGGAAGGCCGCTTGAGGGGGTCCAGGTCCTGCTCGACGACGACGGCCGGGTCCTCCTGGGCGGCGACACTGTGGCCTCCGGTTACCTGGACGCGCCCGAGGCGAGCGCCGAAGCGTTCTTCGAGGAGGACGGCACCCGCTGGTACCGCACCAACGATCTCGGCGCGCTCGCCGACGACGGAACCCTCACGGTGCTGGGCCGCGCCGACGACGTCATCATCACCGGCGGCGTGAAAGCCTCCGCCGCGTTCATCCAGGCGGAGCTTGAAAAGTTCGACGGCGTCACCGCGGCTTTCGTGGCCGGCGTGCCTTCCCGCGAGTGGGGCCAGGCGGTGGCAGCTTATGTTGCCGTCGAGGACAGCTCCCCGGAAAGCATTGCGGACTACAAGGCCCGCTGCCAGGAATCGCTAGGGACCCTCGCTCCCAAAACGGTGCTGACCACGGATGGCCTCATCATGCTCCCCAATGGAAAGCCGGACCGGCTGGCGATGATCGAGCTTCTCACCGAGGTGCATCAGGGAGAATAGACACGTCCTCCCTGACCGTCATTTGCCATCCCCAACGCGAAACAACACGAGGTACTGAACGTGGCAACAGCTGCACAATGGATTCAAGGCGCCCGCCTGCGCACCCTGCCGGCAGCGATCGCGCCGGTTCTGATCGGCACAGCGGCCGCCTACGAGCTGCAATCTTTTCGGCTCTTGAATGCCATCCTCGCCGCCCTCGTGGCGCTGCTCCTTCAGATCGGGGTCAACTACGCCAACGATTACTCGGACGGTATCCGTGGCACCGATGAGGACCGCGTGGGTCCGCTCCGGCTGGTCGGTTCCGGTGCGGCACGCCCGGTACACGTCAAGTGGGCTGCCTTCGGCGCGTTCGGCCTGGCCATGATATTCGGCCTGGTACTGGTGCTCATCACGCAGAGCTGGTGGCTGATCCTGGTGGGAATCGGCTGCGTCCTCGCTGCGTGGGGGTACACCGGCGGCAAGAACCCGTACGGCTATATGGGCTTTGGCGACTTGTTCGTGTTTGTTTTCTTCGGCCTGGTGGCAACGCTCGGCACCACCTACACGCAGGCCGGTCAAGTGAGCCTTCCGGCCGTCATCGGGGCCATCGGCACCGGATTGATTGCGTGTGCCTTGCTGATGGCCAACAACGTGCGGGATATCCCCACGGATACGGCGGCGGGCAAGCGGACGCTGGCGGTGCGACTTGGCGACCGCCACGCCCGCGAGAGCTACGTCCTGATGCTGGCCGTCGCGATCCTGTTGGTCGTGATACTGGCGCCCACCAAGCCGTGGATGCTGATAGTGCTGCTGCTGATCCCCGCCTGCCTGATGCCGGCTTGGATCATGGTCAACGGCCGGAAGCGCAAGAGCCTTATCCCGGTGCTCAAGCAGACCGGAATGATCAACCTTGGCTACAGCGTGCTGTTCTCACTGGGCCTCATCCTGAGCCACGGCTTCTAACGCACGCTCAGATATAGCCCGGTTTCCCCAAACCCTCGCTCACATGATGTGAGCGAGCGTCGGCCGAAAGTGCCACAAAAGTGAGCGAGCGTCCTCCCCAGGAACGCTCGCTCACATATAGCCCGGTTTTCCCAAACCCTCGCTCACATATAGCCCGGTTTTTCCAAACCCTCGCTCACATATAGCCCGGTTTTTCCAAACCCTCGCTCACCTTGGGCTGTGGGCTTCTAGGATTCCTTGGGGCGTCGGTCGTTCTCGACCTTTACCGCGGGGTTTTCATCGACCAGCCGGTCCTCGATTGAGGCATCTTCAATCTCCAACGCGGAGCGGATGGGCTTGGCCCGCCCGGAGAAACGTTCGCGCATGGCGGCGGTGGCGGCGTCGCGCTGTTTCTGGAAGAACAGGTAGCTGATGGCGAACGCGATGAGGCCCGCGAAAATCGCCGCCAGGAACAAACCCGTCCGCAGGAGGGCGAAGAGGACGAAGAGCGGTACAAAGATCGCAAGCCGGATCAGGGAGTATTTGAGGAAAGCCACGGATCAAGTTTAGCCGCACAGCCTGATTGCACCCTGATCGCACAGCTATCGTTGGACCCGGCGGCGACTAGACTTGACGGTATGCTCCGCGTAGTTGCAGTTGTCGCCGTCCTTCTCGTGTTCGTCTATGGGCTGGTGGACGTCATCCGCACCGACCGCCGCTCTACCCGGGGAATTTCCAAAACCGCGTGGATTGTGGTCATGATCCTGCTGCCGGTTCTCGGCGCAGTCCTTTGGTTCCTTATCGGCCGTCCTTACAACCTCCGGCCCGCCCCGCAGCCCACGAGCCACACCATCGCCCCCGACGACGACCCCGACTTTCTCCGCAACCTCGAGGTCCGCCGTCGCAACCAGGCCGAAGCCGAACGGCTGAAGAAACTCAAGGCCGAACTGGAAGCCAAGGAACGCAAGCTCAAGGGCGAATCCAAGGCCGACGACAGCGGCGACGTCAACAGCTGACGTTCCCTTCCTGACCTCCTTTAAACCAAGAACGACGGCGACACGCCCGCAAGTGCGGAGTGTCGCCGTCGTCGTTAATTCAAAAGGGGTCAGGACGGCAAGGCGCCCGTTCGGAGCGAAGCCCTACTGCGAAAGCCCCGAGTAAGAGTGCAGACCGTTGAAGAACACATTGACCACGGTGAAGTTGAAGATCACGCACAGGTAGCCTGCAATCGACAACCAAGCCGCGCGGGTTCCCGTCCAGCCGCGGGTGGCGCGCGCGTGCAGGTAGCCGGCGTAGACCACCCAGATCACGAAGGTCCAGACTTCCTTGGTGTCCCAGCCCCAGAAGCGGCCCCAGGCTTTCTCGGCCCAGATGGCGCCGAACATGAGGGTAAAGGTCCAGCCCACGAATCCCACAGTGTTGATGCGGTAGGACAGGTTTTCCAGGCTCAACGCGTTCGGTACGAGCCGCATGAAGCCCAGTTTGTCCACGCCGCCGGCCGCCAGGGTCTTCTGCCGGTGCGATTGCAGCAGCTGCAGGGCCGACATGGCGAACGTCAAGGTGAACAGGGACGCGGACATCACGGCGATGGAGACGTGGATGACCAGCCAGTAACTCTGCAGCGCCGGGACCAGGTGGCCCACCGGGGTCCAGTACGTCACGGACGCGGCCACCATCATGATCACGGCGAGGCCCAGCACGAAGGTGCCAAGGAAGCGCAGGTCGCGGCGGATGAGCGAGAGCAGGAAGACTGCAACCACAAGGAAAGCGCCCGTGGTGAGGAACTCGTACATGTTGCCCCACGGCACGCGGCCTGCGCCGATCGCACGGGTGATGACTCCGGCACCGTGGATTGCCACGCCGATGATCGCGACTGCCACCGCCACGCGGGCGGGAATGCGGCGCTCGGCGGCGTACTTCATGTCGCCGCCGGCGGTCTGGTTGACGGAGGTGATCGCCGACGTCGGGCGCTCGGTACGGCCGGCAGGTCCCCCGACGTCGTTTCCGCCGGCACGGCCGGCAGCCACCGGAACCTTGACCTCGGCTGCCACCGAAGAGGCCGCCTTCAGGTCAACTGCCTTCAGCATTTTGCTGCTCTTGGCGAGGTCCCACGCGAAAGCGATGAACGCCACCGTGTAGGTGCCGGCCGCGAGCAGCATGAAAAGCTCGCTGTACTGGCCCATGGTTTCGTTGATGGGGAACATTACTGGTCCTTCGAGGTTGAGGAAGAAACGGTGTCGGTGGACTGCTCTGTGGTGAGCAGCCATTCTCGTTGTAGCAGTTCGCGGATCGCGGCAGCTTCGCCGGCCAGCCTGTGGTCCTCGCCGCGGGCAAGGAGACCGTACTCCACCATTGTGCGCCCGTCGTCGTGGGTTCCGGTCCGGACCCAGACTCGGCGGCGGTTCAGGTAGAGGGAGAGAATCAATCCGGCGACCGCCAGCAAGGCGAACACGAGCGCGGTGGCCTGGCCCGGATTGTGGTGGATGTCGACGCCAACGTACTTCTTGACGCCGTCGAAAGTGATGCTGCCCTTGCCGTTCGGAAGCGTGTAGGTGCCTCCGGGGGCGAGCGCGATGGCCTTATCGGCCATGCCGCGGCCATTGAGCGGGGTCAGCTTGGCCACGTCGAGCTCGAAGACGTTCTGCGGGGTGCCCTTGTTCAGGCCGAGGTCGCCGTAGTACGAGTTGAGGTTCAACTGCGGATTGATGAGTGAGGGATCGCCGCTGAAGGCGACCCCCTTGTCCGTGACCATCGCCGTGGGCAGAAAGAACCCTGCGAAGCCGAGCTGATCGGGCTTGGCATCGGGAACCTTGATGACCACGGAGGAGTAGTAGTTGTCACCTTGCAGCTTGGCTACGACAGGTCCCTGCATGGCGACGTTGCCGGCGCCGTCCCGGACGGTGACGACGGGAGCATAGCCGTTGCCGGTCAGGTAAATGCTGGTATCGCCAAGCGTCACGGGGTCGTTGACCTTGAGGACCTGCTTCTTGGCGGGCGCGTCCGGGGTGTCCTTGGTGGTGACGTCGGCGGTGAAGTCGATGGGCTGCCCGAAGTGCGCCGGCGATTCGCGGTCGAACTGGACGTCGAACTTGTTCAGCTGGATGGAATACGGCTGAAGCCAGCTGCTCTGGAAGTTGGTGCCCGGGCTGAACTGGTCATAGCCCACCAAGGTGTTCACGAAGGTATCGCCTTCCACCAGGATGCGCTGGCCGCTGTAGCCAAACAGCCCGCCGGCCGCCACCGAAACCAGCACTCCGATCAGCGAAGCGTGGAACACGAGGTTGCCCACTTCCTTGAGGAAGCCCCGTTCGGCACCCAAGGAAGGCATGGCGGCGTCGACGTCGCGCACCTCGACGCGATAGCCGCGCTTCTTCAGTACCGCGGCGGCGTCCGAGATAGCCTTCGACGCCGGGATCCCGGCGTCGGCGGGCAGCACGAGCGTGCCGTACTCCGGGAGGCGCGAGAGACGCTTCGGGGTCCGCGGCGGCTGGGAGCGCATCGCCTTGTAGTGGGCGATGGCCCGTGGCGTCACACAGCCGATCAGGGAGATGAACAGAAGAATGTAGATCGCCGAGAACCAGGCAGAGGAGTACACGTCGTAGAGCTGCACGGAGTCCAGGAGCTTGCCGTAGTCCGGGTGGTCGCTGATGTACTGCGTCACGATCGAAGGGTTGGCCGGACGCTGCGGGAACAGCGAGCCGGGAACCGCCGCGACGGCCAGGAGCAGCAGGAGGAAAAGCGCAGTACGCATGCTGGTCAGCTGGGTCCAGGCCCAGCGCAGCATGCCTACGATCCCCAGGACAGGCAGTGCGGCCTCGGCCTTGGCCTTGTCGATCGCCTTGTCATTCGCCTTGTCAGCTGCGTTGTCAGCTTTCGCGGAATCGCTGGCGGACTTGTTGGACTTCTTTTTACCTTGCACGGGCTCGCTCATCAGATCGGCAACTTCACATCGGTTTGGAACCAGTACTGCAGCCCGGTAACCCAGGCACCCCACACTCCCGTGGCCATCAGGATTCCCAGGAGGATCAGGATGCCCCCGCCCATCCGCTGGATCGCGAGGCGATGCTGGCGGAAGAAGGACATCACACCCATCCCCCGGCGGACTGCGAGGGCTATCAAAAGGAAGGGAATGCCAAGGCCAAGACTATAGACAAACGCCAGGAGTGCCCCCTTCGCCGCGGACGACCCACCGGAAAGGCTCAGCAACTGGACCGCGGAATAGGTCGGGCCGATACAAGGTGCCCAACCGAGACCGAAGGTGATGCCCAGCAAGGGTGCACCCCACAGCCCCGCGGGCGGCTTGGCATGGATTTTGGCGTCGCGCTGCAACCACCCGAAGCCGCCCAGGAAGACGACGCCCATGATAATCACCAGCACGCCCAGCAATTGCGTGATCCACGCGTTCTGAGGGCCGGTGATAAGGGTCCCTAGCTGGCCGAAGGCGCCACCGAGCAGGACAAAAATCACGGAGAATCCGAGGACGAACAGGCCGATTCCGGCGAGCATGCGCCCGCGCCTTTGCTTTTGGAGGTCGACGCCGGTCAGCCCGGTCACATAGCCAAGGTAGCCAGGCACCAGGGGCAGGACGCACGGCGACAGGAAGGACACGAGTCCGGCCAGCAGAGCCACGGGGATGGCCAGCAGCAGGGAACCGCTCAGGATGGTCTCGGCGAAAGGACTGTTCACGCTGTCGGGGCCACCTACTCGGCAACCGCGGTAGTGATGAGTGCCTTGAGCGTGCTCTTCTCGATCTCGCCCAGGACGCGGGCGGCAACCTTGCCTTCTTTGTCCAGCACAAGTGTGGTGGGCACCGCACCGGGAGGCACGATACCGGAGACAGACAGCAACACGGCGCCGTCTTCGTCGTCGAAGCTGGGGTACGTGAGGTTGAACGTCTTGTCGAACGCGTCGGCCGTTGCCTTCTCGTCCCGGAGGTTCACACCGTAGAACTGGACGCCTTTGCTCTTGAACTCCTGGTGCAGTTCCTCAAGGATGGGTGCTTCAACCCGGCACGGCGCACACGCGGCGAACCAGAAGTTGAGGACGGTCACCTTGCCAAGCAGGTCCTGCGGTGTCACGGCAGTTCCGTCGAACAAAGTGCCTTTGATCCCGACGGCGGCCTTGCGGTCCGCTTTGGCGAATTCGGTCACCGAGCCGTCCCCGGCAACGTAGTTCTTGTTGTCGCCGGCTTTCGCTTGCTGGGCCAGGGCATCTTCCTGGGCACAGGCGGACAGGCCCATGGTCAGTGCGGAGAGCGCCACTCCCCCGACGGCGAGGAAGCTGCGACGCGAAGTCAAGGCGGCATTGATCTTCTGGCCGCTGGTCTTGCGGCTCGTGGTGTTCCCGTACATTGTCATGCTCCGGGCGTCTTCGCGGCACCGGGCAGCAGCACGGCGGCGGGTTCGCTGTACTCCACCCGCGCAACCTTGCCGTCGTCGAACACCAGGGAAGTCAGGGACGTCAGAGTGCACTCGCGTTTGCGCGGATCGTGCCACAGGGGCCGGCCCTCGGCGCTGAGGCGCGTGGCGTAGATGGGGAGCTGGTGGCTAACGAGGATGGCTTCGGCGCCATCGCCGCCGAGTTCGATCGCTTTCAGCCGGGCATCGTCGACGGCGGCACGCATGCGGGTGACCTGGTCCTGGTAAGACTCGCCCCAGGACGGGCGCAGCGGATTGCGGTACTCGAGCCAATGCTTGGGCTTGATGAATTCGGAGATGTTCGCCTTGAGCCCTTCGAAATGGTTCTCCGCCTCGATGATCCGCGGTTCCGTGTGGATCTGGAGGTCCAACGCCTGGGAAGTGGGGAGGGCGGTTTCCTGTGCGCGGGTCAACGGCGAGGAGACAAGGTAGACGATGTTCGCCCCCTGGGCGACGCGGGCAGCGAAGTGGTCCGCGAGCATCTTGGCCATCTCGCGGCCGCGTTCGGAGAGGTGGAATTCGGGCAGCCTGCCGTACAGAATGCCGTCGGGATTGTAGACCTCGCCATGGCGGAGCAGATGGACAGTTGCTTGGGGCATGTTTACCAGTTTCTCAAAGAAGGCGGGCGATCTGAAATCTTCTACGTTTCGTAGAACTGAAAGTTTCTCCAGAATGTTCCCTGAAGGTGGAATAAAAGATGCATTTGCATGTTTATACTTGACACAAGGTTCGGTTGACACTTCAACTAAGTACGGCCGAACGACCGATGAAGCTACGATCACCACTTCCCAAGGAGAACCCCATGACTCTTCCCGCAAACGTCACCACCGGCGTCTGGACCCTCGACAACTCCCACAGCGAGATCGGCTTCACCGTCCGCCACGCAGGCATCAGCAAGGTCCGCGGCCAATTCACCGACGCCGAAGCCACCCTGGAACTCGGCAGCGGCCTGACCGACTCCAAGGTCGCAGCAACCATCCAGACCGCCAGCTTCGACTCGGGCGACACCAACCGCGACGGCCACGTCAAAGGCGAGGACTTCTTCGATGTGGAGAAGTTCCCGGAAATCACCTTTGTCTCCCGGCACGTCAAGGCCAACGGCGACAGCTTCGACCTCGTGGGCGATCTGACCATCAAGGGCGTCTCCAAAGAGGTCACCATCGAGACCGAGTTCAACGGCGTGGCTGTTGACCCGTTCGGCAACACCCGCGCAGGCGTCTCCGGTGAGACCACCATCAGCCGCAAGGACTTCGGCCTGACCTGGAACGCAGTGCTCGAGGCCGGCGGCGTGCTGGTCAGCGACAAGGTTGTCATCAACCTCGAACTGGCTTTCATCGCACCTGCCGCCTAATCCATCGGGTTCCCGATCCTCCGGGTTCCCGCACCGAATGGCGCCTTCGGGGCCGCACACGATCACGTGTGCAGCCCCGGAGGCGCCATTTTTGCTTGCGGTGTCACCCGCCTATTGTTCGGGGAAAAGCCGATACTTAGCGGCGAATTAGCCAAGAATTTCCTATGAATCCTTAAACCTCAGGTCTAAAGTGATGCCATGAGTAACCCAAACGAAGCTCCTCAGCCTCAGCAGCCCGGAGCCCAGCCACCGCAGCCCGGCAATGTCCCTCCTGCGGGTTACCAGCCTCCGCAGGGATACCAAGCACCTCCTTCTTACCAAGCCCCTCCCTCCTACCAGCAGCCCGCCCCCGGATACCAGCAGCCGGGCCAACCCGCCTACGGCATGCCAGCGGGTCCGAACGCCGCCCCACCGGCAGGGCTCGGCTACGCGGCCCCGGCGAGGAACACTTTTGGACTCGACTTCAACAACATCGCGCAGCGCTTCCGGGACACCACCGGAGTGCCGCAGCAGCTGACCATCTCCTACTGGTTGTGGGTTGCGGCTGCCGCTTTGGGTATTGTTGCCAGCTTCCTGAATATCTTCACCATGCGCGGCCTCTTCGGCGAGATGATGGTGGGGCCTGGCATTGTGGGCCTGATTTTCAGCCTGGTGTTCGCAGCCCTCTACATCTTCATTGCCATTCGGCTCAAAGAGGGCTCCCGCTGGGCGCGACTTGTCCTGACCATCCTGGGAGCGTTCGCGGTAATTTCCCTTCTGGTCCAGGTGGTTACCCTTAACCTCAACTTCATCGGATCGGCGGTAGCCGTCGCTGCTGCGGTCTTGATGTGGCTTCCGGAGTCCAGGAAGCACTTCGTATAACGGCAACGCAGCACCCATAGCCGAAGGCCGCGGCCGGTCCCCGGAGGACCCCGCGGCCTTCCGTTTGTCCTCGCTCCATTCCCAGGGGATCCGCCGAAGCTTGTTCGGCGAGAATTCTTCCTGTGAATCATCACCAGCACTGTGCCGTCGGGGTACGGTGGAATTAAGCCGAGCTGGGGGCAGGGCACGTTGCACCCGGCAGCCGTATCTGCAGTCGACACGCAAAGGAATGCCATGAGCACCCCTCCGTACCCGCCGTCCACTCCGGGCGAGAATCCCACCCCTGAGCAGCCGAAATACGGCCAGCAGACACCCCAGCAGGGCCAGCAGCCGCAATACGGCCAGCAGGCTCCCCAGTACGGCCAGCCTTCCGCACCTCAGTACGGGCAGCAGTCACCGCAGCAGGGTCAGCAGCCTCCCTACGGCCAACCCTCCGCACCGCAGTACGGCCAACCTTCCGCGCCCCAGTATGGGCAGCAGGCTCCGCAGTACGGGCAGCAGGCACCTCAGCAGCCGCAGTACGGCCAGTCTCCTGTCCCGCAGTACGGGCAGGGCGGGGCCACCACGTGGCCGAGCCAGCAGCCTGCTGCGACCTCCGGAGTCCCCCAGTTGGTCAACATCTCCTTCTGGCTCATGATTGCCGCCGGTGTACTGACCTTGATCGGCATTCCCTTCACTATCGCGACGCTGAACTCGCCTGCAGGCAAGAGCATGTTCGATCAGGCCTTGGCGGCGCAGGGAAACAACGCTTCCGGCGTCGACACGAGCACCTTCATCAGCATTGCGATCACCTTCCTGGTTATTTTCTCGGTGATCTTTGCCGGGCTCTACGCGCTGGTTGCGTTCAAGGTCCGCAAGGGCAAGAACTGGGCCCGCATCCTGGGCACGGTCTTTGCCGCAATTTCCCTGTTCGGGCTGACCCAGCTCGGCATGGGCACCATCACCATCCTCCTGGGCATCGCCGCGATCGTGCTGCTGTACTTGCCGGCCTCGGCGCCGTATTTCCGGAAAGCCCAGCCGTTCGCCAACCCCTACGGCCAGCCTCCGTACGGCCGATAAGCACAGCGCCGTACGGTCGATAGGCCTATAGCCAAGAACACAACCAACAACGGGCGCAGACCCGGTTTGGCCTAGAGGGCCTGCCGCGGAGTCTGCGCCCGTTGTGCGTGATACGCCAGGATCTGAAGCTCAGTGGCCATGTCCACCTTCCGCAGATTCACGTAGGGCGGAACCTGCAGCAGCACCGGAGCAAAGCTGAGGATGCTCCGGATACCCGCGCTGATCACGCGGTCGCAGACATCCTGTGCCACCGCTGCGGGAAGGGCCAGGACAACCATGTTGGTGCCGGTCCGCTGAAGGACCGTTTCAAGATTGGCGGCATCGCTGACCCGCAGCCAGCCGACTTCGTTCCCGATAATCATGGGATCGGCGTCGAGGATCGCCACCACGTCGAACCCACGCGACTCGAATCCGCCGTACCGTGCCAAGGCTTTGCCAAGGTTTCCGGCGCCCACAATGGCCACTTTCCAGTCGTGTGTCAGGCCAAGCGCCGCCGCGATGTGCCTGCTCAGGTACTGGACCTCGTATCCCACGCCACGCGTTCCATAGGAGCCGACGTAAGAGAGGTCCTTGCGCAACGTAGACGAACTGACTCCAGACGCCTCAGCCAACGCCTCGGAGGAAACCCGTTCCACACCTTCGCCCAGGAGGGAGTTCAGAGCGCGCAGGTAAAGCGTCATCCGGGCCACAGCCGCGGGCGGTATCTGCTTCGCGGCAGAGTCCTTGTCCCCGGGTACAGCTTCGGCGGACGGTTCCAGCGCAGTCACGTTCTTCTCCATTGCGTCGCTTTGTTTTCCCACTCTATTGCCAACAAAGCTCTGCACGCATGTTCAGGCGACGATGGCCTTCTTCAGGACCCGCACCAATCGCGCCTCGTCGATTTTCCAGAAATCCCGCTGAATTCCGTCCACGAAGACCACCGGGATCTCCTCGGCGTAGCGCTCGCGGAGTACGGGGTCTGTGTCGATCGACTGTTCCGTCCACGTGAGCCCGAGGCTTGAGGTCACGCGTTCGACGGCGTCACGCGCCGCGGCGCAAAGGTGGCAGTCAGCCTTGGTGAGGAGTACGACGTCGGGATTTGGCATGGTTCAACGGTATCGCTTCAGCGTCGGCACGGCCGTCGCGAACGGCACGGGGCCGGGCGATTGACTAGACTCAAGGCATGCCCGTCGAGAAGAACGCCGTTGTGGCCACCGCGCCGACTGCAACGCAGCAACACGGCGAAGCCGCATTCTTCGACGTCGACAACACCCTCATGAAGGGTGCCAGCCTCTTCCACGTCGCCCGGAAGATGTATGAACGCAAGGCCTTCACACTCTCGCAAGCCGCGGGTTTTGCCTGGAAGCAGTTCAAGTTCGTCCTGCGGGGCGAAAAAATGGAGGACGTCCATTCCGTCCGGGATTCCGCGCTGATCCTCGCGGCCGGTATCAAGGTGTCCGATATCAAGGAACTGGGCGAAGAGGTCTACGACGAGATGATCGAGTCGCGGATCTGGCCCGGCACCAAGGCCCTGGCAGAACAGCACCTGCGTGTTGGCCGGAAGGTCTGGCTCGTGACGGCGACGCCCATCGAAGTTGCCACTGTCATTTCCACGCGACTCGGCCTGACCGGGGCACTGGGTACCGTCGGCGAAGTCGAAGATGGCGCCTACACGGGCCGGCTGGTGGGCGAGATCCTCCACGGACCAGCCAAAGCCGTGGCTGTGCAGCGCATAGCGGACGAAGAAGGCCTGGACCTGAAGCGCTGCTGGGCGTACAGCGATTCACATAACGACATCCCGCTGCTCACCTTGGTGGGCCACCCGGTGTGCATCAACCCCGACGCCGGGCTACGCCGCCATGCGCGGGAGAACAACTGGCCCGTTTACGACTTCCGCTCCGGCCGCCGGGCAGCCACGCTCGGCCTCAAAGCCGCGACCGTCGGTGGCGCCGTCTACGGTTTGTGGCGGGGCTTCTCCAAGTTCCGCAGCCCGAGGGCCTGACCCAGGCGACGCTCGCTCACTTATAGCCGCCTCCCCAGCAACCCTCGCTCACCTATAGCCGCCTCCCCGGCGACCCTCGCTCGGATATAGGGGCCTTTCCGGCAACCCTCGCTCGGATATGACGCAAGAATCGAGAACCATCCCGCACATGATGTGAAGGAGGGTTCCGGCAGGTGGCCACATACGTGAGCGAGCGTTGTCGAACTGGCCGACATACGTGAGCGAGCGTCTCCGGGGAGGAGCGCAAAAATGCCCGCCGCCTTGAGAGGCAACGGGCATTCACGCTGTAGGAAGTATCTCTACTTCTTATTGCGACGCTGGTGGCGGGTCTTACGAAGCAGTTTGCGGTGCTTCTTCTTGGCCATACGCTTGCGGCGCTTCTTAATAACTGAACCCACGTAAGTTCCTTACCAAACTAGATTGAGATTCTGTCTGCTGGGTGAGGTCCTTGAACTGAGCAACAGACTTTACAACTGACAGATTCTTACAATGACGTAAAACGTTCCTTAACAGGGTACCGCTTATCGGGGGCACCCAATGACCGCCGGCCCCTGCGGGAACCAGGCATGGCTCAAGCCGTCTCCGAGTGTCCGTCGACGACCGCGCCCTTGAGGTACTGGCTCACGGCTTCTTCGGGGACCCGGAATGATCGTCCAAATCGGACGGCCGGCAATTCTCCCGAGTGGACCAGGCGGTACACGGTCATTTTGGAAACCCGGAGGACTTCGGCAACTTCAGCCACTGTCATGAAACGCGCGTTCGAGAAGTTAGTCTCTGCGGACATTTCTCCATATTCCTTTGCTCTCAGCGGTTAGCGGCGAACCCCAGCATTCATTACCTGGTGTGCCGATGCTGAGCCATCAAACAACCATGTGCTAGATACTCTAGAGGCTGCTGGTACCAAAGTGAAAGTCTTTCGGCCAACTGGAGACTAGGTTTCACTTAGTTGGAAGCAGCCATCCGACGCTTGCGGGCCGAGGCCGCCAACTGGTCCAGGACGGACACCGTGACGTCCCATTCCATGCAGGCGTCCGTGACGCTCTGGCCGTACACCAGCTCTTGCTCGCCAGCAGACTGCCGCTCCACATCCAGGTTCTGCGCCCCACCGACAAGGAAGCTCTCCAGCATGACGCCGGCGATCGGCGAAGCCACGTCATCTTCCAACTGCGCACCGATCTCCAAGGCGACTTCGGCCTGCCGATGGTGGCTCTTGCCGCTGTTGGCGTGGCTCGCGTCAACAATCAGGCGCGGATTCAGCCCCTTCGCCGAGAGCTTCTCCGACGCAACCGCGACTTGCCCGGCGGCGTAGTTCGGACCCTTGCGACCGCCGCGCAGGATCACATGCGTGTCCGGGTTGCCTGCAGTCGCCACCAGGGCGGCGCGCCCATCGCCGTCGATCCCCAGGAACGCCTGGGGAGCCGCAGAAGCGCCGCAGGCATCGATCGCTACCTGGAGGTCGCCGTCGGTCCCGTTCTTGAAGCCGATCGGCATGGACAGACCGGAGGCGAGCTGACGGTGGATCTGGCTCTCGGTGGTCCGCGCACCGATGGCGCCCCACGCCACGAGGTCGGCCATGTATTGCGGGCTGATGGGTTCCAGGAACTCAGTGGCGGTCGGCAAGCCGAGGGCCGTGACTTGCTGCAGGAATCCACGCGCCGCACGGAGTCCGGCCGCGATGTCATGGCTGCCGTCCAGGTGGGGATCGTTGATGAGGCCCTTCCAGCCCACCGTGGTCCGCGGCTTCTCGAAGTACGCCCGCATGACGATCAAAAGGTCTTCCTTGTGCTTCTCCGCCTGGCCGACCAGCCTGCGTGCGTATTCCAGGCCGGCCTTCGGATCGTGGATGGAGCACGGGCCCACGATCACCAGGAGGCGATCGTCAACCCCGTCCATGATGGCGCGGACTCCATCGCGCCCGCGCTCGACGACGGTGGCGGACCTCGCGTCGAGCGGCAGTTCGGCGCTGATTTCCTGCGGCGTGGGGAGCGGCTCGAAGCGGCTGACGCGCAGGTTCGACGTCGGCTGGGCGGCGGCATTCTCGACGTCGACGTTATGCGTGGTGGGCTCTGCGGCGATGCTGGTCATGAAAGGGGTCCTGTTCCGAAAGAGGTGCGGACCCTGCTCAGAGCCCGCCTGGAAATGGCGAAGGGCAGAGAATCATCTCTGCCCTGTTGGCTCTGAAGGAAAGTTGGATGCGTGTCAGTTAGACGCGGGCCCCTCCAGAGCCAACGAAAAATACGCATACCAACGCTTAGTCATAGCCAAACCATAACCTCAGGCTCCGGATGCCCGCAAATTGAAATGCAACGACATCAAGGGAAACCGTTTCCCCACGCAATATAAACTTCACCTCAGAACAAATGTCCCCGCCGCGTTGGAACAGGGCGGCCCCAGCTCCAGGAAGGAAACCATGCCAGGCAGAAGGAACACCCGGCGGGTGGGCATCGCAGATGTGGCATCCATGGCCGGTGTTTCGCACGCCACGGTTTCCCGCGTCATGAACGGAAATACAACCGTGGACGCGGACATTGCCGCGCGCGTGCGCGCGGCCGCCTTGGAGCTGAAGTACAAGCCGAACCCGGTAGGCCGCAGCCTGGCCCTGGGAAAAACCGACACTATCGGAATCGTGGTGCCGGACCTGTCCAACCCCACGTTCCAGGCCATTCTCCGCGGACTGAGTATTGCCGCGGCCCGCGACGGCTACCGCGTATTGATCGCGGACTCCTCCGAGGTCTCCAGCGAAGAAGCGATCCTCGCCGGGGAAGCCCGGAGGCGATGCGACGGCGTCGTTCTTTGCGCCCCCCGCATGAGCGACGCGGAACTGGAAGAACTCGCCCCCACGCTCTATCCGCTCGTCCTCATCAACCGGACCACCGAGTCGGTGCCGACCCCCAGCCTCGTGGTGGACTACGGCCAAGGCATCCAGGAGCTCGCCGCCCATCTGGTGGAGCTGGGCCATCGCAAACTGGCCTATCTGACGGGACCGGACCGCAGCGCGTCCAACGTGCAGCGCCTTCGCGGTCTCGAAAAGTTCACGGCCGAATTCCCCAACGTCGAATTGCAGTTCATTCCCGGAGGCAACACGTTCGACGCCGGATTCGAGTCAAGCGATGCCGTCGCCTCGTGCGGTGCCACCGGGATCCTCGTCTTCAACGACGTCGCGGCGATGGGCCTCTTGAGCGGACTAAGCCAGCGCGGCATCCGCGTACCGGAAGACTTGTCGCTCACCGGTTTCGACGACATGCCCTTCGCCCGGTACACCATGCCTCCGCTGACCACCGCCGCCGTGCCGATCTCCGACCTCGGGGACCTTGCATGGCGCCGCATGCGGGAGCAGATCCAGGCCAAAGACGCCGCCTCCCCCACGAACTACTTCCCGCCGCGGATTGAGCTCAGGGGCAGCACCGGACCCGTCAAAGCCTAGGGTTCCTCAGGGGCTTGCCCCAGCCCGGCTTCACGGTAGTACCCCTCGATGTGCGCGGCAACCAGCGTCGCTGCCCGGCCGCCGTCGCGGTCGTTCACTGCCGCCAAAATGGCGCGGTGCTCGGACCGCAGGCGCTGGGCGGTGCTATCCCAATCCGGCAGGTTTGCCGTGAGCGCCGCGGCGTACCCCTCAATCGCTTCCCGGAGCGATCCCATGATGGTGCTTACCACCGCATTTCCGGCGGCTTCCGCCAGTGCGAGGTGGAAGGCGACGTCCAGCGCGAGGAAGTCGTCGACGGCGGCACTCACGTCCATTTCGTCCAGGAGCCTCGCTGCTTCCCCGAGTTCGGGGGCGTCAGTTTTGGCGCGGGATACCGCCCACGATTCGAGCAGGACCCGCGTTTCCACGATGTCGGCGACCGGCAAATGCTGCGTGGCCACATGGAGGCGGAGCGCGGAGCCGAGAGCCGCGGCCGGTTCCGCGATGACCACGGTCCCGGCATCCTTTCCGGAGCCGACACCGGCCCGCACCACGCCCATGGCCTCGAGGATCCGGATGGCTTCGCGGACCGACGTCCTTGAGACTTCCAGCTGTTCGGCCAGTGCCCGCTCAGCGGGAAGCCGTCCACCAAGCACCAAGTGCCCGTCGGACAATTGCTTTTCGATCCAACTCAGGACGAGCTCGTGCGTTCGCATGGATAAATAGTAGTTGATGTGGTTGGACCACATGGCATAGAGTGTGGTCCAACCACACAAGCACACTGGAGACAGCACCATGACGCAGACCGTCCAGCCGAGCAACGCCCCTTCCCTTGAGGTGCCCGCGAACGTCCCCGCCGCCGTCGGGCGTCCAGCTGCACTCAAGCGCCGCGTTCCCAAATACGCGGACCTGGCGCCCCTGATGAAGTTCAAGAAGCCCGAGTTCAGCAACGCGGCGAAACTGCGCCGCGCGTCTACCGTTTGGGAACTTCGGGACATGGCCAAGCGGCGAACTCCCCAGGCACCATTCGACTACACGGATGGTGCTGCGGAGGCAGAGATCACCCTTCGCCGCGCCCGGCAGGCATTCCAGGACATCGAGTTCCGGCCGGGAATCCTGCGCGACGTCTCCAGTATCGACCTCAGGACCGAGATCCTGGGCAAGGAATCCCGGCTTCCGTTCGGCATCGCACCTACTGGATTCACCCGCATGATGCAGTCGGAGGGTGAGTACGCGGGCTCGCAGGCGGCCGAAGCGGCTGGTATTCCCTACACCCTCTCCACGATGGGCACGGCTTCCATCGAGGACGTGGCCGCAGCGGCTCCGAACGGCCGCAACTGGTTCCAGCTGTACCTCTGGACGGACCGGGACCGCTCCCTGGAACTGATCGAGCGCGCCGCCAAGGCCGGGAACGACACCCTCATGGTCACCGTGGACACCGCCGTCGCGGGCGCACGGTTGCGGGACGTCCGCAACGGCATGACCATTCCTCCCGCCCTCACCGTGAAGACCGTGCTGGACGCCTCCTACCGGCCCGCTTGGTGGTTCAACTTCCTCACGCACGAGCCATTGACCTTCGCCTCACTGTCGCGCTACACGGGCACCGTTGCCGACCTCATCAACTCCATGTTCGATCCCACCCTGACCTTCGACGACCTCGACTGGCTGCGCGAAACCTGGAAGGGCAAGCTCGTAGTCAAGGGCATCCAGACGGTGGAAGACGCCCGCAAGGTGGTGGACCACGGCGCGGACGGCGTCGTGATCTCCAACCACGGCGGGCGCCAGTTGGACCGGGCACCGATTCCGCTGCACCTCGTTCCGGAGGTCGCCGCCGCGCTGAAAGCGGACAACAGCGACGCCGCCATCATCCTGGACACAGGCATCATGAACGGCGCGGATATCGTGGCGGCCCTGGCCCTCGGTGCCGACTTCGCGCTGATCGGCCGGGCCTACCTCTACGGGCTCATGGCCGGTGGCCGCCCCGGCGTGGACCGCACCATCCAGATCCTGGAGAAGGACATGGCCCGCACCATGGCCCTGCTTGGAGTCACGAAGGTCTCGGAACTCAACCCGGACCACGTGCGCCTACTACAGCACTAGCTCGGGCTGCCCAACTAGCTCGCATTTGTTGTCGTTTTGGGGCCTCAAAACGACAACAAATGCGAGTCAGTTGGGTGGGGTGGGCAGGATGACGCGGGTGGCGCGGGGGCGCGCGTGCGTGCGTGGGGCCTAGATGAGGCCTTGCGCCAGCATGGCGTCGGCGACCTTCACGAAGCCGCCGATGTTGGCGCCCAGGACGTAGTTGCCGGGCGCCCCGTATTCCTCCGCGGTTTCGGCACAACGATCGTGGATGCCCACCATGATTTCCGTAAGGCGTGCTTCGGTGTATTCGAAGGACCAGGAATCGCGGCTGGCGTTCTGCTGCATCTCCAACGCAGACGTCGCCACACCACCGGCGTTGGCTGCCTTGCCCGGGGCAAACAGGATGCCCGCATCTTGGAAAACGGCAACGGCTTCACGGGTGGAGGGCATGTTGGCGCCTTCGGCGACTGCCAGCAGACCGTTGCTGACGAGCTTCGCCGCAGCGTCGCCGTCGAGCTCGTTCTGCGTCGCACACGGCAGGGCAACGGCGCCGTTGACGTCCCAGACCGAGCCGCCGGCCACATAATTGGCTCCCCGGCGGCGCTCCGCGTATTCAGTGAGGCGCCCCCGTTCGACTTCCTTGATCTGGCGGAGCAGCGCGACATCGATGCCGGCCTCGTCCACGACGTACCCGGCGGAATCGGAGCAGGCCACCACGGTGGCGCCGAGGGCCTGGGCTTTGGCGATGGCGTAGATGGCCACATTGCCCGAACCGGAGACCACCACACGTTGGCCATCGAAGGACCGGCCCCGGGTCTTGAGCATCTCCTGGGCAAAGATGACCGTGCCGAAACCAGTGGCTTCCGGACGGACGAGGGAGCCGCCCCACGACATTCCCTTACCCGTCAGCACGCCCGACTCGTAGCGGTTAGTGATGCGCTTGTATTGGCCGAACAGGTAGCCGATCTCGCGGCCGCCCACGCCGATGTCGCCGGCAGGAACGTCCGTGTATTCGCCGATGTGGCGGTACAGCTCGGTCATGAAGGACTGACAAAAGCGCATGATTTCGGCGTCGGAACGGCCGCGGGGATCAAAGTCCGAACCGCCCTTACCGCCACCAATGGGCATGCCCGTCAGGGCATTCTTGAAGATCTGCTCGAAGCCGAGGAACTTGACGATGCCCAGGTAGACCGAGGGGTGGAAGCGCAGTCCGCCCTTGTAGGGGCCCAAGGCTGAATTGAACTCGACGCGGAAACCGCGGTTGACGTGAACGCGTCCGGCGTCGTCGGTCCACGGCACGCGGAAGATGATTTGGCGCTCCGGTTCGCACAAGCGCTCAAGGACGGCGCCCTCCAGGAATTCCGGGTGCCTGTCGTGCACCGGGCCGAGGCTTTCAAAGACCTCGGTGACGGCCTGGTGAAATTCCAGCTCGCCCGGGTTCCGCGCCAAGACGGTGTCCCGGACTGCTTCCAGCCTCGAATCCATGTGACTCCCTACAACTTCTGCGCCGAAAGGCGGTCTGCGTACAATCCCGCTCATGCTCGCATCAGACGCGCGGCAGTCTCCATCCGAACCGATTACGACCGGGCAGGCCGCGAGGCAGCGGCAGTCGAAAAGCGCGGGGTTTCTCTTCAGAAACGCGACACTAGATCCGAAGGACCCTCCACGCGGGCCTCCGGCCGGGACCAATTCACATTATTGCTTCCGGGATGTCGAATCGCCTCCCAATGAGTATGCGAATGGCCGCGAGTAGAGGCTGATCTTCCAGCGCAACGCCCTCGTCCCCGTAATACACGCCCGTTTCGTCGCCCACTGCTTCGATGTCAAAAAGGTTGAGGACCTCGGCCACACGTAACTGATACTCGGTGGTGGTCATTTGGCGAGACGCGCGGACTGGAATTGCGCTGAGTGTGAGTGCGACCTCAGCATCGGATTCATTCACTTGAGCGCGTCACGTTACTTCCGCAATAGTCGGTCGCCGTCTGGATGTCATTGCTTTCCACTCTCCAGTTCACCGCCCTGGTTCCGTAGTTGAAGACATGGTCATAGCGCCGGTGTCCGCGTAGCGTTTGGCGGTGCCGGAGTAAAACGTGGCTGGCGCGTAGGAGTAAGTCACGACGTGTACCCACACGACCTGCCCCACGGGGCAGCTGAGCGAGCCGCTGACGCTCGTCACTGCTGCCTGCGCGGGCATCGCGGATGCCGCTACCAATGCCATTGCCGCACAAATGCCGATCGTGCCGACTTTTCGAGTTTTCAATGCTTCCCCCTGAGCGTCCGGACGGGAATTTTCGATGCAAGCCCGCCACTTGGTTTTTACGGTCCTGGAAATTCGAAAATGCCAAAACGTCATTCCTACCTCCCGATAGCAAAGACGAATGGGACTAGCAAGAATAGACGATGTCCCAAGCACGGACAAGATCTTTTGACAAACAGGTCAGAGGGACTTTTCTAGAAATCCCTCAATGGATTTCTGCTGGCCACCTAGTGTCTTCGTAACCTTTACCATCGCGACAAAGCGTCTGATGTATTTGTCAGCACTCAATTCACGCTCGACACCACTCAAAAAATGGTTTCTATGTACTCAATTTCGGCTTTTCACCACTCAGCAGGTCCGGGAAACGCCTCCGCAGAAGCCAATCATGGCGTCGGCGGGATCATGCCGGCTTGCTGCTACTTCTTCCGCCCGAACTTCGGCAGGTTCGGCAGGTTCGGCAGGTTCGCCAAGAGGTCGGCAGCCTTCGTGGCGGCACGGCCAACCGTACGGCCGATCTGCTGCGGCATGGTGTCGTCGATACCCGCGACTGGGGCAACAGCTCCCGAGGCGGGAACGGTTTCAGGCGAGCGCTCGACGTCGGTGCTCGCCGGGGAGGTGCCGAGCGGCTCGCCGTGGGGCTGCGTCCGCGGGGTGCCCTGCTGACCAACCGCACCCGGCTGGCCACCCGAACGTGCGCGGGGGCTGCGGGCCGGTGTGGCGGGCTCGGCCGCGGGCTTCGCGGGACCGACGTCGAACGTCTCCAGCCAGCTGGCAACCCCGGCGAGCGGCTTCGGGTTCAACGCGTAATAGCGCTTCTGCCCCTGTGCGCGCATGCTGACGAGATCCGCCTCGCGGAGTACCTTCAAGTGTTTTGAGATGGTGGGCTGGCTCGCTGCGAGCTCCTCCACCAGTTCCCCCACAGCCTTATCCCCAGAGCGGAGGGAAACCAGAATGTCACGCCGGGTTGCCTCAGCAATGACGGCAAATACGTCGTCAGTCACCATGCCTCCCACCCTAGCGACATATACGCCAAAAGGCATCAACTATTTCGCCTCTGCGCGTGCCGTTGACCCGAGCCTTGCGCCAGCTGGGCAAACACGCATCAGTCGAACCAAGGATCCAGTCCGTAAAGCGGGAAAATCTCCTTGCGGGTGGCGATGATGGTGCGGTCCACGGCATCCGCGGGGTCGTACCCGACCTCCCACGAACGCCACCACGTATCGACGCCGTCGCCCATGAGCTCCGGTACCGTTTCCCCGTACTTTTCCCGGACATAGCTGCGGAAAGCCTCCGGGACCGGAGCCGTCAGCTGGACGGGATGTTGGGCCACGATGCCTATCAAGTGGCTCCACGTGCGCGGTACCACTCCCGTGATGTCGTAGCCCCCTCCCCCGGTGGCGATCCAACGGTTTTCGCAGAACCTGGCGGCGAGGCCCGCGACGGCGGTGGCCGCCTCGCGTTGGCCGTCAACACTCAGGTTGAGGTGCGTGAGGGGATCGAGTTTGTGGGAATCGCAGCCATGCTGGCTCACGATGACTTCCGGTTCGAAGGCCTGCACGAGTTGCGGCACCACCGCGTGGAAGGCCCGCAACCACCCGGCGTCGCCCGTCCACGCAGGCAACGCCACGTTGACGGCCGTGCCCAGCGCGTCCTGGCCGCCGATCTCGTTGGCGAATCCCGTTCCGGGAAACAACGAGAGCCCGCTTTCGTGCAGGGAAATCGTCAGGACCCTGGGGTCGTTCCAGAAGATGCTCTGGGTGCCGTCGCCGTGGTGGGCATCGACGTCGATGTACGCGACCCGCCGGACACCGCCGTCGAGCAGCCTCTGCACGGCGAGAGCGGCGTCGTTATAGATGCAGAAGCCGCTGGCACGCTCGCGGGAGGCGTGATGCATGCCGCCGCCGAAGTTGACGGCCCGCACGGCGGTCCCGGACAGAATGGCCTCGGCCGCGAGCAACGACCCTCCGGCAAGCCGGGCGCTGGCTTCGTGCATCCCGCCAAAAGCGGGATCATCCTCGGTGCCGAGCCCGCGTTCCGGGTCCGGCGTCGTCGGGTCTTCGCTTGCACGCCGCACCGCGGCAACATATTCGGCACTGTGCACTGCCAGGAGTTCGACGTCGGACGCGACCTCGGGCGCCTGGACGGACACATGCTCCAAGTCGAATAGTCCGAGCGCCGCTGCGAGCCTGGCAGTCAGTTCCAGCCGGGCTGGAGCCATCGGATGCGAGGGCCCGAAATTGTATGCGGTCATGGCGGGATCCCACGCCACCGTCGTTGGCAGCGGGGACGGACGGAGGCCTGCCCAGGAAGTCATCAATGACAGGCTACCCGAGCGGCGGGAGCGCACCTGCCCCGTTACGGCGGGCGATTAGTGGTTTACTACTCAGGAAAGCAGAATCAATCGACAAGAAGCGAACAGCACTGCCATGACTCAGAGCCAGTCGAGGTCCCGAGACCCGGCCAGCTGGCAAACCGTCCAGCCGGAGCGGGGAGGCCTGTGGATATTCACGGGTATCCGCGACTTCATCGACAACATCGCCAACTCCTCGCCGGCGCGATTGGCGCTCACGGCGTACGTCTTCGCGATTCTCTTGTTCACCGGTCTGCTTTCCCTGCCGGCGGCATCGGCGGACGGTTCGGTCACTCCCATCCACCAAGCCTTGTTCACCGCTGTTTCCAGCGTTTGTGTTACCGGTTTGACGGTTGTCTCGACGGCGACGCACTGGACCTTCTTCGGCCAGCTCGTGATTCTCGTGGGCATCTTCGTGGGTGGATTGGGAACCCTGACACTCGCATCCCTCCTGGCGCTCATGGTCAGCAAACGGCTGGGCGTGAGGGGCAAGCTCATTGCCCAGGAGGCCATGAACAACGCCGGACGCTTGGGCGAAGTGGGTACATTGTTGCGGATCGTCATCTCGACGTCCGTGACCATCGAGGCCGTCCTGGCCGTCGCGATGATTCCCCGGTTCCTGACACTCGGAGAGGACTTCTGGCAGGCCGTCTGGCACGGGGTCTTCTATTCGATTTCTTCCTTCAACAATGCCGGTTTCACACCTCATTCCGACGGAATCGTGCCGTACGAGGCGGATCTGTGGATTCTTGTGCCGCTCATGCTTGGAGTGTTCCTTGGCAGCCTCGGCTTCCCGGTCATGTTGGTGCTCCGACGGCACGGCCTCAATTGGAAGAAGTGGAGCCTTCACACCAAGCTGACCATCCAGGTTTCCCTGATTCTCCTCGTTGCCGGCGCAGTCCTCTGGGCTTTGATGGAATGGGACAACACCAACACCATCGCCAACATGAGCTTTGGGGATAAGATCACGCATTCCATTTTCGCCTCGGTGATGACGCGCTCCGGTGGCTTCAACCTGGTTGACCAGAGCCATATGGATTCCACCACAAGGCTCCTGTCGGACGCGCTCATGTTCGCCGGCGGTGGTTCGGCGTCGACGGCGGGCGGCATCAAGGTGACCACCATTGCGGTCATGTTCCTCGCCATCGTCGCTGAGGCCCGGGGCGACGACGACGTCAAAGTTTACGGGCGCACGATCCCCGAAGGCACCATGCGGGTAGCCATCTCGGTGATCGTCGCCGGTGCTACCTTGGTTTGCGCATCCGCATTCCTGCTGTTGGCCATCAGCGGCGCGAGCCTGGACCGGGTGCTCTTCGAAACCATTTCGGCCTTTGCAACTGTGGGACTTAGCACGAACCTCAGCGCCGAGCTGCCGCCGTCGGGGGTCTACGTTCTCGCCGCACTCATGTTCGCCGGCCGCATCGGCACCATAACCCTTGCCTCAGCCCTGGCCCTCCGCCAGCGCAGGCAGCTATTCCATTATCCGGAAGAGAGGCCGATCATTGGCTAATTCAACAGGCGCCCCCAACCGGCCGGCGCACAACGCGCCCGTGCTGGTGATCGGCTTGGGCCGATTCGGTGCTGCCACCGCCGAGCAGCTCGTCAAGCAGGGACGCGAAGTCCTGGCCATCGAGCGGGACCGCACGCTCGTCCAGAACTGGGCTTCCGTGCTGACCCACGTCGTCGAGGCCGACGCCACCAACATCGATGCCCTCCGCCAGCTCGGCGCGCAGGAATTCAGCTCTGCCGTGGTGGGCGTGGGAACGTCGATCGAGTCCTCCGTGCTGATCACAGTGAACCTCGTGGATCTGGGCATCGAACACCTCTGGGTGAAAGCCATCACGGCATCGCACGGCAAGATCCTCACCCGCATCGGCGCCAACCACGTCATCTACCCCGAGGCCGACGCGGGCGTCCGTGCGGCACACCTGGTCTCCGGGCGCATGCTGGACTTCATCGAGTTCGACGACGATTTCGCCATCGTGAAAATGTATCCGCCCAAGGAAACAGTGGGCTTCACGCTGGATGAGTCCAAGGTCCGTTCCAAGTACGGCGTGACCATTGTCGGCGTGAAGTCCCCCGGCGAGGACTTCACCTACGCCCGGCCGGACACGAAAGTTTCCGGCCGCGACATGTTGATTGTGTCCGGGCACGTGGACCTGCTGGAACGGTTCGCGGCGCGACCGTAGCTGACTCTGGCTGCGGCCGCCTGGAACTAGGCGAGCTGCTGCGTGATCTCCGCGGCCCGGGCCGCTGCCGCGCGGGCTCCGTCGGCGATGATCGCAGGTATGCCGCCGTCGTTGAATGCCGCGATGGCACGTTCCGTGGTGCCATTGGGGCTGGTCACGGCGATGCGCAGCGCAGTGGGGTCCGCACCCGGCTCCGCAAGCATGAAACCCGCGCCTGCCACAGTCTCGCGTGAAATCATGAGGGAGAGCTCGGGGTCCAGGCCAAGCTCGACGCCGGCGGCCGCCATGGCCTCGGCAAGGTAGAACGCGTACGCGGGGCCAGAGCCGCTGATGGCGGACAGTGCATCCACCTGCTCCTCCGGGATCTCGACCACGGTGCCGGCGGCGGCGAGGATGTCCTTGGCCAGCTGGAGCTGCTCGGGCGTGCAGTTGGTCCCAGCTGAAACGGAGACCACCCCACGTCCGAGTTTGGCGGGCGTGTTGGGCATGGTGCGGATGACCGGCTGACCTGCGGGAAGGGCTGCTTCCAGCTGGGCGATGGACACAGCGGCGGCAACGCTGATCACAATGGTGTTCTTAGCCAGCGAGGGCGAGATTTCCCGTGCGAGATCGGCAATGCCGACAGGCTTGACACCAAGTATGACAACCGAAGCGCCCTTCGTAGCCAGCTTGTTGTTGTCTGGCTCCTCGGCTCCGGCGATGGTCATGACATGGTGGCGCTCAGCCAGTTCGGCGGCGCGCTCTGCTCGACGTACGGTTGCGACGACGTCCGAGGGATCCGTTCCGGCGGCAAGCAGGCCGCCCAGGATGGCCTCGTTCATGGACCCACAGCCAAGGAATGCGATTCGGTTGCTCATGGCTCCATGATGCCAGTTCAGCTGCGCCACCGCAGAACCAATGCCGTACTGTCCAGAGGTGCCCAGGATTCCCAGCTAGTTCCCAAGATTATTGCAGGCTGCACCCAATATCGCTCCGTAACGTAGTAATTACCTCATTGAGGGTGCGAGTGATGAGGCGGGCATGGGGATGTCCGCCACAAGCACCGGTGGTCGAACGGGTTTCCCCCCATTTTCCCGTATCGACCGCCGGTGCTTTCTCGTTTAAGGAGCTTAGATCTCGAAGGCTCCCACGAGCGGGGCTCCCAAGTGCTGGCGCGCAAAACGCAGCGTCTCGGCGAGCCATTCCTCGCGTTCACCGGCAGCTTTGGCCTTGCGTGTCGAAATCTCGGCAACCACGGTGCCCTCGAATCCGTTGGATGCAAGATACTGCAGCGCCTCGGCGCACTGTTGGGTCCCGTAGCCGGGGATCAAGTGTTCGTCCTTGCCCGAGCCCGAACCATCCGTGAGGTGGACGTGGCGGAGCTTGCTCCCGAGCGCCCGGATCGCCTCAAGGCTGTTGGCACCCGCTGTGGCCGCGTGCGAGAAGTCCCAGGTGACGTCGTCGTAATCCTGGCCCATCGGATCCCAGTGCGGAAGGTAAGCGAGCGCCTCACGGCCGCGCACGCGCCACGGGTACATGTTCTCTACCGCGATGTGCACCTGATACATCGCCGCGATCTCGCGGACACCGGCAGCGAAGTTCTCTGCGTAGTTCGACTGCCAGCGGAACGGCGGATGGACCACCACGGTGTTGCAGCCGACTTCGCGCGCCATCTGGCAGGACATCTCGATCTTGTTCCACGCCGGACCCCAAACCTGCTGGGTCAGGAGCAGGGTGGGGGCGTGGATGGAGACGATCTGCTGGTCGTATCGATGGCTTAGCTGGATGAGGGCATCCGGGTTCTGGCTGGTGGCGTTGTTAGTCACCATCACCTCGACACCGTCGTACCCCAGGTCCTGGGCCACGGCAAAGGCGTCATGGACGCTGAGCGGATAGACAGAGGCGCTGGATAGCGCCACCGGGATCCTCGGCGTGTCTTCTTCGGAATGCTCGACGTCGGTGCTCATGTTAGTTGGCCTGCCTCCCGGCGATGGGGATTGGTAAAGATACTGCCGCGGGCGCGGCCGTTCCGGTGTTGGCGCCCTGGCGTGGTACCGGTACCGCGCCTCCGAGCCCGACATGCGGAGCCGGGGCCAGCGGGCCATCGAAGATCAGCTGGTCGAGCCGGCGCAGGATCAATCCCTCGCGCAAGGCCCAAGGGCAGATCTCCATGCTGGGAAACTCGAACATTTCCAATGCGGCCTCGGCCACGAGGGCACCCGCAAGGATCTGCGCCGCCCGCGCATCCGAGACGCCCGGAAGGTACAGCCGATCCTCGACGGTCATGGCCGAGATCCGCTGCGCCCAGAGACCAAGGTCCGTGGCGTGGAGTTCGCGCTTGACGTACGGGCCGGCGCCGCTCGGTGCCGCGCCCGCGATGCGCGCAAGCGAACGGAAGGTCTTGGAGGTTCCGGCCACCAGGTTGGCCCGGCCCAGTTGCTTGAACTCACGCACCACGGGCTTGAGAGTGTGGCGGATGTACTTGCGCAGCTCTTTGACGCTCTTAGCCGTAGGCGGGTCATTGTGGAGCCAGTCCCTGGTCAAACGGCTGGCGCCAAGCGGTACTGACACTGCGAGCTCGGGCAGCTCGTCCTGGCCGAGCGCCATTTCGAAGGAGCCACCGCCGATGTCCAGGTCCAGGATTGGACCGGCGCCCCAGCCGTACCAGCGGCGGACCGCGAAGAACGTCATGGATGCTTCTTCGCTGCCGGTCAGTTCCTGCAGGGTCACGGTGGTCTCGTGCTTCACCCGGGCAAGGACCTCGACGCCGTTGGTGGCTTCGCGGATGGCCGAAGTACAAAAAGCCAGGAGGTCCTCGGCCTTGTGGCGGGCTGCGAACTCCCACGCTTCGAGGACGAATTCGATCAACTCGTGTTGTCCGGCGTCGTTGATGTTACCGTCGGCGTCCAGGAACTGAACCAGCGAAAGCGGTCGCTTATGGGAGGCAAACGCGACCGGGCGTGCGCCTGGATGCGCATCCACCAAAAGCAAATGGACGGTGTTGGAACCGATGTCTAGGACGCCAAGACGCATTCTGCCATTATTCCCCGATTCGAAGCGTGTGAAGCAAGTTCGACTGCCGATTCGTGCCGGCGGTTAGTCAATTAGTCCCGGGGTCCGTCGGTGCGTGCTTCGGCAGTTGGGTCGGCGGCTTCGTCGGCTTCATCGGCTTCGTCGGCTTCGTCGGCGCGGGTGAAGTCACGGCGGACGTTGGCGATGCCTTCCGGACCCATCTCGAAGCCGTGCTCGCTGCCGGGGTTGATCACGAGGCCCAGCTCGTCACCGATGCTGTCCAGAATCGCAGAACCGTGGGTGCCGAGGACGTTGGGTGCGGCCTCAAGGAAGTGCGACTCCACCCGGCTCGGGTGGCTGAAAACGGCGAGTACGGGCTGGCCCTCGGAGTTGGCGAGGACAAGTGGCTCCACGGCGGCGTCAGGCTTATCCAAGTTGTCGGTGCTCAGGATGTAGACCTCGTTGTTCAGGAAGGCCAGGATGACGTCCACCGGGTTCGCGTCGGGTTGCCCGGACTTTGCGAGCTTGGACTCAAGGTCGTTCAAAGGCAGGGATTCCGGGGGTGCAGGCTGATCTGTCATGATTCCACTCGATCACGGTTCCCCTGTCCGAAGCAATTCCCGGGCCTCTCGCTGGCCTCTCTCTGGCCTCGATCCCGGCCCTCCCGACGCCCGCCCGCCGTCGAGCCTGCCCGCCCGCCGTCGCGATCGTGGGTGCGGGCCGGGGGCTGCGTTCCGGAACGTAGCCCCCGGCCCGGACCCACGATCTCAGCCCCGAAGAAGCCTGAGCAAACGCACTTTCAGGCCGCGTTCGTCGAAGAGCCCTTTCCACTCAATGCGCAGGATCCGCCAGCCCTGCTCAGTCAGCAGTTTCTCCCTTTGCCGTTCTTCGAAGATCACTTCCGCAGTTGGCTTGTAGTCGAAATACTTTGCCTTGCCGTCGAATTCGAGCGCGGCCCGAAGGTGCGGCCACGCGAAATCGAACCGGTAGGCGCCACGGGGTGTTTGGACCCGCAGCTGGAGCACGGGATCCGGGAAGCCGAGCCTGGCGATCGCGTCCCGGGTCAGTGTCTCCCCCGGGGACTCGGACAACGGGTTCGCAAAGGCCAGTGCTTTTCGGACCGCGGTGACTCCCCGGGCACCGACCAGATTGGCGCACGCTGACTCCAGCCACTCACGATTGCATCCGAGCCTCAAGCCGTGGTCCACGAGAATCAGGCCCTGCCGATAATTAAGTATCTGCGCGCAGTCCAGAACGGTGCGGTCGAGTGCTGTCACTGGAAGTCCGTCAATCTCGATCCTCTGCCCGGGCAGGAGCGGGCCTGAATGGGCCCTGACGTCGGCAGCGTGGGATCCACTGGCTGCGTGGTAGGGAATGATGACGTGGATCAACTGGTCCGCCCTCCACAAAAACAAACGGTGCAGTCGTGCGGCGGAGGTGTGGCTGAACGTCAACCCATCCGCCGTAACGCGGAGGGTCCGATGGCAATACGCCGCCAACTGAGCGCGCTCCCGGCCATCGTCCGAAAGCCCATGCCAGAAGGTGCCCCGGACCAGGACGCCGGTCCGGACCCTCACCAGTGCGCCGGAGCGGAGGTTCTCATTGATGTGTCGCTTGTTCAGTCCTTGGGACAGCAATTCCTCCGTCCGCCACATGTTCCCGCCCGCGGGAAGCGGAGGCACTCCCGAGTTTGAGCGCGCCGAAAGCACAGCGGTTTGAGCGCCTGGCGGTGCAGAAGCTGCCGAGGACTTCGCCGGTTCCATGTAATCCCAAAGTTCCGCTAGCGGGTCCACCGGGACGACGGAGTCAATGTTTCCGTAACTGTTCACTGCACAAGCTTCGGCGAACAGCGGAGTGCCCGGAAGCAGCCAATCGAGCTATGTGGAAACCCGGAATTCCCTAATCATCCGACCAGCAGTCCGAACGGGAGTGATCCGGCAGCGTGCGTCTAAGCGAGGAACGAGCGAGCACGCAGAGGATTGCTCCCGTTCGGAGCTGCCCCCGAAACTACTTCTTCGCCGCAGCCCTCTTCGCGGGAGCCTTGCGGGCCGTCGTGGTGGTCCGCTTGACCGGGCCCTTGGCGCGCTTCTCGGCAAGCAGTTCGATGGCCTGCTCCCGGGTCAGCTCCTCCAAGGACGTGGCGCGCGGAACGGTGATGTTGGTGACGCCGTCGGTGATGTACGGGCCGAAACGGCCTTCCTTCACCACGATGTTCTTCTCCGAGACAGGGTCCGGACCGAACTCGGCCAGGGGCGGCACGGCAGCACGGGCACCACGCTGCTTCGGCTGGGAGTAGATTTCCAGTGCCTGGTCCAGGGTGATCGTGAAGATCTCTTCCTCGGATCCAATGGACCGCGAGTCCGTGCCCTTCTTCAGGTAGGGCCCGAAGCGGCCGTTCTGCACCGTGATGGGGTTGCCTTCGGCGTCCGCGCCGAGGACGCGGGGCAGGCTCATGAGTTGAATGGCTTCATCGAGCGTTACCGAGTCAACGGACATTGACTTGAAGAGCGAGCCTGTGCGCGGCTTGGCCTTGACGGGCTTCTTCGGCGGCTTGGGTTTGCCGTTTTTGTAGTACTCCACCGGCTGGTTTGCCAGTTGCTCTTCCGTCATCTCGGGGATGATCTCGGTGACATAAGCGCCGTAGCGGCCGTTCTTCGCAACCACGGTGTGCCCGGTGTGCGGGTCTGCACCCAGGACACGTTCCTCGGGGGCAGCCGTTTCCATCAGCTCCACGGCTTTGGCCGCAGTGAGCTCGTCCGGTGCGAGGTCCTCGGGGACGTTGGCACGCGCCGACTCCACGACCTCGCCGGTCTTGGGATCGATAGTGGGGATCGAGCTTTCCAGGTACGGGCCGAACTTGCCGACTCGCAGCGTAATACCTTCGGCGATCGGCACCGAGTTGATCTCGCGCGCATCGATTTCACCGAGGTTGTTGACGATGCTCAGGAGACCCGGATCGGCGTCTTCACCGTAGTAGAAGTGCTTGAGCCAAGCAGCACCGACGGCCTGGCCGTTGGCGATCTTGTCCAGGTCACCTTCCATGTCCGCCGTGAATTCGTAGTCCACGTAGTCGGTGAAGTGCTGCTCCAGCAGGCGGATCACGGAGAAGGCGATCCAGCTGGGAACCAGCGCAGACCCTTGCTTCCGGACGTAGCCGCGGTCCTGGATGGTGGAGATCGTGGACGCGTAGGTGGACGGACGGCCGATGCCGCGCTTTTCCAGCTCTGCCGTCAACGATGCTTCCGTGTACCGCGGCGGCGGCGAGGTCTCGTGGCCAACGGCAACAATTTCCGAAGCGGTGAGGGAATCGTCCTTGGCCACGTTGGGCAGGCGCCGGGCTTCGTCGGAATCGTCGTCGCCGCGGCTCTCGTCCTTGCCTTCTTCGTAGGCCGCGAGGAAGCCCGGGAAGGTGATGACCGTTCCGGATGCCGAGAACTCGGCGTCGCGACCATCGCTAGCCACTGCGCCGAGGCGGATGGTGGCGGTGGAGCCCTTGGCGTCGCCCATCTGGGAGGCAATGGTGCGCTTCCAGATGAGTTCGTAGAGGCGGAAAGCGTCGCCGGTCAGGTGGTTGGCCACCTGGGCCGGTGTGCGGAAAGAGTCACCCGCGGGGCGGATGGCTTCGTGGGCTTCCTGCGCGTTGGCGGCCTTGTTGGCGTAGACGCGCGGAGACTGGGGCACGTACTCGGGACCGTACAGTTCGGCGGCCTGGCGGCGTGCGGCCGTGAGGGCTTCGTCGCTCAAGGCGGACGAGTCCGTACGCATATAGGTGATGTAGCCGTTTTCATACAGGCGCTGGGCGATCTGCATGGTGCTCTTGGAGGAGAAGCGCAGCTTGCGTCCGGCCTCCTGCTGAAGGGTCGACGTCGTGAACGGCGCCGCGGGACGGCGCGTGTAGGGCTTGGTGTCGACCGAACGGACGCGGAAGTCCGCGTTCTCGAGTCCGGCGACCAACGACGTCGCGAGTTCCTCGTTGAGGTGCACCGCGTTCGCGGAGGTGAGGACACCGTCGTCGTTGAAGTCACGGCCGCTGGCTACCTTCGCGCCGTCGACGGCGGCAAGCTTCGCTTTGAACGTCGCGGAGCCGGTACCGAACTGGCCGGTCAGGTCCCAGTACGATGCGGACTTGAAGGCCATGCGTTCGCGTTCACGGTCGACCACCATGCGGGTCACCACGGACTGAACTCGGCCGGCCGACAGGCCACGGGCAACCTTGCGCCACAGCACCGGGGAGATTTCGTATCCGTACAGGCGGTCCAGGATGCGGCGCGTTTCCTGGGCATCGACGAGGGCGCTGTCGACGTCGCGCAGGTTGTCCATGGCGCGGTGGATGGCTTCCTTGGTGATTTCACCGAAGGTCATGCGGTAGACGGGAACCTTGGGTTTCAGGACCTCCAGGAGGTGCCACGCGATGGCCTCGCCCTCGCGGTCCCCATCGGTTGCGAGATAGAGCGCGTCAGCATCTTTCAGCTGGGCCTTGAGTTCGGCGACTTTTTTCTTCTTGTCCGGAGACACGACGTAATACGGTTTGAAGTCGTTCTCGATGTCTACGGCGAACTTGCCCACCGAGGTCTTCTTCAGTTCTGCAGGGAGGTCCGAGGGCTGTGGGAGGTCGCGGATGTGACCGATCGAGGCCTCGACAATGAAGCCTTCGCCCAGGTACTTGGCGATGGTCTTGCTCTTGGCCGGAGACTCCACGATCACGAGTTTCTTGCCGGTTTTTGCCTTGCTGGGCACGGTTCTCCTACAGAAAAATGAATTGCTTGGGCTCGTGCCCATATTGGCCTAGTTCACCATATTTTGCAGAATCGTGCGTTTTCATGTGCACAGTTGGTGTGGAGGATCAGTGAGTCTGGGCTATGTTGAAGACGGCGTCCGGTCGTCTGGAATCATCGACCACATCGTAGCGATTCGCACCGCTCCTTCGGGAATCCGCGTGGGATCTTCGAGTTCATATGACCTGATGAGGTTCTGGAATTTGGCCTTGAGATCCGTCCGCTGATCCGGAGTCAAGTAAAGCAGATCGCTGGACAGCACCATGGCGGCTGCCTCGTTCGCGGCCTCTCCGCGCTGGCGCCGCTCACCCCGGGCCCGGGTAAACGCGGTGGCCCGACGCCGGAAGGCGTCCAGTTCGAGTTCGACGACGGCGATCTCCGGGCTCGGAGCGTTGCCGCCGGATTTGATGGTGAAGTCCGAACCCGCGGCCTTCCAACGGCGTTCGCGCGCATCGCCCTCGTTGTCCGCAGCCGTCACAATCCCCCATTTCTGGAGGGCCCTCAAGTGATAGCTCATGGCGCTCGGCGTGAGCCCTGTCTGCGCGGCGAGCTCCGTGGCCGTGCGGCTCAACTGCGTGGAATACAGCTCCGAGATGACCTCAAGCCGGGCGGCATGCGCAAGCGCACGGATCGCTTTGGGGTCGGTGATCTCCACCGTCTTCTCGGGCCGTTTCCGGCGCTTCGGGGATGCCAGCCCGGCGGGTCCCCCATTGTCTTCATTCACCGGAACAGTTTATCCGCCGGTGCCGGCGCAAATGTCCTATGCCGCGGGAAGCAGGAAGCCGTCGCGGACAAGGTTCTCCACGTCCGAAAGCAGCCGTGCGCGGAATGCGTCGTCGTCGAAGTCGTCCGCTCCACCCAGCAGAGCGGCCAAGGCACCGATCAGCTGGCGGACGGACAACTCGCCGTCACATGCCGACACGAAGCCGGCGAGCTCGGTGCTCAGTAGATTCGTCCGGCGCAGCCCCGCGCCTTGGCGCAACAGGATGACGCCTGGGTGTTCGGCGCCGGGCCGCTGGTGGCGTTCCTCGGTCACGTCTTCGGCCACTACCAGGTGGGCGTCGGAGAGCTCGTCGGTGACCAGCCAGTCGGCGCGTTCGACGGCGGCGGCAAGGTGCGGGCCGATCGGTTGCTCGATGGGGTAGGTGATTTCTTCGAAACGGGTCTGCGCAGTTCCTGGATACTCGCCCAGCGGCCGCCGGAGCCAGATCATTCCGAAGCCAATTGCCTCCACATTGCGGGACGCGAAGTCCTCCAGGTAGGCCGCATAGGCATCACGGTAGAGCCTACGGTCGCGGCCTTCGGAGGCGTCCTGCAACCACGTCTCCGCGTACAGCTCGGGACTCACCTGTTCCCGCTGGATGAACCACGCCTCCGTGCCGGACCCCGCCAGCCACGACGCAGGCCGTTCGCTCCAGCCGCTGCCCGCAGGGATCTCCCAGTTGCCGAGCATCTGCGCCGTGCCGCCGGGCGCGAGGACATCGGGCAGCGTGCGGACGAGGTTGGCGACGATGTCGTCGCCGGGCAGCCCGCCGTCGCGATAGGTGAACTGCTCCGAAGAGTGCTCGCCGGCACTTCGCGGCGTAATGACGAAAGGCGGATTGGACACCACCAGATCGAAAGTCTCACCGGCCACGGGTTCCAGGAGCGAGCCCAGCCGCAAGCTCACCCGCGATTCGAGATCAGCAGGGTCAACGTGCAGGGCCTCCGCATTGAGCATCAGATTAAAGCGGGTGAACGCGAGGGCCCGTTCGGAGATATCCGTGGCCGTGACGTGCTCGCAGTGGTGCAGGAGATGGAAAGTCTGGATCCCGCAGCCCGTCCCGAGGTCGAGGGCGCGTTTCGAGTGCCGCCGGATGGTGGTCTGGACAAGCGTGGTGGATGCCTGCCCGATGCCCAGCACGTGGTCGTGCCGGAGCACGCCGGGCTGCTGGTGGGCGGCGAGATCGCTGGAGACCCACAGATCGGCGCCGCCGCTCCGACTGTTGTCTGCTCCGGAGTCGCCCTCCCAGCCGTACGGCCGCAAATCCACTTTGGCAGCGACAGCGCCGCCGTCGTTCTTCTCCACCAAGCCAAGCTCAATCAGGCCCGAGGTGCGGACGCGCGGCAGGGCGGCGTCGACGTCGCCTTCGGTTTGCGGGACAGCGAGAAGCCACAAACGTACGACGACGGCGAGCGCGGCTTTCGCGCGGTCCGTCGCCGGGTCTCCGGTCAAGGCAGCCGGTTCGGTGACGATGAGTGCAGGGATGAGCTGATCCCGGGCGAGAGCGGCGTGAGCGGACCCTCCCAGAAGTGCTGCCACGCCGTCCACGGTGTAGCCAACGTTCCGCAGGTCGTCGGCGAGCGCTGTGAGCAGCTCGGGAAGGTCGCTGCGCGGAGCGTCGAGGGTGGCGGGGGCGGTCCCAAAGATGGCGGGCGTTGCGGGATCAGTCACCGTTCAAGTCTATTGGGGGTAGCTGGCGGGTCTCGCCGGGTTCCGGCGTCGGCGGGGAGGCGTTCGAGCAGGTAGCGTTGAATCATGGCATTTCACCCCTCCACTTGGCGTCGCGCCGCACTTTTGCTCATCGCCGCAGCCACCCTCGCGATGACGGCGTGCTCCTCGGGAGGGTCTGTATCCAACGCCGACATCCCCGCGTGGAAGGCGACAACCATGCCCTCGGCAGCCGGGGTCGTCCTGGAGGACTCCGGGAAAATCCTGAACCGCGACCCCCTGGTCAAGAGCTTCGCGAACGTCGCCGCCGGTAGCTACACCTTGACTGTGGCCTGCGACGGCGGCGGCAAGGCATTCTTCGACGTTTCCTCGGGCCATACGCAGATCACAGAGGCCGGGGCGGCATGCAATGGCAGCCGCGAAACGTCCCGTATCAAGATTCCCTCGACAGGTCCGCTGAGCATCAGCGCAAGCAGCGTCGATGCTCCCGTGATCTACGCGTACCAACTGGTACCGGCTTCGTAACCCGCCCCCTCGTTCGGGCCTACAGCCCGGCGTAGAGTCGGATGATGGGGTGGGCACGCGCCCTGAAGGTAGCGACGACGCGGCCGGCGATTCCCGCCGTCGTGCTTTGCGGTGTGCTCGTGTGCGGCACCATGGCGTCGTGCGAATACACCTACGGGGACGGTCGTGCGGCGGCAAGCAGTCCGCCGTCGGCGGCCATCACGGATCCGGTACTGACGCGAGACCCTGGGCTGGGACAAACCGTCACGGGCGACGCGCTGAAGGCCTGGGCGCAGGACGTGCTTCCGGACGTGAACGGGCTGTCCTTCTATAGCAACTTCGGCGTGTTGTCGGCCGGCGAATCCCGCGACGAAGAGACCACCCAGCTTCCCGGGGGCACGTACGCGGTGACTCTGGCGTGCCGAGGTGCCCGCAGCGCCGAATTCATCGTGCGGAACGGAAGCGAAGTCCTCACCGATGTGATGCTGCGGTGCGGCACCACAAGGGTCAAGGTCCTGAAGCTGGACACGGACGCCATCCTGGTTATCACGATCACCGCCAATGCACCGGCGAATTTCGCGTACCGGGTGAGCCGGATCTGATGACCGGAGCTAGGCAGCGCAGCCTTCCGGGCAACGCAACGTTTCCGGGCTCGAGGCACATTCCGCGCAGTACAGTGTGAGGTTGCGGCAGCTCAGATTGGAGCAATTTTCAAATTTATTGGTGGGCGCCTGGCAGCGGACGCATTGGCCGATGGTCTTGGCGTCCTCACTGAATTCCACGTGCATGCGTTTGTCGAAAACGTACAAGGAGCCTTCCCACAGGCCCTGGTCCTTATAGGTTTCGCCGTAGCGGACAATCCCGCCGTCGAGTTGATAAACCTCCTTGAAACCGCGGTTCACCATGAGGCTGGACAGGACTTCGCAACGGATTCCGCCTGTGCAGTAGGTGACGACAGGCTGGTCCTTGAGATCGTCGTATTTTCCCGAGTCGAGTTCCTTGATGAAGTCGTGGGTCGTGGCGACGTCGGGAACAATCGCGTCCTTGAACTTGCCGATCTGGGCTTCGAAGGCGTTGCGTCCGTCGAAGAACTTCACATCCTTCCCGGCCGCCCTCTTTTCCTCCAGGAGCGCGTGGAGCTCTTCAGGCTGAAGGTGGGTGCCGCCGCCGACGACGCCGTTCTCATCCACCTTCAGTTCGCCGGGGGCGCCGAAGGACACGATCTCATCGCGAACCTTGACGCTGAGCCTCGGAAAGTCGTCGGCTCCGCCTTCGGACCATTTGAAGTCGATACCGTGGAAGCCCTTGTATTCCTTGGTGGTCTTCACGTACTGCTTGACGTTGTTCAGTTCCCCGCCAACTGTGGCGTTGATGCCGTCGCGCGAAATAAGGATGCGTCCGGTCAGGCCGAGCTTCTCGCACAGGGCACGCTGCCAGAGCCGAACGGCGTCCGGGTCCGCAATCGGAGTAAAGCCATAGAAGAGCACAATTCTGTTTAAAGCCACGTATTTAAGGGTACTTGGTGGCCCCAAACCCAGCTGTCGGGCCGTCGTCGGGCCGCCCTAAGTGTTAATGGAGCTGTTACTGACCGCCCCTGTTGATTCCCAGACCGCTGGCATAGTCTCTCTACATGAGTCACGACGCCTTGGTTGAAGACATCGCTGAGCTGCTCGAAGTCTGGGTGGCTGGCTGGTCCGGGTCCCGGAGCTATGAAACGCGAAAGGAAGGCCGGTTCCCGGCAGCCCTGCGTGCGGACAAAACCGGCGATTGGGAATTCTTCGCACATGACCCGTCGGATGCCGAATTCGCCGAGCTGGCTGCCAAGACCGCCCAGGCGGACACTCGTATCCTGACGATCCTCACGAACGACGCCGGCCGCTATACCCAGTTGGCCCGCGAGAACGGGCTGAACGTCACCTCCGATTCCCAGACCATGATGATCGTGGACATGGGGACACAAGATGCGGAAGATCCATGGCTCTCGGATGACGACCTCAAGCTCACCACCTTCGACAGCAAGGGCGTCCATTACGCCGTGGTCCATGCCGGCGAAGAGGTGGCAGCCAGCGGCCAGGTATACGTGGTCAAGCAGACAGCAGTGTTCGACAAAATCGTCACCGAGCCCAACTACCAGCGCCGGGGCCTGGGCAGTTTCATCATGAAAGCCCTCGCCGCGCAGGCATTTCAATACGATGTTGAAAGCGGTCTGCTCCTGGCTTCGTTGGATGGACAGCATCTCTATTCGCACCTTGGCTGGAAGCACGTGTGCCAGGTGCTCATGATGTCCACCAAACCGGTCGACGAGACTGACCTGTCTGTGGCGTAGCCGGCCTTCGGCGCCGGTCGGTTCCGGCGCGGTGACAGAATGTTCAAGTGAACGCAACTGAATCGATGATCTCCCTTCTGGGCAGGAGCCCGGACCCGGAGCAGTTGCGACACGTCCGCACTATTCCGGCGCGCCAGGCGATCCATGAGCCATGGCCGGCCTGGACCCATCCCGATGTCGTTGCCGCCTACGGAACCTTGGGCATCCACGAACCGTACCGGCACCAGATCGAAGCAGCCGAGCTCGCCCACTCCGGCCAGAACGTCGTCATCGCCACGGGGACCGCCTCCGGGAAGTCGCTCGCCTATCAGCTGCCTGCCCTCGACGCGATCCATCGTTCCGAGTTGCGGGTGCTGTCCGAGCCGGGCAGGATCCACGACGACGGCGCCGTCACCCTGTATCTCTCTCCCACCAAAGCACTTGCAGCCGACCAGCTGGCAGCGATCCGCGCCCTCAAGCTCCCCACGGTCCGGGCGGAAACGTACGACGGCGATACCGAGCAGTCCCAGCGCCGCTGGATCCGTGATCACGCCAACTTCATCCTCGCCAACCCCGACATGCTGCACTTCGGGATACTGCCCAACCACACGTGGTGGGCCCGTTTCTTCCGTCGGTTGCGGTACGTCATCGTGGACGAGGCCCACAGCTACCGCGGGGTGTTCGGGTCCCATGTCGCCAACCTCATGCGGCGGCTCCGGCGAATCTGCGCCTACTACGGTGCCGGCACCTCCTTTCCTGAACCGGTCTTCATTGCGGCGTCGGCGACAGCGTCGGACCCCGGCACATCCTTTGCGCGGCTGATTGGCACTCCCGTCCGCGAAGTTTCCGAGGACTGTTCACCGCATGGCTCCACTACGGTGGCTTTTTGGGAACCCGCCCTGACCGAGCTGAAGGGCGAAAACGGGGCAAAATCCCGCCGGACCGCCGTGGCCGAGACCGCGGACTTGCTGGCCAATCTGGTGTCCTCCCGTGTCCGTACCATCGCCTTCATCAAGTCCAGGCGCGGCGCAGAAACAATTTCGTCGATCACCAAACGCCTCCTCGATGAGGTGGACCCCAGCCTGCCCCAACGGGTTGCCGCGTACCGCTCCGGCTATCTCCCCGAGGAGAGACGGGCTTTGGAAAAGGCATTGCGTTCCGGTGAGCTGCTTGGCGTCTCCAGCACATCGGCATTGGAATTGGGTATCGACATTTCCGGACTCGATGCAGTGCTGGTAGCCGGCTGGCCCGGGACGAGGGCATCCCTGTTCCAACAGATCGGACGAGCGGGGCGTGCAGGCCAAGACGCCATTGCGGCCTTCGTGGCAAGCGACGATCCCTTGGACACTTACCTCGTCAACCATCCGGAGGCGATCTTTGATGTGTCAGTCGAGGCCACCGTCTTCGATCCCGGAAACCCCTATGTGCTCGGGCCCCACCTGTGCGCGGCAGCCGCCGAGCTCCCGATCGGCGTGCCCGAACTTGAGCTGTTCGGGCCAACATCCGAATCCCTGCTGAATCAGCTGGTGGAACAGGGTTACCTGAGGAAACGGCCTGCGGGCTGGTTCTGGACCCATCCCGAGAGCGCCGCAGCCATGGTGAACCTCCGGGCAGATGGAGGCGGCCCCGTAAGCATCGTTGACTCCGAGACTGGCTCCCTGTTGGGCACCATGGACTCGCCGCAAACCCACTACCAGGCCCACACAGGCGCGATCTATGTGCACCAGGGCGACAGTTACTTGGTCGAGGAACTGAACGAAGAGGACCATTGTGTAGTGGTTCGTCGAACCAACCCGGACTACTACACCACAGCACGGGACGTGACCCAGATCGAGGTCCTGCAGACTCTCCGGACCATGGAATGGGGCGATATCGCGGTCCACTTCGGCGAAGTGAGGGTAACAACACAGGTGGTCTCCTTCCAACGCAAGGCACTGATTTCCAATGAAGTTTTGGGGGAAGAACCGCTGGAACTCGGGGCCAGGGATCTTTTCACCAAGGCGGTATGGTTTGTGGTTCACAACCGTTCGCTGACTGGAGCAGGCCTCGTTGAGGCGCAGTTCCCGGGTGCGCTTCACGCCGCCGAGCACGCCGCCATCGGGCTTCTCCCGCTGGTCGCTTCGAGTGATCGTTGGGATATCGGTGGAGTCTCAACGGCGCTCCACGCCGACACCGGAGTTCCCACGATCTTTGTCTACGACGGCCATCCAGGCGGTGCCGGATTTGCCGAACGTGGCTTCGAAAAAGCCAAAGTGTGGTTGACCGCCACAAGGGACGCCATCAAAGCATGCGAGTGCGATACCGGCTGCCCTTCCTGCGTCCAGTCCCCCAAATGCGGCAACAAGAACAATCCGCTGGACAAGGACGCCGCAGTCACGCTGATCAACGTGCTCCTGCGGGACGCGGCTTAGACGCCGGTCCGGGCTGTTCTAGGGAGGAGGCCCGGCGCGAGAGCGGCCGGTCGCGGTCCCGAAGACTGCGCCGCGGTCCAGCTCAGTGCGGATCTCCACGATCCCGCCTTCGCCCACCGTGCATGCCGACAGCGAAGCTCCCTGCCGCGCGGCCGTTTCGCTCGCGACCACGCAAGGATCTCCCGTGGTCAGGCCGCGGGCTGCGTCGGCTCCTGCCAGCGCCGCGAGATCGGCGGCAGATGCTGCGCGGTGCCCCATCGCCACGGCCTGGGCCAGCATGAACGCCGCCGCCATGCAGATCATGACAGCAAGGCCCAGAGCAACGGCGAGGATGGTTCCCGAACCGTATTCCGCAACACGCCCCCCATCGCTGGCGCGGGCGCTACCTGCCCTCACGCCGCGCTTCGCCTCGCCGGAGCCATCGCTGGCGCGGGCGCTACCTGCCCTCACGCCGCGACCTCTTCCACAGCGGCTTCGAGCCCAAGCAACGGCACAGAACCTCTGAAATCCACAACGCCATCCCGGGCGAGGAATGGAACGGTGGCCGCCGACGATTGCGGGGCCTCTCCCCTTGCCGATGCCGTCGCCGAAAGCCTCCACGGGATGAGAGAGCCCAACGGGCCGGCGACCCGGGCGGAGACTGTGACGTTGATCCATTCGCCGTCTTCGGAAACGGCAGCCGAGGCGCCATCGCCTGCCAGTCTTCGAACGATTCCGTCTACGACCGCGTGGCCATCTCCGCGGGCGAGGGCCCTGGCTCCTGCCCTGGCCGCCTCTTCCAAGCGAAGCTGCGTAATTCCCGCGGCCGATCCTGCCAGAAGCAAGGCCAAAAGAAGCAGGACAGCTGGCAGTGTCACCGCGAATTCCGCAGTGACGGCGCCGTGGTCCCTCTCAGGGCAAGCATCTCGCCGACGGTCCCTCCGCGGGACATCCAGCTTCTCCGTCGGAGAAGGCCGTCTGATCGAAGGAGGCCACTGCAGCGCACTTCCCTCAGCGGAACGGGGTTGCTTCGCGGCGAACCGCCAAGCCAATACCCGCTGATGAATCGAATTCCCCGCACGGCGCTCTGAACCCCACCGCGGCGTCATGGCAGGGAGAGCGCGCTGCGAATGAGGTTGAGGAGGAAGCCACGCACTTCCTCGCTGCGAAGGATGACCACCAAGAGTCCGGCGAAGCCCACTGCGGCAAGCGTTGCGATTGCATATTCGGCCGTTGCCATCCCCAGCTCGGATCCCATGAGCCGCATCTTCGACCGTTTCGGAGCGGCAGATTCGTCGCTGGGCCGCGCACGGCCTGTTTCAACGTTGGAATGCAGGAGGGTTGGCAGCCGAACGGGCTTCCTTCCCGACGAGCCCGGGAACAGTTCAAGGACCTCGGCCTCAGGCCGAGGAAGGGATACCTGCGCAAGGGGCAGGGCGGTCTGGGCGGTATCGACGGTGTGGGCGGTATCGACGGTTGCGTTCATTTCAGTTCCTTTCTTCGCACCGGCTTGGCTGCCGGCCGTACTTCGACTCTTCCGTTGGCATTTGGGCTTCGAAAGGCCTCAAGTCTCCTAAGTGGAAAACTCGCTTCTGACCTTTCCTGTGGAGGGAAACTGGCATGTGCGGCAACGCTCAAGTCGACCCGGGCGGGGCCCCGGCTATCCCCCGGACGGAAGCATGGCCAACAGCACCGGGACGACCCCAAGACAAATGAAGGCCGGCAAGGAACACAAACCCAGTGGAATCACGAGTTTCACTCCGAGCGCGGCAGCGCGCTTTTCCGCCATCCTGAACTGTTCACGCCGGAGGCGAGCGGCCTGGGCATAAAGGATGGCCGAGGATGGCGCGCCGGTCAGGGCAGCGAAGGCGAGCGCATCCTTGAGCTTGCGCGCTTCAACGCACAGCTGGCCCGGACTCCGCCATGCCGTTTCCCACTCCGCTCCGATGTCGAGTGCCGCAACCACGGTCCCCAGGGTGCGGCCAAGCTGCGGGGACGCGCATCCGGCGATCAACTCAAGGGACCGTCCGAGCCCCGCCCCGGAGTCGAGCATGGCAGCCACCAACTCCAGAATCATCGGTACATTGCGCAAGCCTTCCTGGCCCTCGGGATTCGGGAAAGCAGCGACGGACTCACCCCTGCGAACGTTCCCTGGCGGGCCGTTGCGCCCGGACGTGCCGTTCCTTCCAGGTGAGCCGCGAAGCATCCGCAAGGCTGTGCGCCGCTGGATTCTTCCCTGATACGCCAGCTCGAGAATTGCTGCGAAGATCAATGTCAGGGACACCGCGAGTGCAGGAAAGGCCGAGCCCATCAGTCAACGCCCCGCTGCGGCATGCACCAATCGAGATGACCAGAGCCTGCCAGCGACGGTCAGGACGCCCCCGGCCGCGAGCGCTGCCAATCCGGCGCCGTTGGCCAGCAGGACCCCCAGCGGGTCCACGCCCAGCATCATGCCCAACCCCAAGCCGAACACCGGCAGCCACGTCAGAAGGCGCACCGTGGCTTTCGGGCCGGCCAAGGCAGTTTGCCGCGCATCACCGGCGTCGTCCTCGGCCTCAAGCTGGGCGGCGAACCGGGTCAGCACGTCGGCTAAGGGACAACCACTCGCCTCCGCAACGTCCAAGCATGCAGCAAGCTCTCCCCAGATTCGGCGTTCCACGGAGTTCCCGCCCTGAAGATCCTTCGCTGACGACGCCCTGATGGCTCCGGCCACCGACGTCCCCATCATCGAGGCCGCCCGCGCAGCCGCGAGAACTTGGAGAGACCCAGACGACAGCTTTCGTCGCGCATCAATGACTTCCGCGTCGCTTGAACCAAGGCGGCGTTCCCTGCCTCCATGCACCATCCAGAGTTCCTCCCAGAGCCTCGACGTCGAACGGCCTCCCCGGAGGAGAGCGGCCAACTGCTGTACGAGAACCGTGAGCGGCAATGCGTCCGCGCGAGGGCGTCTCCGCAGCGTGCGCGCCTCAGCCCCGGCCACGGCCCCAGCCGCTGCAGAAGCCGAGAGAGCACCCGGCAGGGCACGCACCACCCGTTTGCCAAGTCGCCGGGACGGTTGGAAGACCATCCACGCAGCGGCCGCCAGGACGAGGACGAGGAGTCCGCTCACGCGACCGCCCCAAGATGATCTGAACGGGAAATCGGTCCTGCTGACCCGGGCAGTGGCATAGGCAGGAGCCCGGGATCCAGTTCAAGACGCGATGCGAGGTCACGCCACGCGGGGCCGGCAACGGCGGCGCCCGCCCGCAGTTCGACGGCCGGCACGATCGATTGGCCTGACGCATCCTCCGACAACAATCCAATGCAGGAAACTCTTCTACCGGCCGGCGTCCGCTCGACATGAACCACTGCGTCCAATGCCGTGGAAAGCTGCAATTGAACGGCTTCCCGGCTCAAGCCTGCGAGCGCGCCCAACGCCACAAGCCTGGCCGGGACGGCGGACGCAGTGTTTGCGTGGATTGTGCCGCCGCCACCCGTGTGGCCGGTATTGAGTGCCGTCAACAGCTCACGGACTTCTGCACCGCGGCACTCGCCCACGATCAACCGGTCCGGCCGCATCCTCAGCGCCTGGCGGACGAGTTCGCCGAGGTCGAGTGCGCCACTGCCTTCAAGGTTTCCGTGCCTGGACTCAAGGGAGACGACGTGCGGGTGCACCGGATTCAGCTCCGACGCGTCCTCAATCAGGACGAGCCGATCACGCGGGCTGCTCAAGCCGAGCATCGTGGACAGTAGTGTGGTCTTCCCGGAACCGGTGGCCCCACTGATCAGGAAGCTCAACCGGTGGTCTACGATGGCCTGCAGCATCTGCTGGAGGCGCGTTCCGAACATGCCTGCATCACGCAGCTCGTCCATGGAGAAGACCTCCTCGCGCCGGATCCGAACGGACAACAAAGTTCCGGCGGCGGAAATCGGAGGCAACACTGCGTGCACCCGGTATCCGCCGTCGAGACGGACATCGACGCACGGCGAACCGTCGTCCAAACGACGCCCACCGGCCGCCACAAGCCGGGAGGCCAAGGCACGGATCTGAGGTTCGCCGTCGAAATGCACCCGTGCCCGTTCCAGCCCCTTGCCGCGGTCAAACCACACCGAGTCCGGGCCATTCACGAAGATGTCCGTCACCGAGGGATCGCGTGCAAGCTGTTGGAGCGGTCCAAGTCCGCTCAGTTCGGCGCTGATCGATTCGACGGCGGCAAGCGCCCCTGCGGTTCCGAGCAGCCTGCCCGTGGCGTGGACCGCCGCCGCCACGCGCGATGGAGTGACCGGTCCGGCGTCGGCCATGACGGTTTCCCGCACGGTTTCAAGGAGCGCGGCGTCCACGAGCCGGGTATTGCGTCGGCGCTCGCCGCTGGGGAATGCAGGGGTACTCATGCCGCGCCGTCGTCGAGTAGTTGGAGGACGGATTCCGCAAAGCGATGCACGGCCTTGCGCTTGCCGAATTCCAGAAGGCGTCCGAGTTCAGCCGCCGCGGCAGTACCGCGGAGTTCGGGGAGCACTCCGTGAAGCGGCAGCCCCAGCGATTCGGCAATGAGGGGTCCGTCGAGCGCCGAACCGGCATTCCCCCGGACCACCAGGGCTGTGTCCACGGGCGGCAGCTCCTGCAGAAGCCTGGCCGCAGCTACTGCACCCCGGAGTAGAGCCGGTGCCACGAGAAGGATCCTGTCGCAGTCCCAGGCGAAACTGCCAAGCGACTCCGTTCCGCGGCCGATGTCGACGATGACCAGTTCAAATCCCCGCCGCGCCGCATCAAGGACAGTCGCGACGGCTCCGGGCTCCACATCCGGGGAACGGTCGGGACTGCCCGGCCAAGATAAGAAGGAGAATCCTCCAGCTACGGGCAGTGAGTCGCTCAGCTGCCCGGTGCCGATGCTGCCGCTGGCACCGGAAAGATCCGGCCAGCGCAGTCCGGGTACATCTTCAGCGGCCAGGCAAAGCTCAAGCCCCCCTCCCCGGGGATCACCATCAACCAGCAGCGTCCGGACTCCGTGGAGGGCCGCTTCCTGGGCCAGCCAGATGGCAGCCGTGGACGCGCCCGCACCCCCGCATCCTCCCGTCAACCCGAGCACCAGTCCTCCGGGGTCCGGTTCACGGGACCTGCCGAGGTGCTCCGCCAGCCAGGCTGCAGCTTCCGGCAATACGGCCACGCGTTCGGCCCCCAGCGCCGCTCCCAATTGCCACAAAGAGTCCTCCTCGCCGTTGAGGCCCAGCAAGATGGAAGGTGCACGACGACGGGGCGGAAGTTCGCGGACATCGCTGCCGATAAGCACCATCCCCGCGGTGTCCCACATGGGCAAGGCAGCGGATGAATCGACGACTGTCCGGAAACTGACACCGACGGCGGCTGCGATCCTTTCGGTTTCGGCTTGCAGCCTGACATTCGCCGTCACCAGAAGGACTTCCCCGGAATTGGCAGGAAGCCAGGGCCCTCCAGAAACCGGGTCTGAGGACGCCGGGTCCGGCTCGGCTCCGGACAATGGACCCGATCTTCCGGGCCGCGGGCGCCCACGTTGCAGCGCCGTCGGGCCGCCCGCGCCGTGATACCCGACCCCGTTTCCCCGGCTGTTGTGGCTCCGTTCGAGATGTTGCCCACTCATGAAGCCACTCTCTCCGTTCCACCACGAGCGTTGAAGGCACGTATCGGCGTATGTGGATAAGCAACGACAACAAGCCCTGTGGGGGACGGGTCGTACATCGCGGACGGCAGCTGTCCGCAAGGTGCAGGGTTCCGCGGAATCACAAGGCAGAATTGTCAGCATGTACCTGCTGCTCGCCCCCCATCCAGACGGCGCAGCCATCCTGGAAAGCAATGCTGCCGGAGTAGCCGTGGCGGAGCCGCGCGTCGTACGAAAGTCCGATCTGGCCGGCGTCGTCAGCGTGTTGGAGAAGAGCCGTCCGCGCTGGGTCTGGAACCGGACCCAGGATTGGTACCCGGCGATGCTCCAGGCCGGGGTGGAACTGGAACGTTGCCATGACCTCACGCTCTGCCGCGCCATCCTCGTCCATTCCGAGTTCACGGCCCATACGGACTATGCCCGCAGCGCGGAAAAACTCACTCTAGACGACGACATCCCGGTTCCGCCTCGGGCCCTCCAGCCTCCCCCGCCGCCCGCCAATCAGGACGCGCTGTTCGACGACCTCGTCCCGCGCAGCACCGAGCCGGGCCTGCAGGAGGTCCGGGCCGAGTTCGCGGCACAGCAACACGCGCTCGGCCAGGCCTCCAAGGAGGAAGGCCGGCAGCACCGCCTGAAACTGCTGCTCGCTGCGGAATCCGCCGGCACGATGATCGCCGCCGAAATGCAGTTCACGGGTGTGCCGTGGCAGGAGGCGTTGCACGAAGAAATCCTGGAAGGCCACCTCGGTCCCCGGCCTCCCGCCGGCCACCGCCCAGCCAGGCTAGAGGCTCTCTGCAACGAGCTTCGCGGGATTCTCCAGTCTCCGAAGCTCAATCCGGATTCACCCCAAGACCTCATGCGTGCGCTGCACCGGAACGGGATCGAAGTAAAAACCACCCGCCAGTGGGAGCTCAAGGAATCGAAGCATCCGGCCATCGAGCCACTGCTGGAGTACAAGAAACTCTCCCGCTTGTTCACTGCCAACGGCTGGTCGTGGCTGGACGCGTGGGTGAGCGACGGGCGGTTCCGTCCTGAGTACGTGGTGGGTGGCGTGGTTTCCGGCCGTTGGGCGTCCAGGGGCGGCGGGGCGTTGCAGATTCCCCGCCAAATCCGGGGCGCGGTGCATGCCGACCCGGGGCACAAATTGATCGTCGCAGACGCCTCCCAGCTCGAGCCGCGGGTTCTGGTGGCGCTGGCGCTGGATTCGAAAATGGCCGAGGCTGCGCGCGACAAGGACTTGTACGCCGGCATCGCCGCGCAGGGCTTCGGTGGCGACCGTTCGAAAGCCAAGATCGCACTACTCGGCGCAATTTACGGCGCCACCACGGGCGAATCCGGTCGCCTCATGCCTCAGCTGACCCGCACTTATCCCCGGGCAGTCGGCTTCGTCGAACAGGCCGCCCGCGACGGCGAAGGCGGCCGCACCGTGACCTCAAGGTTGGGCCGCAGCAGCCCGCCGCCGTCGGAACGCTGGATCCGCAGCCAGCAATCCACGACGGCGGAGGAACAGCGGCGCGCGGACAGCATCGCCCGCTCGCGGGGCCGTTTCACGCGGAACTTCGTGGTCCAAGGTTCCGCTGCGGACTGGGCCTCGTGCTGGCTTGCCGAACTTCGACGGCGGCTGCGCACCGCGCGGAACGACGGCTTGCCCGCCGGGGAACTCGTGTTCTTCCTGCACGACGAGGTCATGGTCCACGCGCCTGAAGAGTCGGTGGAAGCGTGCATCAAGGCCATCGAAGAGGCCGCGGCCGCGGCGAAGGAATTGCTGTTCGGGCGGGTTCCGGTGGAATTTCCGGTGAGTGTCGCCGTCGTCGATTCCTACGACAAAGCGAAGTAATCGGCGCTATTGCCCCGGGCGCAACAGCAGAGGACGATTGCCCCGTGGGACACAAAGGCCACGCACCACTGGCTGCATATATCGCCTTCCAACTGACCGAGTTGGAAGGACAATTACCGCTGATCGCAACGGCCGATCCGGAAGCCGTGCACAACGCCAGGCTTGCCCTTCGCCGGCTCCGTTCAGTGCTTAGCTGCTATCGCGGCATGATCCCGAAACTCCCCCGGCCGGCCCGTGAGGAAGTCAGCTGGCTCGCCACGTCGCTCGGTGAGTCCAGGGACGCCTATGTCCTGGCGCAGAGAATACGGCTATCCCTCGACACCAAGGATTCCTGGAAAAGCCCCGAGGCCGTGCGCGTGGCCGTGGAGGAACTGGAAGCGTCCAGCGCCCGGCTCGCCGCTTCCCTTGGAAGCCACAAGCGCAGCAAACGCACCGTGCGGGCCGCAAGGGCAGCGCTACTGGAGGTCCCCGCCGCCAGGGAATACAAGCACCCGACGGCGGACCTCGCCGAGCGCCTCCAGGCACGGTGGGAGCGGTTGCAGCACAGCCTCGCTGAGCAGGCGGGCAGCAGCGACCCCGAGGTACGCAACGCAGCGCTCCACCAGGCGCGCAAGGACGTCAAGTGCCTCCGTTACTCGGTGGAGGCAGTTGCGGACGCCTTCACCCATCATGCTTCCGGGGTGATCCAGCCGGCGATCGGCCTGCAGCGGTTGTTGGGCGAGCAGCATGACGCCGTCGTGGCTGGCGAATGGATCAGGGAACTGGCAAAAAGCCCCGGCATTGACGCCGAAGATGCCCAAAGGCTGGAATCGATGGAGGCCCGGCGGCGACTCAACGCGGAGGAAGAGTTCCGCATGGCGATCGCCGAATACCCGGTGCCGGCCCCCAGGCGCGCGCTGATCTTCTGAAGCCCGGAACCCTAGCCGCCGGCGGGTCCGAAAGCGAGTCATATGGCGGAAACGAACCTGGCATGACCCGGGCAAGTAATGTACCCCAAAGTAACTTCAACACCCCCGTTCCTTCTGGATAGTCTCGTCTTGTGGCGTTCGAAGTGAGGAGCGCCACAGTGCAAAGACGCACTGACTTTGCGAGTCAGCGTGCAAGGCAGTATCCAAGGGGGAACAGCAACGATGGCTGGACGATTCGAAATTCTCAAAGACGGCGAAGATGGCTACCGGTTTCGGTTGACCACTGCCGATGGAACCCTGGTGGCGGAATCACCGCGGTTCAAACACCTGAAAGCCGCCGTTGCCGGAATCAACGCAGTGCGTGAAAATGCCGCTACGGGCATCGTCGTGGATCGCTCAAACACGGCCCGGCGCGCAGCGTAGCCGGAGCCAGCAGCGTAGCCGGAGCCGGCGGCGCGGCCTGGGGCGCGCACGGAGCTACGCCGCGAGGCTAGATCTCGATTTCAAGCAGGCGTTCCGTGTCCCAAGGAACAGTCCAGCCCAAAGCGTCGAACAACCCGCTGAGCACCATCCCGGTGAAACCCCACACCACAAGTCCGTTGACTTGGAAAACGGGGCTCGAGAAGGTCTGGCCGAGCCGGGTGAGCGTCCCGGTGTATCGGTTGTCGGGATCCAGGAGGTCCCGCACCGGAACGCGGAACACTTGCGCGGATTCGGCGTAGTCCACCACCCTCACAGGCGACGGCGACGCCCACCACGCCAGGACCGGTGTGACCACAAAATTGCTGCGGATCAGGCCGAGTTCCGGCATGACGCCCAGCACCTGCACGCCACCGCTGTCCAGGCCGGTCTCCTCCTCGGCTTCCCTGAGGGCCGCCGCGACGGCTGACTCATCCCCGGGATCGATGCTGCCGCCTGGGAACGCCACCTGCCCCGGATGGTCGTCCAGGGTGTGGGCGCGTTCCAGGAGCAGCACGTCCAGATCCGCCGGGGCCACTGGTTTCGCGGATTGGGCGGGAACGTCGTCCAAGACGCCGAAGAGCATGAGTACGGCCGCTTTTCGCGCCTTGTCCGGATCCACGGTTGCGGCGGCGATCCGCGGATCAGGGCCGGGATGCAGCCCGGAATCGATCCTGGTGATGAGGCTGACGAGGTCCTCGAGCGCGGTCATGCCGGTCTCCTTTGCGATTCCATCCGAATCTCAGCCGCGCGATGGGTCTCGGCAAGCAGCTTTGCGAGAAGCGTTTCGTTGCCCGGCGCCAATTCGTACTTGAGCAACTTGGCCGCTTTCACGGGATCCTTTTCGCCTTCGCCATAACTCGGGCACCAGTTGGCCACCGCACACGCCCCACACGCCGGCCGGCGCGCATGGCAAACCCTGCGCCCGTGGAAAACCACGCGGTGGGACAGCATGGTCCAGTCCCTGGGCTCGAACAGTTCCGCGACGTCGAACTCGATCTTCACCGGATCCTCGGACCTCGTCCAGCCGAACCTGCGCGCCAGCCTGCCAAAATGGGTGTCCACAGTGATTCCCGGAACGCCGAACGCATTTCCCAACACCACATTTGCCGTTTTACGCCCGACGCCGGGAAGCGTCACGAGATCCTCCAGCCGGCCGGGAACCTCGCCGTCGAACTCGTCCACCAAGCGCGTGCTGAGCGCCACCACGTTCTTCGCCTTGGCACGGAAGAAGCCCGTAGGCTGCAGGATCGCCTCCAGCTCGGCAATCTCAGCCTCGGCCATGCTCCGGGCATCCGGATAGCGTGCGAACAGGATCTTTGTGACTTGGTTGACCAGCACGTCCGTGGTCTGGGCGGACAGCACCGTGGCCACTACCAGCTCGAACGGGTTCCGGAAATCAAGCTCAGCGTGGGCGTAGGGATAGAGCTCAGCAAGCGCCTTGTTGATTTTGCGCGCGCGCCGCTTCAGTGCCAGCGGGGTCTCGACGGCGGTGTCCACGGCCGGCCTGGTTAGCCGCGTTCGATGTGGCTGAGATCGCGCAGGATGCCCACACTGCCGTCGGTATCCTGCACGAGGAATTCTTCGCCGCGGTCTTCGAGGGCCAGGACCCACGCGCCCGGTTCGATGGTGAAGGCGGGCATTCCTGTGCGCTCGTCGACAACGACGCGGGGATGGGCCACGGCGAACCAGAATGCCTCGTACCCGGAGGCATGGTAGGACTCGTCCTTTCGAGTGGCTGGATCCACCGTAGCGCCGATGGGCTCGTGCGCCCGGGGCTGATCGACCGTGCCGATGTGCTGGGTGGCTGCCCCGGCTCCCAGATCCGGGCCACCCACGATCGGCGTAGCCATAGTGGCGGTAGGCAGGTGCTTGGGCTCCTCGGGTGTAGGGGCCGGCGCCTCACGCCCGCCGTCTGCAACCGCGGCTTCTGTGGACGCTGCGGGTACGACGGCGGCGGGCACGGCTGCCGCGACGGCGGCCGCCTCAGTGGCCGCGGGTTCAGGGGCCGCGGCTTCTGGGGCGCCGGCCTCAGGGGCAGCGACGGGTGCGGCTGAGGCGGGTGCGGCAGGTGTCTCTACGGGTGCCGGGGTGGCTGCTGCCGGCTTAGGCTTGGCGGGCTTCGGCACGGCCGGCTTGCGGGTTGGAATGGCCGATTCCCGAGCCACAACGTGTGCTGGCTGTTCTTCCCGGTCCTGGAAATCGTCGCGGAGGAGCGGCAAGTGGGGAGCCAGGACCGTCGCGGCCAGAAGACCTACCGAGCCGATGAGCCCGACGAGCACGAAAACGGTAAACGCGCCTGCAGCGGACAGGAAGTACAGGGTCAGGGCGAACGACGCCACGACGGAAGCGAACTGGTCGGTCGAAAGGGAACCGATTCTCACAATGTTCCCCGGCTGCAGGCGACGGGCAACGAACAAAGCGGTAACTACGAGGGGAAGAATGATGCCCAGTGCCAGGAAGAAAAGGTTGTCAAGGTTCCACAGGTTGTAGCGCCCGCCAAACATCGGCAGGAGCGACCCCACGAACATCAGCAAGGTGGAGCCGAAAACGGTCGCATCCCGGATAGTGAACGGACCCAGCACGGCCTGGTACTTCGGGGAGGTCATGCTGCCGGGCTCTGGCGCCCCGGATCCAGCTGCTGCTTCGGGGGCCGTTCCAGGCGCGATTGCACCGTATTTCGGACCTTGGCTCGTCTGGTTCATATGCAAATCTCCTTTGTACGGCGGCGCCCGGTACGCTGCCGCACGAGGCTGCAGCCCGTGTTTTCGGGCCAGGCCAGGCGGCGAGATTTCGCGTCTCGAGACCTCTTCAGCCTATGCCACGCGTCTGACAGTCCACTAGTTGGCACCGGCGCCGAGGCAGGCATGCTGCGCCGTAACATTCCCCGCGTTGGAGCCAAGGGAAAGCCTTCAGCGCCGTTCGGCGCGAATCACCAGCCGCTCACTGTCCGGATTGTGACGGCAGACACTTGTTGTCGGCCCAAAACGCTAAGGTGGGTTCCGGAAAAGCTCTTTGCGGAATCCCGTGAGGCGCCGTAGCCCAACGCCGTGCACGATTGGTGGTGGAGCGGCCTCGCTGCGGGACTGCCGCGCGGCAGAGATCGATGAATGATGAGGTTCACATGTCCCAGGACGCCAATGGATCGACGACCACCGCTGCACCCGGATCCGACGGGGCAGGCAACGGCGATGCCCTCGAAAACCTTCTCCACGAGAACCGGAAGTTCGCGCCCACCGCTGAGTTCGCTGCGAACGCGGTAGTCGGCGCCGAAGTCTATGAGGAAGCGGATGCGGACCGCCCCGCGTTCTGGGCCAAGCAGGCCCGCGAACTGCTGGACTGGGACACGGACTTCACCGAGGCCCTGGACTGGTCCAACCCGCCGTTCGCGAAGTGGTTCGTCGGCGGGCAGGTCAACGCCGCGTACAACGCATTGGACCGGCACGTCGAGAACGGGCTCGGGGACCGGGTGGCCATCCACTTCGAAGGCGAACCCGGCGACACCCGAAGCTACACGTACGCCCAGCTCACCGAAGAGGTGAAGAAGGCCGCCAATGCGTTCGAATCCCTCGGGGTGGCAAAGGGCGACCGGGTGGCCGTGTACCTGCCCATGATCCCCGAAGCCGTCATCACGATGCTGGCCTGCGCCCGGATCGGGGCCGTGCACTCGGTGGTGTTCGGTGGCTTCTCCGCCGACGCCCTGCGCTCCCGGATCGACGACGCCGAGGCCAAGCTCGTGGTCACCGCGGACGGCACGTACCGGCGCGGCAAGCCCAGCCCGCTCAAGCCGGCAGTGGACCAGGCCCTGTCCAGGGAGGGACACTCGGTCCGGAACGTCGTGGTGGTCAAGCGCAACGGCGAACCCGTGGACTGGCACGAGGGCCGGGACCAGTGGTGGGAGGACACCGTCGGCGCCGCCTCGGGCGAGCACATCGCCGTCGGGCATGACGCCGAACACCCGCTCTTCATCCTCTACACCTCCGGGACCACCGGCAAGCCCAAGGGCATCCTGCACACCACCGGCGGCTACCTCACCCAGACCGCGTACACGCACAAGGCGGTCTTCGACCTGCACCCGGAAACGGACGTGTTCTGGTGCACCGCCGACGTCGGATGGGTCACCGGCCACTCCTATGTCGCCTACGCGCCGCTGGTCAACGGCGCCACCCAGGTCATGTACGAGGGCACCCCGGATTCCCCGCACCAGGGCCGCTGGTGGGAAATCGTGGAAAAATACAAGGTCTCCATCCTGTACACCGCCCCCACGGCGATCCGGACCTTCATGAAATGGGGCAAGGAGATCCCGGGCAAGTACGATCTGTCCTCCATCCGGGTCCTGGGCTCGGTGGGCGAACCGATCAACCCCGAGGCCTGGATGTGGTACCGGGACGTCATCGGCTCCAACGCCGGCAAGAACGGGGAAAAGAAGGACCACCCCGCCCCGATCGTGGACACCTGGTGGCAGACCGAGACCGGCGCCCAGATGATCGCGCCCCTGCCCGGGGTCACCGCGACCAAGCCCGGCTCCGCGCAGGTCCCGCTGCCGGGCATCGCGATCGACGTCGTGGACGAGGCCGGCGAGTCCGTCCCGGACGGGCATGGCGGCTACCTCGTGGTCCGCGAACCGTGGCCGGCCATGCTGCGCGGCATCTGGGGGGACCCGGAACGGTTCAAGGAGACCTACTGGTCCCGTTTCGAAGGCATGTACTTCGCCGGCGACGGGGCCAAGAAGGACGAAGACGGCGATATCTGGCTCCTGGGCCGGGTGGATGACGTCATGAACATCTCCGGGCACCGGCTCTCCACCACCGAAATCGAATCCGCGCTCGTGTCCCACCCCTGGGTGGCGGAGGCCGCCGTCGTCGGAGCCTCCGACGAAACCACCGGCCAGGCCGTCGTCGCGTTCGTGATCCTGCGCGGGGATGCCGTGAACGACGGCGACACCACCGTCGCCGAACTGCGCAACCACGTGGGCAAGGAAATCGGCCCCATCGCCAAACCCAAGCACATCCTCGTGGTCCCCGAACTCCCCAAGACCCGCTCGGGCAAGATCATGCGCCGACTCCTCAAAGACGTTGCCGAAGGCCGCGAAGTCGGCGACGCCACCACCCTCTCCGATCCCACCATCATGGCCCAGATCGCGGAGTCGCTAAAGAAGTAGGCTCAGGCCCAAACCACGCGGCGCCATGCCGCCACGCAAGGGCGGCGGTTCTCTGCACAGAGGACCGCCGCTTTTGTGTCAAAAACCCTCCGTCGCAAGAATGTTATATTTAGTTCTTTCATGTTCTCTTTTGAGCGGTTATAGTCGAGTTCTACGTGAGAAAACTCACAAGCACCACGCTTTCAAGGGAGAGAACATGGCAGCGAATCTTGACCCGTTCCAGTCGGCCCACAACGCCGGCCCTGGACGCCGCACCATCCTGAAGACGCTCGGTATCGGCGCTGCGGGGCTCGCCGGCATTCCGCTGCTGACTGCCTGCACCGGTGGCTCCGGGCCGGCTCCCGGGGCCTCCTCGAACAGCCTGACCTTCGGCTCGGGCTCCTCGGACGATGTTCCCAAGGCCGCCTACAAAGCCGTTACCGATGCCTTTACCAAGAAGTCCGGCATCACGGTGGCCACCAACGTCGTCCCGCACAACGACTTCCAGAACAAGATCAACTCCTACCTCCAGGGCAGCCCGGACGATGCCTTCACGTGGTTCGCCGGCTACCGCATGCAGTACTACGCGGGCAAGGGCCTCCTGGCTCCCGTGGATGATGTGTGGGCAACCATCGGCAGCAACTTCTCCGACGCGATGAAGAAGGCCTCCACCGGGCCGGACGGCAAGATGTACCTGGTTCCCAACTACAACTACCCGTGGGGCTTCTTCTACCGGAAGAGCTTCTGGGCCGAAAAGGGCTACGCAGTCCCCAAGACGTTCGATGAGCTGAAGACCTTGGCCACCAAGATGAAGTCCGACGGCATCATCCCCATCGGCTTCGCGGACAAGGACGGCTGGCCCGCCATGGGCACCTTCGACTACATCAACATGCGCCTCAACGGCTACCAATTCCACGTGGACCTGACCGCCCACAAGGAAAGCTGGGACCAGAAGAAGGTCAGCGATGTCTTCGACACCTGGAAGGCCCTCCTGCCGTTCCAAGACCCCAATGCCCTCGGCCAGACCTGGCAGGACGCGGCCAAGGCCCTCGAAGCCAAGAAGACCGGTATGTACCTGCTGGGTTCGTTCGTGACCCAGCAATTCACGGATCCCGCTGTGCTGGCGGACATCGACTTCTTCCCGTTCCCGGAGATCGCCGTGGAAGGCACCGACGCCGTCGAAGCCCCCATCGACGGACTACTCCTCTCCAAGAAGGGCGGCGACAACAAGGCGGCGCACGACTTCCTGGCGTTCATGGGATCCGCAGAAGGCCAGAATGCCTACTCAGCCGTTGATGGCTCCAACATCGCCACCGTCAAGGGCGCCGACACGTCGAAGTTCACCCCGCTGAACAAGAAGTGCGCGGACACCATCGCCAATGCCAAGTACATCAGCCAGTTCCTGGACCGGGACGCCCTCCCTGCCATGGCCAACAACGTGATGATCCCCGCGCTCCAGTCCTTCATCAAGGACGGCACCGTGGACGTCAAGAACCTTGAAGCGCAGGCCAAGACCCTTTACGCAGCCCAGTAGCTGAAGGAATCCCCATGAGTACTACCGCCGAGAAACCGGCAGCACCGGACAGCGAGCCCGGTGCTGCCGGGCGAACCATTGCCGGCAAGAGCCGGTCCGGCACCGGCAGGCGGACCGGCAAAGCAGGCAAGGTCCGCCGCCTCACACGCCGCGACAAATTCATCCTCGCTGTCATGGTGGGCGTGCCTACCCTGATCCAGCTCCTGCTGGTCTGGCTGCCCACGCTCTTCTCCATTGCGCTGAGCTTCACCCGCTGGAACGGCCTGGACCTGAAGGACATCAAGGCCGCAGGGACGGACAACTACCGCTACGTGGTCCAGGACTATCCCCCGTTCTGGCCCGCCATCCAACACAATGTGCTGTGGCTCGTCTTCCTGGCCCTGATCGCGACACCCCTCGGCCTCCTGCTGGCCGTGCTCCTGGACCAGAAGATCCGCGGCAGCAAGATCTACCAGAGCATCTTCTTCACACCCGTCATGTTGTCGCTGGCCCTCATCGGCATCATCTGGCAGCTGTTCTACAACCGGGACAGCGGGCTGCTGAACTATCTTCTGGGCACGGCGGGCACACCGCAAGCGGTGGACTGGTTCGGAAATTCCAACGTCAATATCTGGGCGGCCATGGTTGCAGCTACGTGGCGTCACGCGGGCTACGTCATGATCCTGTACTTGGCCGGGCTGAAGGGCGTGGACCCCTCGCTGAAGGAAGCGGCGTCGATCGACGGCGCCAACGCGGCGCAGACGTTCTTTCGCATTGTGTTCCCGGCAATGCGCCCCGTGAACATCGTGATCGTGGTGATCACGATCATCGAGTCGCTGCGTGCCTTCGACATCGTGTACGTCATCAACCGAGGGACCAACGGCCTTGAATTGATCAGCGCCCTGGTGATCCAGAACTTGATCGGCGAAGGCCAGGTAATCGGCGTCGGCTCCTCCCTGGCGGTGATTCTCCTGGTCATCTCGCTGATTCCCATCGTCTTCTACCTCATCCGCACCTTCGGCAAGGAGAGCAAGGCATGAGCACCCTCGCCAACCCCATCCCGCGCACGGCAGCCGCAAGCGAAACCCGGACGTCCGGGAAGCGCCACTACGGGACGCATATCTTCCTCACCGTCATGGCAATAATGTGGCTGATTCCGCTGGGTTGGTCCTTGTTCACGGCATTGCGTCCCAAGGCCGATACGGACAAATACGGCTATTTCAGCCTGGGCGGCACCTTCAATTTCGACAACTTCATCACGGCCTGGACCCAAGGCGGATTCTCGAAATACCTCCTGAACTCGGTGATCATCACCGTACCGGCGGTGCTCCTGACCCTGTTTTTTGCCTCGATGATGGCATTCGCCGTCTCCCGGGTGAGCTGGAAGTTCAACGTCACGCTCCTGATCATGTTCACCGCCGGGAACCTCCTGCCCCCGCAGGTCCTGGCAGCCCCGTTGTTCGAGATGTTCAAACATGTCACGCTGCCTTACTCCTTCAGCGATTCGGGCAACCTGCTGAACACCTACATCTCGGTGATCGCCGTGGACACGGCGTTCCAGATCGGTTTTTGCACGTTCGTGCTCTCCAACTACATGAAGGCCCTCTCGTCCGACCTGACGGAGGCCGCGCTCGTGGACGGTGCCGGGATCTGGCGGCAGTACTGGAACATCATCCTGCCGCTGTGCCGGCCAGCCCTCGCGGCGCTCGGGACCCTGGAAGTCATTTTCATCTACAACGACTTCTTCTGGCCGCTGCTCTTCATCCAAAGCGGTAACCGGCTGCCGATCACCACAGCCATCAATAACCTGCAGGGCGAATTCCTCAGCAACTACAACCTGCTGGCGGCCGGCGCCACCATCACCGTGATACCCACCCTGATCATCTACCTCGTGCTGCAGCGCCAATTCGTGGCCGGCCTCACGCTCGGTTCCAGCAAAGGATAAAACGCATGGCAATGGATTACATCGTGGACAAGCTGGGCGGCCGGATCGCCTTCGGCGGCGACTACAACCCCGAACAATGGCCCGAAGAGGTCTGGAAACACGACGTCGCCCTCATGAAGGAAGCCGGAGTGAACCTGGTCAGTGTCGGCATCTTCAGTTGGGCCCTTCTGGAGCCCGAAGAAGGCCGGTACGAGTTCGGCTGGCTGGACAGGATCCTTGACCTGCTCCACACCAACGGCATCAGTGTGGATCTCGCGAATGCGAGCGCTTCTCCCCCGCCCTGGTTCAGCCGCAAGTACCCCGATTCACTCCCGGTGGATGCCGGCGGCGTCCGGCAAAGTTATGGTTCGCGCCAGGCCTTCGCGGCGTGCTCGCCGGACTATCGCCGGGCGGCAGCAGCCCTGACGACGGCGATCGTGCAGCGCTACGCGGGGCACCCCGCCGTCGTGATGTGGCATGTCCACAACGAGTACGGCTGCCACAACCAACCGGACTTCGGCCCGCACGCGGAGCGTGGCTTCCAGGAATGGCTCCAGGCCAGGTACGGGAGCCTTGACGCGCTCAATGAGGCCTGGGGAACGGCCTTCTGGTCCCAGCATTACTACGACTGGGCCGAAATCCTGCCGCCGCGCCGCTCGGGAACGTGGGTGAACCCCACGCAGCAACTGGATTTCGCGAGGTTCTCTTCCGATGCCCTGCTTGAGTGCTTCAACGCAGAGGCAGACATCATCAGGGCACATTCGAAGCACCCGGTGACCACCAATTTCATGGGCTTCAACATGGGCCTGAACGCCCCTGTGGACTATTGGCGCTGGTCCGGACACATGGACGTCGTGTCCAATGACCACTATCTGATCGCCGCCGACGAACGGAACTTCCAGGATCTGGCCATGACGGCTGACCTCACGCGGGGCTGGGCACAGGGCAAACCCTGGCTCCTGATGGAACACTCCACCTCGGCAGTCAACTGGCAACCCCGCAATGTGGCCAAAGCGCCGGGCGAAATGCTGCGTAACTCCCTGCAGCACGTGGCCCGCGGAACCGATGGCGTGCTGTTCTTCCAATGGCGCGCCTCCCGCGCCGGGGCCGAAAAGTACCACTCCGGACTGGTCCCCCATGCCGGCCGCGACAGCAAAGTGTGGCGCGAAGTGGTGGAGCTCGGCCGTGCACTCGAGAGCATTTCGGAGGTGGCCGGCTCAACTGTCCAGGCCGAAGCCTGCATCATCCACGACACCGACGCCCGCTGGGGCACCGAACTGGACTCGCACCCCAGCGAGGACGCCCGGAACCTCCCGGAAACACGGCGTTGGCACGATGCCCTCTACCGGGCCGGCGTCACGACGGACTTCAGGCAAAGCACCGATGACCTTTCCGGCTACAAACTAGTGATCGCGCCCATGCTGTACCTGGTCACGGATGATCGCGCGGCAAAACTCCACGAGTATGTCGAAGCCGGTGGAACCCTCGTGATCACCTATTTCTCCGGAATCGTCGACCAGAACGACCACATCCGCATGGACCCTGTCAACGGCGGCGGCTATCCAGGGGCGTTCTCCGAACTTCTCGGCGTGAGCATGGAGGAATTCTTCCCCCTGCGATCCGGCGATGCCGTCGGTTTGAGCCGCTTCGGCTCCGGGACGGTCTGGAGCGAGCTGGGTAAGGCAACCGCGGCGGAGGTTCTTGCCACGTTCGACGGCGGTGCAGCCACTGCCGGGTCCGGCGTCGGCGGCTCGCCGGCAGTGACCCGCCGGGCCGGATCCGCCGGACGCGGCGCCGCCTATTACGTGGCCACGAGCCTGGGCCGCGAGGGGCTCGCCGAACTGGTGCAGCTCATCTCCTCGGACGCCGGCGTGGAGCCGGTTCTGGGTGTTCGGCCTCCGGAAGACGTGGAGATCGTGCGCAGGAGCAACGGCACCAAGGACTGGACCTTCGTCATCAACCACAGCGCGCAGGACGCGGAGGTGGCGCTCGACGGCGTCGAGCTCCTGAGCGGGACACCCACCGGAGGTACGCTAAACCTTACTGCCGGAGGCGTCGCCGTCGTCGCCACTTCCGCCTAGCCACCCGCCGTCGTCCAGAAAGGCTCCGATGCTTCAGGCAGCCCGCCACACCGCCATTGTCGACGCCGTCCAGCGTGAACGGGTTGTCCGTGTCTCGGACCTCGCTCAACTGCTGGGCGTCTCAGCCATGACAGTTCGGCGCGACATTGAGTCGCTCGAGGAGTCCGGACTCGTCGAACGTATCCATGGCGGGGCCAAGATACCCGGCGATGCCCGGACCCACGAGCCCGGCTTCGAACTGAAGTCAACCCAGCTGATCGAGGAAAAGCACGCGATCGCCGTCGAGGCCGCCACCCTGGTCCATGAGGGCATGGCCGTGGGCCTGAGCGCCGGAACCACCACCTACGAGCTCGCCAAGGTGCTCCTTGAGGGGCCACGGATCACGGTGGTGACGAACTCCATCAGGATTGCGGATCTCTTTCACAATGCCTCGGGTTCCCGGGAGGGTTTCCCGGTCATCGTGACGGGTGGCGAGCGGACGCCGTCGGACGCCTTGGTGGGTCCCATCGCCACGGCCGCGCTGAAGCAACTGCACCTGGACACGCTGTTCCTGGGCGTCCACGGCATGGATGCCGACGCGGGATTCACCACGCCCAACCTGCAGGAAGCCGAAACCAACAGGGCCTTCATCAGTGCGTCCCGCAACGTGGTGGTCTTGGCGGACCACAGCAAGTGGGGAACGGTGGGCATCGCCTCGATTGCCCAGCTGGAGGAAGCCGACGTGCTCGTGACGGATTCGCATCTCGGCGAGGATGCGCGGCGCATCCTCGCCGACGGCGTCGGGAAGCTCAGGATCGCCGCACCTTAGCGGGGCCGGCCCCAACTAGCTCGCATTTGTTGTCGTTATGAGCCCTCAAAACGACAACAAATGCGAGCTAGTTGGGCTGGGGAGGGCGTTAGGGGCACCCGCACGATTGCCGGATACGGAGCTGGGTGGGGAAGACCCTGTGCCGCGGGGGTTCGTTGCGGTTCTCGCCCACCAGCGCGGATACTGCGGCCTCTGCCATCTCCCACACGGGCTGCTCCACCGTGGTCAGGGCCGGCCAGCTGTATTCGGCCTCGATCGAACCGTCGAAGGACGCCACGGCGATATCGTCCGGAACGGACAAGCCAGCCTCGCGGATCGCCCGGAGGAGTCCGATGGCCTGCATATCGGAGCTGGCGAAGATCGCCGTCGGGCGGTTGTCCATGGCCAGGAGGCGTTGTCCGGCAGCATAGCCCCCGGGACGGTCGAACCCGCCGCGGGCGAGCGGCCCAACCGGGAGTCCGGCAGCTTCCAGCGCCCGCCGCCAACCCTCCTCGCGCCCGTCAGCCTCGTTGTCCGCCGTGATGCCCATGGCGAGTCCGATGTTGGTGTGTCCGTGGCCGATCAAATGTTCCACGGCCAGGCGGGCGCCGGCTTCAAGGTCCACGCCCACGCTGTTGAAACCGGGAGCGACCGAGGCATGGTTCAGCAGGACCGAGCGGATTTCCGTGCCGAAAAGCTCCAGTAGATCGGGTTCGAACATGACGCTGGCCAGGACCACTCCATCAACCTGCCGGTCAGCGAGGTTGCGTATGTGGCGGCGTTCGGAGTCCAGGTTGTTGTCGGAATTCGTCAACAGCAGGGCATATCCGCGCTCGGCGGCAGCCACTTCCACCGCGTGTCCCAGCAGGGCCCAGAACGGGTTGCTGGAGTCGGGAATCACGAGGCCGAGGGTTTGGTTGGACCCCATTTTGAGCGCACGCGCGGCGGCATTCGGCCGGTACCCCAGAATCCGGATGGCTTCCTGGACCTTCGCTTCCGTTGCCGGCGCCACCTTCTTGGGGCCGCCGTTCACCACATAGCTCACGACGGCGGTGCTCACCCCGGCGTACCGGGCCACGTCTTTGCGCGTCACCGGTCCGCGCGGGGTGTGCACTGCCGAAGTAGTCATTGGATCATGCTAGCTACAAAGCCTCCGGAGCATCGCCGAAATCGCGGATGGGAAGCCGCTCGCCGCCGCGGAGGGCGGATTCGTGAGCCACGACGCCGGGAAGCGTGAAGCGCGCCGCCACCCAGGCGTTGACCGGGGGAAGGCTTCCTTTGTTCACGGCCGTGACGAAGTCGTCCACCAGGAACTGGTGGCTGCCTTCGTGCCCGGTGGGGGCTCCCTCGAATTCAACCGGGAGCCGGCCGGCGTCATGCACCGGGGCGAGGCCGGAGATGAACGCACCGCGAAGTTCGGGGGCCACGTCCGCCAGCGAGGGGTCATCGGCCGACATGCTCGGCTTGGTCTCCACCTGGTCCGAGACGTCGAGCACTCCCTTTTTGTCCTGCCACAGCGTGGTGGTGGCCAGCTGTTCAAAGCTTGCCTCCGTGCCGAAGAAGCGGAAGCGCGATTCCCGAATGTGCGAGGGGTAGCCGACGCGGCGCATCTCATTGGTGCGCATCACGCCGCCGTCGTTCATTTCGAACAGCGCCGTGGCGTTGGAGAAGTCATTGTCGAACATGCTGACTTCCTTGTCGAAGACGCCGTCGCCTAGATCGTCCTTGACGCCGATGCAGCTGACGCTCACGGCGTGTCCCGGTATGGCGCCCAGCACGCCTCCGATGGCGTGGGTCGGGTACAGCATGGGCGGGTAGCTTGCAGTTGCTTTCCAGTTTTCGCCGCCGCTGTACTGGTAGGCCTCGTAGAAGCCCAGGTCCATGTCGTGGACATAGTCGCCTTCGGTGTAGAAGATGCGCCCGAACTTGCCGGCGGCGTGCTGCTTTCGGGCATAGACGGTGGCGGGGTTGTAGAAGCTGGTCTCTCCCATGGCATAGACAAGCTTGGTTTCACGCACGGCGTCGATGATTCCGGCGATCTGCTCCTCGGAGATTGCCATGGGAACGGCCGAATAGACGTGCTTCCCGGCGCGCAGCGCCTTGATCACCAGCGGCCCGTGCGTCCAACGCTGCGTGAAGATGGCGACGGCGTCGACGTCGGAGGCCAGCAACTCGTCGAAACTGCCCATGGTGCCGTCGAGCCCCAGCTGTTCAACAGCTTTGGACGCGCGTTCAGGGAGCTCGTCCACTGCGTAGACCGCGGAAACCCCTGGGTGGAGCTTGAAGAGGTGGGCAAATTGGCCGCCAAACTGGCCAAGGCCTACTACTCCCATTGAAAACGTCATTGTTAGCCCTTCGATTCATGTGGATGGCTTCAGAATGCCCTCGCCAGGCCGGGAGGGGCTCAACGAGTGACTCAGGCCAGTGAATCACCGGGATCTACTCGAGTCAACAAAAAGCAAGAAATCTAAAATAATCGAACAAAACTTCACAAATCCACTTGACCCCTTCATATCTACTCGTGTAGATTTCCATCAGTTGTAACCCACATCACAGTCAGGAAAGGGTCGAAGATGACCACCCTTGCCAAACAAGCGGAGCCCGCCGCGCTTCCCCAACCGGGCAAACCAGCGAAGTTCGGCATTCGCCGGATCGGTGACTTGAAGATCGCGTTGCTCTTCATCTTCCCGGCGATGATCGGCTTCGTTCTTTTCTTCCTGGTCCCCACCATCCGGGGGATCTACCTCAGCTTCACCGAGTACAGCATCCTGGGTGATCCCACCTGGATCGGCCTGAAAAACTACACGACGATTTTCAGCGACGACCTGTTCTGGAACGCCATGGCGGTCACCGTGCAGTACGTGGCACTGAACATCGGCTTCCAGACCGTCATCGCCATCGGACTCGCGCTCCTCATGCACCGCGTGGCCAAATCGACCTTCATCCGCGGCGTCCTGCTGCTGCCGTTCCTGGTGGCGAACGTGATCGTCGCACTGCTCTGGTTCTGGATGCTGGACTACCAGCTGGGCATCGTCAATGAAGTCATCAGCTGGATGGGACTGCCCCGCATCGCCTTCTTCGGCAGCGAACAGTGGGCCATTCCCACCATTGCCTTCGTCAACGTCTGGCGGCACATGGGCTACACCGCCCTGCTGATCTTCGCAGGACTCCAGTCCATCCCCAACCACGTCTACGAAGTAGCCAACCTTGACGGGGCCTCCCCCACCCGCACCTTCTGGAGCATCACCATGCCGCTCCTTCGCCCGGTGCTGGCCCTGGTCCTGGTGGTCACCGTGATCGGTTCATTCCAAGTCTTCGACACCGTGGCTGTCACTACGCAAGGCGGACCTGTCAATGCCTCCAGGGTCATCCAGATGTACATCTACCAGAAGGCCTTCGGCGAGTCCGACTTCGGCTACGCCTCAGCGCTGTCCGTGATTCTCTTCATCATTCTCGCCCTGGTGGCCTTCATCCAGATGAAGTTCCTCAAGGGCAACGAGACGGACCTGGACTAAGGAAACCCCGCCATGAGTACCTCCACCAATTCCCGCCACTCCCGCGAGTCAGCCACCGCCGTCGTCGGGTCCCCGCAGTCGCGCCGCCCCCGCACGAAACCCTTCAACTGGCGCCGCGCAGGCGCCTGGATCCTCGTAGTGACCGCCGTCGTGGTCACGGTCGCTCCGTTCCTCTGGATGCTCCGGACAGCATTGTCCAGCAACCATTCGCTGGCCTCGAACGCCGGCAACCTCCTTCCGGCCGATTTCAGCTGGGGCGCGTTCCAGCGGGTCTTCGGGTTGCAAAGCCCCGAGCAAGCCATCGCCGAAGGCGGTTCCGGCGCCGACATCAATTTCTGGCTCTACCTGCGCAACTCGATCATCTTCGCCACCATGACCACCGCGGGCCAGGTGTTCTTCAGCGCAATGGCCGCCTACGCCTTTTCCAGGCTGCGCTGGCCCGGCCGGAACAAGGTCTTCGCGATCTTCCTGGCCACCATGATGGTCCCGCCGATCTTCACGGCGTTGCCCAACTTCCTGATGATCAAGAACCTGGGCCTGCTCAACACCTTCGCCGGACTGGCACTGCCCTTTATGTTCATGACGCCGTTCGCCATCTTCTTCCTGCGCCAGTTCTTCCTCAGCATGTCCCGCGAAGTGGAAGAGGCCGCCATGCTCGACGGCGCCAAGCACCTCCGGATCTTCTTCCAGATCGTGATCCCCAACGCCGCAGCACCCTTGGCCACCCTGGCCCTGCTGACCTTCATCGGTCAGTGGAATGAGTACTTCTGGCCGCTCCTGGTGGGCCAGGACGAAAGTGTCCGCGTCCTCACCGTGGGCCTGGGCGTCTTCAAATCCCAGTCCCCGCAGGGGGCGCCGGACTGGAGCGGGCTCATGGCCGCCACCCTCGTGGCAGCGCTTCCCGTCCTGATCCTCTTCATCGCCTTCGGCAAGAAGGTGGTCAACTCCATCGGCTTCTCCGGCATCAAGTAAGTCCTCCGCCAGCACTGCCCCGTTCTATCGCAACCCCCTGAAAGGTCCACCATGAAGAAATCCATTGGCACCGTCGCAGCTGCCGTCACCGTCGCTGTCGCGGCCGCACTATCACTCTCCGCTTGTGGCGGCGGGTCCGCCCCCGCCTCCAGCGAAGCCAAGGGCGAGATCAACTACTGGCTGTGGGATGCCAACCAGCTCCCGGCCTACCAGCAGTGCGCGAGTGACTTCACCAAGGCCAACCCGAATATCACGGTCAAAATCACCCAGCGCGGCTGGGACGACTACTGGACCACCCTGACCAACGGTTTCGTGTCCGGTACCGCTCCGGATGTCTTCACTGACCACCTGTCGAAGTACCCGGAGTTTGCTTCCAAGAAGCAGCTGCTGGCCCTCGACGACGCAGTGGCCAAGGACGGGGTCAAACTGGACAGCTACAACAAGGGCCTGGCCGATCTCTGGGTGGGTCAGGACGGCAAGCGCTACGGCCTCCCGAAGGACTGGGACACCGTGGGCCTCTTCTACAACAAGGCCATGACCGATTCCGCCGGCATCACGGCCGAGCAGATGGCCAAGCTCGATTGGAACCCCAAAGACGGCGGCAGCTACGAAAAGACCATCGCCCACCTGACCGTCGACAAGAACGGCAAGCGCGGAGACGAAGCAGGCTTCGACAAGAACAACGTGGCCGTCTACGGACTGGGCTTGGCGGGCAGCGGTTCCGGCCAGGGCCAGACCGAGTGGAGCTTCCTGGCAGCCACCACCGGCTGGACCGCCACCGACAAGAACCCGTGGGGCACCAAGTTCAACTACGACGACCCCAAGTTCCAGGAGACCATCGCCTGGTGGGCCGGGCTCGCGGACAAGGGTTACATGCCCAAGCTTGAGACCACCGTCGGCGCCAGTGTGGCGGACAACTTCGGCGCCGGCAAGGCCGCCATCAACACCTCCGGCGACTGGATGATCGGCCAGTACACCGGCTATAAGGGCATCCAGACTGCCTTCGCTCCCACCCCGGTCGGTCCAAGCGGCAAGCGTGCATCCATGTTCAACGGCCTGGCCGACTCCATCTGGGCCGGCACCAAGAACCCCGCAGCAGCCACCAAGTGGGTCGAATACCTTGGTTCCTCAGCTTGCCAGGACGTCGTCGCCAACAAGGCCGTCGTGTTCCCGGCGATCAGCGCGTCCTCGGATTTGGCCGCCAAGGCTTTCGCAGCCAAGGGTGTTGACGTCTCCGCATTCACCCAGCAGGTCAAAGACGGGACCACGTTCCTCTTCCCCATCGCGGACAAGGCTGCAAAAGTTGACGGCATCATGAAGCCCGCAATGGACGCCGTACTCAGCGGCAAGAAGCCGGCCAGCTCCCTCTCCGATGCCAATAACCAGGTCAACAACCTCTTCAAGTAACACCAGCCCCTGAAAACCAGTCCGGGCGCCGCCGCTTCACTCCTTTGACGGCGGCGCCCGGACTCTCCACTCCCTCGTAACGCGACACACGACTCTCTGAAAGTGAACCAGCCCATGGACCCGCTCCACCTCCGTTCCGCCGGCACAAGCCTGGTGGTCAGTTTCGATAGCGGAGAGGCCGAAGTGATCCACTGGGGCGCCGATCTCGGCAGCACCCTCCCCGACCTCGCCATCCTGGGCGAACCCATCCCGCACTCCGCCGTCGACGCCAACGTACCGGCAGCGCTCCTCCCCCAAGGCTCCTCCGCCTGGCAGGGCCGCCCGGGCCTGCGTGGCCAGAGAATCGCCGACGGCGTCCCGGGACTGGACTTTTCGCTCCGGCTTCGCGTGGTGGACGTCCAGACTGACGCCAGTTCCGCCGTCGGCTTTGCAGCGGTCACCTCTGCAGTGATTGCCTCTGCAGTGATTGTCCAGAAGGATCCCGACGCCGGGATCACCGTGACCTCCACCCTCACCCTTCACCCCGGCGGCCTCCTCGAGCTGCGCCACACCGCCGTCAACGACGGCACGTCTCCCTTCCAGCTCGACGAACTGGCCACCGTCCTCCCAGTGGGGCCGGACGCCGTCGAACTCCTCGACCTCACCGGGCGCTGGTGCCGCGAACGGCACCCACAGCGCCGGGCCGTCCAGCAAGGGACCTGGGTGCGGACGGGACGCCACGGGCGCACGGGGCACGATTCCTCGCTGCTTTTCGCGGCGGGTACCGCCGGATTCGGCAATCGCCACGGGAAGGTCTGGGCCACCCACCTGGCGTGGAGCGGCAACCACGAACAATTCGCCGACACCGTGGCCGATGGCCGCACCATGATCGGCGGCTCCGAGCTCCTGGGCCCGGCCGAAGTGGTGCTCCAGCCCGGCGAGGGCTACACCACGCCCGCGCTGTTTGCCGCCTACTCGGACCGCGGCCTGGACGGCATCAGCGAAGCCTTCTACAGCTGGTTCCGGTCCCGCCCCCATCATGTCCTGCCCGCGGCTTCCACGGGACTCCCCGCCGGCAACCCCCGGCCGGTGGTCCTGAACACCTGGGAGGCCGTGTACTTCGACCACAGGCTGGACACCCTGATCGAGCTCGCGGAGTCCGCTGCGGAACTGGGCGTTGAGCGCTTCGTGCTCGACGACGGCTGGTTCCGCGGGCGCCGTGACGACCACGCCGGCCTGGGCGACTGGTACGTCGACGAAACCCTTTGGCCTGACGGCCTGACACCGCTCATCGAGGCCGTGAACTCCCACGGCATGGAATTCGGGCTTTGGGTGGAACCGGAGATGGTCAACCTGGATTCCGACGTTGCCCGGGCGCACCCCGACTGGATCGTGGGCCCCGCGGTGCTCTCCCACAAGAACGGCGGGCGCCTCCCCCTGGAATGGCGCCACCAGCACATCATCGACCTCGTGAACCCCGCGGCCTGGCAGTACGTGTTCGAACGGATCGATGCCCTGCTGGGGGAAAACAACATCAAGTATCTCAAATGGGACCAGAACCGGGACCTCAGCGAGCATGGCCATGCAGGCCGGGCATCCGTGCATGCGCAGACCCTTGCGGCCTACCGCCTCTTCGACGAGCTCCGCAAGGCCCACCCCGGCGTCGAGATCGAAAGCTGCTCTTCCGGCGGCGCCCGGGTGGACCTCGGCATCCTTGAGCGGACCGACCGGATCTGGGGATCGGACTGCAACGACGCCCTCGAGAGGCAGACCATCCAGCGCTGGACCGGCGTCGTGGTTCCACCGGAACTGGTGGGCGGGCACATCGGTCCGACCACCTCGCACACCACGGCCCGCACGCACGATCTCTCTTTCCGTGCCATCACCGCGTTGTTCGGGCATTTCGGCATGGAATGGGATGTCCGCCAGGTGCAGGGCGCCGAACGCGAGGAACTCAAGCGCTTCATCGGCCTGTACAAGGAGCACCGCGGGCTCATCCACAGCGGGCGGATCGTCCGTGCGGACGTTCCGGACGACTCGCTGATGCTGCACGGCGTCGTGTCCGACGACGGCGACGCTGGTTTGTTCGCCGTCGTCAGCACCCGGACGTCGTTCGCGGAACAACCCGGACGGCTGGCTATTCCGGGCCTCGACCCCGAGCGTTCCTATAGGGTTCAAGCCATTTTCCCGGCCCCCGGCGATGCCGACTATGCCCGCACGTTCACCCAGGTGCAGCCGCCGGCATGGTTGCCATCCGGGGCCCAGGCGAGCGGCCGATTCCTTGCCGAGGTGGGGCTTCCGATGCCCGTCCTGAACCCGGAGCACGCTCTGCTGCTCAGCTGCACCGCGGAGTAGCTGCTGTTCGGTGTTTCTTACGCTGCGCGTGTTTCTTACGCTGTTCGGCGTTTCTTACGCTGTTCGGCGTTTCTTACGCTGTCGGCGCCGCGGCGCAGCCGGGCGGCGTAAGAAACGCCGGACCGGCTCGGCGCACCGATAGATTGGGAGTCATGACTGAAGCTCCCACCGCCACCGAAGCCGGTCGCGGCACCATCCTCGTCCTCAATGGCCCCAACCTGAACCTGCTGGGCACGCGCGAGCCTGAAAAGTACGGCACTTCCACGTTGGCCGACGTCGAACAGCTCGCCATGGCAGCCGCCGAGGCCAACGGCTTCACAGTGGACTGCGTCCAGTCCAACCATGAGGGCGACCTTCTGGACGCTATACACGGAGCCCGCGGAACCGCCGTCGGGATCGTCATCAATGCTGGGGCCTACACACATACTTCCGTGGCACTGCGGGACGCGCTTGCAGCAGTCCAGATTCCCGCCGTCGAGGTCCACATCACCAATGTGCACCAGCGCGAGGAATTCCGGCACCACTCCTACCTGTCCCCGGTGTGCTCCGCGGTGATCGTCGGCGCAGGAGTCCAGGGCTACAAGCTGGCCATCGACTACCTCGCCACCGCGGTCTAGATCGTCGGACGGAGCAGGGTTCCCTGGGGGACATGCTCATTCTTGGCGGCCAGCGCTGGACATGTGCGCCCCACCCCTCGGGACATGCTCATTCTTAGCGGGTGGGGCTGGACATAATCGCAATATGTCCAGTGCTCAGATCAAGCGCTGAGCATGTCCCGTGGTGGGCAGGGCTACTTTTCAAATCCTGGCAAATGGAACATGCTCAGTCTTCGTGACCAGGGCTGGACATGTCCGCCCATCCCCTTGGGACATGCTCAATGTTCACAGCCAGCACTGGGCATACTGGCAATATGTCCAGTGCTCAGATCAAACGCTGAGCATGTCCCTTTGTGGGCGGGGCTATTTCTTGGTGCACTGGCCCGACGACACCGCATCGCTCAGGGAAGGTGCTTGCTTGGCCACTGGCGAGAGCTCGTCCATAGTGAGGGCATAGCCAACTGCCACATCCGAAGTGGTCTTGGCGAAGACCACACCGGCAACCTGCCCTTGGGTCGTCAGCAGCGGACCGCCCGAATTGCCCGGCTGCACGTCTCCGGCCAGCTTGTAGACCTGCTCCGGGGACGGGTTGTCTCCATAAATGTCCGGGACCAGCAGGGTCGAGATGCCCTCCACCGCGGCCGGTTTGGACTGGAAAGGCCCACCGTGGGGGTAGCCGGCGAAGGCCGCGGGCGAACCGGCCGGAAGGTCGGCACCCAACTGCAGCGGCGCCGTCGGGAGACCGTCGACGGCGACCACGGCCAAGTCGCGTTGGCTGTCGAAGTAGACCACTCGACCAGGCAACGCACCGCCGTCGGGGATTTCCACTACAGGCTGCGACACGCCGGCCACGACGTGCGCGTTGGTCACCACGCGGCCGGGGGAAACCACGAAGCCGGAGCCCGTCTGGTTTTGCCCGCATTGGTAGGCCGTGCCGGCAATCTTCAACACGGAATGGGCCGCATTGTTGAGTGCGGGAGTGTCCGTGCTGGTGTTCGGAACGGGCACAGGAGCCACAGGGCCAATGCCCTCGATGAGCTGCGGAATGCCGTTGCCCATGACGGTGGAACGCAATTGCGCCACGCTCGCCTTGACGGGTGTGGGCGTCATGGTGTCGATGAAGCGGATGACCTTGGAGTCTGCGAGCTGCTGCGAAACGAAGGGCACACCCAAGGAGCCGATACTGAACGCCAACATGGACATGACCAGTGCGGCAACAATCAAGCTGACGAAACCTCCCAACACGCGGTCAAGTGCGTGCAATGGCTGGATGCGCACCGCTTTGCGGACCCTCTGGCCGATCCAGGTACCTAGACCGTGCCCCAGGACAATGAGCACCACCGCCGAGCCGATAATGGCGGTCAGCCTCCAGCCACTGTCCTTCACCCAGTCTCCGACGAGCGGAACCGCAATAAAGGCAGCCGCTGCCCCGACTGCGAAGCCTGCGATTCCTCCGAGCGTCACGAAGAAGCCGTTGCGCAGTCCGTAGATCAGGTAGGAGAGAAGCGTCAAAATCAACGCCAGGTCCAATATGGTCAAGCCGAACACCAAAGCTCCTCACAGCCGAGTAAGCCCCAATTGTAGTTGCACAGGCTGACAGCTTCCCGTCGGCAGCAAGCTGCCGTCCAGATCGCGCAGCCGCCGTCTAGCAGGGCATTCCCGGCCGATTGGGGTGCGGATTTGGGGCTCTTCCGCGTGATTTAGGGCGTTTCGGCTGCCAAGTACGTCACAGAGGCGACAAAATTCTGAAACAATGGCTGAAGCGCCCCAGCCGAACTTTTACTCAGGAGATTTCATGGATATCGAGGTATTGCGCCGCGCACCCCTCTTCGCCACCCTTGACGACGACGCTTTCCGTCTGCTGACGGACGAACTCACAGAGGTGGACCTTTCACGCGGAGCGTCTGTTTTCCGCGAGGGCGATCAGGGTGACCAGCTCTACTTCATCGTGTCCGGCAAGGTTAAGCTCGGCCGCACCTCTCCGGACGGCCGCGAATCCCTCCTGGCCATCCTCGGCCCGGGCGAGCTCTTCGGCGAAATGGCGTTGTTCGACCCCAGCCCGCGCACCGCGACGGCCACGGCCGTTTCAGAGACCCGCCTGGCCGGCCTGAAGAACGAGAGCCTCAACGCCCTGCTGCGCACTCGGCCCGAGGTGTCGGCACAATTGCTCCAGGCCCTTGCCCGCCGCCTGCGCCGCACCAACGATTCCCTGTCCGACCTCGTGTTCTCGGACGTCCCGGGCCGTGTCGCCAAGGCCCTGCTGGACCTCGCGGACCGCTTCGGCCGGCCCGCGACCGACGGCGTCCTGGTGGCCCACGAGCTCACGCAGGAAGAACTGGCCCAGCTGGTCGGAGCCTCCCGCGAGACGGTCAACAAGGCCCTCGCCGAGTTCGTTCAGCGCGGTTGGCTCCGCCTGGAGGCCCGCGCAGTAGTCATCCTGGACATGCAGCGCCTCCGCCAGCGCTCGCGGTAATTTCTAACGACACAGAAAATGCCTGGCGACTCCGGAATTCCGGAGTCGCCAGGCATTTTTCGTTTCGTCGGCGTCGTAGGTCGCCGGTCCCGCTCAGCGGTACTGCTCAGCGCTCCCGCTGCGGCTCCCCTGAAACCGTCCGGGCGGCCTCGACTTCGAGCATGAGTGAGCCATCCTCTTCGACCAGCCGCGGCTGGTACATGTGTGGCTTCCGTTTATAGCTGAGGTACGCAATGCAGCCTTGGGCAGCGGCCATCTTTTCGAGGATGATCTCCGAGCCCGGCACCAGCAATTGGCCCAGTGGCAAGCCAACCGTGTTTTCCTGGCCGATTTCGTCCCCAAGCGCGGTGGTCTGGCGCTCGGCCATGAGTTTGGAAACGCACACCCAACGCCCCCAGACACCCTTGCTGGCCAGCAGTGTGGGCTGCTGGTTGACGGGAAGCGTGGCGGCGAAGTAGCGGGTGTTGAAGCGCCGGTGCGCGAAGTCCGGGCTGAGCCAGTTGACGAGCGGCTTGAGCAGGTCGGTCCGCAGCGACAAGCCACGCTTGGCCAGGACATCCGTGAACGACTTGTCCTGGGCTGCCACGGCTTCGCGGGCCTTCATCCACTCGGGAGTCGAGGTCGCCTCCACTGTGGAGGAAAGGTCAGGGCCGGCCAGGAGCACGCCGGTTTCCTCGAACAGTTCGCGGATGGCGCCCACCACGTGGCGGCGGGCAAGTCCGACGTCGGCGGTCCCCAGCGTCTCAGCCCAATGCTGAGGTGAGGGGCCCAACCAACCGAGGGCGTCCTCGTCGGTGGGTTCCAGCGATCCGCCGGGAAACGCGACAACGCCCAACGGCGAGGAACCGGGACGGTAACCCATCCACGTTTCCAGGCCGGTAGGCGAATCGCGGAGCAGGACTACAGATGATGCAAAACGCGCGGCGCGGGGGGCCCGTTCGCCGAGCTCAAGCCAATTCCGTGCAGCCCCTTCTAGTTCAGGGGGTAACGCAAACAGGCGTCGGGCTAGTTGTGGCAATTGAGTGAACCGGTTCCTTAGCTGAATTCAGCGATCAACTCGACCTCGACGGGAGAGTCGAGCGGAAGGACTGCAACGCCGACGGCGGAACGCGCGTGCTGCCCTTTGTCGCCGAAGACACGCCCGAGGAGCTCGGATGCACCATTGATTACACCGGGCTGGCCGGTGAAGGAGGCATCGGAGGCCACGAAGCCGACGACCTTCACGATGCGCGTGATGCGATCGAGGTCCCCGATGACGCTCTTGACGGCAGCCAAGGCATTGACGGCACAGACGGCTGCATACATCTGCGCGTCTTCCGGAGACACCGTGGGCTCTTCCGAAAGGCCCTCTTCACCGCTGGAGACTTTGCCCGTAGCTTCGAGTTTGCCGTTAATGAAGGGCAGCTGTCCGGAGGTGTAGACGTGGTTGCCGGAGACGATGGCCGGAACATAGGCGGCCACCGGAGCTGCCACAGCCGGCAGGGTCAGTCCCAGTTCGGCAAGGCGCTGCTCGACGGCGGATGCCGGAGCTGTGGAATCCGCGCCAACGGTGGCTTCTGCGGGGGTTGTCATTGTTACTGCTTCTCCCTCTTCAAGTATGCAACAAGTCCGTTTCCATCGGGTCCGGGGACAACCTGGACGAGCTCCCAGCCGTCCTCTCCCCACTGGTCCAGAATCTGCTTTGTGGCGTGAATGATGAGCGGAATCGTCGCGTACTCCCATTTGGTCATGAAAGAAAGACTAGCCCTTGCCGGTAAAGTGGTGAACATGGTGACTCGTAGGAACCCTCTATTCGACACTGCCACCACTCTTGGAAAGATCCTCGGATTCCTCGGTGTGAGCGCTATTTGTGGTGTCCTGGTGGCGGGCTTGCTCGTTCCCGCGGCCGCGGTTTCAGGCAGTGCGGCGAGTGGATCCATTCAGTTCTTCGACACGCTGCCGGCGGAGCTTCAGGTGAACCCGCCCAGCCAGGCGACCACCATCCTGGCCGCGGATGGCAGCCAGATCGCCTCCATCTACTCCGAGAACCGCACGCGGGTCTCGCTCGACCAGATGAGTCCTTTCATCAAGGACGCGATCGTCTCGGTCGAGGACAGCCGCTTTTATGAGCACGGCGGCATCGACGCCACCGGCATCATGCGCGCCATCGTCAGCACAGCGCGTGGAAAGCAGCAGGGTGCCTCCACCATCACCCAGCAGTACGTGAACAACGTCATCAACGAGTCCCTCGTTTCCCAGGACAAGGCTTCCGACGTCAAGCTCAACGGCGTCAACAAGGGCGTCGGCGACAAACTCCGCGAAATGAAGCTGGCCATCGCGCTGGAGAAGAAGTTCTCCAAGCAGCAGATCCTTGAGGGCTACCTCAACATCGTCTTCTTCAATAAGGACGCTTACGGCATCGAGGCCGCCTCGAGGCTGTTCTTCAGCACCAGCGCCAAGGACCTCACCTTGCCGCAGGCCGCATTGCTTGCTGGCGTGGTCAACAGCCCGTCCTACTACGACCCGGTGACGAACCCGGACCACGCGAAACAGCGTCGCGACCTCGTACTGGGCCTCATGCTGGACCAGGGAAAGATCAAGAAGGCTGACTATGACGCCGCCATCGCGACGCCGGTGACCACCAAGGTCACCCAGCCTCGCCAAGGCTGCGCATATGCCGCCACGGCCCCGTATTTCTGTGACTACGTACTTCACTTGATCCTGAACAACCCGGCGTACGGTGCCACCCCTGTCGAGCGCGCCAACCGCCTCGCACGAGGTGGCCTGACCATCCAGACCACTCTGGATCCGAAAGCCCAGAGCGTTGCCCAAAGCCAGGTTGATGCCACTACGGGGGCCAACCCGGATAAGTGGGGCGCCACGATCGTCTCGGTCCAGCCTGGCAGCGGAAAGATCGTTTCCATGGCCCAGAACACCGTGTGGCTACCCGCACCGGGGAAGTTCGACCAGACGCAAAATTTCAACGTGGATGTGGTCGATTCACAGGGCAACGACCTTAACGGTTTGGGCGGATTCCAGCCCGGCTCTACCATGAAGCCCTTCACATTTGCCGAATGGCTCAATGAAGGCAAATCGATGAACACCACCATCAATGCCACAGTCCGTAAGTATCCGCAGAATTTCCCTTGGCGGAACACCTGCCCCACCCCCGAAAATGGCTTCTACGACGCCAATGTCGCAGGGAGTTACGACCTCCAGAACTCCGATGAGACCCACTACCGCTCCATGACGGTCCTTTACGGCCTGATGAACTCGATCAACACCGCGACCTTCGCCTCTGCATCGCAACTGGACCTTTGCGGCATCCAGAAGATCGTCGACGCCGTAGGCATCCACGGGGGAAACCCTGTACGCGACAAGTCCGGGGCGGTCACGGATGCCAACCCGAAGGTTCCCATGACGACGCTGGGTAACCTGATCGGTTCAACCCAGACCGCGCCGCTCACTATGGCCAGTGCCATGGCAACGTTCTCCAACAACGGCAAATACTGCGAGCCCATCGCTGTCACTTCCGTGACGGACCAGACAGGCGCAAAGCTTCCCGCCCAGTCCCCGAATTGCCGCGACGCAGTCTCTCCGGAGGTTGCCCACGGTGTTGCTTACGCCATGCAAGAGGTGCTTAACCAGGGTTCCGGTTCGCTGATCCAGCCCAGGATTTCCACCAAGACCAGCTTCCCGATCGCGGCCAAGACCGGAACCAATGACAGCAACGGCTCCACCTGGGTTGTGGGCTACACTTCCGGCCTCGCGACGGCCAGCTGGTTCGGCGATCCGCTGGGTGGTCAAACCCGCTTCGGCCGTAATATCACCGTGAACGGGAAGCTCTATCCCAGCATCGACGGTTACATGATCGCGGGTCCGCAATTCTCCAACTACATGTCCCAGGTTGCTCCCGCTTATGGAACCAACCCGTTCCCGGCACCGCCGTCGAACCTGCTCGATCCGCCAGGATACAAGCCGTCGACGCCGAGCAACAATTTTCCGGGCAACACCACTCCGAGCACTCAGCCGAGCACTCAGCCGAGCGGTAATGGAAATGGCAACGGGAAGAACAATGGCTAACGGCTCGAAGCCCGTCATTGAATCGCTGGCAAGCCGCGTCCGAAGCATCGGGCGCGGCTTTGCCGTAGCTGCCGGTGCGGGCGCAACCGCTGGCGTTGCCGGCCTCGCGTATGGCCTTTGGGAAAAGAACCAGTTCGTGCTCCGGGAGGAGACCGTTCCGATCCTGCCCGAAGGCTCCGCTCCCCTCCGGGTGCTGCACATAAGCGACATTCATTTCGTACCAAGCCAACGCAAAAAGGCCGAATGGTTGCGTTCGCTCGCTGCGCTTGAACCTGACCTCGTGGTGAACACGGGTGATAATCTCAGCCACCCCCACGCCGTCGTTCCGCTGTTGGATGCCTTGCGGCCGCTGTTGAAGTTCCCGGGCGTCTTCGTCCCGGGCTCCAACGACTATTACGCCCCGCGGTTCAAGAACCCGGCCACGTATTTCCTCGGCCCGTCGCGCGTCAAGAACAATCCAGTCGAGCTCGATTGGCCGCGCCTTCGTTCGGGATTCGGGATGTCGGGCTGGATCGACCTCACCAACAGGCACCAGTCCTTGCCCATCAACGGAATCCGTTTCGACTTCTCCGGAGTGGACGACCCCCATCTGAATCGGGAGCGCTATGCCGGCTGGCCACGAGGCACCGCCGGACAGGACTTCCGCCCGCATCTGCGGGTCGCCGTCATTCACGCCCCCTACCAACGGGTCCTGGACCATTTCACGAACGACTCCGCAGACCTCATCCTCGCCGGACACACCCACGGCGGCCAGATCTGCATCCCCGGTTACGGTGCTTTGGTTGCCAATTGCGATCTCCCCACCTGGCGCGCCAAGGGCCTGCATGACTGGGAAAACGACGGACGCACGACGCCGGTCAACGTATCGGGCGGCATCGGCACCTCGCGCTTCGCCCCGGTCCGGATCGCGTGCAAGCCGGAAGCCGTGCTGCTGACACTGACGGCACGCAAATAGCCAGCCCCATAACCGGACATGCCCGTCCGGCCACACCAAGGATGGACATGTCCACCCCGCTCCAATGAGCATGCGCATCCCGCAACGCCAGGAATGGACATAGCAGCAATATGTCCATCCCTGACTGCCAGAGCCGGGCATGTCCGGGGGAAGGGGCGGTTCCGAATACCTCGCATCACGGAACGCAATGGTGCTGTGAATCCTGTTACACGATGGCATAGGGTAGTTGCTATAGGAAACTACCTCCGTGCATCGCGCCGGACAGGCGCGGAACGCCGGGACAAAGCTGTTGAGAAGCGGGCATGGCCAAACAGACTTCATTCTTCACCTCCGTCAAACGTCTCTATCCGCACGTTAAACCGATCCTCCCCCGGCTTTTCCTGGGCCTGGTCAGCGCTTTGCTCGCCAGCATCATGGCGCTTGCCATCCCGCAGGTGCTGAGGGTTTTGATCAACGGCTCCCTCCACCCTGGCGGCCCTACCAACGCTGTCTGGATTGCCGCCGTCGTGGTTCTGGCACTCGGCATCGCAGAAGCCGGGCTTGTGGCGCTGCGGCGCCAGTTCGTCATCAATCCCGCAACCACCGTGGAATCGAGGATGCGGGTGTCGCTCTACGGGCATCTGCAGGACCTCACCGTTTCCTTCCATGACCGTTGGGGTTCAGGACAGCTCTTGTCCCGCGCGATGACGGACTTGAACTTCCTGCGGCGTTGGATGGCGTTCGGCGCGATCATGCTGGTGGTGACCACCTTGACCGTGGTGATCGGCGTCGCGGTGATGTTCGCGATGAGCTGGCAGCTGGCGTTGATCTTCCTGGCCGCCGCGGTGCCCATCATGATCTATTCCTTCCGTTTCCGGCGCCGCTTCAGCCTCGTGACCCGGTTGAGCCAGGATCAGGCCGGCGACCTCGCCACCACGGTCGAGGAATCCGTTCACGGCATCCGCGTGCTCAAGGCCTTCGGTCGCAGCCGCGAAGCGCTGGAGAACTTCAACGAGCAGGCCGAGGAGCTGAGGCAGACCGAGATCGCCAAGGCCAAACACCAAGCCACCTTCACTCTCGTTGTGACGCTGCTGCCCGAGCTGGCGCTCGGCGTCGGGCTCGTGGCGGGCGTCCTGCTCGTCTCCACGGGCCAACTCAGCATCGGTTCCCTGGTTGCGTTCTTCGGCACCGCGGCTGTTGTGGCAGCACCGGTGGAGTTCTCGGGGACCCTCCTGGCCATGGCATTGACCGCCAAGACCGCGCTCGACCGCCACTTCGAGGTCATGGACACGCCCAACACCATCACCAGTCCGGCGAACCCCAGAACACCCAAGGAACTGCGCGGGGCTTTGAGCTTCAAGGGTGCCGCTTTCGGTTTCGACGACGGCGCCCGGCTCCTGAACGACATCACCCTGGACATCAGGCCGGGCGAAACCATGGCCCTCGTGGGCATTACCGGCAGCGGAAAGAGCGCCTTGCTCCAGTTGGTCCCCCGGCTCTATGACGTGACCGAAGGATCCGTGGCCATCGACGGCGTGGATGTCCGCGACTTCAGCGTCGAGCAGCTGAGGACCGTCGTGGCGGTCGCCTTCGAGGACACCACCCTGTTTTCCAGCTCGGTCCGGGACAACGTGCTGCTCGGCGCGCCCGACACGTCCGAGGAAGCCCTCGAGGAAGCGCTCGACGTCGCCCAGGCGCACTTCGCGTATTCCCTGCCCGACGGCGTCGGGACCCTCATCGGAGAGGAAGGGCTGAGTCTTTCCGGCGGCCAGCGGCAGCGGATCGCGCTCGCCCGGGCCATCGCAGCCAAACCCAAGGTCCTGGTGTTGGATGATCCGCTATCGGCCCTGGACGTGAACACGGAGGAACTCGTCACTGCCAGGCTCCGCGAAGTCCTCCGGGACACCACCACGCTCATCGTCGCGCACAGGCCCTCGACCGTGGCCCTGGCCGACCGGGTGGCGCTGCTCGAAAACGGAAGCATCACCGCCGTCGGGACCCATACGGAACTCTTGGCCAACAACGCGCACTACCGCTACGTGATCGCAAGCCTTGACTCCGGCCCGAAGGACCTCGACCTCGAACTCGACGAGCTGGAGCACGAGCTGGATTCGGAACATCACATGGACCAAGCCGGGGAGGGCCGCCGATGAGCACGTTCGGTACCGCCAATGAAGACAACGCCCATCTGAGCCGCAGCGACAGCAAGGCAGTACGACGGCGGTCGGTCGCCTTGCTGGGGTCCCTCATCCGCCCGGTGCGGTTGCGGTTCTGGCTGACGCTGGGCATGGTGGTGCTCTCGCAGGCCACCCGGGTAGCCGGACCGGCGATCATCGCTTTCGGCATCGACCACGCACTGCCCTCGCTGCTCGCAGGGAACAACATGCCGGTGGTCCAGGCCGGCGTCCTCTATCTGACGGCGGCCGTCGCCACGGCGATTTTGACGGCCCTCTACGTCACTTCCACGGCGAAGCTGAGCCAATCCATGCTTCTGGACTTGCGGCTGCGGGTCTTCCGGCACACCCAACGGCTCAGCTTGGAGTTCCACGAGAAGTACACCTCCGGCCGGATCATCGCGCGCCAGACTTCGGACCTTGAGGCGCTACGTGAACTCCTCGATTCGGGTGTCAGCTCGCTGGCATCCGGGATCCTGTTCATGCTTTTCACGGCATTTACGGTGTTTGCGCTCGACTGGCGCAGCGGTCTCCTCATGCTCGCCACGGGCGTCCCCGCGTACTTCCTGGCCCGCTGGTACCAGAAGCACTCGCAGATCGCCTTCCGCGAATCACGGGTGGTGTCCGCGAGGCTGATTGTGCACTTCGTCGAGACGATGACCGGTATCCGGGCCATCAAGGCATTCCGCAAGGAGCCGGAGAACGCCCAAAGGTATGCCGAACTCTCCGAGGACTATCGCAAAGTCACGGTCCGCTCCATCAACCTCAATGGTGTATTCCAACCGGGCCTGGTCCTCATCGGCAATGTGTGCGTGGCAGTGGTCCTGCTCTTCGGCGGCTTCCGGGTGCTCTCCGGAGACCTGGCGGTGGGTGTGCTCCTGGCACTGATCCTTTCAACGAAGCGCTTCTTCCAGCCCGTGGACCAGATGGCCATGTTCTACAACTCCTTCCAGAGCGCCCAGGCCGCGCTCGAGAAGGTGTCCGGCCTGCTCGAAGAAGTCCCGACGGTCCGGCCGCCCAAGAACCCTGTGCCCTTGCCCCGTGCCCGCGGAGAAATCGACTTCCGTGGCGTCGAGTTCGGCTACGGGAACGGCAAGGTAGTGGTCCCCAAGCTGGACCTTCACATTCCCGCCGGACAGACCATAGCGCTCGTCGGACAGACCGGTGCCGGCAAATCGACCTTCGCCAAGCTGATCGCCCGCTTCTACGACGTCACCGAAGGCTCATTGACCCTCGACGGCGTCGACCTCCGGGAGCTCTCGACGGCGGACCTGCGCCGCGCCGTCGTGATGGTCACCCAGGAAGCCTTCCTCTTTAGCGGCTCCGTAGCGGACAACATCGCCTTGGGGCGGCCTGAAGCTACCCGAGCGGAGATCGAAGAAGCTGCGAAGGCCGTCGGTGCGCACGACTTCATCTCCGCCTTGCCTGACGGCTACGACACGGACGTCAACAAACGCGGCGGCCGTGTCTCCGCCGGGCAACGGCAGCTGATCGGCTTTGCCCGGGCATTCATCGCGGCCCCGGCAGTGCTCATCCTGGACGAAGCAACATCTTCGCTTGATATTCCCTCCGAACGGCTGGTGCAGGCCGGCCTCGGCAGGCTGCTGTCCGGAACGGACTCCGAGCGGACCGCGATCATCATCGCTCACCGGCTCTCTACTGTGGAGACCGCAGACCGGGTGCTGGTGGTGCACGAGGGGCGCATCGTAGAAGACGGCACCCCTGCCGAACTCATCGGCGGAGGAGGACGCTTCGCCCGCTTACACGGCGCCTGGAAGGACTCGCTGGTCTGAGGTTGTTGATCCCGGGGCGGCCTCCTTCGATTTCGCATCCGGGGAGGGATCGGCTATTCTTGAACAGTTGCTTTCGCAGCGGATCGGGATGTAGCGCAGCTTGGTAGCGCGCTTCGTTCGGGACGAAGAGGTCGCAGGTTCAAATCCTGTCATCCCGACCAATTGGTAGAAGACCTTCCACTCGGAAGGTCTTCTACGTTATTTAACGAGCATTTCGGGCGCCCGGGAAAACCGGGAAAACATTCCCCTGACCGGTTTTCCTCACCCGCCCAAGGTTTAGAGACAAGTGTTGTTAACAACCCCGGCACAATGACTCGGGGTATATCACGGCCCACGCAGAACTCGGCGCAAAAGAAATCCCCGGTGTGTCGATTTCAGACCACCGGGGATTTCTTCACTTCATTTGAATTATCAACGCCTGCCGGGATCTCCGGTAGCCGCCGTCGAGCTACACGGGATCGGGCCAGTTGCCGATTGCCTGCGAGACCCTCATCGGATCAGGCCAGTTACCGATAGCCTGCGAGACCCTCATCGGATCAGGCCAGTTACCGATAGCCTGCGAGACCCTCATCGGATCAGGCCAATTACCAATGCTGAGCACCGTACTGACGGTGTCTGCCACAGGGGCTGCCGAAACCACGGCTGGCGCCGCGGCGGAGAATGCAAGAGCGCCGGCCAAGGCCACTGCTGCAGCAATCTTCTTCAACATAATTTTTCCTCAATGCGAGTCGGATTCGTTACGGAAATTTAGCGGTCCCTGTTGACATTCATTGTAAAATGTTTTCCACAGCGACTGTCAAGCTCTAGGGGTAAAGACAGCGCAAAGACAAGCCTCTAGGAGGAACCTGTGGGGAACGGATTCGGAGAAAAGCTCCGTGCCGAACGGCTCGAACGCGGGCTGACCCAGGCTGAATTGGGCAGGGACCTTTACTCGCCCAGCTACATTTCGCTTCTTGAAACCGGCCGGCGGGAGCCCACGGCCGAAGTCATTGAAGAACTCGCCCGCCGTCTGGAGCTGGCACCAAAAGCCTTGGAAGCCTGGAGCCAGCCCGTATCCGTCAGTGACGCCGAATACGTGCTCGCAGGGCTGTACGCCAGGCAAGCCTGGGACCTCAGGGACTACCCGCTTGCCGCAAGCCACGCATCAACCGCCGCCCAAATCGCGCTCGAGGCAAAGAACACCAGCGCGTGGTGGAACATGACTTACATGCAGGCCGAATGCCTCATGAAGCAGGGGCAGTTGAAGGAATGCCAGCAAATCATCCAGCATCTCCTGGAACATCCCATGGCTACCGAATCTGCGGGCCTGGGTGTCCGTGCCCGGCAGATGCTTGCCGCCGTCTGCCACGGACAAGGGCAGCTGGCCACCGCCGTCGAGCATGCCAAGGAAGCCGTAAGGCTATCCGAGCAGCTGCCCAAAGGCTCAACGTTGATCATCGGGGCGCACCGCGCTCTGATCGGTGCATTGGCCGAGAGTGGCAGGTTGGACGAGGCCTGGACATATTGCCAAGCCATGAACAACCAGATGGACGACCATTCGATGTCGCAGCTTGCAGGCGAAGTGGCATGGGTCGTGGGAAACGTGGCCTTCATGCGGCACGACTATGTTGAAGGCATCAAGCATCACGAGCGCGCCGCAAAGCTGCTCTCCCCCGCCAATGACATTGAGCTGTGGGCCCGGTTCAACAAGGCATCGGCGGCCGTCAGGCTATCCTCGGGAATCGTAGAGCCGGAGACGCTCTCAGCTATCGAACGTGCTGAACTCGCCCTGTCGATTGTGGGCGGAAACAAGACGGACCAGCTCGAGGTTGCCTTTATCCGCGCCCGCTGGCTGTACCTGACGGGCGACATCCCGGCCGCCATCACCAAGCTGCGCGAAATCCACGCGGACCGCGATGTACTCGCCCGGCACACCGCGGGCGAAGTCGCTTTCCTCCTTGGCAAAGCACTAAAAGCGGCCGGTGAAAACACTGACGCACTGGTCCATCTCGAAGAAGCCCAGCGCGATTTCACCGCCGCCGGCGCAGCCGACCGCGTCCAGCAGGCCATGGACTCCGTACTGGAGATCAGGCTGGCGGAACGCCGGGCGGCGTCGGGCCATGGCGGGAGCGCGCAGTCTTCCCGCGCAAGCTGAGCCTTCCCGCGCAAGCTGAGCAACGCGGCTGAGAGCTGCTGGGCGAACCCAACTACCTCGCAGTTGTTGTCGTTTAGACGCCGCTAAACGACAACAACTGCGAGTCAGACGAAAGTCCGGCCGGTGAGCTTCTCGTAGGCCTCCACATAGCGGGCACGCGTCTTCTCCACGACGTCGGCCGGCAGCGCGGGCGGCGGGGTGTCACTTGAGCGGTCCCAGCCCGATTCCGCGGAGGTCAGCCAGTCACGCACAAACTGCTTGTCGAACGATGGCTGCGCCTTGCCCGGCTCGTAAGTGGACGCATCCCAGAAGCGTGAGGAATCCGGCGTCAGGACCTCATCGCCCAAGGTGATGACGCCTGTGTTGACGTCGATGCCGAACTCAACCTTCGTGTCGGCCAGGATGATTCCGCGGCCCCGGGCGATCTCTTCCGCGCGGGTGTAGATCTTCAACGTGAGTTCACTCAGGCGCGCGGCGATATCGTCGCCCACCATCGCGACGACGTCGTCGTAGGTAATGTTCTCGTCGTGCTCGCCGACCTCAGCCTTGGCAGAAGGCGTGAAGATGGCGTGCTCAAGCCGCGAGCCGTCAACGAGGCCCTCGGGCAGCGGGATGTCGCAGACAGTGCCGGATTGCTGGTACTCGGCCAGCCCGGATCCCGTGAGGTATCCGCGGGCGATGCATTCCACGGGGAACATCTCCAGCCGTTTGCAGATCATCGCGCGGCCCTCGACTTCCGCAGGCACACCCTCGGCGGCCGTGGACGCGAGGACGTGGTGCTCCACGCCAAGCTGCTCGAACCACCACAGGCTCAGCTGCGTGAGTACCCGGCCCTTGTCCGGGATCTCGCTGCTCAAGACGTGGTCGTAGGCACTGATGCGGTCGCTTGCCACTACAAGGACACGGTCCTGGCCGGATGCGGCCCCCTCGAGGTCATCCGCCGGAACGTAGAGGTCGCGGACTTTGCCCGAGTAGAAGTGCTTCCATCCCGGGAGGTCGAGGGTTTCGGTCTGCAGGCCGTTTGCGTTGTCTTCAGGCATGGTTCAGGCCTTCACATTCGGGATGGAGCCGGTAGCCGGGGAGACCACATGGATCTCGCTGCGGGCCGCCTTGCCGGCGATGTCGGTACGGAACTGTCCGCCGTCGAGCTGGACCAGCTCCACGCCGTCGTAAGCCCTCTCGCGGGCCTCCACGAGGTCCGTTCCCAGCGCGACAACGGCCAGCACACGCCCGCCGGCGGAGACAAGCCGGCCTTCTTCGTCCAGTTTGGTGCCGGCGTGGATGACGTGGACGCCTTCCAGCGCGTCCACCTTGTTCAGTCCCCGGATGCGGTCCCCCGTGCGGGGCGTGTCCGGGTAGTTTTCGGCGGCGACGACGACGGCGACGGCCGACTCCTTCGACCAGCGCAGCTCTTCAGCCTGGTCCAGTTCGCCCTTGGCGGCTGCCAGCAGGAGGGCGCCGAGCGGGGTCTTGAGCCGGGCCAGGACTGCCTGCGTTTCGGGATCGCCGAAACGGACGTTGAATTCGATGACTCGAGTGCCGCGGGAAGTCAGGGCCAGGCCACAGTAGAGGACGCCGACGAACGGAGTTCCACGGCTGGCCATCTCGTCCACGGTGGGCTGGGCCACCCGGTCGATGACTTCCTGGACCAGGCCAACAGGTGCCCAGTCGAGCGGAGTGTAGGCGCCCATGCCGCCGGTGTTGGGGCCTTCGTCATTGTCGAAAATCCGCTTGAAGTCCTGGGCCGGAGACAGAGGCACCGTGGTGCGGCCGTCGCACAGCACGAACAGGGAGACCTCGGGCCCGTCCAGGAACTCTTCGATCACCACGGTTCCACCGGCGTCGAAACAAGCCTGGGCGTGGGCGAGTGCTTCCTCGCGGTCGTTGGTGACCACGACGCCCTTGCCGGCGGCCAGCCCGTCATCCTTGACGACATGCGGAGCGCCGAAAGTGTCCAGTGCGTCCGCAGCCTCTGCAGCGTTTGTTGCCACGCGGGCCATGGCGGTGGGCACGCCGGCCTCGGCCATGACTTCCTTGGCGAACGCTTTGGATGCTTCGAGCTGTGCTGCGGCCTTGCTAGGGCCGAAGACCGGAATGCCGGTTTCGCGGACGGCATCGGATACGCCCGCCGCGAGCGGGGCTTCAGGGCCGACGACAACCAGGTCAACCGCCAGTTTTGTCGCAAGCGCTGCGACGGCGCCGGGGTTGTTCCCGTCGATCGCGTACGTGGGGACCAGCTTGGCGATGCCCGCGTTTCCAGGAGCCGCATGGACCTCGGAAACGTTGGGATCCTTGAGCAAGGAGCGGACAATTGCGTGTTCGCGGCCGCCGGGGCCAATGACGAGTACCTTCACAGTCTTCAAGGGTACTTTGTGCGAGGGCAGGACTCCTAAGCTGTCTCCACCACTGGACATGCCCACCCTTGGCCACAAGCCAGGAGGGAGCATGCCCACCCTTGGCCACAAGCCAGGAGGGAGCATGCCCACCTTTCGTTACGAGCGGTGGACATAACACTGATATGCCCACTCCTGAGCCAAACCGCTGAGCATGTCCAACCCGGACCGCGGGCACCTCCAAGGCACATGCCCAGCGTTCGCCACGAGCAATGGACATAGTGGCAATATGCTCATTCCCTCGCTGCAGCGCAGGACATATCCCAACCCCACCGCCAGCACAGCACATATCCCAACCCCACTGCGGGCACGAAGGGCGAACATGCCCACCCTCGGCTGTGAGGAACGGACATAACCCTGACATGTCCGTTCCTGAGCGACAGCGCTGCGCATGTCCAACCCATCTTGGGGGCCTCCGGCTACGAACAACCTGCATGAAGAAGCTCAGGAACTGGCTCAGGGGACCCACCGCATTGGCCGCACTGGCCGGGGTGGCCGCTGCCGCCGTCGTACTTTCCATTGCGGAACTGATCGGCGCCTTCTTTACGGCCCGGGCTACTCCTGTGATTGCGCTGGGGTCCACGTTCATCGACTTCACGCCGCCGTGGATGAAGGACTTTGCCGTGACCACCTTCGGCACAAACGATAAGGCTGCGCTGTTTGTGGGCATGGGCCTGACCATCTTCGTGCTGGCTTGCGTGCTGGGTATCGTGGCCTTCCGCAATTGGGCGCTGGGCTTGTTAGGTGTTCTCGGCATGGGTGCGGTGATTGTGGCTGCCGTGGTGACCCGGGCCAGCGTGAAGCCCGTGGATGCCATACCAAGCCTGATCGGCACTCTGGCTGGGCTCATTGTCCTCCGTCTCTTGGTGGCCCGGCTCTGGCGGCTGAAGTCGTTCCCTGACGCCCCTGCCGACACCGCGGCCAAAGGCATCGAGCGTCCCGCCACGACGCGCCGAACCTTCTTCGCGGCCACCGGTATCACCGTTGCCGCAGCGACCATCGCAGCCGGCGGCGGCCGGTTCCTGAGTGCTGCACGCAGCAATGTGGCCAAGGCACGGGATTCCTTGAAACTCCCCGCTCCCGCCCGGGCGGCCGCTCCGGTTCCCGCGGGCGTCCAGTCCCCGACGCCGGGAGTCACCCCCTGGCTCACCCCGGCCAAGGACTTCTACCGGATCGACACCGCCCTCAGCGTCCCGGAGATCAACGCCCAGGATTGGGAGCTCCGGATCCACGGACTGGTGGAGCAGGAGGTCCGGCTGAACTTTCAGGATCTGCTCGACGCCCAACTGATCGAAACCCACGTCTCGCTCACGTGTGTGTCCAACCCCGTAGGCGGAAACCTGGCGGGCAACGCCAAATGGCTGGGCATGCCCATCCGCGACGCCCTCAAACAAGCCCGACCCAAACCCGGAGCGGACATGGTCCTCTCCACGTCGATCGACGGCTTCAGCGCCTCCACTCCGCTGGAAGTTCTCCAGGACGGCAGGGATGCCATCCTGGCCATCGGCATGAACGGCGAACCCCTCCCGCTCGAACATGGTTACCCCGTGCGCATGGTGGTTCCCGGTCTTTATGGCTTCGTCTCCGCAACCAAATGGGTGGTGGACTTGGAAGTCACCCGATTCGCGGACAGCAAGGCCTATTGGACCACCCGCGGCTGGTCCGAGCGGGGTCCGATCAAGACCATGGCCCGGCTGGAAGTTCCCAAGTCCTTCGCCAAAGTGCCTGCCGGCAGGGTCGCCTTGGGTGGCACGGCATGGGCCCAGACGCGTGGCATCAAGAAGGTGGAGGTCCAGATCGACAACGGCCCATGGGTCGAAGCCACCCTTGCCGCGGAGGCATCTGTTGTCACGTGGCGGCAGTGGTCCTTCAACTGGGACGCCACTCCGGGACCCCACTACATCAAGGTCCGGGCCACGGACGGAACCGGCGAGGTGCAGACGGAAAAGCGCGCCGATCCAGTACCTGACGGCGCCTCGGGATGGCAGTCCGTCATGGTGACCGTGGAGTAGCCCGGGAAGACGGTTCGTTCACCCTAGACTTGCATCATGCCCTTGAGTTCGCATGAAACCTTTAGCGTTGAGTCCGCCGTCGAACTGGCAGTGATCGAACGCAGCGGCTTCATCGAATCGCGCCATATCGGTTCCGCAGTGGTTCTTTCCGGTGACGGCTCCGTCGTGACCCGGCTCGGCGACATCACGACGCCCATCTACGCCCGCTCCGCGCTCAAGCCTTTCCAGGCCCTCGCGTCGATGCAGTCGGGGGTTCCCTTGCGCGGCGCCCAGGTGGCTTTGGCGTGTGCCAGCCATGTGGGCTCGCTGGATCACATGGACGTAGTGGAAGGCATGCTGAAAGCCGCGGGCGTACGGGAAGAACAGCTGCAATGCCCCTCGGTGTGGCCCCAGGACGAAGTCGCGCGCAATTGGTTGATCCGTTCCGAGCACGGCAAGTCCAAGTTGGCTTCCAATTGTTCAGGCAAGCACGCGGCGTTCCTCTGGGCCTGCACCGAGAACGGCTGGGACACGCACAGTTACCTGGAGCCCAACCATCCCTTGCAGCACCGCGTGCGGACCGTCATCGAGGAATACAGCGGCGAGAAAATCGCCCACCTCGGCATTGACGGCTGCGGGGCACCGGTGGCAGCCCTTTCGCTGACGGGGCTGGCGCGGGCCTACTCGCGCCTGGCCCAGGCCCCGCGGGACCAGAGCTCCAACGCCCGCGCGGCAACCATTGCCACGTCCATGTTGGACTACCCGTGGGCAGTGCAAGGCCGCGGCGAGGCGAACACCATCGTCATGGACGAACTCGAAGTGCTTGCCAAAGGCGGCGCGGAAGGCGTCCTGGTCCTGGCAACCCCCACAGGCGCCTCTGTCGCAGTGAAGATCCTCGACGGGAATCCCCGCGCGGCCACCCTGGTTGGACTCACGCTTCTCGCGGTTGCCGGCGCCGTCGATATTCCCGGTGTCTCAAGCGTGCTCGAAAAGGTCGTGGAGCCCGTCCTCGGCGGTGGCCACTCGGTTGGCAGGATCCGCCTCGGCCACGCCGTTTCGGCGCTGCTGGACTGATTGGAACCCTCAACCATGGCAATTGCACGACGCCGGATCGACCTCGCGGAAGGCCGCGCGGCACTGGCCGCATGGCAGGTCGCCGTCGGGCAGGAAGCCGGGCAGGAAACGGTGCCGGGAACGCCGCCGTCGCGCGCTGTGCTGGCCACCGCGGTGCGTTACTCGCTCGAGGAACTCACCGCCCGCGCTCCCGGCAATTCGGTTGAAGTCAGGGTGCCGCCCTTCGGCGTCACCCAGTGCGTGGAGGGACCCCGGCATACGCGCGGCACCCCGCCCAACGTCATAGAGTGCGACGCCGCCACTTGGCTGGCGATGGTCACCGGCCGCTTGGCCTGGTCCGACGCCGTCGACGCCGGACGGGTCGCCGCGTCGGGCCTGCGCGCCGATTTGTCGGAGCTGCTGCCGCTGCTCTGAGGGCTTAAATGGTTGATCGCCCTACGGCGGCGGCGCTGTGGGGCGATCAACTGGAATGGTGCGTGGTGCCTTAGTCCGGGCTGACGGAGGGGCTCCGGTGTTGGCCCGGTTTGGTCATTTCGAACTGCGGGATCGCATCCGGATTCGGGCCGCCGCGGAACTTCGGCGAAGGCTCGCGTCCTTCGCTGATGCGCTCGATTTCCTGTTCCTCGAAGACGTCTTCGGCTCCGAGCATGATGGCGGAATCCTCGTTGGTGATCTCGCCCCTGAAGGCACGGAGCATGACCGAACGGTCGAACTGGCCTTCCCATTTCGCGACAACGAACGTAGCCACGCAGTTGCCGAGGAGGTTGACGACGACCCGCATGGAGTCCATGAGGCGGTCTGCACCCAGGAGCAGCGCGACGCCGGCAACCGGGAAGATGCCCAGTGCCGCGGCGGTGGCCGAGAGAGCCAGGAAGGACGAACCGGGTACGCCGGCCATGCCCTTGGACGTGAGGAGCAGGACACCCAGGGCCGCCAATTGCTGGCCGAGGTCGAGGTGGTGGCCAAAGGCCTGGGCCAGGAACAGCAGGGAGATCGAAAGGTAGATCGCGGCGCCGTCGAGGTTGAAGGAGTAGCCAGTCGGTACAACCAGGCCAGTGGTGGCACGGGAGCAACCGGCGTTGGTCAGCTTGGTCATGATGCGCGGCATGACCGCTTCGGTGGACGCGGTGCCGAGCGCGAGGAGGAATTCCTCACGGGTGTACTTCAGGAACTGCCACAGGGGCACCCGGGCGAAGCTCCACGCGACGAGGAACAGCAGGCCGATGAAGACAATGGCCGCCCCGTAACAGGAGGCGATCAGGAGCGCATAGGTCCCGAGGGTGTCGAGTCCGTACTGGCCGATGATGAACGCCATAGCGCCAAATGCACCGATGGGCGCCACTTTCATGATCCACGACATGATCTTGAAGATCAGTTCCAGGACGGTTTCCATGAGGCTGATGACCGGTAGGCAGCGCTCGCGGCCGATGACGACGATTGCCGCGCCGAAGAAGACCGAGAAGAACAGGACCTGGAGAAGGCTGTTGCTGGCGAAAGCGCCGATCACAGAGGTGGGAATGATGTCCAGGAGGAAGGAAGCCGCATCCTTGGGCGGCGCAGTGCCGGTCTTTGCGTTCAGCGCGTCCTGGGAAAGGGTACTCGGATCGATGTGGAGTCCGGCGCCGGGCTGGACCAGGTTTCCCACGATCAGGCCGAAGACCAGGGCAAAAAGCGTGGCGCCGGTGAAGTAGAGGAGTGCCTTGACCCCGACCCTTCCGACCGCTTTGACGTCGCCCACTGCCGAGATTCCCGTGACGATCACGAGGAAGATCAGCGGAGCGATGATCATCTTGATGAGTTGAATGAAACCATCGCCCAGTGGCCGGAGGGCGGACCCGATGTTCGGCCAGAAATGGCCGATGAGTACACCTGCGACGACGGCGATCAGAATTTGGAAGAAGAGCGACTTATACAGTGGCTTCTTCTTCCGCGGGGCCGAACTCGCCTTCAGCGCCGCAGAGTCTGGGAACTTCATTGATCTGAACCAATCAGTTTGGGAACAGCCCCGATTTTCGGGGATGAATTCAATGTAATCCCGATCACAGCATTCCACAAGGGGGAATTCAAATTTCACAATGCGGAATTCTTCCAGATGAAGCTTCTCTGTGGTTTGTGAAGTCCCTGAACTCAGGCCGTGGCCTCCGGACCGGCAGAGTGCGCGTAATGTACATGGCTGTGGACCCAATCCGAAGGACGGCACTAAGAAACATGGACCTCCAGAATCTCCTTGACGACATTGTCGGCACGGTTCAGCCCCTGCTCGGCCAAGGAGCGCCTGCGAACTACATCCCGAGCCTTGCCGCGGTGGACACCAAGCAATTCGGCATTTCCGTGGCAACGGCCAACGGCGACGTGTTCGCCTCCGGAGACGCTGACGTGCCTTTCTCCATCCAAAGCATTTCGAAGGTCTACGCCCTCGCCCTGGTGCTGGCCGGGGATGGCGATCGGATCTGGAAGCGCGTGTTCCGGGAGCCCTCCGGCAATCCGTTCAATTCCCTGGTGCAGCTCGAACACGAAGACGGAATTCCGCGGAATCCGTTCATCAACGCCGGCGCACTGGTAGTCACCGACAGGCTGCTCAGCATCGCAGGCAACTCGCCATCTCCCGTCCGGGAATTGCTCCGCCAGGAAAGCGGCAACAACTCGATCGATGCCGACCCGGTGGTGGCGGCCTCGGAAGCGGCGAACAGTCACCGCAACGCCTCGCTGGCACACTTCCTGGCCAGCTACGGAAACCTCGAAAACCCCGTGGACTCGGTCCTCGAGGCCTACATTGCCCAGTGCGCGCTCGAAATGAGCTGCACTGATTTGGCCCTCGCGAGCAGGTTCCTGGCCAACAACGGGCTGCGCGGGAACGGCACGGCGCTTCTGTCCCCGTCGCAGACCAAGAGAATCAACGCCGTGATGCTCACATGCGGCACGTACGACGCCGCGGGCGAATTCGCCTACCGCGTGGGGCTCCCTGGAAAGAGCGGGGTGGGCGGCGGCATTGTGGCCGTGGTACCCAACAAATGCACCATCTGCGTCTGGAGCCCGGGCCTGGGCCGATCCGGGAATTCACTCGCGGGCGTTGCCGCGCTCGATGAGTTCACCACCCGCACGGGCTGGTCGATTTTCTAGCCGCGGGCTTGCAGCCGTGCCGGGCTAGCAGGCCGCTAGCCCCGGCCCACGAATGGCATCCCGGCGGCGGTCACCACCACGGAACCAACATTGGCCGACGCCGGCATGTTGGCCATCATGAGCACAGCGCGGGCAGCGTCCTCCACGGGAAACATCGGCTCGACACGCCTGCTTCCATCGGCCTGGAGCGCGCCAGAGCCCACGCCGATGGTGTCCATGATTTCGGTGCGGGTGTTGCCGATATCGATCTGGCCGCAGCTGATGCCGTACGGGCGCCCGTCGAGTTCGATGCTCTTGGTCAGGCCGCTCATCGCGTGCTTGCTCACGGTGTACGCGACAGACAAGGGCCTCGGCGAATGGGCGGAGATGGAGCCGTTGTTGATAATGCGTCCGCCTTGCGGTTCCTGCGACTTCATGGTGCGCACGGCCTCGGCTGCACACAGCATGGATCCTGTGACGTTCACGGCCAGGGTGGCATTCCAATCGCTGACGCTGATCTCATCCACGCCGCCGGAAGGACCGAAGATGCCCGCATTGTTGAACAGGACATCAACCCTCCCCCAGCGCTGGCGGGCCGCCGAGAAAAGGCGCGCGACGTCGTCGGGCACCGTCACGTCGCACGGCACCACGAGCGCCTCGGGGTGGCCACCGGCGGTCTCGAGAAGCTGCGCTTCCCGCCGTCCGGCGAGGGTAACGCGGTAGCCTTCGGCCAGCAGAAGGCGGGCAACCGCCCGCCCGATCCCGGAACCTGCTCCGGTGACGACGGCGACCCGGGGCCGGGTGGGGATGGTTTCGCTCACGCGGTTCTCCTGTTTGTCGAGCTAGTGCGCGGCGGGAGCATCCGCCGTCGTCGTGTCCGTTGTGGTCAGGGGCCAGCCTATGACGGTCTTGGGACGCGGTGTGGCGTAGGTCCGGACCTTGGACGTGGACAGTCCCAGGCGCACGAGCGACTCGGCGATGGTCACCGCGGCGGCGACGCCGTCCACCACCGGAACGCCGCAGCGTTGGCGGATCTGCTCGTCGAGGCCGGCCATGCCGCCGCAGCCGAGGACGATGACTTCGGCTTTGTCGTCACGCACGGCTCGTTCGGCCTGTTCCACGATGGCTTCGACTGCGCGGTCGGGGTATTCCTCGAGTTCCAGCACGGCCATGCCGCTCGCGCGGACGGATGCACAGCGGTCATCCAGCCCGGCGAGCTTGAGGCGGTCTTCGATGAGCGGGACCGCGCGGTCCAAAGTGGTGATCACGGAATATTTGTGGCCGAGGAACATCGCGGTGCTGGCGGCGGCCTCGGTGATGTCGATGACCGGAACGTCGAGGAGCTCCTGGAGTCCCTCGCGGCCGTGCTCGCCATAGCCGGCCTGGATGACGGCGTCGAACGGTTCAGGATAGTTGACCACGCGGTCCATCACGGCAATGGCGGCGAGATAGCTCTCAAAGTTCCCTTCGCAGGAATCGGCACCGAACCGCGGGGTGATGCCGATGATCTCGGTGCCGGGAGCCGCGACGCTTCGCGCCTGTGCGGCGATGGAGTCGGTCATGGATTGGGTGGTGTTGACGTTTGCGACGAGGATGCGCATGTGTTCCTCCTGGATTGGGCCGGTTAGCCCAACTAACTCGCAGTTGTTGTCGTTTTGACGGGCGAAAACGACAACAACTGCGAGTCAGTTGAGTATTAGTGGTTGCTGACGACGGCGATCGGCTCGCCGGAGACGTCGGTGTGCTGCTGCTTCTTGTCCGCGAACAAGTAGTAGCACAACGCCCCGATGCCTGCTCCGAAGAACCAGGCGAACGGTGCCGCGGCCTCAAGAGCTGGAACGAACGCAATGAGGATGGCGACGACGGCGGCCGGAACCATTGCGGCGATCGCCCGGGGGTTGACGCCGCGCTTGTAGAAGTAGGTACCCGAGGGATGGTCCGTGTACAGGTCAAGAACGTTGACCTTGCCGCGGCGCAGGAGCCAGTAGTCGGCCATGACGACGCCGAACAGCGGGCCGAGCAACGCGCCGAGTCCGCCCAGGAAGTACACGATCACCAAGGGGTTGTTGTAGAGGTTCCACGGCAGGATGACCAGGCCGATGGTGCCGCTGACCCAGGCCGCCTTGCGGAAGTTCAGGTGCTTGGGGAAGAGGTTGGTCAGCGCGTAGACAGGTGCCACGAAGTTCGCCATGAGGTTCACTGCGATGGTCAGGATCAGCAAGGCAAGGCAGGCCAGGACGAGGAAAAGCGTGTTGGGGATGCTCTGCACGATGTCCGAGGGGCTTTCGATGATCTTGCCGTTGATCTTGTACTGGCCGCCGGCCATGATGACGACGATTGCGCCGAACAGGAGCATGTTGATGGGGATGCCCCAGAAGTTGCCGCGGACAATCGACTTCTTGGACACCGAGGAACGGGTGAAGTCGCAGAAGTTCAGCACGAAGGTGCCGTAGATGGAGACCCAAAGCGCGCCGCCGGCAAAGATCGTGCGCCACATCTCCCCTCCTTCGAGGCCCTTGATGCCGGACCACTGGATGGCTCCCCCGGCCTCCACGAAGACCCAGATGGCAATGGCCAGCATGGTGGCAAGGATGATGGGGCCGGCGAAGGCCTCGTACTTGCGGATCATTTCCATGCCGAAGCTGACGATGACCAGCTGGACAATCCAGAGCGATACGAAAGCGATCCACCCAAGCGTGGACAGGCCCAGGATGGAGTTGGCGTCCATGTCCTTGAGTCCGGGGAACATGGCGACAAGCATGACGCGGAGCACCACGGAGGCGAGGTAGGTCTGAATTCCGAACCAGGCGATGGCCACCGCGCCACGGACCAGGCTGGCCAGCTGGGCACCCCGGATACCGAAGCTGATCCGGCTCATGACAGGGAAGGGGACACCGGTCTTCTGGCCCATGAATCCGGAGAAGGTCAAGAGGGTGAACAGCAAGACCGCGCCGATCCCAAGGGCCACGAGGATTTGCCACCCGCCCAGGCCAAGCGAAAAGAGGCCGATGGCGAAAGCGTAGTTACCAAGGCTGTGGACGTCGTTGGCCCAGAGGGTGAAGATGCTGTAGCTGGTCCAGCGCCTACCCTCTTTCTTGGTGGGGGCGAGGTCGAGGTTATAGAGGCTCGGGCTGATGGTGCGGCCCGCTGCGACGGACGCTACATCGCACAGGGTTTCATTTCCTACTGACGGATGGACCGAACTGCCTGGCAGTGCGGTCTGCTCCGAAGCCGTCGTGACGCCGACTGGGGGAGTCGATTGCATCGTGGATCTCCACTTCTTTGTGGTGCTGCAACTAGGCTTCCGAGACGCTGTGAGAGGATATGAAACTTTTCGCATCGTGGAATCTAGTTATTGAATAGTGAAATAACTGTATGAGCTAGGTCACCTTTGGTCAAGGGCCGCACCCCCGACGGCGGTCACAAACGGCAGCGTGGGGGCCGCGGGGCCCTATAGGCGCTAGCCTCCGCCCCGCTGGATTGACGCTTGGCGAAGGCGTCGCTAATCTCGAATTACAGAATTTTATTCTCACAATACGAAATTTCCATGCACGTTTCAGCGCGCACTACAGTGCAAGCGCCCAGACATTCAATGAAGAGAGGTTGGACGTGGCTGCAGGAGAAGAGACCTCACACATCCTTAGCGGGTTGACTTCCCAGCTGCCTGATCGTGATCCGGAAGAGACTGCCGAGTGGGTTGAGTCTTTGGATGCGTTGATCAGGGAGCAGGGCACGGAGCGGGCGCAGTTCATCATGCGCAGCCTGCTTCAGCGGGCGGGGTCCCAGTCGGTGGGGGTGCCGATGGTGACGACCACCGATTACGTGAACACGATCCCGGCGGACCAGGAAGCGCCGTTCCCGGGCAACGAGGAATTCGAGCGCCGGTACCGGGCGTACATGCGCTGGAACGCGGCCGTGATGGTGCACCGGGCCCAGCGCTCCGACATCGGGGTGGGCGGGCACATCTCCACCTATGCCGGGGCCGCGACCTTGTACGAGGTCGGCTTCAACCATTTCTTCCGCGGCAAGGACCACGCCTCGGGCGGGGACCAGGTCTTCTTCCAGGGACACGCGTCCCCGGGCATGTACGCCAGGGCGTTCATGGAGGGCCGGCTCTCGGAGGAGGACCTGGACGGGTTCCGGCAGGAAAAGTCCAAGCAGGGCCACGCCCTGTCCTCCTACCCGCACCCGCGCCTGATGCCCTCGTTCTGGGAATTCCCCACCGTGTCCATGGGCATCGGCCCGATGAACGCGATCTACCAGGCCCAGTCCAACCGCTACCTGCACGACCGCGGCCTCAAAGACACCTCCGGGCAGCAGGTCTGGGCGTTCCTGGGCGACGGGGAAATGGACGAGCCCGAGTCCCGCGGCCTGCTCCAGCTCGCCGCGAACGAGAACCTGGACAACCTGAACTTCGTGATCAACTGCAACCTCCAGCGACTGGACGGGCCGGTCCGGGGCAACGGGAAGATCATGCAGGAACTGGAGGCGTTCTTCCGCGGCGCGGGCTGGAACGTCATCAAGGTCGTCTGGGGCCGGGAATGGGATGAGCTGCTGGCCCGCGACACCGACGGGTCCCTGGTGAAGATCATGAACGAAACCGTCGACGGGGACTACCAGACCTACAAGGCCGAGTCCGGCGGGTTCGTCCGGGAACACTTCTTCGGGAAGACCCCGGCCACCAAGGACATGGTCGCGGACCTGGACGACGAGCAGATCTGGAACCTCAAACGCGGCGGCCACGACTACCGCAAGGTCTACGCCGCGTACAAGGCCGCGACCGAGTTCAAGGGCAAACCCACCGTGATCCTGGCCAAGACCGTCAAGGGCTACGGACTCGGACCCCACTTCGAGGGCCGCAACGCGACCCACCAAATGAAGAAACTCACCCTCGCCGATCTCAAGGAATTCAGGGACTACCTCAGGATTCCGATTTCCGACGCCCAATTGGAAGAGGATCCCTACCGGCCGCCGTACTACCACCCCGGCATGGACGCATCCGAGATCGCCTATCTCCTCGAGCGCCGAGCTGCGCTGGGAGGTTCGGTCCCGGAGCGGCGTTCCAACCATGCGGCCATCGAGCTGCCCGAGGCCAAGACCTTTGACGTTGCCAAGCGGGGAACCGGCAAGCAGCAGGCCGCCACCACCATGGCCTTCGTCCGTCTGCTCAAAGACCTGCTCCGCGACAAGAAATTCGGGCACCGGATTGTTCCCATCGTCCCGGACGAGTCGCGGACCTTCGGCATGGACGCGTTCTTCCCGACCGCGAAGATCTACAACCCCAAGGGCCAGAACTACCTCTCCGTGGACCGGGACCTCGTCCTGGCCTACAAGGAATCCCCCATGGGCCAGCTCATCCACCCCGGCATCAACGAAGCCGGCGCCGTCGCGGCCTTCACCGCCGCCGGCACCGCCTACGCCACCCACGGCGAACCCCTCGTGCCGATCTACGTCTTCTACTCCATGTTCGGCTTCCAACGCACCGGCGACGCCTTCTGGGCCGCCGCGGACCAAATGACCCGCGGCTTCATCATCGGCGCCACCGCAGGACGGACCACCCTCACCGGCGAAGGACTCCAACACGCCGACGGCCACTCCCCCATCCTGGCCTCCACCAACCCCGCAGTCCTCACCTACGACCCCGCCTACGGCTACGAAATCGGCCACATCATCCGCGACGGACTCGAACGCATGTACGGCGAGAACTCCGCCGACCGGAACCTGATGTACTACCTCACCGTGTACAACGAGCCCATCAGCCAGCCCGCGGAACCGGAAAACCTCGACACCGAAGGCCTCCTGAAGGGCATCTACCTGCTCGCCCCGGCGAAAACCGACGGACCCCGCGCGCAGATCCTGGCCTCCGGCGTCTCGGTCCCCTGGGCCCTGGAAGCCCAGAAAGTCCTCGCCCAGGACTGGGGAGTCTCCGCCGACGTCTGGTCCGTGACCTCCTGGAACGAACTCCGACGCGACGGACTCGCCGCCGAAGAACACGCCTTCCTGAACCCCGGCGAAGAACCCCGCACCCCGTTCGTCGCCCAGCAACTCGCCGGCGCCACCGGACCGGTCATCGCCGTCACCGACTACATGAAGGCCGTCCCGGACCAGATCCGCCAATTCATCCCCAACGAATTCGCCTCCCTCGGCGCCGACGGATTCGGATTCTCCGACACCCGCCAGGCCGCACGCCGCTTCTTCAAAAACGACACCCACTCCATCGTCGTGAAGACCCTGCAGCTGCTCGCGGCGAGGGGCGAGGTTGACCCGAGTGCGCCGTCGTACGCCATCGACCGGTACAAGCTCCTCGACGTGACTGCCGGCACCACCGGCGGTTCGGGCGGCGACTCCTAAACGGCGGTAAAAAGAATCGGCGGTAGTGCTCCGTGAGCACTACCGCCGATTCTTTTTACGCTCCGAGCGATCGTCGATCCACCACGAATCCTGTGGCGGCATTCTCCCTGACTGCGTTGATACCGGCCACAAGGGCCGCAATATCCGGGAACCTGGGCGACACCGCCACCACCGTTCCATCATCGGCCTTCAACCGGAAACGGAACGATTGCTCCCCCGCCGTCAAAATTTCGAAAATGCCAGACATAAACCCTCTTTCCACCGCGGATGCGTCATTGCATCCCCTTCGATGACCACTGACTCTCGTGAAGTCCCTACGAGGATATCGGCCATGGGAGCCTCCCAGAAGGCCTACCCATGGGTAATATTCAACCTTTTTCGGTAGACCTATATGGGAGTGCAAGGTGAACCTAGAGACCTCGCTGGGGCACATGGATAGGGTGAACCCCATGAACGATTCCTGCCCTGCGCCTACCACTGGCGTGCTGTTGGCCGGCGGCGCGGGGACACGCCTGGGCCTTGGCCCCAAGGCGCTGCTGCCCTTCCGCGGGCACACCTTGGTGGAGGTACTCGCCAAGACACTGCTCGACGGCGGTTGCCGCGAAGTGGTGGTGGTGCTCGGGGCCGGAGCCGAGGATGTCCGCCGCGGGACGGAGCTGGGCAAGTACCTCGTGGTGGACAACCCGGAGTGGGCGTCCGGCATGGCCAGCTCGTTTCGCACCGGTGTTGCGGCGGCTACCCACGGCCACAATGTCATGGTGACTCTCGTGGACCAGCCCGGGCTGACCCCCGATGTCGTCGCCCGGCTGCTGGCCGCGCACCAACCCGGCCGTGTGACCGCAGCAGGATACGCGGACACTGTCTACAACGGCAGCAACACAGCAAAACTCCGGCGCGGCCACCCCTTGATCATCGACGCTACCCTCCGCGCCGACGTCGCCGAGTCCGCCGTCGGCGACGCCGGAGCACGCCGCTTCCTCAAAACACACCCAGGGCTCGTGGACGTCGTCGACTGCAGCGACCTCGCCGACGGTGCCGACGTGGACACGAAGGACAAGCTGCACCTCCTCAGCGACTAACTCCCCCAACCGCCCGGCCCCCCAACTAGCTGTACTGCCCAGGGACATTGGTTGAAGTCGTGTGAGAACACGGCATAGATTTCCGGCATGACGAAGGCCTCCCGGTGTGGAGTGGAGCTGTCTAAGAACCGCTGCTCACCCAGGAGGCCTTCGTGTCCCACGCTAACGCAACACTGACCTCAAAAACCCGTTTGAAGCTCGCCAAATTGGTCGTCCACGAGCACTGGACGATCTCCGAGGCAGCGAAGATGTTCATGGTGTCCTGGCCCACGGCCAAGCGCTGGGTCCAGCGCTACCTCGACCACGGAGCCGCGGGCATGCAGGACAGGTCCTCACGGCCGCACCATAGCCCGGCCAGGACACCGCAGGCGTTGGTGAAACGCATCGTGGCACTTCGGTGGCGCAAACGACTGGGACCGGTGCAGATCGCCGGCAGGCTGGGAATCGCGGCGTCAACTGTTCACGCAGTCCTGGTCCGCTGCCGGATCAACAGGCTGCGCTACATCGACCGGGTGACCGGCGAACCAATCCGCCGCTATGAACACCAATCCCCGGGAGAGCTGCTCCACGTCGACGTCACCAAGTTCGGCAACATCCCCGACGGCGGAGGCCACCGATACCTCGGCCGGCAAGAAGGCGGGAAGAACTCCCGGGCCTCAGCCAGCCGCAACGGCCTGCCCCGCTCGGGCAAACACCCCCGCAACGGCACCGCCTACGTGCACACCGTCATCGATGACTACTCCCGGGTGGCCTACGCCGAGATCCACCACAACGAGAAGGCCGTAACCGCGATCGCCGTGCTGCGCCGCGCCGTGGCCTGGTTCGCCGACCGCGGCATCACCACCAAACGGGTGCTCTCCGACAACGGATCCGCCTACGTCTCCAAGGCCTGGACCCACGCCTGCGAGGAACTGGGCATCACACCGAAACGCACACGACCCTACCGGCCCCAAACCAACGGCAAGATCGAACGGTTCCACCGCACCCTCAACGACGGCTGGGCCTACGCCAAGTTCTACCCCACCGAAACAGCACGCCGCGACGCCCTACCGGCCTGGATCCACTACTACAATCACCACAGGCCCCACACCGCCACCGGGAACAAACCACCCCTCAGCCGGTTGACCAACCTCCCTGGGCAGTACAACTAGCTCGCAGTAGATGTCGTTATGAGGCTCCAAAACGACATTAAATGCGAGCTAGTTGGGTGGGGGTGGGGGCTTCGGCGTCCTTGAGCGCCAGGTAGATCTTGTCCCGGGCGATGGGGAGCGAAGCGAACCTCACCCCGGTGGCGTTCCGGATGGCGTTGGCCAGCGCAGGCGCTACGGGGTTGAACGGGCTCTCGCTCATGGACTTCGCGCCGAGCGGCCCCATCTGGTCGTTCGTTTTCGCGAAGTACACCTCACTGCGTGGCACGTCCGCGAAGGAAGGGATGTGGTACTGCCGCAGGATGTCGGTGGTGACCTTGCCGGCGTCGTTCACGCGCACTTCCTCATACAGCGCGACACCCAACGCCTGGGCGATTCCGCCTTCCACCTGGCCGCGGCACTGCCGTGGATTGACCACGACGCCGGCATCGGCCGCCTGGACGCTCTGCAGGATCCTCAGCTCCCCCGTGCCGGTATTCACGGCCACCCGGAATCCATGGACGTTGAAGGCGACCGAACGCGGGGTTCCGCCCCAACGCCCGTCTGCGGCGAGTTCCACACCCTGCTGCTGCGCGGCGTCGTACACCTCAGCGAGCGGCAAGACCCGCTCACCGCAGCGCGCGGCACCGTCCTCGAGCACACAGTCCGCCTCTGAAACACCGAGGAACGCAGCAGCCACGGCCCGGATCCGGAGCGCGAGTTCCTGCGCCGCGAGCAAGGTTGCTTGCCCGGCCACCACGGTGCCTGCGGAGCCGAACGCGCCGGTATCGTGCTCCACGAGATCCGTGTCGGACTGGCGCACGGCCACTTTCGGCGCGGTGGTAGACAGGGCGGTCGCCGCCAACTGGGCATGGACCGTGGTGGTGCCGTTGCCGAACTCGGCGGTCCCGACGGCGGCGTCGAACGTGCCGTCCGGCAGGAGCCTGAGGCGCGTATGGGCGAAGTGCCCGCGAGGCGGGACCGTGTCGATCATGGACAGCGCTGAACCGACGCCGGTGGCCCACTCCGGACCCAGATCGTCGAGCCCGGCGTCACGGTAGCGTTCACCGCCGCGCTCCAGGGCATCCCGGACCAACGCCACGCACTGGTCCAGGCCGTAGCTCCCGTAGAAAACGTCCTCTTCCGGTTCCGGGTTCGTGGAGAGCATGTGGTCCCCCGGCCTGACCATGTTCTTGAGCCGGAACTCCAAGGGGTCCATGCCGATACCAACCGCGAGTTCGTCCACGGCGGATTCGATCGCGAAGATCATCTGGCTCAGGCCGTAGCCACGGAAGGCGCCGGCCGGGACCGTGTTGGTGTAGACGGCCTGCGCGTCCACTTTCTTGTTGGCGCATTTGTAGACGGCCAACGACTCGCCGCAACCGTGGAACATCACTCCGGGCGCGTGATTTCCGTACGCACCCGTGTTGGTGACCACGTCCAGTTGCATAGCCGTCAGGTGACCGTCCCCGCTCGCCCCGGCCTTCACCTTGATGGTGAAAGGGTGGCGTGTGGTGGTGGCGGTGAATTGCTCGGTGCGGGTGAACTCCACCTGCACAGGCCGGCGCAGCTTGAGGGCAGCCATGGCCACGAGGTCCTCAGTGAGCACTTCCTGCTTGCCGCCGAAGCCACCTCCCACGCGGCCCGCGACCACGCGGATGCGGTCTTCAGGAAGATCGAATACGCGGGCGAGGGTGCGCCGGACAAGGAACGGGACCTGGCTGGAGGAACGCACCATGAGCCGGTCCTCCGCTGGGTTCCCGGACGGCTCCACCCACGCGATGGAACAGTGCGTTTCCATCGCGACGTGCTGTACCCGCTGGGTCTGGTACGTGTTCTCGTGGATGAAGTCGGCCACTGCGAATCCGGCCTCGACGTTCCCCAGCTCGGAATGAACCTCAGCCACGACGTTGTTCTGCGGGCGGGAAATCCGGGCCGTTTCCCCGTCCTTCTCACCGTGGATCGCGGGCGCACCGGGCAGCAATGCGTCCTGTGGCGAGAAGACAGCGTCCAGGAGTTCGTACTGCACTTCGATGGCACGCGCCCCGGCTTCCGCTGCGCCCACCGATTCGGCGACGACGGCGGCAACCCGCTGGCCGATGAAGCGCACCACATTGTCGAGGACCCGGGTGTCGTCCGGATCATCCGTGTAGAGCTCGTGCTGGGCCGTTGAGAACAACCGGGCCGGCGCGTCCTCATGCGTGAAGACCGCGACGACGCCGGGTACCTGGAGAGCCGCCGTGGTATCGATGGAAACAATGCGGGCATGCGCGTGCGGCGAGCGCAGCAACTTCAGATGCAGCAGTCCCGGGAGCTGTTCCGGCGGGACGTCGAGGGTGTAGCGGGCGGTACCGGTGACGACGGCGCGTCCCGCAGGCGCGGGAACGTTGTCGCCAAGCTGGCCCGTACTGGCTGCCGCGCCGGACTGCGCCGCAGCGCCGCCGTCCGGTGCGTGCGTGTGACTTCCGCAGACTGCGTCCGCAATGGAGCGGTAACCCGTGCAGCGGCACAGGTTTCCTTTGAGGTTGCGCGGGAGGTTGGCTTTCTGTTCCTCGTCGAAGGTGGCGGCGGTCATCATCATGCCGGCCGTGCAGAAGCCGCACTGGAAGCCCTGGTTATCCAGGAACTGCTGCTGCACGGGATGCAGCTCGCCCCCGCTGGAGAGCCCCTCGATGGTGGTGACCGAGTGCCCTTCGGCGCGGACGGCCGGGTAGATGCAACTGTGCACGGGTGTGCCGTCTACGTGGACAGTGCACGCGCCGCAGTCGCCGCCGTCGCACCCCTTCTTGACGCCGAAGTTGCCCTGTTCGCGCAGGAACGTCCGAAGGCACTGGCCCGGGCGGGGGGCGGCCTCGGTGGCTGTTCCATTGATCTCGATTGCCATGCTCAGGCCTCCTTCTGCTGCTCGGTGTTGAATGATTCCGCTTGGGTGGACGGCTGTGGCGAAGTGGCGTGTGGTGGCCAGAAATCTCCCGACACCGTGAGCGGTCCGCCCGGCTCCCCCGGGCCGCACAGCTCCGCGCGGATCTCCTCGGCAAGGCGGAAGGTCATGTCCCGGCGCCATTCCGGGAGCCCGTGGATGTCGTCGTGGTACAGCTCCGCGGGGATTGAATGCCCGACGGCGGCGGCCAGCTGGCCTGCGTCCGGCAACTGCCCGGCGGCCAACCGCAGCTGCACGGGCCGCTTGGTGGCGGCGGTAACGGTGAGGACCAGGCCGCCATCGGCGTCGAGCCTTCCGATCAGCAGCACCCCGGATCGCCCGAGGTTGCTCAGCGAGAGCCGGCGGAAGGCCACCTTCGCAGCCAAGGCCGACGCCGGCAGCTGGATGCTGCGCAGGAGCTCGCCGGGTGCCAGGCAGTTTTTCCCGTCCCCGGTGACGAATTCGGCCACTGGAACGGTCCGGCTGCTGCCGTGCCGGCCAAGGATGGTGGCCCTCGCGTCCAGGCCGGCGCACAGCGAAATCATCGGCCCGGCCGGGAGCGAGGTGCACACATTGCCGCCAACAGTGGACATGTTCCATACCTTGAAAGAGGCCACGAAAGAGTCGCAGCACGGCCGGAAAAGTTCCAGCCCCGGCCAGTTCCGGCCGGCCACGGCGTCCGACCCCGGGAGTGCGTAGAGCTCGGCAACCGTGCAGGTAGCGGCAAGCTCGATGCCGGTATCGCTCACGGTGACGGCCCGCCATCCTGCTTGGCCAAGGTCCAGCAAGCGCTTCAATGGCTCCTCGCTGCCCACCGGGCTGCCGTAGGAAAACAGGACGGTGCCGCCGGCAAGCCAGGCGTCGCCGTCGCGCCACTCGCCTGGATCCGTGGTGGCAACTACGGACTCGATGGTGTTCATGTCCATGGGGTCACCTTGCTTTGTTCGGGGGTGTTGTGTTCGGGGGTGTTGTGTTCAGGAGCGCTCGGGTGGATCGGCCCTGTGCCGTCCTTGAGCGAACCCCAGCCGGAGGCTGGATAGGGTGCACAGCCGGAGGCCGGCCGCGGAGCGCGGGACGCGAGGATCTCGGCCGTAATGGACACCGCAACTTCAGCCGGAGTGACGGCACCAAGGTCCAGTCCGATCGGCGAATGAAGGCGTTCGAGGGCCTCGGCCGGGACGCCGCAGTCCAGCAGTCCGTCGATCCGTTGCCGGTGACTGCGCCTCGAACCCATGGCTCCCACATAGGCGAGATCCAAATTCAAGGCGGTTTCCAGCAGGGGAATATCGAATTTGGGATCGTGGGTCAGCACGCACACGACGGTGCGGGAATCGATCCGTCCGGCGCTTGCTTCTGCGGCAAGGTAACGGTGCGGCCAGTCGGTGACGAGGTGGTCGGCGCCGAGGAATCGGCCCTGGCTCGAAAAAGCGGGGCGGGCATCGCACAAAGTGACCTCGTAGCCCAGGAGTTTCCCGGTGGGGAGCAAGGCCGCGCCGAAGTCGTTGGCGCCAAAGATGAGCATCCGGGCCGCGGGCAAGCGGCTTTCGACGAAGAGGGTGATGGGTTCGGCTTGCGGCACGGCGCTCCCGCAGCCTGCGGCCGGGGCGAGCCGCACCAGCCCTGCCCGGCCACCATGCAGAAGGGGTTCGAGCTGGGCCGCGGCCGCGCGGATCACTGCGTCATCCCCGCCAAGCAGGGCCGAAAGTTCCCGTGAACCAACGGCGGAAAAACCCGCCGGATCAGGAACGACGACGGCGCCTCCCGCGGCGTCGAGCCTGCGGATGAGTGCCAGGGAAGCGCCGCCGGAAGCGGCATTCAACAAGGCCAGGTCCAGCCCGGCGGACCCCGTCGGCTGGATGTGGACTTCCAGCTCGCCACCGCAGGTGAGCCCGACGGCGAACGCGTCCTCGGCGCTGTAGCCGAACGACTCGAGGCGGCTGCCGCCGTCGTGCATTGCTTGAAGGGCAGCCTCCACCACGGCGCCTTCCACGCACCCTCCGGAGAGGCTGCCAAGGACATCGCCGTGTTCGGAAACCAGCATGGACGTGCCGAGGGGACGGGGCACGGAGCCTCCCGCGGCCACGATGGTGGCGACGGCGCATCGCTGACCGGAGACCGCGGGCCGCCACGTGCCCAGCGAAGGCATCAAATCCAGCATGGCAACACCTCCTTTACCGAGGTCCCGGACCGGAGACCCGCCCGGGGCAGTGTGCGATCTTGCCTCATATTCTCATTCCTTGCGTCTGTACAGGAGAGCTTCGGGTAAACACGTACCCGTTGCGTGAAGAGGACCGGGGCGGGCCTCTCATTTCCCGCCCCGGTCCTTAGCGGAGCGGCCGCACCCCACCGCCGCCCGCCGTCGTCGTCCCGCCTTATGCGGTTGAGGACGATCGGCGGACGCCTATTCATTGCGGTGACTTGCGGCCGAACCGCCGTCTCAACGGCCGGCTACCCTCCCATGAGCGAGCTGATCGGCCCACGCGCGAAGTAGACCAGGAAGCCGACGGTCACTACCCACATGAGGGGATGGACCTTCTTTCCCTTCCCCGAAGCCCCGTGGATCACGGCCCAGGAGATGAATCCGACCCCGATGCCATTGGCGATGGAGTACGTCAACGGCATCGTGACGATGGTGAGGAAGGCGGGCAGGGCCACGGAGAATTTGGAGAACTTGATCTCGCGGATCTGTGCCATCATCATGGCGCCCACCACCACCAGGGCCGCGGCTGCGACCTCGAGCGGAACCACGCTGGTGAGCGGGGTCAGGAACATCGAACCCAGGAACAGCAGACCGGTAACCACCGATGCCAGGCCGGTGCGGGCGCCTTCGCCGATCCCGGCAGCGGAGTCGATGTACACGGTGTTGGACGAGCCCGACGTCGCGCCGCCGGCTACCGCGCCCAGGCCTTCGACGATGAAGGCCGACTTGAGCTTGGGGAACGTCCCGTCCTTGTAGGCCACGCCGGCGCTCTTGGCGAGGCCGGTCATGGTGCCCATGGCGTCGAAGAAGTTGGTGAACACCAGGGTGAACACCAGCATCGTGGCCGCCAAGCCGCCGATCCGCGAGAACGAACCGAAGAGGTCGAAGTGGCCCACCAGGCTGAAGTCCGGGGCGGAAACCAGCTGGCCGGACAGTACCGGGGTGTTGAGGTGCCATCCACCGGGATTGGCGGCGCTGCCAGGCCCGATGTGCAGGACGGCCTCGACGACGGCGGCGAGGACCGTGGTGGCGACGATTCCGATCAGGAGGCCGCCCTGGATCTTACGGGCCACGAGGATTCCCATGACCAGCAGACCGACAATGAAAACAAGGGTAGGTATAGAGGTGATGGAACCATCATTGCCGAGCTGTACCGGCGGTCCGCCTTTTGTGGCGCGGACGAAGCCGGAATCGACGAAGCCGATGAAGGCGATGAACAGGCCGATGCCAACGGTGATGGCGGCCTTGAGTTCCTTGGGGACAGCCTTGAAGATCGCGGTCCGGGCACCCGTGACGCCGAACAGGACAATCAGAATGCCGTTGATAACCACGAGGCCCATGGCTTCCGGCCAGGTGACTTCATGGATGACGGCGACTGCGAGGAAGGAGTTGATTCCCAAGCCTGCGGCGAGCCCGAACGGCAGGTTCGCTATGAGGCCGAAGAGGACCGTCATGACACCGGCGGTCAGGCCGGTGACTGCCCCCACCTGTGCTGCGGACAACCATCCGCCGGCCACATCCGTGGGCGCGTTCTGGGCCGAGAATCCGCCCAGGATCAGGGGGTTGAGGATAACGATGTAGGCCATCGTGAAGAACGTGACGATGCCGCCGCGGAATTCGCGGGCCAGCGTGGAGCCACGCTTAGTGATCTGGAAGAAACGATCCAGGAAGGAGTTCGACGCCGGGGGCCTGGGGCTGCCGCCCCGCTGTGCCAGTCCGGTTGCCGTGTGCTTTTCGCGCGCATCTGTCTGCCCTGCACCGGAAGGCGCAGCCTGCTTTTCAGTTGCCGTTCGCATTTCTGCGGGGTCCAGGATTGTCATTTTCAGCCACCGGCCCTAGTAGTCAATCCTGGAGTCAAGCGTGTTCCAGGTGTTGAAGGGTTCCAGGATCGCCGGTGCCTGGGGGTCGCCCAGTTCCAGCTTGGTGACCGGCATGAGGGTGTCCCGGTCCTCGTTCTCGAAGTATTCGTAGAAGACGGCGTCGTCGAAGCCGACGGACGCGGCGTCGTGCCGGTCTGCTGCGAACACTACGTTGCCGATGCGGGCCCAGAGAGCCGAGGCCAGGCACATGGGGCATGGCTCGCAGCTCGTGTAGAGGGTGGCTCCGCTGAGATCGAAGGTGCCGAGCTCGCGGCAGGCATTGCGGATGGCGGTGACCTCGGCGTGGGCCGTGGGGTCGTTGCTTGCGGTGACCCGGTTGACGCCTTCGAAGGCGCGGCCATCCGCGGTGACAATGACGGCGCCGAACGGCCCGCCGCTGTTGAGGACATTGGCTGTTGCCAGCTCAATGGAAGTGGCCAAGAAATGTTCGGCCGTGACGGTGGTACTCATGTGCGACTTCCTTAGTGCTGAGGAAGCCTGTAACCAGGGAGGCATCTGAACATGACAGACCAGTGCTGCGATTACCAGGCTTCAGCATGTGCTTTTGAAGGTTTCGCCTGGTAGATAGCTTCCCGGAGTCCGGGTGCCCGCCTTTGGCAAATTGAGATTAGCACCGGAGATGTGAGCCGCGCCATAGTTTCTGGAAAAAAAGTTTCGACATGTGAAATTCACGGTTGATGCCGGGCAGGAGGTCGGGCCTGGGCGCCGGTCACATTGACGCACTTCGGCGAGCCACCTACGCTGGGTGCCACCGGCAGGGTTGACCTCCGGAACCTGGATCAGCAGACAGGAACCACTGAGCTGGAACGCATCTACGCCGACCAGACAAGGATTCCCGTGTCCCCGACATCCGATTTCCAGCCAGCAGCCCCGGCAACGGACCCAGCCTCTTCACGGCTCTGGATCAAGAATCCCCTCGACGTGTTCACCGCCAACGGGCTCGACGCCCGGGGCGGCATCGTGGTCAGCGACGGGAAAATCGCGGAGCTCGTCCCCGCAGGAAAGCGCCCTTCCGCGCCATGCCATGAGACCTTCGACGCCGGCAGCCACGTCTTGCTGCCAGGGCTCATCAACACGCACCACCACTTCTACCAAACGCTCACACGTGCCTGGGGCCCGGTGGCCAACGCTCCCTTGTTTCCGTGGCTGCAGAACCTGTATCCCGTGTGGGCGCGGCTGACGCCGGACAGCCTCGAGCTTGCCGTGAAAGTAGCGCTTGCGGAACTGCTGCTCTCGGGCTGCACCACCGCGGCCGACCACCACTACCTCTTCCCCGCGGGACTTGAGGACGCGATCGACGTCGAGGTCGGCGTCGTGCGTGAACTCGGCATGCGCGCCACGCTCACCCGCGGGTCCATGACGCTGGGCGAGGACGACGGCGGCCTCCCGCCGCGGTCCACTGTGCAGCGCCCGGAGGTGATCCTCGCGGACAGCGAACGCCTGATCGGGAAGTACCACGAACGCGGAGACGGCGCGGTCATCCAGATCGCATTGGCCCCCTGCTCGCCGTTCTCGGTGACCAGGGAGATCATGGCCGAGAGCGCCGCCATGGCCGAACGGCTGGATGTCCGGCTTCACACGCACCTCGCGGAAACCATTGACGAGGAAGATTTCTGCCGCGAGATGTTCGGGTTGCGCACCGTGGATTATCTGGACAGCGTCGGCTGGCTCGGAAAGCGCACTTGGCTTGGCCACGGCATCCATTTCGACGACGAGGAGATCGCCCGGCTGGGTGCCTCGGGCACCGCCGTCGCGCATTGCCCGACGTCGAACATGCGGCTCGCGTCCGGCACCGCACGGGTGCTGGAACTTGAGGCCGCCGGGGTTCCGGTAGGGCTGGGAGTGGACGGTTCGGCGTCGAACGATGCCTCCAACATGATCCTCGAAGCGCGGCAGGCTCTGTATCTGCAGCGGCTTCGCTACGGAGCGGACGTCCCGGTGGAACGCGCCCTCGGCTGGGCGACGCGGGGATCTGCTGCGGTGTTGGGCCGCACCGACATCGGCCAGATTGCTCCCGGCATGCAGGCAGACCTTGCCTTTTTCAAGCCCGACGGGCTCCGCTTCTCCGGCAGCCATGACCCCATCGCGGCGTTGTTGCTCTGCGCGGCGGACCGCGCCGACCGCGTCATGGTGGGCGGCAAATGGCGCGTTGTGGACGGCCGGATTCCGGATCTGGACATCCCGGAACTTATTGTCAAACACTCAGCCGCCGCACAGAAAATCATCAGCGGTTAGGAGTAGCCTCTCGATTAGGTCGTAGATCAGGAGGCAAATCATGACCGTCCCCCAGCACAACACGCCGACTCCTCCAGGTTGGTACCCGGACCCCTCGGGCTCCGGGCAACTACGGTGGTGGGACGGTAACGCCTGGACTGGAAACGCTTGGAACCCACCGACCGAGCCCGGCGCGGGTCAGCCCGGCGCGGGTCAGCCCGGCACAGGTCAGCCCGGCACGGGTCAGCCCGGCGCGGCGTGGCCTGCGGCCGCGCGGCCAGGGCAATACGCCGGCCCTCCGCAATACGCAGGACCGGTCCAGCCCGCGCCGCGCCCGGAAATCAGCAGGGGGACGCCGGTCTACAATCCGTTCATCTGGCTCGTCACGCTGCTGCCGGTGATCACGCTGATCATCCTGCTGCTTTGGAATCCGGTCTTTCACGTGCGGTATGTCGGCGCTCGTCGCGTGCCAACCCTCGATCCCAGCGCGTTCAGCGTTCCATATTTCCTGCTCGTTATCTCTTCCTGGCTCATCTACGGGGTCAGCGTTCTCCTGTCCTACCTCGACTGGCAAAAGCTGCAGAGGGACGGGGTGGTCCGCCCCTTCCACTGGGCATGGGCCTTCCTGGGCGCTGGAGTCTACGTGGTGGGCCGTTCAGTGATCGTCCATAAGGTCGCCCCGCAGCGCGGCCTCGCGCCCGTTTGGGCACTGATAGGACTGACCGCCGTGAGCCTGATTCTGGTGTCCGTCAAAGTGAGCATGATCGTTTCGACTATCGCCAAGGCCCTGCCGGCGTAGGGTCCTCCTCGCTCGACGTTGACCGAGATCGTGGGTGTGGCCCGGGTGCTGCGTTCTGGAACGCAGCACCCGGGCCACACCCACGTTCTCACCGAAAAAGGTTCGGCGGGCGGCACCTCACCCGGGCCACACCCACGTATTCGCCTAAGAAGAACGCTGCCGGCCGAATACCGGAAGGGCGCGCAGCCAGCGGGAGAAGGTCCCGGGCATGCGGTCGCAATCGGCCGGAATGTAGAAGTCAGGATCCGTGGCGCCGAACGGCAGGTACAGTTCCTGGCCGGGCGCCGGGAATTCCACGACGTTGTTCTTATCCTGCGAGTCCATCTGTCCTCCTATTTCATGCGCTCAAGTTCTCCACGAATTTTCCGTATCTTGGAAAACATTTTTTGTTATATGGAAATGGTAGGGGGGATCCGCGAACCCCGTCAAGGGGTGCCCAGGGAACCAGGCCCCCGCCGGCAGCCGCCGTCGGTCACAATCAGAAAGTAAGTAACGATTCTCCGGAAGTGATGTACACCACTGGCAAACGTGGGCTACGCTTTCTTCAATTCGTGGCGCAGGTCACGTAACCTGGGAGCAGCAGGCAGGGTCGTAATGAGCTGGCATCAACGGATGCCGGCTCTTTTTTGTTGGGTCGGCTCCACCAGAAACGCGTATGAAACACGCGCTTAATTTCATTGGTGGACCTTAGTGGTTCCACCTCATAGAAGTTGGGATATGACCATGAGCAACAACATCGTCCTCGGCGACAACCAGTACGGCAAGGCAGAAGTCCGCGTCGTCAAGGTCACCCGCGACACCGACCGCCACCAGATCGAAGACCTTAACGTCACCTCGCAATTGCGTGGCGACTTCCAGGCTGCGCACCTCCAAGGCGACAACGCACACGTCGTCGCCACGGACACCCAGAAGAACACCATCTACGCCTTTGCCCGCGACGGTATCGGCTCCCCCGAAGCCTTCCTCCTGCGCCTGAGCGAACACTTCACCTCGGGCTTCGAGTGGGTCACGGGTGGCCGCTGGGAAGCCGAGGCCTACACCTGGGACCGCATCCAGGCACACGGCTCCGAACACGACCACAGCTTTGTCCGCAAGGGGCAGGAAGTCCGCACCGCCGTCGTAGTCCGTGAAGGCAACACAACGCACGTCATCTCCGGCCTCAAGGACCTGACCGTCCTCAAGACCACACAGTCCGGCTTCGTGGGCTATCCCCGCGACCGGTACACCACGCTGCCCGAGACCACGGACCGCATCCTCGCTACCGACGTCTCGGCCCGCTGGCGTTACAACACCGGTCTCGACGCTGCCGGCACCGACTTCAACAAGAGCTACGAGGACATCAAGGCCCTGCTCTTGGAAGGCTTCACGGAGAACTACTCCCACGCCCTGCAGCAGACCCTGTTCGACATGGGCAAGAAGGTCCTGGAGGCCCACAGCGAAGTGGACGAGATCAAATTCTCGATGCCCAACAAGCACCACTTCCTGGTGGACCTCAGCCCGTTCGGCCTCGACAACCCCAACGAGGTCTTCTTCGCCGCGGACCGCCCGTACGGCTTGATCGAAGCCACGGTCCAGCGCGACAACACCACACCTGCCCCGGCTGCGTGGAACGGCATCGCCGGCTTCTGCTAAGCAACCAGGTACCCGCCCAACTGACTCGCAGCAAGTGTCGTTTTGGAGCCCCAAAACGACATCAAATGCGAGTCAGTTGGGCAATCCCCCGCACCCAAAACCACATTGTTAGCCAGACAACGTTAGCCAGACAAAGACGTCTGCCATGAACCAAGAAAGTCTGCCATGAACACGAAGAATAAAACCCGCCCCGCAGCGTCCGGTCCAGCCCGCCCCGAGGACCAGCGCCTCTCGATCGGGAGCACGTTCGCCTACGGCTTCCAGCACGTCCTGACCATGTACGGCGGCATCATCGCCCCGCCCCTCATCATCGGAGCCGCCGCGGGCATGTCCTCGCAGGACATCGGGCTCCTGATCGCGGCCTGCCTGTTTGTCGGCGGCCTCGCCACCATTCTGCAGACTGTCGGCATCCCGTTCTTCGGATCGCAGCTGCCACTGGTCCAGGGCGTGTCCTTCGCCGGCGTTTCCACCATGGTGGCGATCGTCCACGGAGGCGGCGGAATCCAAGCGGTGTTTGGTTCCGTCATTGTGGCGTCATTGATCGGCCTGGCGATCACCCCCCTTTTCTCCAAGATCATCAAGTTTTTCCCGCCTGTGGTCACGGGTACAGTCATCACCACGATCGGGCTGACACTCATGCCGGTCGCGGCGAACTGGGCCATGGGCGGCAACGCCGCCGCCCCCAACTACGGCAGCGTGGCGAACATCGGCCTGGCTGCGGCCACGATGGGCATCGTCCTGCTCCTCAGCAAGGTTGGAAACGCGGCCATCTCGCGTCTTTCCATCCTCCTTGCCATGGTGATCGGGACCGTCATCGCCCTCGCCACGGGAATGGCCGATTTCTCCAAGGTCGGCCAGGGTCCGATCGTAGCTTTCCCCACGCCCTTCGCGTTCGGTGCTCCAACCTTCGAGATCGCGTCCATCGTTTCGATGCTGATCGTCATCCTGGTCACCCTGACCGAGACCTCGGCGGACATCATCGCCGTCGGGGAAATCGTAGGCACCAAGGTCGATTCCAAGCGCATCGGCAACGGCCTGCGCGCGGATATGCTCTCAAGTGCCGTTTCGCCCCTCTTCAACTCCTTCACCCAGAGCGCCTTCGCCCAGAATGTCGGACTCGTGGCCATCACGGGCATCAAGAGCCGCTTCGTGGTCAGCGCCGGCGGGCTCATCCTGGTGGTCCTCGGCGTGCTGCCCGTCCTCGGGCGAGTTGTCGCAGCGGTTCCGACGCCCGTCCTGGGCGGTGCCGGCGTCGTACTCTTCGGAACGGTGGCCGCAAGCGGCATCCGGACGCTCTCGAAGGTGGAGTACCGCAACAATATGAACCTGATCATCGTGGCAGCGTCCATCGGCTTCGGCATGATCCCGATCGCCGCACCGAAGTTCTACGACCAGTTCCCGTCCTGGTTCTCCACGATCTTCCACTCGGGCATCAGCTCGGCCGCCATCATGGCCATCCTGTTGAACGTGCTGTTCAACCACTTCAAGGCCGGCAACTCGGACAACCAGTCGGTGTTCGTCGCAGGTACCGGCCGCGTGGTCAGCGAAGCGGACATTGCGTGCCTTGCGCACGGTGACCGTTTCGAGAACGGCAAACTGATCGACGCCGAAGGCAAGGAAGTGCCGCTCACGTCGGACACTTCGGCCGAGCACTGACCCCTTTGTTCCGCCGAACTGGCAGGTGTTGCCCCTCTCGCAAGGAACGGGGCAGCACCTGCCAGTTCGCGTTGCATACGTTTTTGCCACCTCCGCGTGAGACGGTTGTTTCATGAGGATCGATGAGCGAATCGAACAACACTATTCGGAACTTGGGCCGCAGGAGCAAAAGGCCGCAGACACCCTGCTGGACCGCCTGGGCGACCTGGCTGTCTACAATGCGGCCGAGCTCGCTCAGCTAAGCGGCGTCTCCAAGGCCACCATGAGCAGGCTCTTTCGCCACCTCGGATTCGCCGATTTCAACGAGGTGAAGGAACACACGCGGGGCCTGAGGTCCAGCGGAGTACCGCTCGCCAAACAGGAGGCCGACGGCGGAATCCCCCTGCATTTGGCAACGGAACAGCAGAGCCTGAACCGGCTTTTCGAAACGCTCGACGACGATCGCCTCCGCAAGGTGACGCAGCAATTGGCCGAGGCCAGCAAGGTCTTGCTGATCGGCTTCCGCAACAGTTTCCCTGTAGCCCTCCACCTACGGCAGCAGCTCCTGCATTGCCGCCCCGCGGTAAATCTGGCCCCACAGCCGGGCCAAAGCGTGGGTGAGGAACTGGCAGGGCTGGACGCGAACGACGTCGTGGTCCTGATCGGCTTCCGGCGCCGGCCGGACGGCTTCCACCAGGTCCTGAAGGCCGCCACCGCCACCGGCGCGAGCACCATCCTGATCGCGGACCCGAGCGCCCGTTGGCTTGCGGCGGAGGCCTCCGTTTGGATCGAATGCCCGGTGGAAGGCAGCGCCGCCTTTGACAGCTACGCCTCGGCCATGAGCCTCATGAGCATCCTCGCGAACGGCGTGCTGACCGCGCGGGGGCGTCCGGGAAGGGACCGTGTCAGGGAAATAACCGGCGTCTACGACTCTCTGGGAGAGATCGAGCGGCGGTAGGCGAACGCGGCCCGAACCCGGCGTCGGGCAAGCGTAAAGAAGAGTTAGCGGCCCGGAAACGGCATTGAAACATCTGTTCCATTCAATTGAATCAGTGAAACGACTGCCCCTGTCGTGGATAACCCTGATTCGAGGAACCGATGGCCGAAGCACAACTCGCCCCAGAGAAAACCGGCACAGAGCAACCCGGCACCCTGCTGGGCAGCCCGATTGACGAAGCCGCAGCACACCGCGATCCGCGGCTCAGCAATGAAGACTTGGCGCCCCTGAAGAACCAGCGCTGGAGCAGCTACAACCTCTTCGCGTTCTGGATGTCAGACGTCCACAGCATCGGCGGCTATGTGACGGCGGGCAGCCTCTTCGCCCTCGGTTTGGCCAGCTGGCAAGTGTTGGTCGCCCTGCTGGTGGGCATCGTGATCGTCCAGGTTTTCTGCAACCTCGTGGCGAAACCCAGCCAAAAGACCGGTGTACCGTACCCCGTGATCAACCGCGCGGTCTTCGGCGTCAAGGGCGCCAACATCCCGGCTATCATCCGCGGCTTGATCGCCGTCGCCTGGTACGGAGTTCAAACCTTCCTGGCCTCCGAAGCCTTGGTGATCGTGTTCCTGAAGTTCTTCCCCGCCATGAAACCGTTGTACGACGTCCATCAATACGGCTTCCTTGGCCTCTCTGCCCTGGGTTGGATTTGCTACGGAATCCTCTGGGTGGCCCAGGCCGCATTGTTCTGGAACGGAATGGAAAGCATCCGCAAGTTCATCGACTTCGCCGGTCCAGCCGTATACGTGGTCATGTTGGTCCTTGCCATCTACTTGGTTTCCAAGGCCGGCATCAGCAACATCAGCCTGAACCTGTCCGCCGGCCAACCGCTCGACTTCGCTGCGTCCATCCCGGTCATGATCTCCGCGATCGCCTTGGTCGTGTCCTACTTCTCGGGTCCCATGCTCAACTTCGGCGACTTCGCGCGTTATGGCAAGAGCTTCAAGGCCGTCAAGAAGGGCAATCTCCTGGGCCTGCCGGTCAACTTCCTGTTCTTTTCGCTGCTGACCGTCATCACGGCGTCGGCCACCACCCCGGTCTTCGGGCACCTCATCACGGACCCGGTCAAGACCGTTCAGGAAATCGATTCGGTGTTCGCCGTGCTGCTCGGCGGGCTGACCTTTGTCATCGCAACTGTGGGCATCAACATCGTGGCCAACTTCATCTCGCCGGCGTTCGACTTCTCCAACGTCAGCCCCCAGAAGATCAGTTGGCGCATGGGCGGCATGATCGCCGCGGGCGGATCCGTCATCCTGACCCCTTGGAACTGGTACTCGAACGACGACGCCATCCACTACACGCTCGGCGTGTTGGGGGCGTTGATCGGCCCGCTCTTCGGCATCCTGATCGCCGGCTACTACCTGGTGGGCAAGCAGAAGGTCTGGGTTGAGGACATGTACACGATGAAGCCCGACGGCAAGTACTGGTTCCGCAACGGCTACAACCCCAACGCGGTGAAGGCAGTGGCCTTCAGCGGCGTCGTCTCGATCGCTTCGGTCCTGATCCCCAAGGCGCTCCTGGACTCGGGAGCCACCACGGTCAACGCAACCTGGATCGGCAACTACAGCTGGTTCCTCGGTTGCGCCTTGGGCCTGCTGACCTTCTGGTACTTCGAAAAGCGCTCCCCCATGATCAACCTGGAGCCGAACGGCGTCGAAGCGAACGACGGCGCCCTCGTCTAGGGAACCCCGCGCCTAAGGAACCCCTCCGCCGAGCTGGCAGTTGTTGCCCCTAATTCGCAAGAATAGGGTCAACAGCTGCCCGTTCGCGCGAAAGAAGGCAAGCTTAGTTCTGGTTCAGCTCGGCCGAGATCGCGAGGGCAGCTTCCCGCAGGAGCGGTACGGCGCGGTCGGCGAAGTGCTGGTCCACGCGGGACACGGGTCCGGAAACGGAAATGGCGGTGGGCGTCGGAGCGTTGGGGACTGCCATCGCGAAGCAACGGACGCCGATCTCCTGCTCTTCTTCGTCGATCGAGTAGCCGCGTTCGCGGATCCGGTTCAAATCGGCGAGCAGGGAGTCGATGTCCCCGATGCTCTTTGCCGTAGGAGTCGGCATGCCCGTGCGGGCCACGATCCCGCGGACCACCTCGTCATCCAGCTGGGCCAGGATGGCCTTCCCGACGCCGGTGTCGTGCGTATGGGCGCGGCGGCCCACCTCGGTGAACATGCGCATGGAGTGCAGCGACGGAACCTGGGCAACGTAGATGACCATGTCGGAATCCAGCACGGCCATGTTGGACGTTTCGCCGAGCCGGTCCACGAGGGACTTCAGCTGGGGACGGGCCAAGGCACCGAGCTGCTTGTTGGCGCCTTCGCCAAGCCGGATGAGCCGGGGACCCAGCGCGTAGCGACGATTGGGCAGTTGCCGGATGTAGCCGAGGGACACCAAGGTGCGCAGCAGGCGGTGGATGGTGGGGAGCGGCAGGTCTGTCGACGACGACAGTTCGCTCAACGTGACGTCTCCGCCGGCGTCGGTGATGAGTTCCAGCAGTTCGAAGACGCGCTCGACGGACTGCACGCCTCCCGAGGGCTTTTCAGCCATTCCGTTGTCTCCTATGGCTCGGAATCCGACAACTCTTATCCGCATCGTGAAAAGAGTTGCTTAGAACACTCAAGATACAGCACACGACGCCGGAATGCTTGCCCATCGATGAGGGCTTGTGTTTCCACTTCGTAGATAATAATATCCATAATACGAAAACATTCGGTTTGAGCGGAGGCCCGTTACGGGCCTTGTACGAGGAGGAAATTCAATGGCGAACCCGAGCCCCGGAAATTCGATCACCCTGCGCGTCGCCGCGCCGTCGAGCTTCACTGCCACGAGCGAGTTGGCAGCCGCCGTCGGCGCCGCCGGTGCAGCCGTCACCGCGCTGGATGTGACCGAGTCGCACCATGACACCCTGGTTGTCGACGTCACCTGCAACACCACGGACGAAGACCACGCCAACCGCGTCAAGGACGCCCTCAACGCGCTCGACGGCGTCACGGTCCAGCACGTCTCGGACCGCACCTTCCTCATGCACCTGGGCGGCAAGCTCGAGGTCGTCCCGAAGGTGGCCCTGCGCAATCGCGACGACCTTTCGCGCGCCTACACTCCCGGCGTCGCACGCGTCTGCCTCGCGATCGCCGAAGACCCGGCCGCTGCCCGTAACCTGACGGTCAAGCGCAACACGATCGCCGTCCTGACCGACGGTTCGGCCGTCCTTGGCCTGGGCAACATCGGCCCGGCCGCAGCCCTGCCTGTCATGGAAGGCAAAGCCGCGCTGTTCAAGCAGTTCGCCAACGTCGACGCCTGGCCGGTCTGCCTGGACACCCAGGACACCGAGGAAATCATCATGATCGCCAAGGCCATGGCTCCGGTCTACGGCGGCATCAACCTCGAGGACATCGCAGCCCCGCGCTGCTTCGAAATCGAGAAGCGGCTCCGCGACGAACTGGACATCCCCGTCTTCCATGACGACCAGCACGGAACGGCAATCGTCACGCTCGCAGCGCTCGTCAACGCGCTGCGCGTCGTTGACAAGAAGCTTTCCGAGGTCAAGATCGTGGTCTCCGGCGTCGGCGCTGCCGGCTCGGCGATCATCCAGCTCCTCAAGGCCCAGGGCGCGCAGCACATCGTCGCGGCCGGCCGCTCCGGCGCCATCCACTCGGGCGAAAAGTACGACGACGAGCACCGTTCCTGGATTGCCGCGAACACCAACGAGGCCGGCTTCTCCGGCACGCTGCACGAAGCCCTCGACGGTGCGGACGTGTTCATCGGCGTCAGCGCTCCGCACGTGATCGGCGAAGAGCAGGTCGCCTCGATGGCCGAGGACGCGATCGTGTTCGCCATGGCCAACCCCACCCCGGAAATCGATCCGGTGATCGCGTCCAGGCACGCAGCCGTCGTCGCCACCGGCCGGAGCGACTTCCCCAACCAGATCAACAACGTGCTGGCCTTCCCCGGCTTCTTCCGCGGATTGCTCGACGCCGGAGCGTCGGACATCATCCCGGAAATGCTGGTGGCCGCCGCGGAGGCTATCGCCAACCGGGTTGCAGATGATGAACTGAATGCGAGCTACATTATCCCCAGCGTCTTCGACCCCCACGTTGCCGCCGACGTCGCCGCAGCCGTTGCGAACGCGGCAAACGCAGCAAACACGCGGCAGCAGCAAACGCAGGCCGCTAGCGCTCTCTAGGAAAGGACCATCCCATGGCTCTCACAGTCACAGACCCCCGGCCGATCGAACGAGCCGAGGAGATCCTGACTCCCAAGGCGTTGGCCTTCGTGGAGGAACTGCACCGCCGTTTCGCGGGCACCCGCAATGAGCTCCTGGCAGCCCGTGTCGCCAAGCGTGAAGAAGTGGCCCGCACCGGCCGCCTCGACTTCCTGCCCGAAACGCAGGACATCCGCGACGGTGACTGGAAGGTCGCCGAAGCACCGCAGGCCCTGCAGGACCGCCGGGTCGAGATGACCGGCCCGGCGTCCCCCGCCAAGATGGCCATCAACGCCCTGAATTCCGGCGCCAAGGTATGGCTCGCCGACCTCGAGGACGCCAGCACCCCGACGTGGGCGAACGTCATCGACGCCATCCTCAACCTCCGCGACGCCGCCCAGGGCACCCTGAGCTACACCTCCCCGGAGGGCAAGGAATACCGGCTCCGCACGGACGCGCCGCTCGCCGTCGTCGTCGCCCGCCCCCGCGGCTGGCACATGGACGAACGGCACTTGCTGCTCGACGGCGAACCGACCGTTGGCGCGCTGGTGGACTTCGGCCTGCACTTCTTCCACGTGGCCAAGCAGCTCCTGCTCAACGGCCAGGGCCCGTACTACTACCTGCCCAAGATGGAAAGCCACCTCGAGGCCCGCCTGTGGAACGACATCTTCGTCTTCGCCCAGGACTACCTCGGGATCCCGCAGGGCAGCGTGCGTGCCACCATGCTGATCGAAACCATCCCGGCCGCATTCGAAATGGATGAGTTCCTCTACGAACTGCGGGACCACGCGTCCGGCCTGAACGCCGGCCGTTGGGACTACCTCTTCAGCATCGTCAAGTACTTCCGCGACGCCGGCGAGTCCTTCATCCTGCCGGACCGCGCGTCCGTGGTCATGACTGCTCCGTTCATGCGCGCCTACACCGAGCTGCTGGTCAAGACCTGCCACAAGCGCGGCGCCTTCGCCATGGGTGGCATGGCTGCCGTCATCCCGAACCGCCGCGAGCCCGAAGTCACGGCCCAGGCCTTCGAGAAGGTGCGCGCGGACAAGACCCGCGAAGCCAACGATGGTTTCGATGGTTCCTGGGTGGCGCACCCGGACCTCGTCTCCACCTGCCGCGAGGTGTTCGACTCGGTCCTGGGCGACAAGCCGAACCAACTGGACAAGCAGCGCCCGGAGGTCTCCGTGACCGCCGAACAGCTGCTGGACATCTCCTCCGCCGGCGGCCACGTGACCGAGGCCGGGCTCCGGCTGAATCTCTACGTCGCCGTCGCGTACACCGCAGTCTGGCTTTCCGGCAGCGGCGCCGTCGCGATCCACAACCTCATGGAAGACGCCGCCACCGCGGAAATCTCCCGTTCCCAGGTGTGGCAGCAGATCCGCAACAAGTCCGTCCTTGCCGACACAGGCAATACGGTCACCCGCGAACTGGTCACCCGGATCCTCGGCGAAGAGACCGACCGCCTGCGCAGCGAGGTTGACGCCGAGTCCTTCGAGAAGTTCTACGAGCCGGCCAGCCGCCTGATCGCGGACATCTGTCTGTCCGAGGATTACACGGACTTCCTCACCACTCCCGCCTACGAGCTGGTGTAGGAATGGCCGCATCCTCCTTCCCGGCTTCTTTGACTCCGTCGGATTTCGCCGCGATCGACTCCCAGCTGGCCGCTACCGACCGGCTCCTGGAGCGCAACTACCCCGGCGACGACGGCACCCGCCAGCCCGTGCACACGGTATACGTCCCGGCGGACCGTTTCACGCCGTCGCTCTCCGCGGAATGGGGCGCCCAGGCGATCACGACGGCGGAGGCCCACGGCGGTCTCGAAAGGCTCGGTGCGCTGCTGGGCCAGGAGCCCGAACTGGCTGCCGCCGTCGCCACCCGCGTGGCTGCCAAACTGCGTAGCGAGCCGATTGAGGACTTGCGCCTCGACTTCGAGGACGGCTACGGCGACCGGGGCGACGAAGCAGAAGACGTCGCGGCCGTAGCGGCTGCGCAGGCCGTCAGCGAAGCCGTTGCCGCGGGTTCCGCCCCGCCGTTCATCGGCATCCGGTTCAAGTGCTTCGAGGCGCCCACCCGGACACGTGGCCTGAAGACCCTGGACCTGTTCGTCTCCACTTTGGCCTCGGCCGGTGAGCTGCCCGAGGGACTCCTCCTGACCCTGCCGAAAGTCACCACAGTGGCCCAGGTACAGGCCATGGACTTCGCGGTCTCCCGGCTCGAAGAGATCCACTCCCTTCCGGCGGGCCGGCTCCGTTTTGAAGTCCAAGTGGAAACACCCCAGCTGATCCTCGGCCCGGAGGGGACCTCTCCCGTGGCCCAGCTTCCGCACGCAGTTCCGGGCCGCATCAGCGCACTGCACTACGGTACCTACGACTACTCCGCTTCGCTGCAGATCTCCGCGGAGTACCAGTCCATGGAGCACCCGGTGGCGGATTTCGCGAAGGAAGTCATGCAGTTGGCCGTTGCGGGCACGGGCATCCGGCTCTCCGACGGGTCCACCAACATCATCCCGGTGGGCGACAACGTGGAAAATGCGTGGAAGCTGCACGGCCGGCTGGTCCGCCGTTCCCTTGAACGCGGCTACTACCAGGGCTGGGACCTGCACGCTGCCCAGTTGCCGAGCCGGTTCGCGGCAACGTATGCCTTCTACCGCGAGGGCCTGCCTGCTGCCGCGGCCCGCCTCCGCAACTACGTGGACCGCACCGAAGGCGGCGTCATGGACGAACCCGCCACTGCCCGTGCCCTCGCCGCCTTCGTCCTGCGCGGCGTCCAGTGCGGAGCGGTGGGTTCCGAAGAAGTGCTGGCGCTTGCCGGCGTCGAACTCTCCCGGCTGACTGCACTGGCGCATCCCCGGCTGGCACAATCTACCTCCAAGTAAGGATCCAATGATGGGAAAGTACTACTACCCCCAGGGCGGGCTGCCGCCGCAGACCCACCTCACGACGGAACGGGCCATCGTCACTGAGGCCTACACCGTGATCCCCAAGGGTGTCATGACCGACATCGTGACCAGCACCCTGCCGGGTTTCTCCAACACCCGTTCCTGGATCCTGGCCCGCCCGATTTCCGGATTCGCCACCACGTTCTCCCAGTTGATCGTGGAGATTGGCCCGGGTGGCGGCGCTCCCAAGGCCGAGTTCGAGGCAGGCGTCGAAGGCGTCGTCTTCGTCACCAAGGGCAAGGTCAACCTGACCCTCGACGGCGAACTGCACGAGCTCGAGGAGGGCGGTTATGCCTACCTGGCCGCCGGTTCCTCTTGGGGCCTGGAAAACGTCTCCGATGACATCGTCTCCTTCCAATGGATCCGCAAGGCCTACGAACGGCTTGAGGGTTACGAGGCAAAGTCCTTCGTGACGAGTGATGCCGAGGTGGAACCCACCGCGATGCCTGACACCGACGGCGCTTGGAAGACCACCCGGTTCACGGATTCCAGCGACCTGGCCCACGATATGCAGGTTAACATTGTGACGTTCCAGCCAGGCGGGGTCATCCCGTTCCCGGAGACCCACGTCATGGAGCACGGCCTCTACGTCCTTGAGGGCAAAGCCATGTACCTGCTCAACAATGACTGGGTGGAAGTGGAAGCCGGCGACTTCATGTGGCTCCGCGCCTTCTGCCCGCAGGCCTGCTACGCCGGCGGTCCGGGCCAGTTCCGATACTTGCTGTACAAGGACATGAACCGGCAGATCAAACTGACCTAGGGGTTTCCTGCCCGGCCACCCAACTGACTCGCAGTTAATGTCGTTATGAGCGCTCATAACGACAACTACTGCGAGTCAGTTGGGTTTGGGCCGCACCCAGGTTCCCAGCGTTGACCCCCTCGCTTCCGAAGAGGACGATCGAAACTACGGGGGCAAGGGCGCCAGCCGTTGCCCTGCGGCGTAGCTTCAGGAGGCAGCCATGGAGGCTGCGCGGGCCTCTCGGACTTCCCGCGTATCCCGGACTTCCCGGCGAGCGCGGGCGGCCTTCGTCTTGGCTTTGACCTTGGCGTCCGGCGCCTGCACCTACCCTCCGACACGTGAACCCCCGGCAAGTAGCTCATCGTTCGATTCGCAAGCAGCACTTCCGGAATCCCCTGTTGTGGACTTCTTCGCGCATGAAATGCTCAACCGGGGCGCGCCGGCCGTTGTCGTCCAGATCAAAGTCCGGGGCCGGGAATGGTCCCAGGCCTACGGGAGCCAAGACGTCGAGACCGGCGAACCGGTAGCCGTGAACGACCGGATCCAGGCTGGCGGCATCACGCAGTCGATGGTGGCGGTCTCGGTGCTCAAGCTGGTCCAGGAAGGAAAGCTGGGCCTAGAGGACCCCGTCACGCAGTACTTCCCGGAATTCGAGCAGCTCGTCCACCCGCCCGGCCCCGTCACAGTCCGCTCCCTGTTGAACCACAGCTCCGGCCTGCCCGACGCCCCGGAAGCCATCTTGAAGGCCATGCCGCCCAAGCAGGCCATCGACACGAGGTTCAGCATCGAGGACTACCTCCGGATGGCCGGGACCGTGCCGTGGGCGCACGCCAACTTCCAGCTGTTCCGCTACTCGGATGCCAACTACTTCGCTCTGGCCGCGATCGTACAAAAACTCCGCGGCCGGCCGATCGGGGATGTCCTGAAGTCAGATATCTTTGTGCCGCTCGGAATGAGCCACACCTCGCTGGCGGCCGAGCCGGACCGGGATGCCCGCGACATGATCCAGAGCTACGAATTCATCGACGGCGAGCGTATCAATGCCTCGCACCCGGAGTACCTCGTCGCTTCTCCCGCAGAGGGAGCCATCTCCACGGTGGGCGATATCAACACGTTCTATGCAGCGCTCATGCAAGGCAGGCTACTCACAGCGGATACCCTCCGCGACATGCAAACCCTGTGGCAGGAGAACCACGGACTCGGGTTGCAGCGTTGGAATGACGAATGCAGGAACGGCTTCTACTACGGTTACGGCGGCAGCACCTGGTTTGCGAGCATCGCACTGTCCACGAGCGACGGGAGCCGCCAGATAGCCATGAGCTTCGCTTATCCATCCGACACGGACAAACACATTGAGTCGACGGACGGCAGCGGCCAACCGGAATTCGCGCAACTCCGCGAGGTGGCCATCGCGGCGCTGAACGGGCTCTGCTGAGCCGCGCCGCATCCTGCTAGGGTCTGACCATGGATGAGAAATTGGGGAAATTCATCGAGGACTTCGGAACACTGACAAGACTGGCCCAGTCCGGATTGGACCAGGCGGACGACGGCGAGCAGCTACTACAGGCGTTGACCGGGCACCTCACCGTTCCCGCGCACGAACTCTCGGTCGTGACGGAGGAGATCCCGCCGCACCGCCTGGTGGATGTGGACATCGTCATGGAAGGGCTGGCTGGCCGGGATCCGGACTACCGGCTGGTGGGCATCGGAGGCGGCGATCAACGCCACCATATGTCGTTCAGCGATATGCTCCAGCAGTCCCGCAGCTACCCGCGCTTCCCCCTCGCCCAGCCGGACTACACCAATCTGGCCACGGGTCCGGAGCAGCAGCGCCAGGCCGTGGCGCTGGGACTCTGGCTTTTCCACTATGACGGCTCGCCTGTGGCGGTGCTCCAGCGCGGGGCAAAGATCGACCGTGGCCGGCAGACTGCCTCGCTCGAAGTTCTGGCCACCAGCCCCGCCGTCGCTTCCGGGCTCCTGGCCGAAGTGCGGCGCGATATGGAGCACCAGAGCGTTTTCAAGGGCCAGATCATTGCCCTCGCGGTCAGCGATTACGGGCCGAGCATCAGTGGGGTGACCTTCATAAGGCGCCCGGAGCTGGCCAGCAGCGATGTGGTCCTTCCGGATGGACTCCTCGACAAAGTGGAGGGCCACACCCTGGGCATTGCCCGGCAAGCAGACGTGTTGGCAGCACACGCGCAGCACCTCAAGCGCGGCCTCCTTCTCTACGGGCCGCCCGGCACCGGCAAAACACACACGGTCCGGTACCTGCTGAGCCAAAGCGAGGGTACGACGGCGGTGCTCCTCTCCGGCGGTTCGCTTGCCAGGATTGCCGAGGCAGCCAAGGTTGCCCGGGCCTTGGCGCCGTCGATCGTGGTGCTGGAGGATTGCGACCTGATCGCCGAGGACCGCAGCTTCGGCCATGGGCCCAAACCGCTGCTCTTCGAGGTGCTCGATGCGATGGACGGGCTCGACGACGATGCCGACGTCGCGTTCGTGCTGACCACCAACCGCGTGGACCTTTTGGAGCGGGCGCTCGCCCAGCGGCCAGGGCGCGTGGACCTGGCAGTGGAAATCCCGCTTCCGTCCAAGCACGAGCGGGTGGAACTTTTGAAGCTGTATTCCAACGGAGTCGCGTTCTCCCGCCCGGCTATCGAAGCCGCCGCGGCCCACACGGCCGGCACCACGGCGTCGTTCGCGAAGGAGCTGATCCGGCGTTCAGTCGTCGCGGCAGCGCTGGCCGGCGAGACTCCCGGCGATTCGCACCTGGTCTCCGCGGTGGGACAGCTCATGGCCGACGGTGAGGCCCTGACCCGTAGCCTGCTCGGGAGCAACGGCCGCGAGCCCATCGCAAAGGAGTAGCCCCGCTTGAGCTCAGGACGCGCTCACTCCGCGGTTCCCTTTTGTTCGGACTCCTGGTCCGCGGGCGTCCACGTGAGCTTGACCGTGGCTCCGTCGTTGTTCTCGTCGATCCTCATGCTCAATTCCTCGCCATAGAGGAACTCGTGTTCAAAATGCCGTCCGTCAATGCGAGCCGCATCCAGGAGCTTCGTCATCGCCGTTGCCATCGCCCGGCCCCAGTCATGCGGATTCTTGCTGGACGCTTGTTCAAGGGCTGAATAGCTGACCATAAATCAATTGTTCTCCGGCGCGCGGACTTCTGCCAGCTTCAATCTTGGCGCAGGGTTCATGACCTTGGGGACGGGTCAGTTGGCGGTGTCCGGGGGCAGGCGTAGTCCCGCCGCGGCCATATCCGCGGCCAGGACACCGCCGAGCTTGGCATGCCCGGCTGGGTTCAAGTGCACACCGTCCACGAGATCCCCCTCCACGTGATATTTGGTGATCCAGTCCCCAACGCTAAAGAATGTCGCTCCGGCCTTTGCCGCGATATCTCCCAGCAGTGCGTCAACCTGCGTACGGCGGCCCCCGCCGGCGTCGGCGCCCTTGGCGAGGGTTCCGATCATCGCGATCTTCGCCAGCGGATACCTCTTTCTGAGGGCTGCAATGAGCCTGTTGGCATTGCTCGTGATCTGCTCATCACTCACTTTGCGGGCAGCGTCGTTACCTCCGCCTTGGACCACGATCAGGGGTGGTGCCCCATAGGGGAGCACCCAGTCTCCGCGTTGCAGCGCGTCGATGTAATTGCCGGTGTCGCTCGTCGCGGCTACGAAGCCCGTGCCTCCGCGGCCAACTGTGTACACCTTGTAGCCGATGGAGCCCAGGGCGGCCCGTGGCCAAGATCCCTCAGGCTGGGCCTGGGAGTCCCCGATGAGGATGGCGGTGTGCCGGACGTCCGCGAGGATGATCTCGTTCCGGTTGTTGCTGGGGTTCTTGTACAAGGACCCCACAGGAAGCTTTGACGGATCCTGCCCGGAATCAGGTTTCTTGGGACCTTGGCCCGCTGCCGCCGGACTCCCCGAGGGAGCAACGGGTGCCGCTGCCTGCCTTCCGCTGGATGGGTCGCTCGGTTGAGCAGGCGCCTGTGAACAGCCCGCCAAAAGGACTCCGGCGGCGATCACGGATGCAGCGGAGCGGAATATGCGAGATTTGTGCATCGACCTGTCCCGGGCTTGCTTTCTGTTCGTCTAAGCGTTGCAGGAGCAACTTTCCATTGCTCATAGACCGGTGGCGGAACGAGCCGACAGCCTGCCTACGTCGGAGTCTATTGGATCGGGACGGGGAAGGTCACGGCGAGGTGGGAATTATCCTCGCCGGGCGGTCGGTGTGGAAGAATTTCATTTCGCAGCCCCATCCTTCCGACGCACAGAGAGGAACCCCGTGCACGCACCGGCGCCCGAGCCGGAAATCCAAGCCGTCCCCGATGTCCGCTTGCGGCGATCATGGACGGGAAGACTGCGCTCAGCGCAGCTCACGTTGGGTTTTGTCATCGTTTTCTGGGGATTGGGCGCGCTGACCTCCAGCGTCGCCACGGGGCCGGATGCGCAATTGCGGCTCAATTTCGCCCTTACGCCCCGCTCGATACCTGATCACTGGTGGGCCGCTGTGACCTCCGCCTTCTGGGCCAGGGACCTCGGGGGCTACGTTCTGGAAACTGCTTTGGTGCTGCTGCTGGGTGTTCCGTTGGAACGGCGAATGGGACGGCGGGCGTACGGAATCGCCGCGGTCTCCACCCAGATTCTGGGCGTTGGCATTGCCCTCGGATTCCTTGCCTTGGCCCAAGGGTTGCTCGGCAGCTGGACAGCGGAGATAGGCAGCCACCTCTTCGTGGGTCCTAGTGCGTTCATCATCGGTACCACCATGGCGGGTACTGCGTCCATGGCGACCCTGTGGAGGCGCAGGATCCGGCTTGTCGCCTTCGCCTTGCTGCTCCTCCTGGCCCTGTACAGCGGAGGATTTGCGGACCTGGTCAGGCTCGGCGCCGCAGGTGCGGGCACAGTCCTCGGGCCGCTGCTGATGGGCCGTCGGCCACGGTTTGCGCGCCCGGTCAGTTCCCGGCACGAAGGCCGGGTGCTGCTCTCGCTGCTCATTGCCGCATCGGCGATCGGTCCGGTAGTCGCCGGCCTCATACCGCATGCGGTAGGACCGCTGTCCATCCTGCGTTTCCTGTTTACCAACATCCAGCCCGTCGATCCCCAAACGCTCCAGGCCGTGTGCTCGGATCCGGCGCAAGCGAAAGACTGCGCCGTCGCGCAGCTGCAGTTGCGCGCCGGCGCCGGCGGAATCTTCATGGCCATCCTTCCGTCTTTCCTCCTGCTGTTGCTTGCGGAGGGCCTCCGTCGCGGACGGCGCTTTGCCTGGGTGGCGACACTTTTGATACAAGTAGGCCTTTCCGTCCTGGCCGGAATTGCACTGGCCGGAGTCTTGCAGCCGGCTGCTTCGGCTACCGGCGCGAGCGAGGGGATTGTCGCCATCGAAGGATCGGCTTCCACGCAGCCGTTCACCTTGGCCTTGCCGCTGCTTCTGCCCCTCGCGCTGACCATCATTCTGCTCGCGACCAGGCGGCTGTTTCATGTGCAGGCGCCGAAAGGGACGTACAGACGCCTCGCCGTGCGGGTACTTGCAATAGCGGCTGTGCTCAGTGTCGTCTATGTCGGCGCAGGGCTCTTGCTCGCGCAGGAATTCTCCCCAGTACCGGGGCTGCCGGATCTACTGGCGGATGTTCCTGACCGGTTCCTTCCGCTGGGCTTCGTCCTGGATGTGCCGCCGGCGATCTTCCCCCAAGGCACGTCCGCCGTCCTCGTGTACGAAGGCGTCGGGGTCGTCTTTTGGGCTGTCGCGGGTGTCCTGATCTTCAGGACGTTCCTCCACCAGGCCCACACCCGGCACGACGCCAGTACTGAGCGTGCCCGGAAGGTCATCAAGGCGTGGGAGGGAAGCTCGCTGTCCTGGATGACCACTTGGCCGGGAAACATGTACTGGTTCTCCGCTTCCGGACTGTCCTTTGTTGCCTACCGGGTCAGCACGGGGGTTGCGCTCACGCTGGGCGGCCCGGTGGGACCCAAATCCGAGATGACCACTGTCTTCGAAGAATTTGCCCGCTACTGCAGGGGCAACGGGTGGACGCCGTGTTTCTACTCCGTACCCCAGGAATTGCGCGACCACGCGGATTCCTCCGGATGGAGCTCTGCACAAGTGGCCCAAGAGACGGTCCTGCCATTGCATTCGGTCTCCTTCAAGGGAAAGAAGTTCCAGGACATCCGTACGGCGTTGAACAATGCCGCCAAGGCGGGCATCCGCTACGAATGGACGAGTTACGCCTCGGCTCCTTTCTCGGTCCAGGTCCAAATCGAGGAAATCTCCGAAGAGTGGGTGGCAGACAGGAACATGCCTGAAATGGGCTTTACCTTGGGCAGCCTCGATGAACTCGACGACCCCGAGGTGCGCTGCTTGCTTGCAATCGACAAGCGCCACACAGTCCACGCAGTCACGTCCTGGTTGCCCGTATACCGCAACGGGCACATCGTGGGCTGGACCCTTGATTTCATGCGTCGCCGTAGCGGCGGCTTCCGCGCCAGCATCGAATTCCTGATCGCTTCCGCGGCCCTCAGCCTCAAGGATGAAGGATGCGAATTCGTGAGCCTCTCCGGAGCGCCCCTGGCTCGGGTCGAAGAGGATCCTTCCGAGATGCCGCTCCCAAGGCGACGATCCCGGCCTCCAGGCAACCTCGACCGCTTGCTCGACTGGTTGGGGGCGACTTTGGAACCGGTGTACGGGTTCAGGTCCCTCCTGGCATTCAAGGCGAAATTCCAGCCCCGGTACGAGCCGCTCTACATGCTCTACCCGGACGCCGCTTCCCTGCCTGCCGTCGGGACCGCAGTGGCACGGGCCTACCTGCCAATGCTCAATCTCGGAGCGGGTCTGGCCTTGGCAGGCCGGATCTTCCGCTGGCCAAAGCGCTCCGGAACGTCAGGTCAGAGCCGCCCCTGAAGCCGCCGACGACGAGTCCGACGGGGGGCCCGACGTCGGGACCCCACCGATCGGGACATTGCTGTGGTGAGCTTTGCCGTGGTGGAGCTGCAAGGCACTGAGCACCAGGCCGAAATGGCTGAAGGCCTGGGGCGTATTGCCGAGTTGGCGGCCCGCATGTGCGTCCCATTCTTCGCTCAGGAGGCCAACATCGTTGCGCAGGGCCAGGAGCCTGTCGAAGAGGGCTGTCGCCTCTGCCCTGCGTCCCGCGCCCAAGAGGGCGTCGACCATCCAGAAGGAACACGCAAGGAAGACGCCCTCCCCGCCCGGCAGTCCGTCGTCGCTGTCTTGCGGACGGTAGCGCAGCACAAAGCCGTCTTCCGTCAGCTCACGCTGGATGGCGTCAATGGTGCCGATCACGCGCGGATCGTCGTGCGGCAGGAAGCCCACTTTGGGGATGAGGAGAAGGCTCGCGTCCAGTTCCTTGCTCCCGTAGGACTGGACGAAAGTATTGCGGACCGCGTCGAATCCGTGGGTCATGACTTCGTCATGGATGGTGTCCCGCAAAGCCTCCCAGCGATCTAGCGGACCGGGCATCCCGGATTCACGGATTCCGCGGACCATGCGGTCAGCCGCGACCCAGGCCATCACCTTTGAGTGCACGAAATGGCGACGCGGGCCGCGTACTTCCCAGAGCCCGTTGTCCGGTTTGTCCCAGGTGCTCTCGAGGTGGCGCATCAGTGCGGTCTGGATAGCCCAGGACTCATCGCCGACTGTCATCAGCGATGCCCGGGTCAGGGACAGGCAATCAAGGACTTCCCCCCAGACGTCCAGCTGGAGCTGCTCCGCGGCCGCATTCCCGATGCGCACGGGCTTCGAACCCTGGTATCCGGAAAGCCACGTCAGCTCCGTCTCGGGCAAGCGCCGGCGACCGTGCAGGCTGTACATGATCTGGAGGTCGGCCGGGTCGCCGGCCACTGCGCGGAGTAGCCAATCCCGCCACGCGCTGGCCTCCTCGGTATAACCCGCGGCCAGGAAGGCTTGAAGGGTCAGCGTGGCATCACGCAGCCAGCAATAGCGGTAATCCCAGTTCCGCGGTCCGCCGATCTGTTCGGGGAGCGAGGTGGTGGCGGCGGCAACAATTCCCCCGGTAGGCGCATAGGTGAGGGCCTTCAGCGTGATCAAGGAACGCTGAACGGCTTTCCGGTAGGGTCCCCGGACGTTGCAACGCCTGGACCAATCCGTCCAGAATGCCGCCGTGTCCTCGAGGGCGATATCTGCCTCGACGGTGCGGGGCCGCCGTTCGTGGCTGGGTGCCCAAGTCAGGACGAAGGGGATGTGGTCACCGGCGTTCACCGTGAACTCGCTGACCGTGGTGAAGTCCTTGCCTACCAACGGCGCCGGGGTCTTGAGATAGACGGAGTCCGGACCGGCAACGGCGCGGAGGCCGTGCCTGTCGCGGCGCACCCAGGGCACCACGTGTCCATAGTCGAATCTCAGGATCAGTTCCCCGCGCATCTTGACCGTACCGCGGATCCCTTCCACCACGCGCACGATGTCCGCGACGGCGTCGCGCGGCGGCATGAAGTCGATGACCCGGACATGCCCTTCTTTGGTTTCCCACTCCGTTTCCAGGATGAGCGTTCCGTCCCGGTACTGGCGGCGCGTGCAGATTCCCCCGGTTTCAGGTGCCAAGAGCCAGCGCCCTGCTTGGGGGGAATCCAGGAGCGCGGCGAAGCATGCGGGCGAATCGAAACGCGGGAGGCACAGCCAGTCTATGGAGCCCGCCGTGCTGACCAGGGCTGCTGTGTGCAGGTCCCCGATCATTGCATAGTCTTCGATTCTTTGGCCGGTAGAGGGTTGACCGTTCACAGTCCCTTCCCTAGTGCTGATTCGATGGCGGCTATGGCCTTGGCCGTGATCTCTTCCCGCCGGCCGGAACCATCCACGGCGAGCACGATTCCGCGTTCGGAGTATCGCTCGACCACTGCCTGTGTCTCGTTGCGGTAAAGCTCCAGGCGACGCCGGATCACCGGTGCCGTGTCATCGCTTCGGCCCTGTTCCTGCGCCCTGAGGAGCATCCGCGCGACGAGCTGGTCGTCGTCGACCGTTAGTTCGACGACGGCATCGAGTTGCTGCTGGTTGCCGGCCAAAATGCCGTCCAGTGCCTCGATCTGCGCCGTCGTTCGGGGATATCCGTCCAGGAGGAATCCTGCCAGGACATCGGCGTTGCCAAGCCGCTGACGGACCATGGCATTCGTGACGTGATCCGGGACGAACTCGCCGCTGTCCATGTACTTGCTCGCTTCGGCTCCGAGTTCTGTCTTGCCCCCGACGTGCGCGCGGAAGATGTCTCCCGTGGAAATGGCAGGTATGCCGAAATGAACGGCGATGTGCTCAGCCTGGGTACCTTTGCCCGAGCCAGGAGGCCCCATGATGATCAATCGCAAGTGTCACCTATCCGTTCGTGAAGCGGTTTTGCGTGCCCCGGCGTTGTGGCTCGAGCTTAGCAACTGTGGAGCGCTCGTGGCAGGGCTGCGGCAGGCTGCTTCAGACCGTCGCGGGGTCGGTGTTGGCGCCGCAGAGGATCACGGCCACCCGTTCCCCTTCTGCCGGAACATATGCTCCGGAGTTCACGGCCGCGAAAGCGGCGGCTGCGCCATGCTCCACGACAATCCGGTACTGCTCCCAGAGCAGGGCGCGCGCCGCGGCGATGTCGTCGTCGGACACCAGCACCGTCCGGACTCCGGTGCGGACGGCCACCTCGAAGCCGATCCGGCCGATCTGCCGGGCGCCCAGGGAATCCGCGGCGATCCCGGAGACTGCTACGTCAACGGGTGCGCCCGCAGCTAGTGCCGAATAGAGGGTGGGAGCGTTGTCCGGCTCGACGCCGACAACCCTGGCGTGGCCTTCGACGGCGGCCGCGATTCCCGCCATGAGGCCGCCGCCTCCTACGGCCACCACCACGGTGTCTATCCCGCCCAGTTGTTCCAGGAGTTCCGAGCCGACGGTGCCGGCGCCAGCGGCGATTTCGGGCTGATCGTAGGCGTGGCAGTAGATTGCGCCGGTTTCCGCGGCGTAGTCGAGGGCGGCCTCGAACGCTTCGGCGTACTCGGTTCCGCGCTGGACCACGGTGGCTCCGCTGGCCTTGAGCTTCTTGACCTTCACGGCAGGTGCGGTCTCGGGGACAAAAACGGTCGCCGGCACACCGAGTTGTGACGCGGCATAGGCATTCGCAAGCCCCGCGTTGCCTCCCGAGGCGACGACGATTCCAACATCGTCCTTCAACTCCCCGCGCTCCCGCGCGGCGAGCACGCGGTTGAAAGCGCCCCTCGCCTTGAACGTCCCCGTGTGCTGCATGAACTCGCATTTGAACCACAATTGCCCGGGCACCGTTCCGGCATCGGCTTCGAAAACGGGTGTGCGGCGGATCCTCCCGGCAATCCGGGCGGCAGCTTCATCGACGTCGACGCGTGTGATCATGGGAAGTCCTCGTTCCGGGCGGTCAGAGCAGGTGCAGGGCTAAGACTCAGGCTATCGCCTAAAGCGTGGGCCCACGCCGCCAGGGTTCCGGTGGGGACTAGAGGGATTCGACGTCGGCTGTTCCGAGCTGCTGCCGGCGAGCCTGGCGGTTCCGCAACCAACGGCGGGCAAGGTCAACTGCGGCCCAGATTCCGGCGAGGGGAGAGAGCACCACCACGCCGTAGATGAAGATCAACCACGTCAAGATGGCCAAGGGCTGCTGTGCTCCGCTCAACCAGGACAACCCGCCGAGCAAGCCGAGTGTCCAGAACAAAACCACGCCCAAGAGCACTGCTCCCGCCGGAAAATACTCACTCCTCACAACAGCCATCAGTGTCTCCACCGGCTGCCACCTGCCTTCCATCACCGCGCCCGAATAACTTCAGTATGCATCCGGAAAAACGCCAGACAGGGTCAGCGCGCGGGCGAAGTGACGAACATAACCGCGGGGGGCGTGTCGCCACGGATTTCGGGGCCTATGTGACGCGTGGAACGGCGGCGTAGTCTGTAAACACGCACGGTTGATAGCTGGAAAAATGGCTCCGAAGAACAACCCGAAAAGTGGTTTGGCCAGGGTCCTGCGAAGGGTCTTCGGATTCTTCCTGGTGAGCGCCATCTGTGGCGTGCTGGCCGCCGGATTGGCAGTCCCCGGTGTGGCGTCGGCCGGGCTGGCCGTCAGCGGTTCGATCAAGTACTTCGACAACCTACCGGGTGATCTGGTGGTCAACGCGCCGTCACAGTCGACCAAAGTGCTCAGCGCAGACGGAAAGACGATTGCTACCTTCTATGCGGAGAACCGTGTTCGGGTCAGCCTGGACCAGATGTCGCCCGACATCAAGGACGCGATTGTCGCCATCGAGGACAGCCGCTTCTACGCGCACGGCGGCATCGATCCCCAAGGGATTCTCAGGGCCTTAGCGTCCAACTTCACGAAGGGCACCAACGAGGGCGCGTCCACCCTGACCCAGCAGTACGTGACAAACGTCCTGAACGAGTCCCGTTTGGCGGCAGGCCAGACCGGTCAGGTGGTACTCAGCGGTCAGAAGACCATCGGCGACAAACTGCGCGAGATGAAGCTCGCCGTCGAACTCGAGAAGAAATTCACGAAGGACCAGATCCTGGAGGGCTACCTCAATATCGTGTTCTTCAACAGGGACGCGTACGGAATCGAAGCGGCGGCACAGCACTTCTTCAGCGTTTCAGCCAAGGACCTCAGCCTTCCACAGGCCGCGCTTCTCGCCGGCCTGGTCAACAGTCCCAGCTACTTCGACCCCTCCGTCCATCCCGACAACTCCATCCAACGGCGCAACCTTGTGCTGTCCGACATGCTCGCGCAGCACAAGATCCAGCAGGCAGCGTATGCAGCGGCCGTTGCCACTCCCCTCAAGCTCAATATCACCCCTGGAAAGCAAGGCTGCGCCGCAGCAGATATTGCCGTGTATTTCTGCGACTACATCTCCCACCTCATCCTCAATGATCCGGCCTACGGTGCCAGCGTCACGGACCGGGAACAGCTTCTGTACCGCGGCGGGCTGACGATCACCACCACCTTGGACAGCCGCCTGCAGGGGGTGGCACAGCAGCAGGTCGATGCCACGGCAGGGGCGAACCCGGACAAGTGGGGCGCCTCCTTGGTCTCGGTGCAGCCCGGCACGGGCAAGATCCTGGCCATGGCACAGAACACGGTTTTCCTGGCCGCGCCCGGCAAATTCGATACCCAGCTCAACTTCAACGTTGATTCCGTGGACGCCAACGGCAGTGACCTCAACGGAGCCGGAGGCTTCCAGCCAGGTTCTGCCATGAAGCCGTTCACTTTCACCGAATGGCTCAACGAGGGCAAGTCCTTGACCACAGTGGTGGACGCGTCGCAGAGGGTTTATCCACTCGGATTCCCTTGGAAGGACAGCTGCGGGAAGGTACTCGGCGGCTACAGCACGGCCCAGAAAATCGCCGGCCTTGGCACGGCTGACGATCTCCGCAACAACGACGAGGGCTACTACCGCCCGATGCCCGTCAACTACGGGCTCTACAACTCCATCAACACCGCAACCTTCGCCGAGGCGGCCCAGCTCGACTTCTGCGGCATCCAGAAAGTGGTCGACGCGGTGGGTCTCCACAGCGGCGTGGACAACTCGCCCGTGAACATGCACCAGCTGGGCAATCTCCTTGGCGGCACCGAAATATCGCCCCTCGTGATGGCCGACGCCTTTGCCACGTTCGCCAACGACGGCACGTACTGCGCGCCGATCGCGATTGTGGGCATCACGGATCCATCCGGCGGGAAGCTGCCCGCCCAAGCCAGTTCATGCCGCCCGGCCATCAAGCCCGAGGTTGCCCGCGGCGTCGACTCCGTGCTCCAGGACGTCCTGAAACGGGGATCCGGCATCTACATTCAACCGAAGGTCCAGGACCTGTTCCCTACCGCGGCAAAAACGGGAACGAACAACAGCAACGGCTCTACCTGGGTGGTCGGATTCACCACCGGGCTCGCCACGGCGTCCTTCTTCGGCGACACCATGGCCGGGCAGAGCCGGGCCGGACAGAACGTCACCATCAACGGCAAGTTCTACACGGCCATCGACGGCTACATGCTCGCTGGGCCGCAATGGGCCAATTACATGACGCAGGTCGCCGGACTGTACCCGGCAACAGCATTTCCTGCGCCGCCCGCGTCCATGGCGGGAACGCCCACGCCGAGTCCTACCCGCTGAGTTTCAGAATTTCTGTCCAGTAGCACGGATCATCACTTCGGAGACGTCGACGCCGGGTGGCTGGGCAAGTGCCCAGAGCATGGTTCCTGCCACGGACTCCGGGTGGATAGCGGCGTCGGGAGCGTCCGTCCATAAGGGAGTGTCTACATGGCCGGGGGCGATGTGCAGCACCCGGACGCCGGTTCCCACGAGCTGCTGACGGAGGGATTCGGCGTAACCGGTCACGGCCCATTTCGTGGCCGTGTAGAGGTTTCCGGGGTACACCTTGCGCCCTGCCGTGCTGCCCATGAGCACCATGTGCCCCCGGTTGGCCTTGAGCTGCGGCAGGGCGGCCTTGGCCAGTATCGCGGGGCCGTACACGTTGGTCAGCACCATGTCCCGCCAGCGATCCGGGTCGCCGTCGGCAAGATCTCCTGCGGCGGAGAAACCGGCGTTGGCTACCGCGACGTCGATTCCGCCGAGGAAGTCCGCTGCAGCGTGGACGGCTCCACGGGTCCGTTCCCAGTCCCCTGCGTCTGCCACCACTCCGCCCACGTGCCCGAGCCTCGAGCACGACTCGAGGAACGCCGCGAGCCGCCCGGCGTCGCGTCCGGTGGTGAAAACGGAGTGGCCGGCGCGGAGTGATTCCCGCACGAGGGCGGCGCCGATCCCACTGGTGCCGCCCGTGACCATGATGCGCACTATGCCCGCGTTCCCATCAGGGAGGGATCCGCGATGCCGATGTAGCGGGTTTCAAGGTATTCTTCGATGCCTTCGCTGCCGCCTTCACGGCCCAGCCCGGACTGCTTCACACCGCCGAAGGGGGCCGCTGGGTTGGACACGATGCCGGTATTCAGCCCGAACATGCCCACGTCCACCCGCTCGGAAAGCCGGATGCCGCGGTTCAGGTCCCGGGTGTAGGCGTAGGCGACGAGTCCGAATTCGGTGTCGTTGGCCAGCGCGATGGCTTCGGCCTCGGTTCGGAAGCTGACCACGGGTGCCACTGGTCCGAAGACTTCTTCCTGCAGGATCCGCGCGCTGGACGGCACGTTCGTAAGTACCGTGGGCGGGTAGAAGTAGCCATCACCGTCCGACGGCGCACCCCCCGTAAGTGCCGTGGCTCCCCCGGCGATGGCGTCCTGCACCAATTCATCCACCTTGGCGCGGCTCTTGGCGTCGATGAGGGGCCCGATGTTGGTGCCCCCGGCCGAGCCGCGGCCAAGCTTGAGTGATCCCATGCGGTCCGCGAGGCCCTGGCTGAATTGAAGGGCGAGCGACTCGTGGACAATAAAGCGGTTGGCCGCCGTGCAGGCCTCCCCCATGTTCCGCAGCTTGGCCAGCATGGCTCCGTCCAACGCCGCCTCCAGGTCCGCATCCTCGAAGACCAGGAACGGCGCGTTGCCGCCCAGCTCCATGGAGGTCCGCAGCACTTGGTGGGCGGAGTCGGCGATGAGCTGCCGGCCCACTCCGGTGGAACCGGTAAAGGACAATTTCCGCAGCCTGCTGTCCCGGATCAACGGTCCGGTCACATCGCCCGGGCGCGTGGTGGGGATGACGTTGAGGACCCCCGCAGGCAGGCCCGCTTCCTGGAACACATCCGTGAGCAGCAGGGCCGTCAGCGGGGTCAGATTGGCCGGTTTGAGCACCATGGTGCAGCCTGCGGCGACGGCCGGCGCGATCTTGCGGGTGGCCATGGCGAGCGGGAAGTTCCACGGCGTGATGAACAGGCATGGACCCACGGGCCGCTTGGTGACCAGAAGCCGGGACTTGCCATCCGGCGCCGTGGAATAGCGGCCGGAGATACGCACGGCTTCCTCGGAAAACCAGCGCAGGAACTCGGCGCCGTAGGCCACTTCGCCCCGGGATTCTGCCAGTGGTTTTCCCATTTCCAAGGTCATCGCCAGGGCGAAATCGTCGGCACGCGCGGTGACCAGCTCGAAGGCGCGACGCAGGATTTCGCCGCGTTCGCGCGGCGGCGTCGCGGCCCAGCTGTCCTGGACCCGGGCGGCGGCGGCCAGCGCGCGCTCACCGTCGGACGGTGAGGCATCCGCGATCCACGCCAGCGTGGCACCCGTCGAGGGGTCCTCGACCGCGGAAGTGGCGCCGTCGAACGCGTCGATCCATTCGCCGTCGATGAAAAGCTGCTTCGGCAGCGATGCGATGAAATCCAGTTCCGGGTCGATCGTGGCGGGTGCGGGCACGGCGGGCGCAAGGGTGTTTTCCACTTAGAGTGCTTTCTCGAGGATCGTGCGGATTTCGACGGCGGTGGGCGGCACCGGCGTGTTGTTGATGACGGCATCGGCCAGGGTGTCTTCCACGAGCGAATCGAGGTCCGCCAGAGTGACGCCGAAATCAGCCAGTCGGGCCGTCATGCCGACGTCGCGGGCCAGGGTGGCGACGGCGGCGATCGCGGCCTCGGCGTTGGCCTCGACGGCGGCAGCCGTATCCCCCACGCCCAGGGCGAAGGCCAAGCGGGCGGTGCGGTCCAGGCGGTTGCGTAGGTTCAGCCGGAGCACGTCCTCGATCACCAGGCACAGCGCCAAGCCGTGCGGTATGTTGAAGCGGCCGCCCAGCGGGTGGGCGATGGCGTGGACTAGACCGAGACCCGTGTGGGAGAAGCCGACGCCAGCGATGTGCGACGCCAGGAGCAGCTGGGAGCGGGCCTCGATGTCCGATCCGTCAGCCACTGCCCGGGGCAGGAACTCGGCCACCATGGACACCACGTGGAGGGCGATGCCGTCCGAATAGGGGTTCCGTCGGATGGAGGAGTAGGACTCGATCGCGTGGGTGAGCGCGTCCATCCCCGTGGCAGCGGTCGCCTTCGGCGGCAGTCCGAGCGTCAGCTCAGGGTCGAGGACGGCCGCCTTGGGCAACGCGGATTCGTGGCCGACGTAGAACTTCCGGTGGGCCTCGACGTCGGTGACCACACCGAAAGCGTTGACTTCGGCGCCGGTGCCGGCCGTCGTCGGGACCGCCACGATGGGCAGCGCCGGGTTGGCGAAGTGGTTGCTATAGTCCAGCCCTGCACCGCGGGCCGGGTTCACGGCTCCCAGCGAGATCCCCTTGGCGGCGTCCATGGAAGATCCGCCGCCCACGGCCACGAGGACGTCCACTCCGGAGGACGCGGCCAGGTCCGCGCCAGCGTCGACGCAAGTGGTGGTCGGGTTGGGGGTAACGCCGTCGAAGACAGTGACGCCCAGTCCGGACGCCTCCAGCGAGGCACGGACGGCGGCCACGACATCGGTGGTGGCGAGGAACGGGTCCGTGACGATCATCGCCGACGTGGCGCCGAGCGCGACCACGATCCCGCCCACCTCGGCGACCTTCCCTCGGCCGAAGTACGCCGTTGGTTTGGGATCAAGGGTCAGTTCGCTGGAGGCGAGCTCCGCGTGGATCAGCATCCGGGTGTGCATGTCAGGCTCCTTCTGCTGCGATAGCGGGCACGATTGCGGCCCGCAACTGCATTCCGATGGCGTCTTCGTAAAGTTTCACGGGCGTCATTTCGCCGGCTTTATCGCCGTAGAGGGCCTTGGCCCGGCGGTAGAGCTGCTCCACGAGCGACGACAGTTCCACGGGGACCCCCACGGAACGGGCGAGGTCCACCGAGAGGCCGAGGTCCTTGCAAGCCAGGGCTATCGCGAAGCCTTCGTCGTAGTCACCGTGGTTCAGGATGGACAAGACATCGTTCTGGACGAAGTTCGAGTTGGCCGGGCTGGCGACGAGGGCCTGCCGTAGGACTTCCAAGTCCACGCCTGCCTTAACTCCGGTGCTCAGGACCTCTGCCGTGGCTACGAGGTGGGAGAACCACAGCTGGTTGATCATGAGCTTCACGGCGTAGCCTGCTCCGTGGCCGCCCACATGCAGGATCCGCTCGGGGTCCCCCATTGCCTCGAACACCGGGCGGAGGCGCTCGACGTCGGCAGCCTCGCCGCCGATGAAGATCTGCAGCATGCCGTTCGCGGCCCCGACAGACATACCGCTCACGGGCGCGTCCAGGACGCGGACGCCGCGGGCCTCCCCGGCTTCGCGGACCCGGTTCGCCACGTCCGGAACGGAAGTGGACATGTCCACCCATGTCCCGCCGTCGGGCAGTCCCTCAAGGATGCCTCCCGGACCCATGGCGACGGATTCGACGTGCTTAGGGGTGGGGAGCATGGTGATCACGACGTCGGAGCCGGCGGCGACTGCCGCTGCGGTGTCCGCCCATTCGGCGCCATTGGCAAGGAGTTCGGCGGCGGACCCTTTGCGGACGTCGTTGACGACCAGATGGAAGCCGGCGGACTGGAGATTGCGGGTCATGCCAGAACCCATGTTGCCGAGCCCAATGAAGCCGATGCGGACCGTTCCTGGGGTGAAGGCCGGTTCGGGGGAAGCCGCCCCGGCGGCAGGATCGTGGGTTGTTGCTGTCATATCAAGTCTCGATTCCGATAGTCAGGCGTCATCCAGGGCTGCGTCGCCCAGGTTGATCCATGTGGTTTTCAGGGCGGAGTATGCGTCAAGGGCGTGCAGAGAACGGTCCCTGCCGAAACCCGATTCCTTGAAGCCGCCAAAGGGAGTGATGATGTCTGCGACGTCGAAGGTATTCACCCACACGGTGCCGGCGCGCAATTCGCGGGCCACGGTATGTGCCTTCGTGATGTCCTGCGTCCAGACACTTGCCGCGAGTCCGTACTTGCTGTCGTTGGCCATCCGGACGCCCTCCGCGGCGCCGCGGAACGTGCTGACGGCTAGGACCGGCCCGAAGATTTCCTCCTGGCCGATGCGCCCGGAGTTGTTGACGCGGTCCAGGACCGTGGGCTCCAGGTAGTAGCCGTTTTCGACGCCGGACGGACGGATCCGGGTGCCTCCGCTGGCGACCGTGATGCCCTCGGACTCGGCGACGCGGTAGTAGCCCAGGATGCTCTCCAGCTGGCGCTCGTCGACGATGGCGCCGATCTGCGTTGCAGGGTCCAGCGGGTCGCCGAGCTGCAGGGAACGGCCCACCTTGATGACTTCTTCGAGGAGTTCGTCGTGCACACGCTCGTCTACGAGGAGGCGGGAGCCGCCGTGGCAGGTCTGGCCGGCGTTGTAGAAGATGCCCCATGCGACGGCGGACGCGCACGCTGCGATGTCGCCGACGTCGTGCAGCACCACTTGGGGGGACTTTCCGCCGAGCTCCAACGCCACCTGCTTGCCGTTGGATTCGGAGGCGTAACGCTGGAAGTACCTGCCCACCTCCGGGGATCCGGTGAAGGTGATTTTGTCGACCAACGGGTGGCGGCCCAGGGTGGCTCCGGCCACGTGTCCCAGGCCGGGAACGACGTTGAACACGCCGTCCGGGACACCGGCCTCTGTGGCCAGCTCGGCAAGGCGCAGGGCGCTGAGGCTCGTCTGTTCGGAAGGCTTGAGTACGACGGAGTTCCCGGCTGCCAGGGCCGGGGCCACTTTCCAGGCGGAGATGATCAGCGGGTAGTTCCACGGAACGACGGCGCCGATCACGCCGAGCGGTTCCCGCGAGATGAGGGCGAGCGCGTTGCGCGGAGTGGGCGCGACGTCGTCGTACACCTTGTCGAGGGCTTCCGCGTACCAGCGGAAGGTCCGGGCGCAGCTTGGCACGTCGACGGCGAGCGCGTCGCTGATCGGGTGGCCGCTGTCCGTGGATTCCAGGAGGGCGAGTTCCTCGAGGTTCTCCAGGATGAGTTCGGAGAGCCGCGTGAGGACCTGTTGGCGGTGGCGCCGGTCGGTCTTGGACCACGCACCGGCCTCGAAGGAGCGGTGCGCGGCGACGACGGCGTCGTCAACGTCCTGCTCCCCGGCTGCCGCGACGCGGGCGGTGACCGAGCCGTCGCGGGGCGAGACCGTGGGGAACGTTTCGCCGCTTCGGGCGTCGCGGAAGCCGCCGTCGATGTACAAACCAGTGGAAGGGCGCTGGGCGCCAGCCCTCTGGATCCAGTCGTTCTTCGTTGCTGTCATTGCGGGTTCCTTAGACCGAGTACTTCTTGACGGCGTCGTAGTCGATGACGGCGCCCAGGCCCGGAAGGTCGGGTACGCGGAGCGCACCGTCGGCGTCGATGTCCAGCGGCTCCATGAAGAAGTCGCGTCGTTCGGGAGTCCAGCCGGGCGGATCGTAGGGGAATTCCAAGTATGGCCCCGCGTCCACGCCGGCGGCTACGTGCAGATTGGCCAGCAGGCCCAGTCCGTTGCTCCAGGTGTGCGGAGTGAAGAAGCGGTGCTTGAGGTTGGCGGTCTCGGCCACTTGCCGGGCCCGGTACATGCCTACAGCCAGAGCGACATCGGGCTGGTAGATGTCGTAGGCGTCGGCTTCAATGAGTGCCATCATCTCGGGCATGCTCCGGACCATTTCTCCGCCCGAAACCTGGATGCCGGTCTGCTCGCGAACACGCTGGGCACCCTTGATGTCGGATTGCGGCAGCGGCTCCTCGAGCCAGCGGACATCCAATTCGGCCAACTGCGTTGCGAGCTTGTGGACCTTCGCCAACTCCAGAGCCGGTTCGATGTCGCCGCTCATGCGCCACATCTGGTTGAGGTCCACCATGAGGTCGAAATCGCTGCCGACGGCTTCCCGGGCCGCACGGACGGATTCCACGCCTTCCTCAAGGTGGTCCCGGGCGATCCTGATCTTCATCGCCTTGAAGCCGCGGTCCTTGGCAGCGAGCGCGGATTCGGCCCGGGCAGCAGGGGCCTTGAGTTCGCCGGAAGAGGCGTAGGCCAGCAGTTTGTTGCGCGCTCCCCCGAAAAGAATGGCCACGGGCAGCTCGGCCACCTTGCCGATGATGTCCCAGAGCGCCGCTTCCAAAGGCCAGTAGCGGCCGCCATGGAAGTTGATGGTTTCGATGCGGCGGACCTGGTTGAGGATGGCCAGCGGATCCGTGCCGATGAACAAGTGCTCGTAGGCCTCGAACCCGTCCATGGTGTCGCCCGAGCCAACGCCAGTGATGCCTTCGTCTGTTTCCACTTCCACGAGCGTGGCCGGGAACGTGGTACGCGGTACGGGGTCCCACGCTGCGTTGAAGGGCGGGTCGAGGGGCAGAACCATGCGGGTCAGCCGGATGGCGGTGATCTTCATTGTTGTCAGCCTCGCGGAGTGAAGAAGGGATTGGACGGGACGTTGCGGGCCTCGATGACGGCCGCCGTTGAGGGCAACTGTTGCGCCCCGTTTTCCAGGGCGGTGCGTGCGGACTCGCGGTTGTTCCGGTAGACGGCGTCTTCGTCGTCCGCGCCAGGGTTGACCCAGACGGCGGCGATCACCACATGGGAATCCGCCTGTTCCGCGGTGACGGTACCCTCTGCCAAGGCATCCGCGACGCCCGCCGCGATGCCTGCCTGCGCGGCGCCCCAGATGAGGTTGCCGTGCCGCTCATTGGCGGGAGCCGCTTTGGTGACGAACAGTGTCAACGGCTTGACTGGCAGGGAGGGCCGGAGGACGGTGACGAAGGGGACATGTCCAGCGCTGGGCGTTGCGAGGGCAGTGGCCCAGGCGGTGCCCGCCGGGCCATCCCTGTGGCCGAGGACCGTGTTCACATGGGCCGCGTTGAGGCCGTCGCCTACGAATGATTCGCCGATCTGCACCGCAGTCATCGCTAGATCAGTCCTTCCGACTTCAGCCAGTCGCTGGCAATCTTGTCCGGATCGTCTCCATCGACGTCGGCCTTGGCATTGAGCTTCTGCATGACCTCGGTGGTGAGCTTCGGGGAGACCTTAGCCATGATGTCCGCGATGGCGGGGTACTTGGCGAGCATGTCCGCCTTGATGGTGAGGGCGCCCTGGTAGATCGGGAAGAACTGCTTGTCGTCCTGCATGACCTGGAGCTTCAGTGCCGAGATTCGGCCGTCGGTTTCGAAGACTTCACCGAAATTGCAGTCCTGGCCCTTCTGGGTGGCGGTGTAGATGACGCCGGTGTCCAGCATCGAGACCTTCGCGTCGGGACTGAGGCCGTAGGCCTTCTTCAGCCCGGGCCAGCCGTCGTCGCGGGTGGAGAATTCACTTTCCATGCAGAAGGTCTGCTCCTTGGCCGGCAGTTTCGCGATGTCGGAAAGGGACTTGATGTTGAGCTCCTTGGCCTTGTCCTCGCGGATAGCGAAGGCATAGGTGTTGTTCAACGGCGCCGGGTCCAACCATGCGATGCCCTTTTTGGCGTCGGTGGCCTTCACGGCGTCGAACATTTCCTTCTTGTCCTTGATCGGGGTGGTCTGCTTGTTGTACGTGATCCAGGACGTGCCCGTGTACTCCCAGTAGCCCGCGAACTGGCCGGTTTCGAAAGCCGTACGGACATTGGCGGAACCAACCACCTTGGTGTTGGTAGTGGTCTTGGCGCCGTGGGCGTTGAGCACCTGGCTTGCGATGTTTGACAGGATGAACTGCTCGGAGAAGTCCTTGGCTCCAAAGACGCCGGTCAGTCCGTCGAGCTCTTTGCCCTTGGCCGTGTCCGTGGATGAGCTCGCGGAGCCGCCACATGCGGTCAGGCTCAGGGCGGCAACGACGCCGGTGGCCAGGAGTGCGAGTACTGGTTTCTTCATGTTGGGTCCTTTGCTGAAGTGGGCAGGCGCCACTGGGGGAAGGCTTGGAGGATTTTGGGGTTTTGGTTCAGGAGGGTTCTTGGTGTCAAAGGCGTGGGGACTCAGAGGCCTTTGGGTTTGAGCAGGTCTTCGGCCAGCCCCGCGATCCAGTCGATGGCCAGGGCGATGCAGGAAACCACTACGGCTCCGGTGATGAGCACGGGCCAACGCTGGAGTTTGAGGCCGTTGACGATCATGTCGCCCAAGCCACCGGCGTTGATGAAGGTGGCCACTGTGGCCACCCCGACGCAGAACACCAAGGCGGTGCGCAGGCCGCCCACGATCACCGGGATCGCCAGGGGCAGCTCGATCCGGGTAAGGACCTGGAGGGGGTGCATGCCCATTCCCCGGGCCGCTTCAGTGAGGCTCGAGTCCACTTGTTCCAGGCCCACGAGGGTGTTCCGCAGGACGGGCAGGACGGAGTAGGCCACGAGGCCGACGAGGGCCACTTCGAAGCCGAGCTTCCAGACAATGGCCAACAGGATCACCAAGCCGATTGCCGGAGTGGACTGGCCGACGTTGGCAATGCCGAACACCACCGCGTGGACAGTCCTTGAGTGGATACGGCTCAGCGCGATGCCGGCCGGGATGGCAATGACGGCGACAATCGCTGACGCGACAACCGTCAACCGCAAGTGCTCGAAGGTGCGGTCCTGGAGGTATTGCCAGTTCAGGGTCCGTTGTTCGATTGAGTCCAGGGAAAGCGATCCGAGCCACAAGAACAGCGCGAGCAACGCGAGCACGATGACAACCGGGGTGCCGAAGCGCTTGACGGCGAAGTACTTCCCTCGCCGGTTGGATGCCGTTCCGAAGGCCGTGGCAAGATCCAAGGTGGCCTGGGCTGTCATGGCCGGGCTCCGCTCAACGTTCCGCCGGCCAATGCGTCGGGGAGGACTTCGGCCCCCAGGACGGCGGAGATCTTCTGGATGTCGATGGAGCCGACAGCCCGGCCATGCGCGTTGACTACTGCAACTGGGGTCCCGCCGGAGAGGACCAGGGCATCCAGCGCGTCACGGAGCGAGTCGGTGAGGCTGACCTCGATGGCACCGCGGACAGCGACGGTGGGGCCGAGCGTGGCTTGGTTCACCGGGATTAGCCCCAGGCGTTTGAGGGCCGCGCCGTGTCCGACAAACTGCGAGACGTAGTCGTTGGCCGGATGTGCCAGGATGTTCGCCGGGGTGTCGAATTGCTCAATCTGCGAGCGCTCGGACAGGACAGCGATGCGATCGCCGAGCCGGACCGCTTCGTCGAAGTCGTGGGTCACGAAGACGATCGTCTTGCTCAGCTTTTCCTGCAAGCGGAGGAATTCGCTCTGCAGCTTTTCGCGGGTGATGGGGTCCGTTGCGCCAAAGGGCTCGTCCATGAGCATGACGGGCGGATCCGCAGCCAGGGCCCGTGCCACGCCCACCCGCTGCTGCTGGCCGCCGGATAGCTGGCGCGGGTAGCGGGAAGCGAACACCTTGGGGTCAAGTTCGACGACGGAGAGCAGCTCTTCGACGCGGGCTTGGGTCTTGTTCTTGTCCCAGCCGAGCAACTTGGGGACCACGGAGATGTTCTCGGCGATGGTCATGTGCGGGAACAGGCCGATTTGCTGGATCACGTAACCGATCCGCCGGCGGAGCTCGTTGGGGTTCAGCGAGAGGATGTCTTCGCCGTCGATGGTGATCGATCCAGACGTCGGCTCAATGATTCGGTTGATCATCTTCATGGTGGTGGTCTTGCCGCAACCCGAGGGGCCAACGAACATGATCAACTCGCCTGGAGCGATGTCCATGGAAAAGGAATCGACGGCGGGTCCGGCCTGGCCGGGATATGTCTTGGTGACGTCTTTGAGGACGATCCGGGCGCCGGCTGCCGGACGCAAGATTGTTTCAGACACGAAGTCCCCTTGAGGTAGTGAGGCGGCGGATGGCAACGAACGCTGCATCCAGCAGCAGGGCGAGAACAATGACGCCGACGGTTCCGACGACGGCGAAGTTGAGGGCATTCTTTGAACCAAGGCTGGACAAGCCTTTGAAGATCATTCCGCCCAGGCCTGGTCCGCCCACATAGGCGGCAATCGCGGCGATTCCCATGGAGAGCTGCGCGGAGACCCGCACGCCGGTAAGGACGACGGGCCATGCCATGGGCAGCTGCACCCGGAACAGCGTCTTTACTGTTCCCATTCCCATTCCGAGGGCGGATTCGGAGACCGCGGGTGGGACCTCGCGCAGTCCAACAACCGTGTTGCGGATGATGGGCAGCAGCGCATAAAAGGCGAGTCCCACGATGGTGGGGGTCCAGCCGAGGCCCAAGACCGGGATGAGCAGCGCGAGCAAGGCCATGGATGGGATCGTCAGGCCGACGCCTGCACCGGCAATGGCTACCGAGCGGCTGATCGGCTTGTTCCAGACAAGCACTCCGATGCCGACGCCGACTACCGTGGCGATCAGCAAGGAAACCAAAACAACCACAAGATGCTGGGTGGCGGATTCGGCGATGTCTGCCGATCTCTTTGTGAGGAACAAACCGAAGTCCGAGAAGAACGAGTCGTTCAACGTGATCCTCCTTTTCACTTCGTCGGGTCAAGGATGGGGACTCACAACTGCGTGAGCCATGCCACAACCGTATGAGGTGAGTTCCCTTTTGCGCAATGCGAGTTGTTGATATGTCAACTCGACATTGCTATGGTCGTTTTGTGAGTGACTCAAATGCTTCAGCTGCCCCCCGCCCTGCGCGGCGCAATTCATCCGGCCTGCGGCGCGATCTGGAGCTTCTGGAAATCCTGGGCTCCCCGGAGTCGGTGGCCGCCTCCGGATTGGGCGTGAGCAAGGTCGCCGAAATCGCGGGCCGGGACAAGGCCCAGGTGTCCCGGACGCTTGCCACCCTCGCAGAGGCCGGCCTGGTCGACAGGGACCCGGATAGCCTCCTGTACAGCCTTGGATACGGGCTCTACGCCTTGGCCGCGCGGACCGCGGAAGCCAGGATGGTCAGTGCTTCGACTCCGTTCCTCAAGCGCGTCTCGGCAGCCACCCACGAAACCACGCACCTCTGCGTGCTGCGTGGCGGCACTGTGCTTACTTTGAAGAGTGAGATGTCCAACCACACGTACAGGGCACTCGGCTGGGAAGGCGTCAGCGTTGACGCGTGGGGCACATCCTCCGGCCGCGTGCTGGTCAGTGACTGGGACGCCACAGCCCTTCGCGATTGGTATGACACCAACGCCGCCAAAGCCTCGGAATTGCAGGATCTCTCCCCCCTGGCGTTGGAAGCAGGGCAAGGCCAACCCGGCCACCGGCCCAACAAGATCCAGAGTTTCGAGGACCTTTGCGCCGAAATTTCCCTGATTCGCCGGCGCGGCTATGCAGTGGTGGACGAAGAGTTCGAACTAGGAGTGGTGGGCGTTTCAGCTCCTGTCTACGACTTCAAGAAACGGATCGTAGCGGCGTTCAATGTCAGTGCCCCGAAGCAGCGCTTCGGCCGCCATCTGGAGCAGGCCGGGGCTCTGGCGGCGAAAGTGGCAATGGAGTTCTCGGCATCACTGGGTGCGCCGCTCGGGTAGCGCGATGACGTGGTCGAGGAGCACCTCCCTGTTGACGCCAAGGAGGGCCGCGGCGAGACTCGCGATCAGGTCGAGCACATAGTCTTTGCTGGCATTGCCGGCCAGCACATCCATGACCAGCCCGTCCTCCTGGGCCACGAGGGTGCGCGCGATCTTGGGCGGAGCAAATACTGGAAGGAACTCACCGGCCTCCACGCCCTCGGCAATGACCCTTTCGTAGATGAGCTGTTGGGCGCTGGTGAGTTCGTTTTGCATCCGCCGATGCTCCGCGTCCCTGAGCGAGTGGGGCCAGTACTCGTAGAGTATCCGGGAGACATCGTTATCCAACCCTGCGGTGGTTCCTGCCCGAATAACCGCGGCGAGGCGGACAGTCGGGCTCATATCGGCGCTGACCGCCTCCGACAGCTTTGCAAGCAGGCGGTCGGAGGAAGCCTTGACCGCGGCGGCCGTGATATCGGCAAGGCTCCCGTAGTAGTACAGGACGGCGTTGGCGGCCATACCGGCCTCCGCGGCTATTGCGCGCAGCGTTGCGCCTTCCGCACCATCCCGGGCGGCGACAGCTTGCGCCGCTGCCACGATCTCCCGTCGACGCACTTCCCTTTTGCTGAGCCCTGCCATTGCCGTCCCCCGCTTCGATGCCTGTTGACAACCAGCCTAATCGAGTATTGAATGGCATTCAAATTTGAATGTGATTCAAATAACTTGATTCGATGAGGAGTCTCCATGTCACATCACCTTCCACCCCCCACCGCTCCACCCCTCGCTGCTCCGCCCCCCGCTACCACCAAAGGACTGAAAGCCGGATCGATCGGCATCGGCCCAACAGTGGCCTTGGGGCTCGCCGCGGTTGCCCCGGCGTACAGCCTTGCCGTAACCCTCGGCTTCGTTGTCCTCGCAGTGGGGACGAGCACGCCCGCCGCGTTCCTTCTGGGGTTCCTGCCCATCTTGTTCACGGCCTTCGCGTTCCGGGACCTCAACCGGGAAATGCCCGACTGCGGCGGAGTTTTCGTCTGGATCTCACGAGTGTTCGGGCCGTGGGCCGGCTGGTTTTTCGGTGGTTGGGTGCCTCAGATCGCCACCTTCATCGCCAGTGCGGCCCTGGCCCAGGTAGCCACGACATACCTCCTCACCTTTCTGGGGCTGGGCTGGGCGGCCTCCCAACCCGTAATCGTCGTCGCCATCGCGGGCGGGATGATCGCCCTCAGTGCTGTTGTGGCAGCCAGGGGCATCGAATTATCCGCCTGGCTCCAGTACGCACTGATTGCCTTGCAGCTGGTTGCCCTAGGCGGGTTCTGCATTGGAGCCTTTACCGCCATGGCCGCCGGCAGTTCAGTAGCCGGTGCGGAGACGCCGGTCCTGGACTGGTTCAATCCCTTTGCCTCCGGCGATCTTTCCGGCCTGGTCCACGGCGTCATCCTGTGCCTGTTCATCTACTGGGGCTGGGATTCGCTCATAGCGGTCAATGAGGAAACGACCGATCGCAAAGGCACACCCGGGCGGGCCGTGGTCATCACCACCGTGATCCTGCTGTTCTTCTACGTCGTGACCGCGACCGCCGCCGTCGGATTTGCCGGGACCAAGGGGATCACGGATCCGGCGACCGTCTCGGACGTCCTGTCCGTGCTCGGTCCACAAGCCACCGGCGGCATCTTCGGACAGGTCATCATTCTCGCCGTCGGGATCTCGGCATTGGCGGCCCTGATGACCGTCGCGATCAGCACTCCCCGGTCCTGGCTGAGCATGGGAACGTACGGCGCGCTGTCCGCAGCCACAACGAAGATGCATCCCTCCCGGGGGACACCCACCACGTCAATCGCCTGGTGGGCCTTCCTGAGCATTGCCGTGACAATAGTGCTCGCATCGATCAGCGCCGACTTCATCGGCCTCGCCATTCTTTCAGTCGGCCTGATGATCGCCGCATACTACGCCGTAACCGCACTGGCCTGTGTGGTCTACTTTTCCCCCGAGATGCGCACTTCAGCGCCTGCCCTCCTGCTCAAGGGCATCCTCCCTGGCCTGGGTGCCCTCCTGATGACTGGTGCGTTTGCGTACAGCGCCATCGACATGTTGTCACCCGAATACGCGGGGCTCTCCTGGCTTGGCATCGGAACGGTGTTCTGGATCGGAATCGGGGCCCTCGCCCTGGGCGTCCTGGTCATCGCGATCATCCGCCCGAAACTGCCTTCCTACTTTTCCGGACAAACGATCCCCAGGGGAACCTTCTCCACCCGAAACGAATTGCAATCCATACTCAGCACCGAAACCGAGGCATAAATGCGAGTCCTTTCCATTGCGGCAATCCAGACGAAGCCCGTTCCCTACGATGTCGAAGCAACGTGGGAACGGTTTGCCGCCCAGGCCGAAACCGCCAAGCACCTCGGCCCTGGAGTCGATGTCATCGTCGCACCCGAACTGCTGCTCGCAGCGCCCGGGGAATTCCTGATCCCGGACCCGGACGGCGAGACGCGTTCAGCCGGGCCCATCCCAAGTCAACTCACACATCGCATTTCCGCTCTGGCCCGCCGCCTGGGAGTCTGGCTCGTACCCGGATCCCTCTTGGAAACAGACGGGGGAAACACCTACAACACGGCAATCGCAGTTTCCCCTGAAGGCGAGATCGTTGCCCGATACCGGAAGCTCTTTCCGTGGCGTCCGTTCGAAACCACCACTCCCGGCGACTCGTTCGTGACTTTCGACATCCCTGGCCGCGGACGGGTGGGCCTCGCCATCTGCTTCGACGGGAGCTTTCCGGAAGTATCCCGGCAGCTGGCATGGCTGGGCGCAGAAGTCATCATCCAGCCCACCCTCACCACAACCCGAGACAGGGAAATGGAAATCGTGATGTCGCGAGCCAACGCCTTCGCGAACCAGGTATACGTGGTCAACGTCAACGGCGCCGACCCATCGGCTGTGGGAGAAAGTGTCATCGTCGATCCGGAAGGCACCATCATGCAGCAGGCCAGGGGAGGCGAAGAGATCCTCTTTGCCGTCCTGGACCTCGACAGGGTCACGCAGGTCCGGCGCTACGGCACACTCGGCATCAACAGGCCTTGGTCGCAGCTCCAGGACCAACAAGGAATCTTGGCCTACCCCATGTTCGGCGGAGCGCATTTCCAGCCGCCTTCGTGGACCACTTCCGGCATGGACGATCCACGCGCGAACCAATTCAGCTCCTCGGCTTCCTGACAGTCTCGTTGAAAGGGCAACGTCCCTGCCAAGTAGCACGCGTACCCCCGGCCGCCCGGGGGTACGCGGATTTCCTGTGAGTTTCGGAAGAGTTGGGCTACCCGCAATTGAATCTGTCGTGAACGTTCCGCGGTGAGGCCCATTCGGCGAGACGGATCCCTTCCCTGCAACAAGAATCATCCGGGGACGCATTCTCGATCGATAAGAACGCAATAGCGAAGGGTCTTACTTTGATGAAGACAGCCAAGAAAAAAGGGCTTGCCTCAGCAGCGGTCCTCGGAGCCGTACTGATGGCAGGATCCGCGGTGGCGCCGGCGATGGCCGACGACGCTTCCCGTGGCGGCCAGGACGTTCAGGGCAAGCAAGGATCAGACAGCAAGGGCCAAGGCGGCCAGGGCGAAACATCGAAGCACGTCCTGCTGCTTTCGGTGGACGGCCTCCACCAGAAGGACCTGGATTTGTACGTGAAGAACCACCCGACGTCGGCACTGGCGTCGCTGGTCAACCACGGCACCAGTTATACCCACGCCCAGACTCCCGTGCCTTCGGACTCCTTCCCCGGCATGGTCGGCCAGATGACCGGCGGAAATCCCGGGACCACCGGCGTCTACTATGACGACACCTTCAACAGGGCACTCCTGCCGGCAGGCACAACTGACTGCAAGAACACTGCGCCCGGCGCCGAAGTGGCCTTCACCGAAGCCGCCGACAAGAACCCGAACGCCCTCGACGCCGGCCAGGGCCTGTCCGGGCTTCCGGCGAGCATCCTGAACATGACGGGACAGCCCGGTGCACTCCTTGACCCGGCCGCGCTCCCGGTTGACCCGGCAACTTGCAAGCCGGTTTACCCGCACCAGTACTTGAAGGTGAACACGGTTTTCGAGGTGGCGAAGAGCGCCGGCCTGACCACGGCGTGGTCGGACAAGCACCCGGCCTACGAGATCCTGAACGGCCCCTCAGGCAAGGGCCTGGATGACCTGTTCACCCCTGAGATTAACAGCAAGGCCGCCGCTCCGTTCACTGGCGACTGGACGCAGGACAACGCCGCAACCCAGCAGTACGACGGCTACAAGGTCCAGGCCGTGCTGAACGAAATCGACGGCAAGGACCACTCAGGCACCAAGGCGGCCGCAGTACCGGGCATCTTCGGGATGAACTTCCAGGCCGTCTCGACGGCTCAGAAGCTCCCGACGTCGGACGGCCTCACCGGCGGTTACCTCCAGGGCGGCACCGTCCCCGGGCCGCTCTTGAGCAAAGCCCTGGACTTCGTCAACGCTTCCGTGGGTAAGTTCGAGTCAGCGCTGGCGGCTTCCGGCCATGCAAAGGACACCACGGTGATCCTTTCTGCCAAGCACGGACAGTCGCCGATGGACGCTTCGACGCTGACGAGGGTGCCTGACGGCGCGATCATCGACGGCCTGAACGCAGCATGGAAGTCGGCCCACCCCGGCTCCGCGGACCTCGTGGCGTTCTCCACCGACGACGACATCATGCAGCTGTGGCTTTCGGACCACTCGCAGGCCGCAGCGCAGTTCGCCAAGGACTACCTCGCAACGCACGGTGCCGCCGGGAACGACATCAACGGAGCTGCCAAGACCGTGACAACCTCGGGGTTGAGCAAGGTCTATGCGGGCAGCGAAGTTGCAAACTACTTCGGCACCCAAACCAGCGATGCACGCTACCCGGACATCCTGGGGATCGCCCAGACCGGCGTTGTTTACACAGGCGGCAAGTCCAAGATCGCCGAACACGGCGGAGCCAGCGCGGACGACCGCGATGTGCCGCTCGTGATCTCCGGGGCCAATGACGAACACGCCCGGACCGTGACCACCACGGTCGAGACGACGCAGATTGCGCCGACCATCCTCAAGACCCTTGGCCTGGATCCCAACAAGCTGCAGGCCGTGCAGATCGAGGGGACCAAAGCACTCCCCCAGCGCTGATCCAGCGCACTTCGAACACTGGAGGGGTTCCGCGGCCGGACGGCCGAGGGGCCCCTCCCTTGTACTCATCCGAGCCTGGGCTGTACGAAAAGGACCGTTCCGCTGGCTAAGCCTGCATTGGGCGCCACGCCGCATCTGCTTACAATCAAACGTCAGCAACTACTGAGGGAACCATGAAGAAAATCACCACAACCCTGCTCGCGGCCGGGCTCCTCCTCTCCGCTTCAGCCTGCTCGGCACCGCAGCAGCTGAGCACCGCGGACACCTGCAGCCGGGTCAAGACCGTTATCTCGAACCCCACGAACACCACGGACAAAACGGGAACCATCCGCGTAGCCAACCAGCTCCGCCCGATCGAAGTCGTGTCCTCGGATGAGCTGAAGCCCACCCTGAAGACGCTTGTGGACTACCTGGACGAGTCCTCAAAGGACAAGCCGGATACCGCGAAGCTCGATGCCATGAAGAACGATTACCAGAACGCGGGCACCAATTACGGCAAGTACTGCGGCGGCTAAAGGCGGCTTGCATTCCCGACCCGAGGACTGGCCATCGGCGCCCGGTCCTCGGGTGGCCGTCATCGCCACAAGTGTCCGCTTTATCGGGTTTTTCCTGCCAATGAACGGACGCTGAAAGCCCATGGATGGTCCGAACCCGCAGGACGTTTTCCGGATTCCCGGATACCTGGCTTTCTGGTCGGCCTACACGGTGTCAGGCTTTGGAACCTACATCACTACCTTGGCGCTGCAGGTCTTGGTGCTGGATGGGCTCGGAGGCACCGCGACCGACGTCGGATTGCTGAACGCGGGCCGGTGGCTTCCTTACCTCGCTTTCGGATTGGTTGCTGGTGCCCTCGTCGACCGACGGCCACGGAAGCCCGTGCTCATAGGGACAGACCTCGCGCGGGGGATCCTTCTGCTGGCCATTCCGGTTCTCTACGCCGTCGGCCGGCTGAACCTCGTTGTCCTCATCGTCTTCGTTTCATTTTTCGGAGTGTTCTCTCTCTTCGGCGACGCCGCATCCCAGTCGTTTTTCCCACGGATCGTGGCCAAGCGGGATTTACTCGCGGCACACGCGAGGGCCGACCAAAGTGATGCCGTCGCCCAGACTTCCGGTCCGCTCATTGCCGGCGGCTTGGTCACTCTCCTGGGAGCTCCCTTCGCCGTCCTCGCAGACGCCGCATCCTACTTATTTTCCGCGCTGGCGATCTCCCGGGTTCGCGTTCTGGAGCCCCGGGAAGCTTCCGGTACGTCCCTGCGCGGTCTCCGCCCGGACATCGCCGAGGGACTCCGCTGGGTCTACCGCCACCGCGTCCTTGCACCAATGGCTGTCGGATCCCACGTGTGGTTCCTCTCCAACAGCATGCTCGGAACCGTCTTCGTGTCCTTCGTCCTGCTCGAACTGAGGTTGTCTCCGTTCGAACTTGGCATCACGCTTGCGACCGCTGGAGCCGCCGGGCTGATCGGAAGCAGCTTCTCGACCAGGTTCGGGATGAGATGGGGAGCCGGACGGGCAGTGATCATCTGCAACGGCTTCATGTCCATCGCTTGGGCGATCATCGCCGTCGTGCCTGCCGGCAGCAGCCAGAAGTGGCTCGTGATTCTCTTCCTGGCCGCCGGGCAAGCCCTCTATGGACTCGCCCTCGGGCTGAGCAACGCGAACGAGATGGGCTACCGGCAAGCGGTAACCCCGGACCACCTGCAAGGACGCATGAACACCACAATACGGTCCGCGAACCGGGCGATGATTGTGGTCGGCGCACCCGCAGGCGGTCTGCTCGCGGTATCAATCGGATACCAACCGACTCTGTGGATCGGTATCGCGGGATTCATGGCGGCTGCGGTGTTCCTTGCGGCATCGCCGTTCCGTTCGGCGCGGCACGGAGACGCTGTCCAGGGCAACCTCCAGTAGCGGCTGCGGCTCCGCCCGCAGCCCGGCGCCCGCGTTACAGCGCGGTGTGCTTCCCGAACGGATGGTGGCCCGTCGCCGGCTGTCCGTGGCTCCCCAGCCATTCGGACAGGGCCTCGCGCAGGATCTCGCTGGGCGTGAGGCTGAGCGTTTGCGAAGCCGACTCCAAGGCGCGATCCAATTCCTGGGGAATCTGGAAATCCAGGGGCGAGGGATGGTTGCCTTCCCGGGCATCGGCAGGCAAACCATCACCGCGCAACAGCTTGCCGACGGCCGGCTTCATGTCGTTTTCGGTCCACGCCGAAAGGCGCTCGAAATGAGTCACATCCCGTGTCATGATTTTCCCTCCCAACAATCAAGCATCCTCCGTTGGCGGGTCGCAGTCACCATCTGTGAGTAATTACTCTCTAACTATCGCTGCAATCGCGTTCCGGCGCGGTCGTCGACGTCGGTGTGCCCCGTGCATGGAACAGCCACGGGGATCATTTCCCGCTTCGGCGGCCTGCCAGTCGCTGGAGCACCGCCACGATTTTCGGCGGCCCGGGCTGTTTGACGACGCCCAACTGGAGCATCGCCGTCAGGTCATCGCGGGTGGCCCAATGCTCAGCCAGCTTGCCGTCCTCGATCCTGAACCAGTGCGATTGACGCGCGGACATGCGTTTGCCGGTGGCAGGACCCCGCCCGTTAAGCCGCCCGAGGTTGGTGCCTTCCGACAAGACGCGGACGGCCACCGTGTCGCCGTCGGCGGCAATCGCCTCGATCGTCATGGTGATGTCGGGAAACTGGGCAAGTAGCCACTGCACTGTTTCACGCATCGCCTTGGGGCCTACGACGGCGCCCGGCTCGGTAGTCCCGAAAGGAGCCCAGGCGTGTTCCACATATGAGTCGGCCATGATTTCGTCGCAAACGTCCAGCTGTCTCTGGTTCCAGATTTCCTCGAAGTGGCGCCGCACCAGCTCCTTGTTGGCTTCACTCATTGGAAGGCCTCCTCCGGATAGGCGGTCCCAGCGGAGGTCGACCGGGCCCGTTCGAAGACCCAGGAGTCGCGGAACGGACCCGGCGCTCACGCTTAAGGGTGAGACCGCGACGGACATCGATCAGCCAGGGCTGGTGCCGTCAGAGTGATCTTAGGGCTTGGGCCGATTCCGGTCTAGGGAATCGGACGCCGGGGACCGCAAAAAGTTCATCGGCGCAAGAGGTAGTCCGCAACGCCAGCCGGATTCGACAGCCCAAGGAGATGCCCGCCGGGCAGGACATCCGGCTCAAGCCCTAGGCGATCGCGGGCTACCCTGCGTTGGAATCCGAGCGGGAAGAACCGGTCTCCCTCACCGCTGAGCACTCTGATGGGCACGGCCGGCCATTCCACGAATTCGCAGCTCGACGCGAAGACCGCATTTGCCTCGGGCCGCTGATACGGTTCCCCCTCCGCCGCGATCTCTGGTGGAACGTCATGCAGGAAGTACTCGTTCGGATCGAACTCTGCGCTGTAACCACCGGCTGCCGCAGCGCGCTTGCGCGCCCCTTCCCAGCCCGTGTTGTCCCACCAGGCACCGGGGGTCTCCCCCGGGTTGGGAATCATCGCGTTGACGAAGACGATCTCCCCGACGCCGGTGCGGGCAGCCACCATGGGCGCTGTGAAACCGCCCAGCGATTGCGCAACAAGCACGACGTCGTTCCGGCCACCGATTGCCGCCTCAACCAAGCGCGTGTACTCGGGCAGGCCTGCGTCTTCGTCATCCCCCGGCAGATCAACAGCGACGGCATCTTGGCCCGCCTCCTGCAAGAAGGGGACGACGCGGCTCCAATACCAGGCTGAGCCGCCTGCTCCGGGCACGAGCACGAACAATCTCACGGGGCATCCCCTGTGAAGCCATCAGCAATCGGACCAAGGCCCGGCGTCGAAGTCATGCCCACATTCTTCCCCAGATCGCCGCGCCCGCAAGGGATCCGCCGCAGATGCCTTGGACCGGTCTTTCCCTGCGGGAGGCCTAGTGGGAGGATGCCTATAGGTGCGGACCCGCTACGTGAAGGACCGGAAACGACATGTCGACCCAGGAATCCTTGGAAACAGAACGCAAGTACGACGCTGACTTGGAAACACCCCTTCCCGTGTTCGTGGACATCACCGGCGTCGAGCAGGTCGCTGACCCTGCCGATCATCAACTCGAGGCCGTCTACTTCGACACGGACGGCCTCATCCTTGCCAAGCACCGCATTACCTTGCGGCGCCGCACCGGCGGCACCGATTCCGGCTGGCATCTGAAGCTGCCCGCAGACCGGGACGCCCGTGTGGAAATCCATGCGCCGCTAGGGCAGCCCGAGACCGTTCCCGAGGAACTGGCGGAGAAGCTCCTGGTCTTCACCCGCGGCGAAGAGCTCCGCCCCGTGGCCCGGATCCATACCCGCCGCACGTTGCATCGGCTGCACGGAAGCGATGATGTCACCCTGGCCGACTTCGTGGATGACCATGTGACCGCCGAGACCTTGCACCCAATGCAATTGGAGCGGCGATGGCGGGAATGGGAAATCGAGCTGGTCCACGGCGACGAAGCCCTGTTTGAGAGTGCGGAGCGGGTTCTGTCAGGGGCGGGCGCAACCCCTTCCGGGCATGCTTCCAAACTGGCCCGTGCCTTCGGGACCGCCTGGCCATCCCCCTTGCCCACACCACCAAAAGCGCGCCGGAAGGGTTCCGCGGGAGACGCAGTGGTTGCCTACATTGCAGCACAGATCGCCGAAATCACCGCACTGGACTCCGGAGTCCGGCAAGGCGTCGACGACGCCGTTCACCGCATGCGCTCGGCCGCCCGTAGGCTCCGCTCGACTTTGTCCGCCTACGGCAGGCTCTTCGACGCCGACGCCGCGGATCGGCTCAAGGCAGAACTGAAATGGCTGACCAAGGTCCTGGGCAAGGCCCGGGATGCTGAGGTGCTGCGCGACCGGATCGGGGAACTGCTGAATGACCAAGCCGATGGCGTCGTGCCCGCTACAGCCGCCTCCAGGATCAGCGACGAACTCGAGGCTGCCTTCAACTCCGGTTACCGCGAGATGCTCCGCTCCTTGGGAACGAAACGATATTTCCGGCTCCTGGACGCCCTTGAAACGTTCCGCGACGATCCTCCTACAAGACCTCGAGCCAGAAAAAAGGCCCGTCCCGTCACGGCCAAGCTCACCGCGAAAGCGATCAAGCGGGTGCGTCGTTCCCAGAAGGAAGCGGCCCAGCAGGCTGGAGCGCAACGTGACCTGGCATTGCACCAAGTCCGCAAAGATGCGAAACGGCTGCGGCATGCAGCCGAAGCCCTGCAGGACGTCCACGGCAAACCCGCTGCGAAGCTGGCACGCAACGCCCAGAAGATCCAGAAGATCCTAGGCGAGCACCAGGACAGCGTTGTAAGCCGTTCGGTGCTGCTCCGCCTCGCAAACGATACCGACGGGTCAGTGGAGGACAACTCGCCTTACGGCCCCCTGCTCGCTGCCGAAGAGCAGCGAGCCGCGGACTCCGGGGCCCGCTATGAAAAGCTCGCCAGGAAGAAGCGCCTGAATCCCCTGTGATGAACGCAACTGTGTGGGACGCAACTGTGAGGGACCGGGCCGGGCCTGAGTGAATCAGCCTTCGCACTCCACGCAGTACGCGTGGCCGTTCTTCTCGCGGGCGATTTGGGAGCGGTGACGGACGAGGAAACACGAGTAGCACGTGAACTCGTCTTCCTTCTGGGGAACGACCGCAATGATGAGTTCCTCGGCCACGAATTCGCCACCTGGTACCTCATTGCCTTCAAAAGCATCGGCCTCGTCCAGCTCCCGTACAACGCTGCGGGCGTCCGGAGCATTGGCAGACTGCAGGGCCTGAAGTGACGTGCTTTGGGATTCCGCGACGTCGGAGCGGAGTTCGTCGTAATCGGTTGCCACCTGGGGTTATCTCTTCTCTTGTATATTTGCTGGCGAATGTGCAACATACACCATGCAGCTGCTATTCCCCACATAATGGCGAAAATCGTGGCCCGATCGTCATGACAGCTTTCGACGGCGGCACGCGGCTCGAGCGCCCGATCAGGCCTATCGGGCTCGATCAGGTCCGCCGTCAGGTCCCGCATCGCGTCCGACATCGCGGTGGAGGTCCCTGTCCAGCCCGTGGCCGCTGGCGAGCTGCGCCAGCAGCACGTCGAGCTGGCCAATCTGCTCAGTTGTCAGCGGGGCCAGAAGCTCCGCTTCATGCTGTTCCGCGATCCCGCGCAGTTCCCGCAGTATGCCGTTGCCAGCGTCGGTGAGGTGTAATTCATAGTTCCGCCTGTCTGTGCTGCTGCGCACCCTCTCCACGAGGCCGCGTTGCTGAAGCGAGTCGATGAGTGAAACCACCCGGCTGGGGACGGCACCGAGCCTGTCCGCAAGGGAGCGCTGGCTCAACCCGGGGACGCGTCCGAGCAGGCGGATGACACCGGCGTCACTGGGCGTGAGGCCAATCTCCCGAGTGCGGTCGGCAAAGCGTGACGACGCGACGGCGCCCAGCTGCGACAAAAGAAAAGCGGTCCGTTTCGGCCGGCCCGGCGTGGCTAAGTCCATGGATTCAGAATACAGGCTTGACAGAATAATTCTAGAGGTGAACTATTTCAGTAGTGACGCAATTATGGAAAGTTCAGCCACTACTAGAAAGGTTCAGCCATGAGTAGCCGTTCGATTCCCGATGACGGCCGTCCAGCCCGGTCAGGCGGCCCACACCCCGGCGTTCTTGCCCTCGTCAGCCTGGGCATCTTCCTCGCCGGCCTCATCACGTCCGCGATCCTGACAGGTGGCCAAACCTTCGTCTCCCCCTTTGCCTCGACGGGGCAGGTGGCCGCATTCTTCCAGCAAAACGTCGCTGCCATGCGGGTAGGCGGAATGCTCCAATTCGGCTCCGCCGTGCCATTGGGGATCTTCGCGGCCACCGTCTACGCCCGGCAGCTCCGGCTCGGCGTACGCGTTCCCGGGCCGGCCATTGGCTTCTTCGGCGGCGTCAGCGCAGCCATCTTCCTGATGCTCTCGGGTTCCGTGACCTGGCTGCTGAGCCGGCCGGAAATCACCACGGATGTCACGCTCACCCACGCACTCGCGTTCCTCGCGTTCATCACCGGCGGGGTCGGCTTCGTCGTCGGAATCGGCCTCCTCATGGCGGGCATCGCCGTCCCGGCACTGATCCTGGGCTTCATGCCCCGCTGGCTGGCCTGGACCGGACTGGTCATTGCCGCACTGTCCGAGTTGAGCTTCCTGTCCATGGCGATCGAGCCTCTTCAGTTCCTGCTGCCGGTCGGACGCTTCGGCGGCCTTCTCTGGCTCGTTGCTGCGGGCTTCCTGCTCCCACGCAACCGGGCTGCCGCGAACCAAGAGCCGCGGGCGCACGCGCCCGGCGCAAGCCGAATGCACGGCACAAGCCAAACGCCCGGCGCAAGCCGGACAGCGCCATGACGACGCCGGATCCCACCCGGCCGCTGTCCGGCAAGGTCATGCTCGTCACCGGAGCCAGCCGCGGAATCGGTGCGGAGATCGCGGCTGCGCTGGCTGGCGCCGGCGCACACGTTGTCCTTGCCTCACGTGACAGCGCCGGCCTGTCCGAGCACGTCAACGCCATCACGGCGGCAGGCGGGAATGCCGTAGCCATCCCCGCGGATGTGAGTGATGAGGACTCGGTGAAAGCCCTAATGGCACAAATCCAGGACCGCTTCGGCCGGCTCGACGCCGCGGTCAACAATGCCGCAGGTGGCGGGCGGGCCCCGGCGCCCCTGGCCGAGTGGGCGAGCGCGGAGTTCGATAGCGCCATCGCCGTCAACCTGCGCGGAGTGTTCCTCTGCCTGAAGTACGAAATCGAGCTCATGCTGGCAAACGGGAACGGCGGGGCGATCGTGAACATGTCCTCCACAGCCGGCGAACAAGGCGTCGCCGGCATGAGCGGCTATGTGGCGAGCAAGTTCGGCGTCGGAGGTCTGACCCGGGTGGCCGCGCTCGACTACGCCTCACAAGGGATCCGGGTCAACGCGATCGCTCCCGGACCCATCCTCACCGAGCGACTCACCGGCGCCGGCCAAGCCGCCCAAGACCATGTGGCCGCGGCCGTGCCGCTGGGCCGGATCGGCTCGACGGCCGAGGTTGCTGCTGCCGCCGTCTGGCTCTGCTCGGACCAGTCCTCGTTCGTCACCGGAACCGTTCTCGCCGTCGACGGCGGCCGGCTGGCAGGAACGCCTGCGTTCAACACAAGCAGGAAGGAAACCCAGCCATGAGTGAACCCCGTTCTGACATCGAAGAGCTCAGCGTTCTCTGGGCAAGCGCCGAACGGAACAATGACGCCGCGACACTGGACAAGCTGCTGGCGGAAGACTTCACGGCCGTCGGCCCGCTTGGATTCGTCCTCACACGAGTCCAGTGGCTCGATCGTTACCGCGAAGCAGCCTTCGTCAACGAACAGTTCGAGTGGACCATCAACGGCGTTCGCAGCTACGGCGACTCGGCCGTCGTTATTGGGATCCAGAACCAAACGGCCGCCTACCGTGGACATCCTTCCAGTGGCCAGTTCCGCGTTACGCAGATCATGATCCGGCGGGACGGGCGGTGGCAGCTCGCGGGCCTGCACCTGTCACCCATTGCGCAGCCCGAGGCGCCTGCCGAATAGGGAAGGCTTGGGTGCCGGCTTCGAGACCAGGATGACTGGATGCAGAGGCCGCCTTCCCACCCATGGACCTCCGGCCAGCTGCGCAAGCTTGGCAACTGTCTGCGCGACGGGCTAGAGAGAGGGTGAGTAGCATTTCAGGATTCCTGATTGTGTATAACCGGCGGACATTCGACCGCCAGGTAACTGAGTTCCCCGGAGCCGATGGGCCCCGCGAAACGCTCAAGCAGCGACTGCGCCTTGAACGCGAACGCCACGACCACGAGATCGAAATCGAAATCGCCTCATTGAACAGCGACTCCATCGAAACCATCCAGCGAACCCACTCCCGATACTTCACGGGCAAAGAACGCCTCGTAACTATCTAGCTCAATAGCGCGCTAGAGGGGCAGCCACCGCGTCATGGCTGCCCCTCTACTTTTTTGTGCGGTATCAGAATCGGCGGTTGTTGGATCCGGGAACCCCGGCCTAGCCGGGACCGTTCCAGATGCGACGCCACCACGGCCGCTTGCCCGCAAGTTCCTGGTTCACGGCTTCCTGGGCCGCACTTGCCTCGGCTGCCGCCGCCCGGCGCTCGCGCCAGCGTTCCAGCTCGACGCCGACGTCGCGGGTTTTCGTGATCACCGGCGGGCCGCCCTGGAGCTGGCGCCGCGCGTCGATGACCCGGGCGTTGAAGTCCTCCACCAGATCGCGCACCTGCTTTTCCGAGTACAGCGCATCGAGCTTTGCATCCAGTTCGGCATCCTCGGTGCGGAGCAGAATGGCCTTCGGGCCAAGGCCACTGAGATGCTCGCGCTGAATGAGGCCTTTGACCCACCAATCGGGATCGTAGCGCTCCCCCAGCCCCGGGATCGGCTTGCCCGCGTACTTCAGGTTGTCGAATTTACCTTGTGCCATGGCGTCGCGGATCAGGTATTCCACCCGCGCGGCGTCGTCCACCTTCTTGCGCTTCTGCCGCTCTTCTTCCTCGGCGGCCTCAACTTCGGCTTCTTCCTCGGCCGTCATTCCGGTCGCGCGGACATTCCGCAACTCCATGGCCCGCTCCAGCCGGCGCTTGAACGCACTGTCTTCGCCATTCACGGCTAATCACCGCCTCTGCTTGCGGAAATCCTGGATCTGCGTCCAAGTATTCCGCAAACGGGAGATTGCCGGGATGGCTCGCACGGAACGCTGCCTCTGTTCACGCCCAGCGCAGCTCACTAACCTGACTGGTAACGGCTAGTTCAGGAAGAGGGTCACCATGGACGAACAGGGCATTCTGCACCGCATCCAATCGCTGGTGGAGGAGGAGCGGGAGCTCCGGGAGAAGGCCGAGGCGGCCCCGCCGGGCCCTGCGCACGCCCCGGACCGCGCAAGACTGGAGCGCATCGAGCAGGACCTGGATCAGTGCTGGGACCTGTTGCGGCAACGGCGGGCCAAGAGACAGTACGGGGAGAACCCGAACGAAGCCAAGCCACGGCCCCCAAAACAGGTGGAAGGTTACACGGGCTGAAGCCTCAGGAACACGGGACGACGACGGCGGGAGGCTCCCGCCGTCGTCGTTTTGCCGTTAAAGCTCCCTACAGCGCCGCCCAACGGCATTCACACAGGCTCCTGGCTAGCCCCGGATACTGAGGTAGATACCTGTGTGGTCCAGCTCGCCAAGCCCCTGAGAAACCATTGTCTGAAATGCACGGCGGACACTGTTGGAAACCGGAAGATCGAGTCCAGCTTCTGCCGCGACCTCGGCAATGAAGGTCAAGTCCTTTAGCTGGTTCTTTGCAGATCCGCCGCCTTCGAAATCGGCGTCGATCCAGCGTTGGCCCTTCTGCCGCAGGACTTCGGAATTTGCCAGGCCACCGGCAAGTATTGACTGCACGGCACCAAGATCCAGCTCGGATGCCTCGGCTAGCGCCATGGCCTCCGAGATTGCCGTTACTGTTGCAGCCACGACGATCTGGTTGCAGGCCTTGACGATGGATCCAGCGCCCGTTTCCCCGAACCGCAAAACGGTGGAACTGTAGAGCCCGAAAAGTGACCCGAGACGCTCAACGATGTCCAAAGGCCCGCCGGCCATGATGCTCAGCCGCCCCTCTTCGGCGCCGATAGTACCGCCACTGAGCGGGGCGTCGATGACGGTTACTCCATGGACCTTCCGGTATGTTGCGGCGAACGCCGCGACAGCGACCGGCGACACCGTGCCGTGCACTACCAGGATCGGGCTTTCAATCCTGGCCGCCCTCCACCCCGCGAGGAGGCCGGCGGGTCCGTCAAGCAGCCCCTCGACCTGGGGAAGATCGGGTAGGACAGTCAGGACCACCTCGCTGGCGGCTTCCGCCGGAGAGTCCACGGCACGTCCTCCGGGGATCGCCCTGGCCTTGTGGGCCGTACGGTTCCAGAGTTTCAGCGGCACGCCGGCAGCGATCAAGTTCCGGGCAATCGGGGCGCCCATTGGTCCCGTACCCAGAAGGGCCACGGAAAAAGGAACAGCAGAGGACTCAGCGTTAGTCATCTTTGCCATTGCCTAGAACGGGATCAGTCCGGCCAGGGCGGGCAGGAAGGTACTAAACCACGGCACCGCCGCGAGCACCAGAAGCCCAACGAAAAGGGCAAGCAAATACGGCCAGAAGTGTTTGAGGCTGTTTTCCACTGTCTCCCGTGCGGTTGCACACGCCACGTAGAAGCCAACACCGGCCGGAGGAGCGAACGAGCCTATGCCCATGGAGATGATGAGCACCATGGCGTACTGCACCGGGTTGACGCCGAAGTCGGTCGCGATCGGCAGCAACAGCGGGGCGAAGATCAGCACGGCAGGGAGTCCCTCGAGGAGCTGGCCCATGATGACGAGCAGGATGACGGTAAACAGCATGAAGAGGATCGGGGAATCTCCAAGGCTGGACATGAGGTCGTGAATTTGCTGCGAGACACCGGCTAGGGCAAGGGTCTGGGCGAGCGGAGAGGCGGCAGCGATGATGAAGAGCACCATCCCCGCCGTCGTCGTCGTTTCGCGGAGGGTGTCGCCGAGCAGTCGCTTGCTGCCCCGGCGGTAGGCCGCGGCAAGGACGAATGCGTAGGCGACGGCGACGGAGGAAACTTCCGTCGGCGTCGCGAAACCGCTCAGGATCCCGGCGACCATGCCAACAGGCAGGAGAAGCGTGGGAAGCGCGAAGAACGTGGCCGAACCGCGTGCCCGCCAGCTCGCCTTGGGGCTGCCGACTCCACCTTGTTTGCGTGCTCGCAGGAACACGAGCGCCATGACCACGAGAGCCAGGAAAGCAGCAGGCACAAAACCGGCAAGGAACAGCGTAGTGGTCGAAATCGTGGTGATGGAGCCAAGGACGAGAAGCACGATACTGGGCGGGATGGTTTCACCCATGATGGCAGACGCCGACAGTACGGCGACAACCTCGCCGCGCGGATATTTGCGTTCTTCGAGCATGCCGCGCATGGTGGTGCCGACGGCCGCGACGTCGGCAACTTTGGACCCCGAGATGCCGGAGAAAATGTACATCGTCACGACGACCACCTGGAGCAGTCCCCCGCGCAGATGCCCGATGAGTGCATCGACGAGCTTGGCCAACGGGAGGGTGAGTCCTGCGGAGTTCATCACTGTGCCGGCGAGGATGAAGAAGGGGATCGCCAACAGCACGAATCCCTTTGCGCCCGAGGCCATGCCGATCGGAATGGCGCTGACTTCGGAAATTCCTCCGAGGTAGAGATAGATCCCGGAGGCCAGGGCGAGGACGAAGGCGATAGGGAGTCCGAGGAACAGCAGGATGAACAGAACCGCGAGCACGGTGCCGAGGAGGACGTTCGGCGAGGCGTAGTAAAAGAGTGGAGGGGCGAGAAGTACGACGCCGACAAGGGCGGCCGCGATAGCGGCGGCAATCAGGACGGCGCGCCGTCGCTGCCGCCAAAGCTTGACGAGTGCGAACCAGGCAATGAGGACCATGCCCAGCGAGAACGGCATGGAGACCCAGAACACAGGGAGCTGGAGGATGGGGGTCTTTTCCTCGATTTGCTGGATGAGGGTGGGGACGAAGAGGGCCAGGGCTCCGGCGCTCATCACGAAGACGAGCCAATCCACCAGTGCGGCCAAATAGGGCTTCCACTTAACGGGGAGCCTCATGATCAGTGCCTGCACGGACATGTGGGCGCCCTTGGGATATGCGATGGCCCCACCCATGAACGCGATGGTCAGTAGTGCGATCTCGGAGACTTCCTGGGTCCAAAGAACTGAATCGCCGGTGATGACGCGGACCGTGATGTTCAGCAGGATGACGACGAGCTCGGCGAGGATCGCGGCGCCCACAATCCACTCCAAAGTCCGGTCCAGCCATTTCGCGCCGCTCCAGCCCGAGGCGACGTGGCCCGTGTGCAGGATCTCTTCGGCATCGGGCGGGAGGGTCTCTTCCAGGTCCCGGGGGGCGGCGAGGGTGTGTTCCATTGTGTCCAGACTTTCGACGTTGAGAGCGGAATTGGCGGGCAGGGTGGGCATTGGGGTGGGAACCCGGGAGGGCTCCCACCCGGTAACGGATTACTTGGCGGGCGCGAAGGCCACCGCTTGGTCGAAGAAGTCTTTTCCAATGAGCTTCGAGAAGTCCGGGTACAAGCTCTTCGAGACGGCCTTGAACTCTTCGATGCTGGAAGCGCTGAGCTCGTTGGCCTTCATGCCCTTGGCGGTCAACTCGTCCAACTGCTTCTTCGCTTGATCTGTGTCGTAGGTCGTTTTGAACGAGGCAGTTTCCGTCGAAGCGTCAGTGAGCGCTTTTTGCTGGTCCGCGCTGAGTGTCCCCCATTTCTTTGACGACAAGGCGAGTACCCAGGCGTCGTTGATGTGGTTGGTCAGCGAGACATACTTCTGCACTTCCGAGAACTTGTTGGTCCACGGCACCTCGATCGGATTCTCCTGGCCGTCAATGGTGCCGGTTTGCAGGCCGGTAAAGACTTCTGAGAACGCCATGGTGGTGGGGCTCGCGCCGAGCTTGCCGAAGAAGTCCGTCCACAACGTATTGCCTGGTACCCGGATCTTCAGTCCCTTGAGGTCCGAAGGCTGGGTAATAGGACGAACAGAGTTGGTGATTTCACGGCCTGTCCTGGTGAGGAAGCTCAGGGCGACAGTGTCCTTCTTGGCGAGCTTGTCCTTCAGGTCTTGGCCGGGTTTACCCGCCAGGAACGCGGCCTCTTCGGTGGTGTCCTTGAAGAGGTAGGGGATGCTGATCGCGTTCATTTCCGGCACCACCGAGGCGTAAACCGAGGTTGAGAGGATCAGGGCGTCCAGCGAGCCGCCCTGCAGCCGCGTGACGGCGGCGTTCTGGTCGCCGCTGAAGCTCGTGCCATTGGGAACGACGGTAACCACGACCGATCCGCTGGATGTCTTCTTTACCTGGTCCGCGAAGTGCTGCGCAGACACGCCTACGGAAGAAGTGAGCGGGTCAGGAATCGACAATTGGATCTTGGCGACCGGTGCGGCCTGGCCGCCACTGGATGCGCCGGCGGCGGCACATCCAGCAAGGGCAGTTGCAGCCAGGCTGCAGGCGAGGACTCCGGTGATGGCGCGGGTCTTGGTGTTCATGCGATGCCTTTCTTCATTGGAAGGATGCGATCCGGATGACGGAAGCAAGGAGGTTGGGTCAAGCGCCCACGGAGGCGGTCTGGGCGATGAACGCTTCGGTTTCGCGGCGCAGCTCAAGCGCCTGGGAAAGCGAGTCATCAATCACGACGTCGTCCCAGCGGACAATCGCTCCCTTGGCGACGTCGTTGCACAGTTCCACGTGGTGGGCCAGTGCCACCGGCAGTGCACCGGTAGCCACCGAGTGCTTGGCCGAAACCAGCTTGCCCCACACCGTAAATCCGCCCTCGCCGTCGAGGAATTCGCCGGCCTTGAGATCCTTCTTTGCGGTGGCGACCACGTCTCCGAAGAAGCCGATGGGCGCGCCTGTGGCAATTCCCCGAATCGCCGCATTTGCGATCGATACGTTCAGCTCGAGGCCGACGTAGTGGTACGGGCGGTAAAGAGCTGCGTACTGGCCGGTGGGGTCCGAGTGCCAGGGATATTCGTTGAAGCAGCTGGAAACGTAAGCGTTTGTTGCCTTGACGACGACGAAGACGCCCTCCTGCGTGTTGTGGCTGATCCAGCTGCCATCACGGTTCACGCTGGACATGACGTCCACGCTGCCTTCATGGGCCAGCGAGCCCCCGACGTCGTTTGGCCGGCAGATCGTGGCGATCTCCTCGACGTTGCCCGGCGTGAAGCTGAGCCCGGAGTCCGACGGTTCCAGGCCCGCACCGTTGGCGACGGCGGCCATCTCGATTGCCGCTTTTGTGCCGTCCCGGAACGAGGTGTGCATGTACGGGTTGAGCTGCCCGGAGTCCGTGAGTTCCTTCGAAAATTCCCAGTTCTCCCAGACATTGTCAGGATTCATCGCGTGATAGTGCTCAAGGTACTTGGCACCCTTGCCCGCGCAGACCACGTCGAAACCGCTGGTACGTGCCCAGTCCACCAATTCCATGATGAGGGCAGGCTGGTCGCCGTAGGCCATCGAATACACAACACCGGCCGCTTCAGCACGCTTGGCCAGAGCCGGGCCCGCCAGCGCGTCAGCCTCAACGGTCACCATGATGATGTGCTTCTTGGTTTCGATGGCCCGCAGTGCGTGCTTGATTCCCACGATCGGGTTGCCTGTGGCTTCCACGATCACGTCGATGTCTACGTCGAACAGTTCGTCCGCGTTGGCCACGATGGCCGTGGTGCGGTTCTTGAGCGCCGTGGCAATGTCGGGAGCAATCTGCTCGACCGGCCATTCAACCAAGGCGAAGGCCCCTTCCGCGCGCTTCACGTTGATATCGGCGATGGCGACGACGTGAATCCCCGGAATGTTGTTGGCCTGGGCGAGGTACATGGTGCCGTAACGTCCCGCACCAATGAGGCCGACCCTGATCGGACGACCTTCCTGCTCGCGGTCGCCAAGGAGTTTGTGAAGGTTCACTGGAGTCTCTCTTCATTGGGGTGCGATGCGAAGGAAACCTGGCCGCTTGAGCGGATGGCACAACTTCTTCGTCGCATACTGGCTGAAATCAATCCGGAGTGGAACCGGTTCCACTTTTGTACCACTCAGTGCTAAGCTGTGTCAACGGCTCCGAGCCAAGCGCATCCATGAGGAGGACTGCTGGCCACGTGGAGCCGAAGCATGGACTTACGCCCAATGAATTCCCCCAAGGAGGAGTGGTGAAGAAGGCTCCGACCATCCGCGATGTCGCGGCGACTGCGGGAGTATCGGTCTCAGTGGTGTCACGGGTGCTGAACCCGGACTCAGGCCCCGTCGCGCCGGCTAAACGGCAGGAAGTCCTCAGGGTCATCGATGAACTGGGCTACCGTCCGCGGGCCGCGGCCCGCGAACTGAGCGCGGGTCACGCGCTCACCATTGGACTGGTGGTCACCGACCTCTCCAACCCGTTCTTCGCGCGGCTCGCGGACCGAATTGTCTGGGAGGCCCGCGGCCATGGCGTCCAGGTGGTCTTGATGACAACGCAAGAGGATCCGCACTTGGAAGCGGATTCACTGGACACCCTCCTGGACCGCTCTGTCAGCGGAGTCATAGCAACCCCAACCGGTGGAAACATCGAAAAGTGGGCGCGTCTTCAGGATCTGGGGGTGAACGTAGTGTTCGTCGACAGGACCATCGAGGAACTCGCCGACGTGGACGTTGTCAGCATCGAGAACTTTGACTCGGCCCGACGCTCCACGGAGTACCTCATCGGCCTCGGCCACACCCGGATAGCACTCGTGACGGGCCCACGCAGCACGTCGACGGGGCGATCAAGGATCAGCGGATACCGGGCCGCCCATGAGGACGCATCCCTCGCCATCGATCCCCTTCTCATCCGTGACGTGCCGTTTCGTGGAGACTCGGGCGGTGACGCCGTCGGCTCCCTTCTTGCCATGTCGCAGCCCCCAACCGGTCTCATCGTGGCCAACACCGCCCAGGTTCAAAGTTCGGTCCGGCGGCTGGTCCAGGGCGGAATAAAGATCCCGGACGAACTCTCCGTGATCGTCTTCGATGACAACCCGTGGACCGAGCTGATGTCGCCGCCGCTCAGCGTCATCCGACAGCCGCTTGACATGCTCGCAGTTCATTCCCTTGAGCTCGTCCTGGGTCGAATGCAGGGCAAATTGCCCGAGGGTCCCCGTCTTATCGAGGTCAAGGCAGATTTCCTGCCGCGCAGCAGCTGCGCACCGCTCACCCAAACCGCTATTCACTAAGGAGAACCCATGCCCGTCGTCGTCACCGCCACATTCACCCCCAAGGAAGGATTGTTTGACCAGGTCGTCGCCGCCCTGTCTCCGGCCATCGCGGAAGTCCATCAGGAGCCCGGCTGCCTGCTGTACGCCATCCACGACTCACCGAACGGCCAGATCCTCATGATCGAGAAGTGGGAGTCCGCCGAATTGCTTGACGCCCACGGCGACGGCGAGCCGGTCAAGAGGCTCAACGCTGCCCTTGACGGACTCCTTGACTGCCCGGTCGACGTGATGCGCCACGAGCCGATCCCTGCGGGTACTCCGCTCCAAGGCGCGCTCTAGAAGCAAGAAAAAACACAGGACGACGACGGCGGGAGGCTCCCGCCGTCGTCGTCCTGTTTTAAGATGCGCGCTACAGCGCCGACCAGCCGCCGTCGGAAGCGAGGATGGCGCCGTTGACGTTGGTGCCGTCGTCGCTGAGCAGGAAGGTGATGGAGGCCGCCAACTGCGCGGCTGTGGCCGGCGTGGGGACGGTGGCCTGCATCAGCGGACCGCGGCGTTCGGCGGCCAACTGGGATCCCCACACCGCCTCGATGTTGGTGAGGGTGGGCCCGGGGGCCACTGCGTTGAAGCGCAGCCCCTTCGGCCCGTACATCACGGCCGAGTTCTTGGTCAGGCCGACTACGGCGTGCTTCGACGCCGTGTAGGTAGCACCTGCGGCGGAGCCGCGCAGCCCGGCCTCGGAGGCGACGTTGACCACGGAGCCGGCGCCAGCCTCGAGCATCAGGGGCACCACCGCGCGGGGCAAGCGCATGAGCGCTGTGACGTTGATCCGGAAGACCCGCTCCCACATGGCGTCGTCCACTTCGTGAATCGGAGCGAAGTTATCCATGATGCCGGCGATGTTGGCGAGGGCGTCCACGCGGCCGCCGGCGGCAACGACGACGGCGGCAACGGTCTCCTCGGAGGAGATGTCGCCCGCCACGGGCACGAGGTCCAGGCTTCCGTTTTCGTCCACCAAGGCATCCAGTCGCTCCTTGCTGATGTCGGCGGCGATGACGCGCCCGCCTTCCTTCGCGACGCGCAGGGCCGTAGCCTGGCCGATGCCCGAGCCCGCCCCGGTGACGATCACCGTCTTCCCGGCAAAACGGCCAGTGATGGCGGCTTCCTGCCATGCAGTCTCGTTGCCCATGTTGTTCCTCCGAACGTGTTGGTGGCGTTTCCCTTACCTTATGACACTCCGTGTCATTATGTAAGAGTGGATACTGGAGAGATGCCCTCAGACCATACGAAGCCCGGCGTCGGGCGCTCCACCGGACGCCCGGCGACAATTGATCCGGACGCCGTGGCCGGCGTCGCGCTCCGTCTTTTTGCCGAGAACGGCTACGAACGGACATCAATGGAGGACATCGCACGCGCGGCGGGAATCGGACGGAAGAGCCTCTACCGCTACTTCCCGAACAAAGCTGACCTCGTGTGGGGCGGCATGGAACCGGTGGTGGAAGCCTCCGGACAGGTGCTGGAGGCCGCTCGCGCAGCGGAGACGTCCGACAGCGATGAGGGTGACGGCGACATTTCCGACGGCGGCGTCCTCGCAGGACTGCGGGCGGCCGCCATCGCCGGGGCTTCGGCGATCCCGGACCTTTCCGTCACGCGTGGGCGCCTGCGCCTGATCGCGGAGCACCCTGAGCTGGCGAGCAGAAGCTACGATGCCCTGGCTCCACAGCGGGAACGGGCGCGGCTTTACCTCGTGGCGCAAGGCGTCAGCGAAAGCGCGTCGGGCTATCTGTGCGCCGCCTATCTCGGGGCGACCTTCGAGGCCTGGATGCAGTGGGCCGCCGGCACGGATGCGGATCCGGTCCCGTATTTGGTAGAGGCCTTGGGAGTGCTGCGGGTTCCGGGTGCCCGGCCCGGCGGATAACCTATGCCTGGGAGGGCAAATGACTGTTCGAAGCGCGGGAATTCTGTTGTACCGTCGGCGCTCCACGGCGGAACTGGAAGTGTGGATAGCCCACATGGGCGGCCCGTTCTGGGCCCACAAGGATGCGCGCGCCTGGTCCATTCCCAAAGGTGAATACCTCGAAGACGAGGATTCCCTTGTGGCCGCCAAGCGTGAATTCGCCGAGGAGATGGGCACTCCCCCGCCCGCCGTCGAATATCACCAGCTGGGCATCTTCCGACAACCGTCGGGCAAACTCGTGGCGGCTTTCACGGCGGAGTCGGACTTCGACCCCGTGAGAATCGTGAGCAACACCTTCGAGCTGGAATGGCCGCGGGGATCCGGCGTCATCCGGAGCTATCCGGAGATCGACGACGCCATCTGGGCCACGGAGGCAGTTGCCCGCACCAAATTGGTCAGCGGGCAGGTGCCGATCCTTGACGCGTTGATCCGGCACCTTGGGAGCCACTAGGCCTGGACGATCGACTCGATGGGCCGCGGGGAAAGTATCGGATCCGCGTGACGGTGGAGAACCTTCCACTCCCCGTCTTCCCGGCGGAAAATCGTCGTCACCCGAAGGGGTATCGGGGACACCTCATCAGACCCGCCAACCTTGGCCCGTGCCCATTCGATTTCGACGATGTACGCAAGCTCCGTCCCGACATACCCGGAGATTCGTTCGAATCTGATGGGCTCGCCCTCCCTCAGCCCGGAAGACGCACGATCCATGGTCGCTTCGACCGCACTCGAGCCCCGCGCAGGCGGGCCGAGCGGATTAGCGAGCGTCACGTCACCGCGCTTTGAGAACAGCTTCTTCTGCTGCTCCGGGTCTCCCTTGACGAACGCATCGAGCGCTCGATGGTACTTCTCCACCATCAGATCGAGATCGGAATCGGACATTGGTTCCTCCAGCCTCGCTTCGCCTTGGCGCGGTACGCCAGGGGCCATGTTCGGCCATCGTGGCACCGCTCAACAGGGATGTCCATAGAACGAAACTCCCGGGCCCAGACCGGTCAGGAATGGAGAAGCGCCGCTTCCGGGCCGCGCCTAGAATGGCGGTCATGGACAACACCGTCCACGCCAGCTTCGTCCCCTAATGACTTCAGGAGTGATCATGAGCGACTCTTCCAACGAAGGAATCAAGACCGTGCTGCATCCCGTTACGGACCTCGCCGCGGCGAAGGCTGTGTACACGGCTTTGCTCGGCATAGCGCCGCAGGCCGATGGGCCGTATTACGTCGGCTTCGACGTCGCGGGCCAGCACATCGGGCTCGTTCCGGGAGGCGGACCGCAGGCCATGACCTCGCCCGTTGCTTACTGGCACGTTTCGGACATCGAGGCGAAGCTGGCCGAGGTGACTGCCGCCGGCGCTACCCTGAAGGAAGCAGCCCGCGACGTCGGGGGCGGCCGTCTGGTTGCCACCGTGACCGACCCGGACGGCAACGTCCTGGGGCTGCTTCAAGATCCCCAATAGCCAACCAGACTCGCCGACGAAGACCGCGAAGACGACCCCGCGTAAAAGATGGAGACACCATGAGCACGGCCACGAGCACGGACACGCAGTCGCCTGAGCTGCATACTGCCGACACCCACGATCTGATTCGCGTGCAGGGTGCCCGGGAGAACAATCTCAAGGACATCAGCATCGAGCTGCCTAAGCGCCGGCTGACGGTGTTCACGGGCGTCTCCGGTTCGGGCAAGAGCTCCCTCGTGTTCGCCACGATCGCCGCGGAATCGCAGCGCATGATCAACGAAACGTACAGCACCTTCGTGCAAGGTTTCATGCCGACTATGGCCCGGCCGGACGTGGACCTGCTCGAAGGACTCACGACCGCGATCATCGTCGACCAGGAGCGAATGGGCGCAAACCCCCGTTCCACAGTGGGTACCGCCACCGACGCCAACGCCATGCTGCGCATGCTCTTCAGCCGGCTTGGCCAGCCGCACATCGGATCGCCGCAAGCGTTCTCGTTCAATGTCGCCTCGATCTCGGGCGCGGGCGCGGTCACCGTAGAGCGCGGCGGCACCACGACGAAAGAGCGCCGCAGTTTCAGCATCACGGGCGGCATGTGCCCGCGCTGCGAAGGGCGGGGTTCGGTCACGGATTTCGATCTGACCGCCCTGTACGACGGCGGCAAGTCGCTCGCCGAGGGCGCCCTCACGATCCCCGGCTACAGCATGGACGGCTGGTACGGCCGCATCTTCAGCGGCTCCGGCTTCTTCGACATGGACAAGCCGATCAGCAAGTACACCAAGAAGGAACTCCACGACCTGCTCCACAAGGAGCCGACCAAGATCAAGGTCGAGGGAATCAACCTGACCTACGAGGGCCTGATTCCCAAGATCCAGAAGTCTATGCTTTCCAAGGACCCGGAGGGGATGCAGCCACATATCCGCGCCTTCGTCGAGCGGGCCATCACCTTCACGACCTGTCCCGATTGCGATGGCACCCGGCTCACCGAGGCGGCCCGCTCGTCAAAGATCAAGGGAATCAGCATCGCGGACGCGTGCTCGATGCAGATCAGCGACCTTGCCGAATGGGTGCGCGGGCTCGACGAACCGTCGGTGGCACCGCTCCTCAAAGGGCTGCGGCACCTCCTTGACTCGTTCGCTGAGATCGGGCTCGGCTATCTCTCGCTCGACCGGCCGGCAGGAACGCTCTCCGGCGGTGAGGCGCAGCGCACCAAGATGATCCGGCATCTGGGATCCTCGCTCACGGACGTCACCTACGTCTTCGATGAACCCACGATCGGATTGCACCCGCACGACATCGAGCGCATGAACAAGCTGCTGCTGCAACTGCGCGACAAGGGCAACACCGTGCTCGTCGTGGAGCACAAACCGGAGGCGATAGCGATCGCCGACCACGTGGTCGACCTCGGTCCCGGCGCAGGCTCCGCCGGTGGCGAAGTGGTCTTTGAGGGCACCCTCGAGGGGCTGCGTTCCAGCGGCACCCTGACCGGGCGCCACCTCGAGGACCGCTCAACCCTCAAGAAGACCGCACGGAAACCCGCGGGCGCACTGGAGATTCGTGGCGCGGCTGCGAACAACCTGCGCGACGTCGACATCGACATTCCGCTCGGGGTCCTGGTTGTCGTCACGGGCGTCGCCGGATCCGGCAAAAGCTCGCTGATTCACGGCTCGCTGTCCGGGAGGGACGGCGTCGTGTCGATCGATCAGGCGGGGATCAAGGGCTCGCGGCGGAGCAACCCCGCGACGTACACCGGGCTGCTCGAGCCCATACGCAAGGCGTTCGCGAAGGCCAATGGCGTGAAGCCGGCACTGTTCAGCGCGAATTCCGAGGGCGCATGCCCCACCTGCAACGGCGCGGGCGTCATCTACACGGATCTCGGGTTCATGGATACCGTGTCCACCCCCTGCGAAGAGTGCGAAGGCAAACGGTTCCAGGCATCGGTGCTCGAATACCGCCTCGGCGGCCGCAACATCGCGGAGGTGCTGGCGATGTCCGTGAAAGAGGCCGAGGAGTTCTTCTCCGACGGCGAGGCCCGCATTCCGGCGGCCCACGCGATCCTGCAGCGGCTGGCCGACGTCGGACTCGGCTACCTCAGCCTCGGCCAACCGCTCACCACACTTTCCGGCGGCGAGCGGCAGCGGATCAAACTCGCCACCCACATGGGCGAAAAGGGCGGTGTGCTGATTCTCGATGAGCCCACCTCGGGCCTGCACCTCGCCGACGTCGAACAGCTGCTTGACTTGCTGGACCGGCTCGTGGACTCCGGGAAGTCTGTCATCGTTATCGAGCACCACCAGGCGGTCATGACGCATGCCGACTGGATCATCGATCTCGGCCCGGGCGCGGGTCACGACGGCGGCCGGATCGTTTTTGAGGGCACGCCCGCCGATCTCGTCGCCGCCCGCTCAACCCTTACAGGCCAGCACCTGGCGGCCTACGTGGGCGGGTGACCTGGCGGTAAACGTGCCCAGAGAAAGGGACCCAGAAGCAGTCAATAGAATAATTTCGCCAACCACTTGCAGGAAAGGAAAGTTCACCCTGTCATAACTAGCGGCCAAGTCCGAGGGTGCAACCGGTGCCCACCCCCTCACGGAGCGAGAAATCGGTGGTTGATTCTGAATCGATCTAGTTTAAGCAAGACAAAGGAGAGTCGCTCACGCACAGTAGGGAACCGTTCGAATCCACCGGCCCGGGCGTCGGTGCCGAACAGCCCCCTGTGAGACATGGAGCATCTTAGGCAAATCTTGAGCGAATTCTAAACTGTTCTTGGGGTTGGAATGACATACTTGTAATACCACATATTGTGGTTGCGTGAATGGGCTACTACCATATGTAGTACTTGGATTCGAAGCTTTGCAAGTACCGCCAATGGCGTCCACCAAGCAGATCGGCTCAAACGAAGGGGACAGGATGGCTTTGCTTAGTGGGGAATTCTCAACGGCGCTAGGACGTATTGAACCGGGGGCTGACAAGGAAAACGCCCCGGAAGCTCATCAATTGGTTCGAAGCGTGCTTGAATCGGACGCAACACTAGCTGAGTACGGGATCAAGAGTGTGCTGATCGGCTCCTACAAGCGACGCGTCTCGATTCGACGAGTAAAAGACGTTGATGTTTTTTGCATGCTTGAGGAACTTCCAGTCGGTGTGACGTCCAAAGAAATCCTGGACAAATTCTTCGAGGTTCTACACGGAGCTTTCGGCCGTGACTCCAGCGGGCACCAGCGAACGAAACGTCAGGACCGCAGCCTTCAGGTGGATTTCCCAGAGTTCGACCTATACGTCGATGCCGTGCCGGCGCGACCTCATTGGGACAAGAACTCCTGGGAGATCCCCAAACGCGGTCAAGACAATGACTGGCAGCAGACGAATCCGGATCTTCTGACCTCGCTGACGCAGCAAATGAACGACGCGCATGCCGCGATGTATGTCCCCACCGTCAAGTTACTGCGCCAAACGCGTAGGGCACTCATGGGCCATTCGAAGCCGGGCGGCTTCTTCATCGAAATTGCCACCTATCAGGCGTTTGCGAGTGGGGCAGTGGTGGGGCAGAACCAAGCAGACTATTACGCTTCCGCACTGGCCGTAGTCGCAAAGTTGATCAAGAACCACGTTGACTACGGACTCAGCATCGGAGATCCCACGCTGCCCGGGCTCCCACTCTCAGTGCGTGCCAAGACGGAAGAATTTGAGCGCCTAAAGACCACGTTTGCGGGAGCGTCTGAGTCGGCAGCCCGGGCCTTGGCAGAAGAAGACCGTGGAAAGGCGGCCCTGGGATTCCGGAATCTTTTGGGCGTAAACGGTGACGGTGAAGAGGTCTTTCCGATGCCTGCAGGCTACGAGGAAGACGGGACAAAGAAGGAGCGTCTCATCGTACCGGGCGACGCGCATGTCCCGGCAGGGAGCCGCAACTTCGGGTGAAAGCGGCATGGGATGAGGAACTTGCATCACACCGGGCCGAATTCGAGGAGGGCCTGGCCAGAGCGGGATTCCGGCTAAAGGAGTCCGAGTGGCGCGGCACTGTTGATCGTGGTGGATCAACAGCACAGGTCACAGTGGTTCTGCCCGATCAGTTCCCGTTGTCGCGCCCGAAAGTCTACCCAGCCGACGAAGCGTCAGTTCCCTGGTCTTGGCATCGAGAGAGAGATGGAGCGCTCTGCCTCATAGCTGAGGAAGACTACTCCGATCTCTGGTGGATCAATGTTGGTGACTTCCTTGCCCACGTCTCGCGCTGGTTCGTCGAGGCGGATCGAGGATGGCCGAACGACAGACCAGACCTTGATCTGGACCGATACTTCGAATCGAGCACGGATTCAACACTCATTCTCTACGGCGACTTGGACAGGTATAGGAACGCCTATGTGCGGTTCGCCCGCCAGGCCAACAACACACTCGTCCTCAAGGGACTTGGACGCCGCAAAGGAAACTCCTACCGAAAGTCCTTCTATGGATACATCGGAGAACTTGGAGAACTCACGGTGCCCCCAAGGTCTTGGGAGGACATTGTTGCGCTGTTGCCGGAAGGGACGACGCTTGAGTCTGCCATTACTGCCGACTGTGTGAGGCTCCTCCTCTTACGCTACACACGCGGAGAACACCATGGCGTACTCACCCTCGACGTCCAACCTAACTCCAACGGAGGCATGAGCGTTCAAAGCCGCGTCAGCGCCAGCACGGTATTGGATGCACGAACACTTCGAGCGGGTCCAAACCGTCGTGTTCTTTGCCGAAAGTCCGTGGCCATAGTCGGGGTGGGCGCCATAGGCTCACACACCGCAGATCTTATGATGCGCGCAGGCATTGCGAAGATGACCTTGGTGGACTCCGACGTGCTCAAGCCCGGAAACGTCGTAAGGCATCTCGCCGGCCCTGCCCATGTCGGGTTACCGAAAGTCGAGGCGGTTGCGAGGACCTTGAAAACCAGCGATGGAGTGAAAGCCATTGACGTCATACCCAAAGTCACGAGGATCTCCCGAGGCGAGGAAGCGCTGAAATTGGTCGAGCAGCATGACCTCGTTATCGACACATCCGCCGACTTCAGCTGCACAGCCCTACTTAGGGCCGCGGCACACGCCGCGGGCAAGCAGATCGTCAGCGGATGCATCCAGAACCGCGGGCGAACGGCTCGTGTCGACATCCTGCCAGCCCGGGCCGATCAGCAACCAGTACCGGATTCCCGTGGTCTTCAATTCAACGAGGACAACGTCCCAGACCTTTATGAAACCGGTTGTGCTAGCCCCGTTTCTCCGGCGACGCCGCACATAGTTGGTCTGGCGGCGGCCCTGACATCCCACTACGCCGTGGAACTTCTGTCAGAAAAGCCAATTGCGCTGGCCGGGCACGTCGTTCATCTTGGTCTCGAGGCACCGACATGAGGCCGCGCCAGCCGATCGTCCATCTGTCCCACCAATCTGCCGCACGTATTCTCGGCCTGGCCGAGCTGGCCCTTCCGTTTGAAAGCGGCGGCATCCTCGTCGGTTACCGCGAATCAGACGACATTGTCGTGTCCGAGGTGTTGCTCGTTCCACCAGAGTCCGTCGGTTCGAGTCATTACCGGCGCGATGGCAGAGTCGCCGACACGCTTCTTCAGGAATATTTGCAGACCGGTAGCGAAATAGAGGGATACGTCGGCGAGTGGCACAGCCATCCAGCCCCAATTGGACCAAGCCGCCTAGATCTCAGAACTCTCAAGGAACTCGCGGCGGTCGCAGAGGGGTCGGTGGCGCTCATCGTCTGTGCTTTCACCAAGGATCAGTCCCACCACACCTTTCATCTGCGTTGGGCCCGTCGCACGGCGGGCCACCGGATTTCACTAACGACCCCAGAGTTACGTCAGAGCTACTCCGCACCAAGCACTCCCGTTCCCGATCAGGAGATCCGTCAATGAATACATTGAAGCCAGAAATTTCCCCGGATGGCCCGTATTTCGTGTCTTACCGGCAGAGCGATGGCACGGACACCGCTGTCCCTGTTGCTTGGCTCTTGCGCGCCGCAGGACTGCCGGTGTGGCACGACCAAACGGACCTTCCGCCGGGGAATACCGAAACCAGGCTCGATGAAGCTCTAACGGGTGGACTTGCCGGCGCGGTACTCGTTGTGACCCCGGAAATGCAGTTTAGCGGGGTCGTTCGGCACAGAGAATTACCCAAACTGCTAGAACTGGACAGAGATCCGCGCTTTGGGTTTGGCATTGCCAACACGGTTCGAAGCACGTCCGGTCGCGTCGACTACGCTGCACCGGATCGAATACTTGATCAGGTGCCCGGAACGTTGTCAAACAAGAAGCAGCACTCCGTGGACACCGCCGGGGAACGGAGACAACTCATTAGAGATCTAGTCATTGCCCATATCCACCAAAAGAGGGCGGCGATCCGCGACGCCGATTCGACCATTCGAATCATGACCCAGACTAGGACACCACCCCAAGCATGGGAGGAGGATACGGCCGATCTGAAGGTCCGCATCCGGCCCGGCCAAACAGGACGGCTTCCAAATCTCGAGGGTTTGGAAGACCTTGCACTGGCGTTGCCCATCGTTGCGGACGGTGTTTCGGCCAGTGGCGCGAAAACAGTTCACATCAGTGGCGGCATGCATCTCTCTGTCGCACTTGCCGTCGGCGCCGCGCTGCCTTCGACCATCGTCAGGAAGATTCTTGTGGAGGATGTCGACGGCAACGTATGGGTGTCGGGGCCGGCTACGCAAGCGCATAGTGATCCCGAACTTCTCGTTCGGCACAACCACCTAGTCAATACAATCAGTCCGGACGGCAGCTCGAAGGTGCTCGTATACATGGACCTCATGCCGACGCCGAGCGATGCGGCGCTAAAAACTGTCCTTAGAGACAGGGCGGGCGAGTTTGTATCCTTTGAGCATTTCAAGTCTCGCTCCGGCCAGATGATGAGTCACACCGATGCGCCGTCTTTGGCCGCTGAAATGCTCCATAAGATCAAAAAGATCTCGGGCGAGAATTCGAATGCGGAGATTCACCTTCTCTTCCGCGGCCCATACGCGCTTGCGGTGCTGCTTGGAAGACTGCTCAACACCCTAAGGGTCGTGGCATACGAGTGGGATGACACCCCCACAAAACCTGATTCCGGACCAGCACCAAGGTACGAGCCGGTCCTGACTCTGTGCCCGAGTGTTCCAGAAGGACCAATCAGCAGGATCCATCCGCGGCAGGAACCGGATGCTGTGATGGCGACCGCAACCAAAAACTGACCGAGAATGCAGCCTGTGTTGTGACCTGCCGGGCTCGAATTTTGAACGCCCGAGCCAGTCGGGTCAGTCTTCGAAGTCGGCCAGGGCTCTTTGTCTCCGGGTACGTGCTGTTTCGAAATGAACTTTGACAAAGTCTTAGTGTGCCGCGGATCGATTTGCCTCACTCAGGTAGGTTACGGCGCGCTACATCAGGGCACAGTGCGGTGCTCGCGGTCTTCCTTCTTCACCGTTGCCTTGATCGTCTGTGTCCTAACGGACCTGATTTTCCGGCCGCCAGCAGGCTCCAAGGAAATGCGAAGAACACGGGCATGACAGCCGAAGTGTAAGACGGTTGGCGGTATGGCGATGCTTGATCAGCTCCTACCGGCGTCCGGCGAGTGGATGAAAAGGCTGGCGAGCGCGGTGAGAAGAAGAAGCGACGCCGCGATGATGAAGCTGGTCTGCATACCGTGGACGAAGTTCGTGCGGTCTGCGATGAGAGCGCCGAAGACGGCGATGGCGACCGCGCCGCCCACTTGGCGGAAGGTGTTGAAGACCGCGCTTGCCGTGCCCGCTTTTTCGCTCGGGACGCTCGCGAGTACGACGGCGGTGACCTGCGGCATCGCGATCGATCCCCCCGAACCCGTGAAAATCAAGAAGACACCGACGAGCAGCGGCGACCCCAGCGGCGCCGTGAGAAGCATCGCAGTGAGCCCCACCACCATGGACGTCAATCCGACGACCACCGGCACCCGCGTCCCGAACCGGTTCGAGAGGGTACCGCTGACGATGTTCCCGACGATGCTGAACGCCGCCGAAGGAAGGAACGTGAAACCGGCCTGAAGAGGTGTCAGCCCGAGGTGCTGTTGGAGAAACAGACTGACCACAAAGACGGTCCCGAAGTGGCCAACCATGAACGCGAAACCGACCGAGAGCGAAATTCTCATGCCAGTGGAGCGAAACAGCTCAAGCGGCATCATCGGGTGCCGGCCGCGCGCCTGGATCAAAAGGAAAGCCGCGAGGCTAACCCCTGCGAGCACCAAGCTACCAATCACGGGTACCGTGCCGAAGCCCTCGGTCCCTCCCGTAATGAGTCCGTACATCAACGCGGTCAGGGCAACGATCGCCGCGGCCTGGCCTGCCCAGTCGAACGGAGTCGGCCGTCGCGGGGACGTCGCAACGGAAGCCAGGAGCACCAGCATCGCGATGCACACGGGAAGGTTGATGCCGAACACGAGCCGCCAGTCCAGTGTGGTGAGGAGGCCGCCGACAAGCGGTCCCACGGCTCCGGCGACTGCCCCGCCAACCGCCCAGATCCCGAGTGCATGTGCGCGACGGCGGGGATCGGGAAAAGCTTGCCGGATCAGCGCCATCGACGCCGGCAGCATGATCGATGCGGCACCTCCTTGGAGGAAGCGGGCGGCAATGAGCACTCCCGACGTCGGCGCGAGTGCGCACGCGACCGACGCCACCAGAAACAGTGCGATACCCCATCCCAGCGCCCTTTTAGCACCGATCCGATCCGAAAGGTTCCCTGCGAACAGCAACAACGCGGCGAACATCAGCGTGTAACCGTCGATCACCCATTGCAGGCTGGCCGTTCCGCCCCCGAGTTCCTTACCGATGCTGGTAAGCGCGACATTGACGATCAGGATGTCGAGGGTGATGAGGAAGAACCCCAGCGACGCAATCATGAGCGTGAGCCGTGCCCGGGGTGCATCGGCCATGGCTGAGGGAGGAACCGGAGCCGGAAAAGTGGTTTCGGGACGAGTCATGGTTTAAAGGAAACAGCCTATGCAGAAAACAAGGGAGACTCTGTCCTGAGGGGTACTGGCAGTGACCCCTTCAGAGGCGCCGTTACCGCAGTTGGGCGCCGCCGTCGGGCACCCGCCGTCGGGCGCTTAGGCGACCAGCACCGCGGCAGCGCTGTCCATGTGCTCGAGGATGGTCTTGCGCGCCAGCGATGCATCACCGGTCTCGATGGCCGCCACGATGTCGTGGTGCCGCTCGACGCTCATGTTCTTGACGCCCTTTTCCAGTCCGGCAAACATGATGGACATCCGGATGGATCCCTCCAGCGACTCCCAGGAATGGAGCAGGGTCTCGTTTCCGGTAAGGCGACACATGGTGCGGTGGAATTCCAGATCGGACTCGATCCGTTCCTCGAGGCTTCCCTTGGCCGCGGCGGCCATGGCATCGATGGCGGAGCGCAGGGAGGCGATCACCTGTTGGCGGTCCGGCAACTCGCAGAGCGTGCGCGCAGCGAGGGACTCCAGGGCTGCCCGCACGGAGTAGATATCGCGGATTTCCTTGGCGTCGAGATGGCGGACGGAGAGCCGGCCGCGCGGACCAGCGGACAGCAGGCCTTCCTGCTCGAGTTGCCGCAAGGCTTCCCGGAGCGTCCCGCGGCTGATCTGGAGCATGTCCGACAGCTCGGTTTCCACCAAATGGCGTCCCGGCGCCAGCTCGCCGCTGGTGATGGCGGTGCGCAGGGCAGAGAGCGCCTGCTCGCGGAGGCTCTTCTTTTCCAGTCCCAGAAGGGGTGCTGTTGCTCCGGCCATCATGTCCGTCCTCAATGTCAGTGGTCGACTGTTTACAGTCGGCGTGTTAACTGTTGATCTTACGGCAGGAGCGCGGAACCGGCCCATGCCTGCTCCGCGCTCCTGCCAACGAATTGCCAGGCTCAGCCCAGTTCAGCGAGGACCTTCGCCACGATCCGCTGTACCGACAATCCGTAGCGCTCGTGCAGGGTGGGCAGCGCACCGGCGTCGAGGAACTCATCCGGAAGCGCCACCGGAACCACCCGCTTGCCCAGCCCAGCCGTGACCACGGCGGAGGCCACGGTTTCGAACAAGCCGCCCACCACGCTGTGGTTCTCCAACGTGACGGCCAGGCGGTCGGTGTTCAGTTCCGCCAGGACGGTGGCGGCGTCGAACGGTTTGATGGTGGGCGCATGCACGACGGCGACGTCCACCTTGTGCGCGGCAAGCGCCTCCGCTGCCTGCAGCGCACGCATGGTCATCAGCCCGCTGGACACGAACACGACGTCGTTGCCACCACGAAGCACCTTCGCCTTGCCGAGTTCGAACGCGTAGTCGTACTCGTCCAGCACAGTGGGCACGTTGCCGCGGAGGAGGCGCAGGTAAGTGGGACCGTCGCTGGCGGCCAGTTGCGGCACAGCTTGTTCGATGTCCACGGAGTCGCATGGATCGACGATGGTCAGATTCGGCATGCCGCGGAATATCGCCATGTCTTCGGTGGCCTGGTGGCTGGGGCCGTACCCCGTGGTCAGCCCAGGGAGTCCGCCGACGATGTTCACGTTGAGGTTCGGCTCGGCGATGTCGAGGCACAGGAAATCGTAGGCCCGGCGCGCGGCGAACACGGAATAGGTCGAGGCGAACGGCACCAAGCCGGTCTCGGCCAACCCTGCGGCCGCACCGAAGAGCAACTGCTCAGCCATGCCCATCTGGAAAAACCGCTCCGGGAACGCCTTCGCGAAGATATGCATGTCCGTGTATTTGCCCAGGTCGGCGGTGAGCCCGACGATTCGCGGGTCAGCCTCGGCGGCCTTCACCAACGCGTGCCCGAAGGGTGCGGCAGAAGTCTTCTGGCCCGGATCCGCGAAGGACGCGATCATGGCCGAGGTTTTCAGCTTGGGGGCTGCACCCTTCGAAGCGGTGACGGTGCTCATCGGCCGGCCTTCCCGTTGGATCCTGCAGTCAGTTGCTTGCGGCAGAGCTGCCATTCGTGTTCTTCGATGCGCATGAAGTGCGCCTTTTCACGTTCCTCGAGCAGCGGCACGCCGCGCCCCACCTTCGTGTCGCACAGGATGACGGAAGGACGCCCGACGGCGGCGGCCTGGGCGGCTGCGTTGTCGAACGCGGCCAGCAACGCGCCGACGTCGTTCCCGTCCACCCTCTGGGTATACCAGCCGAAGGCCTTCCACTTCTCCATCACGGGTTCGGTCCGGAGGACGGTGTCCGTCTTGCCATCTGCCTGGAGGGCGTTGATATCCACCATCGCGGTGAGGTTCCCCAGTTGGTGGTGGTGCGCGCCCATGGCGGCTTCCCAGGTGGATCCTTCGTCCAGCTCGCCGTCAGAGAGGAAGTTGTACACCCTTGCCCCGGAGCCCTCTTCCGATTGAGCGCGGTGCCGGAGGCCAAGGGCCATTCCGACGGCGATGGAGAGCCCGTGGCCAAGCGACCCTCCGGAGATTTCCATGCCCGGCGTGTATGTCGACATCCCTGACATGGGGAGGCGGGAATCGTCTGAGCCGTAGCTTTCGAGTTCCTCCACGGGAATGATTCCGGCCTCGGCCAGGGCTGCGTAGTGGCCGATCGCGTAATGGCCCGTGGAGAGGAGGAAACGGTCCCGGCCCTCCCACTCGGGATCATTGGCACGGTAGCGGAGCTGGTCCGCGTAGACCGCGGCTAGCATGTCCGCCGCACCGAGTGCCTGGCCAACGTAGCCCTGCCCCTGGACTTCGCCCATGTTGAGGGCGTGGTGCCGGATCCGGGTGGCGGCTGCGCCCACGCGTTCGATACGTTCCATCGCCGTTTCTCCGATTCGTCCTGCCGTTTTTTGGTCCTGGGCCACCGTCATTAGACATTCACCGACTGGGGGGTGCTTTTGGTGGCCTCATCGGCCAACTCGCGTTCCCGCTTGCCCCAGGTTTCTCGGGTAGCCAAAGCCGCCCAAAGACCGATGGCCGCGTACAGGCCGAAGAGCAATGCCGGGCCCATCCATCCGATGGCGACGAAGAGCAGGGTGGTGATGAAGGGGGTGAAGCCCGAGATCGTGGCCGAGATCTGATAGGCCAGTGAAGCTCCCGAAGCGCGGGTTTTCGCCTGGAACAGCTCGGGGAACCAGGCGCCCTGGGCGCCGGCAAGCGAGTTCTGGCAGACGCCGTAGGAGACGGCGATCGTGGCAATGATGAAGATGAACAAACCGGTGTTGACCAGCAGGAACATCGGGATGGCAAAGAGCACTGCAAAGGCGCAGGACCAGATGTAGACGGGACGCCGTCCGATCCGGTCCGTCAGCCGTGCCCAGGCCTGGGTTGCGAAGATGCCGATGGCCGAAGCGATGCAGAGGGCCACCAGGGTCTGGGTCTTATCCGCCAAGTGCTGGCTGTTCAGGTAGGAGATCATGTACGTGATGGAGACGGCGTAGCCTGCGGTCTCGGCAATGCGGAGGCCGATTCCCTTGACGATGTTGCGCCAGTCGGTCTTCAGGACCTCGACGATGGGCGACTTCACGATTGCGCCGCTCTCCTTGACCTCGTCGAAGACCGGGGATTCCGGGACCTTGGAGCGGATGATCAAGCCGACGACAACCAACACGATGCTGGCGAGGAACGGAATGCGCCAGGCGAGTTCGCCGCCAAGCTGGACGCTGACAAGGAACGTCAGGTTGGCCAGCAGGAGTCCCACGGGGAATCCGGCCTGGACGATGCCCGTGTACTTTCCCTTCTTCTTCCACGGAGCGTGCTCATAGCTCATCAGGATGGCGCCGCCCCACTCGGCCCCGAAGGCCAGGCCTTGGACGATGCGGACGAATACGAGGAGCGCGGGCGCCAGGAGGCCCACTTGGCTGTAGGTGGGAAGAAGGCCGATCAGGAACGTAGCCACACCCATCAGGATCAACGAGGCCACGAGGACGGGCTTGCGTCCCAGCTTGTCGCCCAGGTGGCCGCCGATGATGCCGCCGATAGGCCGGGCAGCGAAGCCGACGCCGAGGGTCGCGAAAGCGGCGAGGGTTCCGGTCACGGGATCGCCCGTCGGGAAGAAGGCCGTTCCGAAATACAGGGCAGCCGCGGTGCCGAAGCCGATGAAGTCATAGGTTTCGATGACTGCGCCCACGCCGGAGCCGATGGCGACGCGCCTGGCGTCCTTGGTGCCGTGGACCGGACCGCGCATGGTCAGAGCTTCTTTGCTCATTGGTGAATCCCTTTCGAAGAGCGACTGAGGCTAGGCGCTTCAGCACTGTCGACTGTTAACACATGATACGCCAGTGTGACCTGCATCATCCATTTCTGTCAACAGTCAACTTCAAGGGTTGACTGTTAACAGTTAACTTAGCTACTGTGGTTCCCATCACTACTGCCTTCGGGCACAACTGGAGGAAACGAAGATGTTCAACTCCCGACTCGGTTGCTCGTCCATCAGCTTCCGGCACCAGGATCTACCCACGGCATTGCGCACCATCAATGGCCTGGGCTTTGAGGAAATCGACCTCGGCGCACTGCCGGGCGTCTGCGATCACGTCCCCTATGAGCTTGATTCCGACGCCGTCGCGGCCGTGGCTGCGGAGGTTGCCGCCTCGGGGTTGCGGGTCCGCTCGGTCAACGGCGATATAGGCGACCTCAATGCAGTGCTCGACGCCGGCCAGCGCGTCGCCCGCCAAAGTCACCTTGATGCGCTCCTCACCCTCACCGCCAACACCGGCGCGAAGGCCCTGGTCCTCCCCTGCGGCGCCTTGTCACACGATCCTGTCCGGAGCCTCGACGAGGACCTGGACACCATCGCAGCCCAACTCATTGGTGCCGGACAGCGCGCGGCGGAGTTCGGCGTCGAACTCTGGACCGAATCCCTGCACTTCCTCCGGTTCTGCTGGAACCTCGGCCGCGCGGACCAGCTGGCCGCGCGGCTGGCGGGCTCCGGCGTCGGGATTGTCATGGACTTCAGCCACATCGTCGCCGCGGGCGAAGACCCGCTCGAGTACATCGAACGCCATCAGGGCCGGATAGCACATGTCCACCTGCGGGACGCGGTACCGGGCAACATCAACCTCAGCATCGGAAACGGCCAGGCTGACTTCGCCGCCGGACTCAGCTCGCTGGCAGCCACCGGCTACAGCGGCCATTTCTCGCTCGAGCTCGAAACCCGCGATGTCACCCACGACGAACGCCCGGCAGCGGCCGCCAAAGCCGCCAGCTTCATCACAGACCTCATCTGACTTTCACAACAACAAACCCAAGGAGCATCATGACCACCACCATCCAGCGAACCGCCGTCCTGACCGGGGCAACCTCGGACCGGGGCATCGGCATCACCACCGCACGCCGCTACGCCAGTAACGGCTGGGCAGTGGTGATCCTGGACCTCGACGGCGAGAAGTCCGCCAAGGTCGCAGCGGAAATCGGCAACCAGTTCAACGTCCCTGCGTTCGGGTACGAGATCGACGTCGCCAACGAAGCTTCCGTCAACGCGGCGTACAAGGCAGTCGCCGCCGAGATCAGCGCAGGCAACCTCCCCGCCGTCGGCGCGCTCGCCAACATCGCGGGCATCACCTCCCCTGTGCCGTTCCTCGAAACCACGCTCGAACTCTGGCACAAGATCATGGACGTGAACGCTACCGGCACCTACCTGGTGACCAAGGCTTTCCTGCCTGACATGATCGCCAGCGGCTGGGGCCGCATCGTCAACATGTCCTCCGTCTCCGCCCAGCGCGGCGGCGGCGTCTTCGGCAAGGTCCCCTACTCCGCCGCAAAGGCAGCCATCCTCGGCTTCACCAAGGCATTGGCGCGCGAAATCGGCGCAACCGGCGTCACCGTGAACGCCATCACTCCGGGCGCCGTGGACACGAACATCCGCGTCGGCAGCACCGACGAGCAGGAAGCCGCCATCAACGCTGGGATCCCGCTGGGCCGCAACGCCACCACCGAGGAAATCGCCGCCGTCATCACGTTCCTGTCGTCCGAGGAATCCGCCTACCTCACCGGCACCACCATCGACATCAACGGTGGAAGCCACATCCACTAGCAGTCCCCGCATCCGTAGCCGAAAGAGCCCACGATGACCAAAATCTTCAACGATCCCGCCGATTTCGCGGACGAAGCCCTCGCCGGCTTCTGCGACCTCCACTCTGGCCTGGTACGCCAGGTTCCCGGCGGCGCAGTGCGCCGCCACCGCCCCGAGCAGCCCAAGGTCGCGGTCCTGGCCGGCGGCGGATCCGGGCACTACCCGGCATTCGCCGGACTCATCGGCGCGGGATTTGCCGACGGCGCCGTCGTGGGCAACATCTTCACCTCGCCGTCCGCCCAACAGGCCTACTCCGTGGCCAAGGCCGCGGACTCCGGCGCCGGAGTGGTGTTCACTTACGGCAACTACGCCGGGGACGTCCTGAACTTCGGCATGGCGAGCGAGCGCTTGGCTGCGGAAGGCATCGCCGTGGAAAACGTCCTGGTGACGGACGACATCGCGAGCGCGCCGCCGTCGGAATCTGCCAAACGCCGTGGCATCGCGGGCGACTTCACGGTCTTCAAGGTCATGGGCGCCGCCGCCGAAGCGGGAGTCGGGCTGGCCGACGTCGTGCGCTTGGGCCGGAAGGCCAATAGCCTGACCCGTACCATCGGCAGTGCCTTCCACGGCTGCACCTTCCCCGGCGCCGAAGCGCCGCTGTTCACGCTCAAGGACAAGCAGATGGGACTCGGCTTGGGCATCCACGGCGAGCCAGGATTGTTCGACACCGATCTTCCGCCGGCCAAGGAACTCGGCCAGGAGCTCGTTGCGCGGCTGTTGGCGGAGACTCCGCACGGAGCGGGCAACCGCATCGCGGTCATCCTCAACGGACTCGGCTCCACCAAGCACGAAGAACTCTTCGTCCTGTGGCTAACCGTGGCTCCGTTGCTGCGCGCAGCCGGGTACATTTTGGTCCTGCCGGAGGTCGGCGAACTGGTCACCAGTCTGGACATGTCCGGCGTCTCCCTCACCATCACCTGGCTCGACGAGGAACTCGAACCGCTTTGGACGGCGCCGGCCGAAACGCCCGCTTACCGGCGCGGCAACGCGGCGCTTGCTGGCGGTTTGTTTGCCGAGGAAGCGTACGACGGCGGCCCAGTCGCCACGGAGTTTGCGGCCACCCTCGACTCGCGCAACTACGCCGCGAACTGCGCTACCGCGCTCGAGGCGGCCCGGAAAGCACTGCACGACGCCGAATCTCACCTTGGCGACATGGACGCGGTAGCGGGCGACGGCGATCACGGCCGCGGGATGGTCCGCGGAATCGACGCCGCCTCTGCCGCAGCCGCGAAGGCCTTGGCCGATGGTGCCGGAGCCGGCGATATGTTGGCAGCCGCAGGCGACGCCTGGGCGGACAAGGCCGGCGGAACGTCGGGCGTCCTGTGGGGCGCGGGCCTCCGGGCATTCGGCGAGTCCCTCGGCAATGACGAGGCGCCGGAACCGGCTGAACTTGCCGCGGCCGTGACGGCGTTCGCTGCACGGATCACTGATCTGGGCAAGGCCGAGATCGGCGACAAGACCATGGTGGATGCCCTGCTCCCCTTCGCCGAAACCTTCAGCAAGCGCGTCTCCGAGGGTGTCCTTCCGGATGTTGCCTGGGCCGAAGCCGCGGCGGCGGCCACCTCGGCCGCGCAAGCCACGGCTTCTCTCCGTCCGCTCAAAGGACGGGCCCGGCCGCTCGCCGAGAAGAGCGTGGGCACAGCCGACCCCGGAGCCACATCGCTGGCAATGATCTTCACAGTCATGGGCCCGCATCTTGTGAGTGCCGGGAAGGTCGCAGCATGACTACGAAAGGTTTCCGACTCATCCTGGGCGCCGATGAAGCAGGCGTGGACTACAAAGACCGGATCATGGCGGACTTGCGGGACGATCCCCGGGTCAGCGAAATCATCGATATCGGCGTCAACCGCGGCGACTCCCCGGAGGACTTCACCACGCCCTATCCGTACGTCGGGATCAAGGCGGGCGAACTCATCCGGGACGGCCGTGCTGACCGGGCGATCCTGTTCTGCGGCACGGGAATCGGCGTGGCCATCGCGGCGAACAAGGTGGACGGCATCCGCGCCACCACGGCCCACGATTCCTTCTCGGTGGAGCGATCCATCCTGTCCAACGATTGCCAGGTACTCACCATGGGCCAGCGCGTCGTCGGGGTGGAACTGGCCAGCAGGTTGGCACGGGAATGGCTCGGCTACGCCTTCGATCCGGCCTCCGCGTCGGCCGACAAGGTCAAGGTGCTCACGGATTTCGAGGGCTGCTGATTCCCGTCCCCCGGTCCCAACTGACTCGCATTTGTTGTCGTTTAGGGGCCTCATAACGACAACAACTGCGAGTCAGTTGGGTCTTACACCACCCGGGGTGGGCCTCAATTTGGGGCAGGCGTAGGGTGGAATGTGGACGATAGGAGCACTTCATGAAGAAAATCCTCATGGTACTGACCAGCGTTTCCGAGCTCGGCGATACAGGAAAGAAGACCGGCTACAACGTGGCCGAGGCCGCACATCCCTGGAAAGTCTTCAAGGATTCCGGACACTTCGTCGACTTCGCATCCATCAAGGGCGGCCAGCCGCCGCAGGATGAAGTGGACCCGCAGGATCCCATCCAGGTCGCCTTCACGACAGACGAGACTACGCGCGCCGGTCTCTACAACACGGCCCGCGTGGACGTCGTTGATCCGGGACAGTACGACGCAGTCTTCCTCGTGGGAGGCCACGGCACAATGTGGGACTTCCCGGACAGCGAAGGCCTGCAGAACCTGGTTGCGAGCGTCTACGACGCCGGTGGTGTGGTTGGCGCCGTCTGCCACGGACCGGCGGGTTTGGTGAACGTGGACCTGGCCGACGGGTTCCGGCTCATCGGCGGCCGGGAAGTGGCGGCCTTCACCAACGACGAAGAAGTTGCCGCAGGCATGGACAAGGTCATCCCGTTCTTCCTGGCCGACCGGCTCAAGGAACAGGGCGCGATCCACGTGTTCGCCGATGTCTTCGCAGAGAAGGTCGCTGTCTCCGAGCGGTTGGTGACCGGGCAGAACCCTGCCTCTGCCGCTGGTGTTGCGAAAGAGATGGAGAAGCTCCTGGCGGTGGTCATCCGCCAGGAAAAGGCCGAGGAACAGCACGAGGCCGAGGCCCTTCGCGCAGAGAAGGACGCCAAAAAGGCCGCTGCGGCAGACACAGAGCAGTAACGCCTGCAGCTTATTGATACTGGCGGCCGCCCCGATGACGGGGCGGCCGCCATTTTCGTCGGAGCTGCCGCCGGTATCGGCGACTGCCGAGAAGCGACTCGCGAATTCCACCCCAATTTCTTGCTTGCTCTTGACAATGGCTCCCTGAACCGGTTCAGTAGAGGTAACAAAACCGGTTCAGTGATCCCAATCACCAAGTGGCAATGAGGCAAACATGACAGTGACCATCAACGACGTTGCGCAGGCAGCCGGCGTGAGCAAGGGTGCCGTCTCGTACGCGTTGAATGGGCAGCCCGGCGTCAGTGATGACACCCGGGAGCGCATTCTCAGGGTAGCCAGGGAACTGGGGTGGAAGCCGAATCTTCGCGCCAAGAGCCTGTCTTCGGCCAAGGCCTTCGCCGTCGGGTTGGTTGTGGCAAGGGACCCCCGGCTTTTGGGCACGGACCCTTTCTTCCCCGCGTTCATCGCCGGGATCGAGACCACGTTGGTTGAGCACGAATACGTCTTGGTCCTCACAGTCGCCGCCAGCGCCGACGCCGAGGAACTGGGCTATCGGAAGCTGGCCGCCGATAGCCGCGTGGACGGAGTCATCCTTACGGACATGAGGGTTGACGACTCCCGGATCGCTTTGTTGAAGAGCCTCAAGATTCCGGCCGTCACCCTTAATCGGCCCGAAACCCCCTCGCCGTTCCCTGCTGTCTGCATGGACGATACCGAAGGCATCGCGGCCGCCGTCGAACACCTCGTTTCGCTGGGACACACCAGAATCGGGCACGTGGGCGGACCGCAGAGTTACATTCACGGCCGAAGCCGGCGCTTGGCTTGGCAAAATGCCATGTCGAAAGCGGGGCTCGAGGCCGGTTCCTTCATTGAGGCGGACTTCACGGCAGCCGGCGGATTGGCGGCTACTGCGGAACTGCTTCGCTCGACCCAGCGGCCCACAGCGATCATCTACGCGAACGACCTCATGGCCACTGCCGGACAGTCCTACGCCCAGTCCCTCGGGCTGGCTGTTCCGGGTGATTTATCCATCACGGGCTACGACGACACCGAGCTCGCCAGGTACCTCAACCCTCCGTTGACCACTGTCCCAGCCGATCCGTTGCTCTGGGGCCGTGTTGCCGCGCAGCAGTTACTGAGCCTCCTCGGCGGAGCTCCTGCGGAAGACGTCTATCTGCCCTCCCCGAAGCTGGTAGTCCGCGCCTCCACCGGACCTGCCCCCGGCACGCCGGATAACTAACCGCCTTCCACGTCCAGTCTTACGAATATCGATTTACCCGCAATTGTGTGGGGTTATTTGCCATTCCCGTTTGAAGGCAATGTCGCCGCCGCATATTCAGTTTTCACCCGCAAAAGGAGTTGCAATGAAGCACGGAAAAATTAGTTCGAGAGTCCTCTCCCTTACCGCTATTGCCGTTATCGGAGCCGGCCTGGCCGCATGCGGTGGAGGCGCCTCCAGCGGCACAGCTTCTGGAGCGAACTCTGCCACCACAGCCAAGGGTCCCATCAAGATCTGGTACTCCAACAACGAGTTCGAGGTGAAATGGGGCAAGGACATGGTGGCCTCATGGAACGCTGCCCACCCGGACCAGCAAGTCGATGCACAGGAAATCCCGGCAGGCAAGAGCTCCGAAGAGGTTATCGGGGCAGCAATTACCGCCGGTAACGCCCCCTGCCTGGTCTTCAACACGGCTCCCGTGGCGGTTCCGCAGTTCCAGAAGCAGGGTGGCCTGGTCCCGCTGGACTCCTTCCCGGACGGCGCCCAGTACATCAAGGACCGCACCGGCGATCTCGCCAATCAGTACAAGTCCTCCGACGGCAAGATGTACCAGCTTCCGTGGAAGTCCAACCCGGTGGTCCTCTTCTACAACAAGGACGTCTTCGCGAAGGCCGGACTGGACCCGGCAAACCCCAAGCTTGCCACCCAGTCTGAGTTCCTGGATACTGCCCGCACCCTCGTGAAGTCCGGCGCGGTTGCCAACGCCGTGTGGCCTTCGCCCACGAGCGACTTCTACCAGCCCTGGTTCGACTTCTACCCGTTCTATGCAGCCAGTTCAGGTGGCACCACCCTGCTCAAGGATGGCAAGTCCACCTTTGACAGCGATCAAGGCAAGCAGGTCGCCACGATGTTCCAGACCCTCTACAAGGAGAACCTGGCATCCAAGGAAGCGTACAAGGGGGACTCCTTCGCCGACGGCAAGGCCGGCATGTCCCTCGCAGGCCCTTGGGCCGTCGCCGCTTACAAGGGCAAGGTGAACTGGGGCACGGTCCCGGTCCCGGGTACCCAAGCCCAGACCAACGGCTCCACCTTCTCCGACGCCAAGAACATCGCCATGTACTCCTCGTGCAAGAACCAGGGCACCGCGTGGGAGGTCATGAAGTTCGCCACCAGCAAGGAACAAGACGGCAAACTCCTCTCCGGTACCGGCCAGATGCCGATGCGCAAGGATTTGGCCACCACGTACGCGGACTACTTCAGCCAGAACCCGGCCTACAAGACCTTCGCCGACGAAGCCGCACGCACCGTGGAAGTCCCCAACGTGTCCAACTCAGTCCAGATCTGGCAGACCTTCCGTGATGCTTGGAGCAAGTCCGTGATCTTCGGCAACCAGAGCATCGACGACGCTTTCAAGGGTGCTTCTGACAAGATCAACCAACTGGCAGCCCAGAAGTAGCAGGCGAATCCCCATGTCACTTCGCTCAGCTGGGGGTCCCGCTACGGGAGACACTGCCGGGCGGACCGTGGACCAGCGGCAGGCGCCCAGGAAACGCAAGAACTTCCTGGGCCGCCAGCCGCTGGGACTGCTGTTCAGCGCCCCCTACGTCATCTTCGTCCTTGGAGTGTTGGCATATCCCCTGGGGTACGCCGTCTACATCTCCTTCCACCGGTTCTTCTTCACCGCTCCGGGCGTCGAGGTTGACCGTCCCTTCGTGGGGTTGGACAACTACATCAACGTCTTGTCCGATCCTGAGGTACAGCGTTCCTTCGCCAATATCGGCATCTTCCTGATCATCAACGTGCCGCTGACCGTGGGCCTGTCCCTGGTCCTGGCCAACGCTTTGAACCGCGTGACGCGGCTCAAGACCTTCTTCCGGGTCAGTTACTACGTCCCGTACGTCACGGCGAGCGTCGCCGTCGTCGGGGTCTGGCTGTTCCTGTTCCAGCAGAACGGGCTGGTCAACGCCATTCTGGGGCCGCTGGCCCCGAACCCCTCGTGGTTGACGAATTCCTGGCTGGCAATGCCAACGGTTGCTTTGTACGTGACGTGGAAGCAGTTGGGATTCTTCATCCTGCTGTACCTGGCCGCGCTCCAGAACATCCCGGACGAGCTCTACGAGTCCGCCTCGGTGGACGGCGGGAACAAATGGGTCCAGTTCTGGAACATCACCGTTCCGGGAGTGCGCTCGGCCAGCGTGCTGGTGACCCTGCTCGCCACCATCACCGGAGCGAACCTGTTCACCGAGCCCTATCTGCTCACTGGCGGAGGCGGCCCGGACGGAGCCTCGACGTCGCCCGTGTTCCTGATGTACCAGAAGGGAATCCTGCAGGGGAATCCCGATGTGGCAGCAGCGCTGGGTGTGGTGCTGGTGATCGGCGTGTTGCTGATCGCCCTGATCCAGAAACGCCTCGTAGGCGGGAAGGAGGACTGACGTGTCGATTTTCAATAAAGCGCCTCTCAGGAACGACGACGACGACGCCCGCCGGCCACGTGCCGGCGCTTCCGAAAGCGCGGCCTCCGAAGCCCCGGCACCCGCATCCGCGGCCTCCCGCAAGGGCGGTTCCGTGGCGAAGCGCAAGAACCTGGGCGTGGGCAGCTTCTTGCTGCTGGCCCTGGGAGCCTTCGTCTTCCTCTTCCCGTTTTACTACATGTTCATCGGCTCGCTGCAGAGCAATCCGGACACTTCCGTGGGCGGAGCGTTCCCTAGCCCGGCAAACATCACCGGCGAGAACTACAGCAACATCAACAACTCGATCGACCTGCTGAAAGGCCTGGTCAACTCGGGTGTTTTCACCGGCGGCGTCATCTTCTTCACAGTGGTGTTCGGGCTCCTGGTGGGCTATGCGCTCGCCCAGATGCAATTCCGCGGTAAAGGGTTTGTCTTCGGGATGATGCTGCTGGTGCAGATGATTCCGTTCCAGCTCCTCCTCATCCCGCTGTACGTCATGATCGTGCGGGACTACGGACTCGCGGACACGTACCTGGGCATGATCCTGCCGTTCGCGATCAATTCCACCGCAGTGTTCGTCTTCCGTCAGTACTTCATGCAGCTGCCCTCCACCTTGTTCGAGGCCGCCCGCATCGACGGAGCCAGCGAACTGAGGATCCTCTGGCAGATCGCGATCCCCTTGGTCCGGCCCGCCATTGTCACGGCAGTCCTGCTGACTTTCATCGGCCCGTGGAATGAGTTCCTGTGGCCGTTCCTCGTCACCAAGGACCAAGCCATCCAGCCGCTCGCCGTCTCACTGGCGAACTACATCTCGAACATCGCCGCCACGGCATCCAACCCGTTCGGCGCCATCCTTGCCGGTGCCTGCGTTCTCGCGGCCCCCGCCGTCGCGCTGTTCATCTTCTTCCAGCGCCAATTCATTTCCACCAATATCGGATCAAGCGTAAAGGGCTAAGCTCTATGACTTCCTCAACTTCAGCACTCCCCACCGTCCCGTTCACCCTCACCCGCGCCGGGGTCATCATGACCCCGGAGGACGGGAACGAGTTCGAAGCCGAAGGCGTCCTCAACCCGGCCAGCGGCCGGGGACCCGACGGTGAGCTGTACCTCCTGCCGCGCCTCGTGGCGAAGGGCAATGTCTCCCGCGTCGGGCTCGCCAAGGTGATCATCGGCGACGACGGCGTCCCGTCCGGCGTCGAACGCCAGGGCGTTGTCCTGGCACCGGACGAAGGGTGGGAACGGGGCCTCAACAACGCGGGAACGGAAGATCCCCGCGTCACCTGGGTACCGTCCCTCGGCCGGCACCTGATGACCTATGTAGCCTACGGACCGCTGGGTCCCCGCCTGGCCTTCGCCCATTCCGAAGACCTGCGCACGTGGGACCGCCTGGGGCCCTGCCATTTCGAGTACCAGGCCGACTTGTCCATGGACTTGAACCTGTTCGCCAACAAGGACGCCGTGTTCTTCCCGGAACCGGTCAACGATCCCGACGGCGTCCCCTCCTACGCTTTGCTGCACCGCCCCATGTGGGACCTGGGTTGGATCCGCGAAGGCGAAGGCGAGCACCTGCCGGCCGGCCTCGATGACAACCGCCCGGGTATCTGGATTTCCTACGTCGCAGTTGCCGACGTCGAGAAGGACATTCGCAACCTCGTCCACATGCGCAAGCACAAGCTCGTGGCCCTGAGCGAGTTTCCTTTCGAAGAACTCAAGATCGGCGGCGGACCGGCACCGATCCGGATCGACGAGGGCTGGCTCCTGATCTACCACGGCGTCTCCGGGTCGATGGAAAAGTCTGCCTTCGACCACCAGCAGAACGTCAACTACACCGCCGCTGCGATGATCCTCGACAGTGACGATCCCTCCATCGTGATCGCCCGCAGCGACAAGCCGCTCCTGGCACCGGAAACGGAAGACGAGATCTCAGGCATCGTCCCCAACGTCGTTTTCCCCACGGCAATAGAGAAGATCGGCGAGCAGCTTTTCGTCTTCTATGGCATGGCCGATTCGAAGATCGGCGTTGCACGCCTGGACCGCGAGTAAAAGCAGTATCGCTTCGGTAGTCCAGCCCTTCTTCCATGCCCCTAGGAGTTAGACATGACACCTCCCCTTGTAAATGCACGGCTGAAATCCGCCCCGATCGCAGTTGTTGCAACGCTGTCGATGCTCCTGGCCGGGGCAGGGGTTGCCTCAGCGACGCAGCCGGTTCCAGCTACGGTGACGCAACCCGCTGCGTCGCAGGCGCCGGCCACGGCGTCACAGGCGCCGTTGACCAATCTGTCCCACCTGAATTTCCTGCTGGATACCGTTCCCCTGCACGCCGTGGATGGCCACACGACGTACCAGATCGGTGAACATCCCGCAGCACAAGCACCGTGGACGTACGCCAACAGGAATGCCGACGGCAGCTACACGCGGGTAGGAGGAGGTTCCAAGGACGCAACCACGGGTTACTGGAGCCAGGGGGCCTTCAACGCGGACGACATCGCCCGCACCGCCGTCGTCTACTTGCGCCACTGGCAGCAGACCGGCGACGCCTCGAGCCGCACCCGCGCGTTCGACATGCTGCGTGAGCTGACATATTTGCAGACGTCGTCCGGCCCCAATGCCGGAAACGTGGTTTTGTGGCAGCAAGCCGATGGCACACTGACGCCCAGCGCCAAGCCTGTAGAACTTCCCGACCCCAGCGATTCAGCCGAATCGTACTGGCTTGCCCGGACCGTGTGGGCGCTGGGCGAAGGGTATGCGGCGTTCAAGTCTGCCGATCCCCAGTTTGCCGCGTTCCTGCAGTCCAGGCTGGACCTCGCCGTCGGATCCCTGAACAAGCAGTCCCTCGCCAAGTACGGGAAGTACGACATTGCAGACGGCGCCAAGGTCCCTGCCTGGCTCATCACAGGTGGTGCGGACGCCTCGGCGGAAGCCGTGCTCGGACTCTCCGCCTACTCGAAGGCCGCACCCGACGACGGTGCTGCCGCCACCGCGCTGAGCCAGCTCACCGAAGGTGTCGCCGGGATGTCCTCGGGATCGGTTCAGCAGTGGCCCTTCGGCGCGATTCTTCCGTGGAACCAATCCCGGACACTGTGGCATGCCTGGGGCGGAATGGCCGCGGCCGCCGTCGCGAATGCGTCCCCGGTACTGCACCGGCCTGACCTGCTCACCGCCGCCGTGAAGGACTCCGCCCAATTCACTCCGCAGCTCCTCGCCGCGGGCGGACCGGACAATGCCTGGAGCCCGACCCCGGGCGAGGCACAGATAGCCTACGGCGTGGACTCACGGGTCGAAGGACTCGTGGCGACCGCCAAGGCCGCGAATGCTCCGGGCCTGCTGGACGTCGCAGCAGTCGCTGCCGGCTGGTACTTCGGTGCCAATCGCAGTGGAAAGCCCGCCTACAACCCGGCAACAGGCACAGCGATCGACGGCATTGAAACCGACGGCCGCGTCAACCCCAACTCCGGGGCGGAATCCACCATCCACACGTTGTTGTCCATGCTTGCTCTGGACGCCAATCCGGAGCTCAGGGCCAAAGCCTTGGGAATCAGCAGCACTGTGGGGACCGACGGACTCAAGGTGGCCGAAGCCGAAACCGGGACCATCACCGGCGGCGCGGTCGTCAAGCCTGCCTCCGCGTGGACCGGCGAGGCGAACTGGTCCGGCGGCGCATACGTCGCCCTCAACAGGGGCGGCACCCTGAAGATCACGGTCCCGCCATCGGACCAGGCACGCAATGCGTACCCGATCGTGAATCAGCGACCCGAAGCCGCCGGAACGACGTCATGGACATCCGGAAGCACATTCCTCGGCAGCACGCCCAACGGTGGCGCCGGCGAGCAAGGCATCACGGCAGCTCCGGGCAAGCTCTTCCCGTTCTCCCTTGACCACGCAATACCGGCGGGCCAGGCCAGCCTGACCGCCAAGGCCGGAAGCGACGTGTCGATCGACGGCGTGCTGCTGCAGCCGCAGATCTCCTCGGTTTCCGTCTCCGGCCCCGGAGGCCAATCGACGCTGTACATCAGTGCCGCGCCGGGAAGCACCGATCGAAAGGTGGACATGCCCCAAGGGTTCCACCTGAGCCAGCAGGCATTTGACGCTTCCGGCCAGCCCGTCACACCAGGTCCAGACCAGAACGGCGCAGACCACTCCGGCCGCGTCACCGTAGCCCCGGGTGGGTTCACCTGGGTGACCCTGGTCCGCAACTAGTCCCCACCGGCTCCCAGCCTTCACAAGCTCAGGCCGGGGCCCTCGCCGGTGTGGGCCCACCACCGGCTCCCAGCCTTCACAAGCTCAGGCCTGGGCCCTCGCCGGTGTGGGCCCACCACCGGCTCCCAGCCTTCGCCACAGGAAGAAACCATGCAGAAAATCACCAAAGAAGCCCTCCTCCACAGCTACGAGGGAGCACTCACGTTCAGCAATCCGCTGACCGACACCATTTCCACCGATCAGTTTTCCGCCGAATACCCCGAGCACCCGGAATGGGCTGTGGGCCCGTTCCGCAAGGACGATTCCCTGACGTTCCGGCAAGTCCAGGACTGGGCCGATCCGACCGGCATCGGCTGGACCGCGGATTCAATCTTCAATCCCTCGGTCATGGAGCGCGACGGCAAGCTCTATCTTTTCTACCGCGCATCCCCGCGGAAGGAATCGGTCTCAAGCCGTATCGGCGTCGCGGTCTACGATCCCGAAACCGGGTGGCAGGACAGCCCGTCCAATCCCGCGATCTACCCCACCCAGGACAATGAGATCCTTGGCTGCGAAGATCCCAAGGTGTACCAGGCCAATGGACGTTACTACATGTTCTACAACGGGATCTGGACGATCGACCGGAGCGGAGAGCAGGCCGGCCAGGACCCGGATGTCTATCCCCTTGGCGATGTCGGCTGCGACATCAACGTCGCGGTGTCCGATGACCTGATCCATTGGGAAAAGCTTGGCCTGGCTGTCCCTTACGAGGTTTCGCGGTTCTGGGCCAAGGGGGCGGTCATCCCCCGAAACGCCCAAGGCGACGCCGTCAAGATCGGTGGTCACTACTTGATGTACCTGTCCGAGGGCTGCGGCGGAACCACGCATGTGGGACGGTCCACCGACATGGTGAACTGGACGTTTGAGCCGCAGGAGTACCTAGACCTTGGGCCGCTGGGCGGCTCTTTGCACGAAGTGGCCTGCGCCATTGTCGACGACGGCGACGGCGACGGGGGCGACGGCGGCAAGCTCGTGCTCGACTTCTTCTACGGCGACGCAGACGGCCAATTCTCCGCCGCGCAGGCGCTCTACGACGTGAGCCAGCCATTCGCCCAGAAAGCGATGCACAGGGGTGGATCACTGGCTTGGGGCGGACTTCTCAAGTTCGGCGGAAGCTGGATGTTCGCCCAAGGCTGGGATGCCCCTTCGGGGTCGAGGGAGATGTACTTCTACCGCGCGGACCCGAGCTAGTGGCACCAGCCAACATCGGCGCTGTCGTAGGTCTGGACATCGGAGGTTCAAAGACGCGCGGCATCAAATGGCTGAATGGCACCGCCGTCGCCGATACTTCGGGCGGCAGCGCCAATGTCCAGAACGTGAGCCGCGCCCAAGCCCGCAGCAACCTGGAGGGTGTCTTCGCCACCCTCCAGGGCGGGTCCGTTGCCCGGGTGGTGGTTGGTTCGGGAGGGATCGACACCGCCCACGACGCCCAAGCGCTGACGGAGCTGATCCAGCCATTGGCTCCCGACGCCGTCGTCTCCGTTGTCCATGACACGCGCCTTCTGCTGGCTGCCGCGGGATGCAGCACTGGAATCGCCGTGATCGCAGGCACTGGATCCGCGGCCTGGGGCACTAACGGCGGGGACGAGGCGCGTGCGGGCGGCTGGGGTTACTTGCTTGGCGACGAAGGCAGCGGATACTGGTTCGGTCGTGAAGCGGTGAGGTACAGCCTCGAACGCATGAACAACGGGCTGCGCCCCGACGAGTTGACGAAAGCTCTTGTGAAGTCTTGCGGACTCCTCGGCCCGGAGGGTCTGATTGCCCTCTTCCATGGAGACGCAGGCCGCGAGTTTTGGGCTTCCAAATCACCGATTGTCTTCGAGTGTGCGGCCTCGGGGCATACCGCGTCCCTGGACATGATCCTCCAAGCAGGCGCCGATCTTGCCTCGTTGGCGGCGAAATGCGCTGAGCAGCTGAACATCGAGGGACCCATTGTCCTCGGTGGTGGCCTTGGGATGAACCAGCCCCCGCTGCAGACAGCCATGCGAATAGCCCTTGCCGCTCGAGGCCTCGAAACTTTGCAGGTCCTTACCCGGGATCCCGTCTTCGGCGCATTGCAACTCGCATCCCACTGAACACCGCTGTGATGAGTCTCACTAGCAACAAACGCCGTTCTGGCTTGAGCAGTCCGCGCCTCGCTGTGCACTATGGAAAAGCTGTACGGCGGCTTTCGCACTGGCGCGATAGCCGGATTTCCGGATTCATGAATGGAAGCACTGAACAATGACGTTTGAAACTGCCGATTCCGTAACCCTCAAGATTTGGGACCGCTCAACCACCCACCACACGTTGGACGCGCTCGTGCACGATTTCTCGGTGCGCCACAACACCTCCAAGGCCAGCATCGCGGTCACCTGCAGCGGGCCCAACACCTTCACCGTCAGCCTCTCCGGCACCGCGGCCAAGGCCACCTCCTTCGAGGCGCACTCCTTGTAACAGCGACCTTTCAGGCGCAAAGCGACGACGACGGCGGGAGTCACCTCCCGCCGTCGTTCGCGTGTCCGGACCAATCCGGGCAGTAAGTGTCACGCGAGGCAGGTTTTTAGCCGCTGCCGGCGTCCGAACTCCCGGGTTTCCGGGGTTCTCCCTGAGCCGAGGCGCCAAAAAGTTGCTCAGCGTGACACAACTAGCTGCCGAACTTCAGCGGAGTCCAACCGAACGGAATCGGGCCGCGTACTTTGGCCCGGCATCTGTCGGCTTCGTCCGACCAACCCTGCCCAGAGCTTGCAACTGGAACACCACAGGCGCCGCGCGCCACGCGGAAACCCACATCCTCCAGGCCGGCATCGGGAGCACTACCCCGCCGTACCGACGCACGCACATTCCAGGCTTCGTCAGCCCAGCCACCGCCACGGAATACCCTGTAGTCTCCGTATCTGGCCGGATCCGCATAGTCCCAGCACCACTCCCAGACATTGCCGAGCATGTCATACGCACCGAACTCGTTGGGTTTTTTGAGTCCGACCTCGGCGGGTGCCCCCGCTCCATCCTTCGCCGTCCATGCAATTTCGTTGAGCGGACCATAGTGCGGCCCAACTGATCCGGCGCGGCAGGCATGCTCCCATTCCGCCTCGGTGGGCAGCCGGTAGCCGTCGGCCGCGACGTTCCATTCGACGCTCCGGCCGGTGCGGACATATGCCGGACTAAGGCCTTCCGCTTCAGATGCCGCGTTGCACCAATCGATGGCCTCAAACCAGGTGACGCCGTGTGCTGGAGTCCGCGGGTCCGTCAGCTCGCATCCGGCGGTTGCGGCGAATTCTGCCCGCGTCACTGCTGTCCTTCCGATCTCGAAGGCAACAAGGTCCACCAGATTGGTGCGGCCGCTGCGTGCGTCGCGGAGTTCAATGTGGCCACCCGGAAGGCTGAGGAGCTGTGGCGGGTTGATGTCCATGGGATCCAAGCCTAGTCCGCGCCGTCTTCACCGCTTCCGGGCAAGAGTGAGCATCACGCGAGGCAGGTTTTTGACTGCTGGCCGCGTCCGAACTCCCGGATTTCCGGGCTCCTCCCTGACCCAGGGCCCCAAAAAGTTGCTCAGTGTGACACGGTTACGCCGCCGGACGGCCAATTCTCCCGCGCCCAAGTACCGCAAGAACCTCCGCAACCATGGCTTCCGCGTCATGGACCACGTCCGAGTAGTAGTAACGGAGTACCGTGTAGCCCTGAACCACGGACGAGTTGGTACGGCGATGGTCCTTCTTTACCTGCCGCCACTCCGCATGGTGCCGGCCGTCGAGTTCCACCAACAGCCAACCGTCCAGCAACAGGTCCATGTAGCCCACGCCGTCGAGATAGAACTGCGGCTGGACGTGGATTCCGGCCCTCCGGAAGTAGGTCCGGGCCAGCGTCTCCAACATCGATTCGGCCCCGCGATCCACGCAACGTAGAACCTCGCGTGCCTTGCCGTTCCGTTTCCCCGGCAGCCGCTCCCGCAGGAATCCCACCGTCATGTCACCCCGGGCCACAGCACACTCCACCATCACCAAGGAGTCCTGCCAGGGCAGGCAGCGCAATGCGTGGATCAGGACATCTGCCAGGGCGGCCACTGGTCTGTGGGGATGCGCGTGCAGCAGCAAACCACCGTGATGCAGGACATCGCAGGCGCCTTGGTTGCGCCTGTGGTGCACGTGCAGCGGGCCGGACTGGTCAATGACCCACAAGCCGTAGAACGGGGCAGCACTGACGCAGGTCCGTATTTGGCGGTTCAGGACCAGGGCCACATCGGCGACGGGTGCCGAAGCCAGCGCGTAGACCCCGCGCGCGGGTTGTTCCACGCCGCGGCGGACCGGCCTTCCTCAGCTGGCCGTCGGTGATGCCAAGGCGCGCCAGCACGGGCCTTCGCGCTACACCCCCACAGAGATTTAGCGCCTTTTCGACATCCATGTAGCCATCGTGCGGGGCCTCGGCCCGTCTGCGTCACCCCCGGCACGCCGTATGTGGACAGAGCCCCTAGACTTCAGCCACCGGCGCCGCGAACTGGGCTTCATACAGCCTTGAATAGGCCCCACCCGCAGCCAGGAGCTCCGCATGGGTGCCTTGCTCCACGATCTGCCCGGCCTCCATCACCAGGATGAGGTTGGCGTCGCGAATCGTGGAGAGGCGGTGCGCGATCACGAAGCTCGTCCGGTCAGAACGCAGGGCATTCATGGCCTTCTGCACCAGAACTTCGGTCCGGGTGTCCACCGAGCTCGTGGCCTCGTCAAGAATCAAGACTGACGGACGGGCCAGGAACGCCCGGGCGATAGTGAGCAGCTGCATCTCACCCGCGGAAACGTTGTTGCCTTCGTCGTCGAGCACTGTGTCGTAGCCCTCGGGGAGGGAGTGTACGAAGCGATCCACGTACGTCGCTTGCGCGGCCTCCAGAATCTCGGCTTCGGTGGCGTCGGGCCGTCCGTAGGCGATGTTGTCCCGGATGGTGCCGCCGAAGAGCCACGTGTCCTGGAGCACCATGCCCATCCGCGAGCGCAGCTCGTAGCGGGACATCGCGGCGACGTCGACGCCGTCGAGCGTTATCCGCCCGGCGTCGAGCTCGTAGAAGCGCATCATGAGGTTCACAAGAGTGGTCTTGCCCGCCCCAGTGGGCCCTACGATCGCCACGGACTGGCCAGGCTCAGCCACCAGGCTCAGGTCCTGGATCAGCGGTTTGTCGGGCGAGTAGGAGAAGGAAATGTTCTCGAACACCAAGCGCCCGCGCGTCACTTCGGGAACAACCGAGGGCTCAGGATCAGCGCTTTGCTCCTCGGTGTCGAGCAGCGCGAAGACGCGTTCCGCGGATGCCACGCCCGACTGGAGCAGATTGGCCATTGAACCGAGCTGGGCCAGGGGCTGCGTGAACTGCCGGGAGTACTGGATGAAGGCCTGGACGTCACCCAACTGCATGGCGCCAGAGGCTACCTGCAGGCCACCCACGACGGCGATCCCGACATAGACCAGGTTGCCGATGAACGTCAGTGCCGGCATGATCAAGCCGCTGATGAACTGGGCGCCGAAGCTGGCCGAGAACAACTCTGCATTTTTCTCGTGGAACCGCTCCTCCACTTCGCGCTGGCGGCCGAACACCTTCACGAGCGCATGGCCGGTGTAGGTTTCTTCGATCTGCCCGTTCAGCTCGCCGGTGTTCTTCCACTGGGCCACGAACAGCTTCTGCGAGCGCTTGGCAATCAGCACGGTGGTCACCAGCGTCAACGGCACGGTGACCAGGGTGATAAACGCCAGAATCGGCGAGAGCAGGAACATCATGAAGATGACGCCGGCCACCGTGAGGAGGGACGTGACCGCCTGGCTGATGGATTGTTGGAGGCTTTGCGAAATGTTGTCGACGTCGTTGGTTACGCGGCTGAGCAGCTCGCCCCGCTGCACCGAATCGAAATAGCGCAGCGGAAGCCGGTTGATTTTCGCTTCGATCTGCTCGCGGAGCCGGTACACCGTCCGCTGCACGACGCCGTTGAGCACGTACGCCTGAATCCAGCCGAATGCTGAGGCCAGGACATACAAGACCAGCACCCACAGCAGGATCGAGGACAACGCCCCGAAGTCGATTCCGACGCCGGGATTCAGGTCCATGCCCTTCAACATGTCCGCTTTGGCGCCCTGGCCGGAAGCGCGCAGTCCCTCGATGACCTGTTCCTTGCTCACCCCGGCGGGAAGTTGCTTGGACACGACGCCGGCGAAGATCAGGTTGGTGCCCTCACCGAGAAGCCGGGGGCCGATCACGGACAGGGTCACGCTTGCCACCGCGAGGAAGAGAACCAGGGTCAGCCACAAGCGCTCGGGCCGCAGCGTGCCCAGGAGCCGTTTGGCCGAGGGCAGGAAGTTCATGGCCTTTTCGGCCGGGATGCTCATTCCCGCGAAGGGTCCGCCGCGGCCTGGCCCCATCGGGGGACGCTGCGGGCGGTTCGCGGTGCCTGCCGTGCCGGTGCTGGGTGCGCTGCTCATGCCGCCTCCTCCGCTGCCAGCTGCGAGGAAACTATCTCACGGTATGTTTCGGAAGTTTCCAACAACTCGTCGTGGGTTCCGCGCCCCACCAGATGCCCGTCGTCGAGCACCAAAATCTGCTCGGCGTCGGCGATGCTGGACACCCGCTGGGCGATGATGACCATGGTGGCGCCGGACGTGTGGCGCTTGAGTGCCTGGCGGAGCCTGGCGTCGGTGGCGGTGTCCAACGATGAGAAGGAGTCGTCGAAGATGTAGAGCTCGGGTTGCTTCACGAGTGCCCGCGCGATGGCGAGGCGCTGGCGTTGTCCGCCGGAAACGTTGGTGCCGCCTTGCGAGATCGGAGCGTCAAGGCCGCCCTCCATCTCCTCGACGAAGTCCTGGGCCTGGGCGATGGAAAGCGCCCGCCAGAGTTCTTCCTCCGTGGCGTCGGGCTTGCCGTAGAGGAGGTTGCTGCGCACCGTGCCGGAGAACAGGTAGGGCTTTTGCGGGACCAGTCCGATGTGCCCCCACAAAAGGTCCGGGTGCAGCTCGCGGACGTCGACGTCGTCGATCCGCACCGAGCCGCTGCTCGCGTCGAAGAGCCGTGGCAGCAAGTTGACCAACGTGGTCTTGCCCGCGCCCGTGCTGCCGATGATCGCCGTCGTCTGGCCTGCGCGTGCCCGGAAACTGATGCCGCTCAGGACAGGCTGCTCGGCACCCGGGTAGGCGAATCCGACGTCGAGCAATTCCAGCTCGCCGCGGCCGGCGGTCTCCGTCACCGGATTCACGGGAGGCCGCACGCTCGATTCGGTCTCCAAGACCTGCCCGATACGGTCCGCCGAAACAGCAGCGCGAGGGATCATGACGGCCATGAACGTCGCCATCATGACCGACATGAGGATCTGCATGAGGTAGCTCAGGAAGGCGATCAGTGTGCCTACCTGCATGGAACCGTCGTCGATCCTGAACGATCCGAACCAGATCACGGCCACGCTGGAGACGTTGAGCACCAGCATCACTACCGGAAACATGAGGGCCATGAGCCGTCCGGCGCGCAGAGCCATCTCCGTGACGTCCTGGTTGGCCGAGGCGAAGCGTTCCGTCTCCATGTCCTCGCGCACGAACGCGCGCACCACGCGGATGCCTGCAAGCTGTTCGCGGAGCACGCGGTTCACGGTGTCGATCCGGACCTGCATCTTGCGGAACAGCGGCACCATCCGGCTCACAATGAGGCCCACCGCAACGAGCAATACGGGGACGCTGACGGCAATCAGCCAGGACAACTGTGCATCCTGCCGGACCGCCATGATCACCCCGCCGATGCTGAGCATGGGCGCCGCGACCATGAGGGTGCAGGACATCAGGACGAGCTGCTGGACCTGCTGCACGTCGTTAGTTGAACGCGTGATCAGCGACGGTGCGCCGAAGCGGGTGACCTCCTGCTCGGAGAACTCCCCCACCCTCGTGAAAATAGCGCCGCGCAGGTCCCGTCCCAGCCCCATGGCGGCTTTCGCGCCAAAGTACACGGCCGTGATCGAGCACGCGATCTGCAGGAGCGTGATGAGCAGCATGAGGCTGCCGGTGCCCAGGATGTAGCCGGTATCCCCCTTGGCCACGCCTTCGTCAATGATGTCGGCATTCAGTGTGGGCAAATACAGCGACGCTATGGACTGCGCCAACTGGAAAACGACGACGGCGATCAGCAGCCGCCGATGTGGCCGCAGGTACTGAACGAGAAGTTTCCAGAGCATCGGTCTCCAACTCACGTAGTGATTCGAAGGCCAGTCTACGACTGGTTGCTGGGGGCAACTAGAGGGAATTCACAGCGCTTTTGGATGCCCCTGCCTCGACGTCTGGCCAGCCTAGATCACGGCTTTCCTATTCAACCCCAGGAGGGCAGCCTGGGTCCCGGTTCCGCCCTTGGGTAGATAGGTGAACAAACGGAGGGCAGGAAACCTCGGGACGCCCAAGACCATGGGAGCGAAGCTGAGCCTGCCCAGCGACTGATGGTCGTAGACCACGTCCACATGATATGAATCGCCCACCACTTGGCGCTCCCACAACCCACGGAAAGCGTCGGAAACCTCGCACAAGCTGCGCGCCATAATGTCGAACCGGGGATCGTCCGGGAACTTGGCCGACTGTGCGCGGAACTGCGCCACCATGGATCGGGCCATCATCTCCTGGTGCACGTGTGGCCGGGCTAGCTCCGGATCGGTAAAGAACCGTTGAAGGCAGCTTTCGCCTAGGCGGGTATCGAAGGTGTCCGCAGCGGCAGAATTCATGGCGACGACGGTCCACAACGGGTCTGCGATGTAACTGGGGTTCGCCATGGCGTCCACCAGCTGCTGCAGAAGGGCGAGCTCGCCGTGATCGACGTCGAAACGCTGTGCCCCGGGCTGTGCACCGGGCCATCCACCCTCCTGGCGCGGCTGGCCGGCCAGGTTACTGTCGGCCCATTTGGTGGAGCGGCGCCCGGAAGCAAGCCGTCCGACATATGTCCTGTCTTCAGGACTGAGTTGAAGGGCGTTCGAGATCGCGTCGAGGATTTCCTCCGAGGCACCTATGGCCCGTCCCTGCTCCAGCCAGGTGTACCAAGAGACCCCAACGTTCGCGAGAACAGCGACTTCTTCGCGCCTGAGTCCGGGAGTCCGGCGTCGTGAGCTGACCGGTAACCCGACGTCCTCGGGACGGGTCTGTTCCCGGCGGGTGCGGAAAAACTCACCGAGGCGCGCGTGGTTGGAGCGCACTTGATGGGACAACGCTTGGCTGGAAGGTGGCTGATCGGTACGCATGGGTTCTCCACTAAGGACGAGCGTCCGGCCGACCGCTGCACAGCGGTCGGCCGGACGAACCGGTGAGCGGAATCCGAATCTTGGATCCGGAGGATTCCTGGCTACTGCAAGACGCGCTCCCGCTCGGAGCGGACATCGAGCCTCGCGTATTCCTCGGAGGCCCGCCGTGTGGCCTCCGCTGGACTCATACGCGGCTCAAGGCTGAACAAGGAAGCGACCTGCTCAAGGCGTTCCTCCACCGAGCCGGACACCACGTAGAACGGGATGCCCAACTCCTCCATGGTCTGCTGCAGGATCGAATCCGACATGTTCCGGAACTGGTCGTTGACCGGACGGTGCCCGTCGGCAGAGAGCGGAAGCTCGTTCTTCAAGTGAACGAAGACGTCGAAGGAGTTCTTGACGTGCCTCTTGAAGCTGTTGCCGAGGCTCGCCATCACCTCTTCGAAGAACACCAGTTCCGGCGTCTTCTCCACTGTTTCCCCCGGCTTCAGGTATGCCGAAGCACTGGGGTTCAGGCCGAGGGATACGCGCACGGACCCGTAGATCCATTCCTGCAGGGAGGACCCGTCCGAAATGAAGCCGTCCGAGAGCTTGTCCTCGTACACGGCCCGTTCTACGTGACGCGTCACGATCATCTGGATGAGCTCCGCTGCTGTGCATTCCTCAAGGATCTTGCCCGGCGCTGCCTCGGGCAGGATTTCGCGCATAGTCCTGGCTCGGGTCCGGGGCAGGCCCGTGTAGTGGGAGAGAGCCATGGACGTGAACGTCTTGCCGGAGGAGTAAGTACCCGAAATGCCGATGCGCATTGTTACCGCCCTAGTCGTTGACGAGCTGGAGGGTTCCCGCGGCGCTGAGCTTGCCTGCGAACTCGATAGCGGCATCGCTGAGGTCAGCCTCGGCAACCTTGCGGGTGCCGTCCACGTCCCCGTTAAGAACCGTGGGGGCGAAGCGGATGTGCGTGGCATCCTCAATGCCCACAAAGTTCAACCAGTCAGCAAAAAAGGTGCTGCTGAAGTCAGAGCCGAAAGCTGCCGGAACCCCTGGAGCGTAGACGCCGCTGGTGTGGATGGCGAGGGCCTGCTTACCCTCCATCAGGCCGCGGTAACCCTGCTCGGGGTCGAAACCGAAGCTCCAGCCGGGCTGGGTGATGATGTCGATCCACTGCTTCAAGACGTAGGGAACTCCGGAGTTCCACATGGGGATGTTGAAAACGTAGGCGTCGGCGGCGGCGAACTGGTCGAACACGGCGCGGGCGGATTCCCAAGCCGCGACCTGCTCCGGCGTCTGATCCTGACCGGTGAAAACGGCCATCTTGGCGGCGGCGGCGATCCGTCCGAAAACGGGCAGCGCACCGTCGTCGAACAGGTTCAGGGTCTCCAGCTCAAAGCTCTCGGGACCGGCGGCCTGAACGGAGTCGATGAAATGCCGCGCCAGCCGCAGGGAGTCACTGTTGGCGTAACGGGGAGAGGCATTGATGTGGAGGATGGTAGGCATTGGCTTCCTTTCGAGGCTTTGCTGCGGGGACGCGTTGTGCCCCGTTATCGATCCTCACCCGACACCTCTGTGGTGCGTAAGAACGCACTTTCTTGTGCCTAGGGCACCTCAAAGTGCCCTCCCCTTGGAGGCTTCCACGGGCCGAAAAGGCCCCTAGGATTCTTCCTGTGGAAGAATCCGGACGCCCGTCCCGCGGACAAAGCCAGGCCGCCTACACCGACATCGACGGCACCGTCACCGCCTACAACACCATCTTCGAGTTCCTTCGATTCGATGCCGCGAAACGCTCCTGCGAAGCTGAGGCCGAGGATTTGCTGGCCGGCCTGCGGTCTGCAGCCAGGAATGGGGCGCCCAGGTCCGTAACCAACGCCCGGTACTTCTGTTGGTGGCGCGGACGGAGCGTCGCTGAGATCGATGAACTCGGCGAGCGTTGGGCAGACGCCCAAGCTGAGTCTCCGGAGGAGTGGCCTTTCCTGGAACCCGTGACGTCTCTCTTGGACGCTCACACGAGATCCGGTCGGCGGATCGTTGCGGTGACGGTGTCGTTCGAACCGGCGCTGGTGCGCGTGCGTCGGCGCTGGCCAAACCTTGAAATGCTGTGCACGCTCCCCCGGACGCACAAGGGTAGGTATACGGGCGACATCGAGGAAGCACTGGTGGGTGGCGCCAAAGAGCGGGCCGTCGCGTCCCACGCGGCCGAATATGCGGTGGACCTGTCAGCGAGCTTCGCCTACGGCGACCACCACTCGGATCTTCAGTTCATGGCGCTGGCGGGCGAATCGCTGTTGGTAATCCCCACGGTGAAGGACGGGCCGGCCCCCAACGGGTTAAGGTTTGCGACGCAGTTTTCCCGGCCGTAACAACCCCCAAGTATGCTGTGCCTCACCAGTCAATTTGATGAGGAAAGTATTGGGGATATGACTCTCACGGCTGAACAGAAACGTCAGAAGGCCCAGAAGCACTACAACGCTTCCTTGGACCTTTGCCCTGCGCGGCAACTCCTTGAGGCCATCAGCAGCAAATGGGTCACGCTGGTGATGCTTGCCTTGGAGGATGGGCAGCAACGCCACAGTGACCTGCGCAAGCGGATTCCCGGAGCCAGCCAGAAGATGCTGACTTCCACGTTGCGGTCACTCGAACGTGACGGACTGGTTTTGCGGCATGTCACGGTGTCCGTTCCCGTGCGCACGGACTACGAACTCACTCCGCGCGGCCGTTCGCTTCTCAGGATCATCTTTGAAATGAAGGAATGGGCCGAGGAACACATGGATGACGTGGCCGCATCCCGCATGGAGCACGATCGCCACCGGCTCGCCTTCAACTAGCGCCAAGGACACCGGCGTGCACCTGTTTTGCCTCCATCACGCGGGCGGAACCACGGCAAGCTTCGCGGCGTGGCGCTTCCCGGGCCTCGAGGTCACCAGGCTTGGCTACCGCGGGAGGGACTTCGCAACGTTTGCGTCCGCTGCGGATGCCCTCGCTGAGCGGATCGAAGCATCCCCGTCGCCGGAGCTTGCCCTTTATGGACACAGCATGGGCGCAATCCTCGCCTTCGAGGCCGCCCTCCGCCTCCAGGGCACCGGACGAGTAGCGCACGTTTTCCTGGCGGCCGCACGTCCGCCGTCGGGAATGCACGACGGCGTGGCCGCCGCGGCTGCCGCTTCCGGCGGGCTGTCCGAGCGCGCCCGCGAAGTATTGCTTGAGGACCTGGCGTTGCTGGCGGAGTATCCGGGCAGGCCGCCGGCCAACCAATTGGAGGTGCCCGCCACCCTTCTTTACAGCACCGATGATCCTGTGGTGCCTGCTTCCGACTCCCTGCGCTGGGCATCCTGGTGCTCGGCGGCGCCGCGGGTGCATGACGTTCCCGGCGGCGGCCACCTCTTCCACCGTTCCAACCCGAAGGTGCTCAAGATCGTGGAAAACACGCTGTCCCCGGTCCCGCTGGATGATCCTGCGGCACCAGGGACAGCATCTGGGTTGGAAGTTTGAGCTGCTAGGCCCCAGTGCTGACGAGATCGCGGTCCATCGCGATCCTGCCGGCAGCGAAGATCGAGGCGATGTCCGCCACCCTCCTGCCTAAGTGCCCGGCCGTCGCTATGTCCGCGGGATGAACGCCTTCGATGCCCACGTCCGAGAACGTCTGGGCTGCGGCACCGTTGAAGTATCCGAAGCGGTTGAGGTCGTTTTCGGTGCCTTTTGTGCTCTTCCACCCCGGGAGGAGGCCGAGGTTGATCCAGTTCATGCCGTGCTGCGCGGCAAAAGTAGAGAAGTAATCCAGAGTGGAGTTCTTGTCCCCCGCCTTGCACGCGGCATTGGTAAAGCCTGCCCCCAGCTTGTTGCGCCATTTCTGCACGGCCCAACGGCCTGCGGTCTTTTCAGCGAAGGCATGGAACACCGAAGGCGCAGTCCCCATGTACGTCGGAGCCCCGAAAATGATGGCGTCGGCCTCGTCGATGAAACTCCAGGACTCCTCAGTGAGTTCATCCACCCGCAACAGAGCCGCGGTGGCACCGGCCGAGACGGCAGCGGCAACCACTGCGTCCGCCAGGACTTTGGTGTGGCCGGAGCCTGAATAGTAAACAACTGCAATTGCCGGATTGGCCATGGTTATCCTCACTGTTTGGGCTGGGTCTTTGGGTCTTGAAGGACGTCGGTTCTTTTGATTTTTTGTGGCTAGACGGCAAGCTGAAGGGCCAGCTTTTCGGTGACTACGCTTGACACCGCCCGGGCAGTGCCTGCCTCCGCGAGCTCGAATTCGTCTACCCGCACGCCGAACTTGTTGCTAAGGATCACGGCGGCTTCAACGAGTGAGAGTGAATCGATGTCCAGGTCCGCGAACGGGTCGTCCGGGCCGATGTGGCTCAGCTCGTCCATGGTGGAACGGATCGCATCGACGACGTCCAGAGCAGTGATTTCCATTGGTTTCCCCCTTGTACGGGTGGCCCGGGATGGCCGGTGCCACGGTGGTCCTGCACGGCACCCGGCCCGCAGGAATCGGCGGTGCGTCCCTAGTGCGGGTCGACAACCGAGATCGATGGCCATGTCATGGCAATGGCGCCCCAGGTGGTTCCTCCGCCAAATGCCGTCAGGACCACCTTGTCGCCCGGAGTCCTGTGGCCTTTGGTTCCGGCGTCGGTCATGGCCAACGGAATAGAGGCGGCCGATGTGTTTCCCACCCTGTCCAGGTGGACTTCGGCCCTGGACCCGGGGATGCCGGTGACAGAGGCCACCGTGTTCAGGATCCGGAGGTTCGCTTGGTGTGCGATCAGGGAATCCACCTCAGCCGCCGCCCATCCAACGCTCCGCAGCACGGTTTCCACGGACTCCGACATCGCTGACACGGCCTGCGTGAACACCTCCTTCCCCTGCATCTCGAAGAAGCCCCCGGCGTTGCGTGGCACCTGGATGAGCGTTTCTCCGTTGCCGTCCGAGTGGAGCGTGGAGGCAAGGATGGCGCCAGGCTCGTCTGGGGTACCGGCAGAGAGGTAAGCCGCGCCTGCCCCGTCCCCAAAGATCACGGAAGTGGTCCGGTCCGTCGGATCGAGCAAGCGCGTGAATGTGTCCGCACCGATGACGAGGGCCGAGTCCACAGAGCCCGAGGTGATGGCCCAGCTGGCCGTAGCCAGGGCGTAGACGAACCCCGAGCAGACGGCGGAGACGTCGAAAGCCGCGATGCCTTGAAGCCCAAGGTTCGCCGCGACCTTCGGTGCCGTCGCCGGGCAGACTTTGTCCGGCGTCGACGTCGCAACAATCAGCAGCCCCACGGAAGGGACGCCGGCACTCGCCAACGCGCGCTGGGCGGCTGAGGTCGCGAGGACGCTGGTGCTCTCGGTTTCGTCCGAATGGCGTCGCTCGGCGATGCCGGTCCGGCGCCTGATCCATTCGTCCGAAGTGTCCATGATGGTGGATAAGTGCTCATTGGTGACCACTCGTTCGGGCAGTGCTCCGCCCAGACCCCGGACGACGGCCGCTCGCGCGCTCATTGATCGACCCCAGCGGCCACGACTGCACCGTGAGCGGGCAGTTGGTGAGCCACGCTGCACACCACTTCACAGCCGTCGAAGGTTCCTACAACGTCAGCGCAACGCCACGACTCGCTTCACTATCAACCGGCTCTTGCGTAGCCGCACGGTGAGGCCGGTTCCCTGCCCACTCGCCGTTTTCAAGTCCGGACCGCAGAGGGTGATGCGGGTCTTGCGCATCCACAGCGTGTTGCTGTCCGTTCGGTTCATGGCGTCAAGCCGGTAGAGCAGCACCTGCCCCAATTGCAAGGTGGCCACGAAATATTCGACGGCGGATAGCGCGTGCGGGTAGGCGGCTTCGAGTCCGCGGCGGTGGCCCAGGCGCTGGTTGAGAGAGGGCTGCTGGCGGAAAGAGACGGTGGCGCGGGCGGTTTCGTGGTCCGGTTCGAGGACCAGGTCCAGCAGTGACACTTGCCGTTCTGCCCAGAGATCGCCGTAAAGGCGCGTGCCGGCGTTGCCCACCAAGGCTTCCTCGGACGGCGACTGGACCGAGGCAAGTCCGAGTCCAGCCGGGGCATGAGCTACTTCCAACGTGGCTGTCATGGATGCGACCGAGCACCGAAGAACGGAAGCGGTTCCGTCGCTCACGTTTTGCAGCGTTGCCCGGCATTCGAGGTCGCCGAGCGCGCCCTCCACGGGTTCACCACCGCCGGAGATGGACACCGACCTCACGTAGGCCTTGGGCAACAGTTCGGGAGAATAGCGGCTGGCCAGCAGGGCCTCTGCCATTCTGCAGGCAAGTACAAGGACGTCCGTGGTGCCCAGATGCGGAACCTGCTCCGATTCTCCTTTGACTGACCAGATTCCCTCCACACCCAACCCGGCGCGTGCCGAAAGCGTGGATTCGGACACCGTGTGGGCCACTCGGAGTTCATGCAGCCGCGGGTTGGTGGACTTGTAGCCATGGCTGAAGAAGCGGCGGCGTCCATCGCCCAGGAGGTCGTCGATGGAAGCGTAACTCTTGGTGGCGGAGCGTAGAGCAAGTGGCATGGGTGTTCCTTGGATCGTCATCGGCGGTGATCCAAGGATCCGCCCCGGCGTCGCCGGTAGCCAGTGTCCCCGGATGGTGGTGGTGGCAGCACCACCCTCCGCCACCGAACGCGAGGCACCCTAGGGTGAGGGGTGCCTCGAAAGCGTGTGCCGCCGTCGTGCCCGGACAGTAGGCTGGAAACGCTCGGCAAGATCCGCTACGAAAGGACCGTAGTCATGGCTTACATCACCGTCGGAAACGAAAACAGCACCGAGATCGAGATCTACTACGAAGACCACGGGACCGGCCAGCCAGTGGTCCTTATCCACGGCTATCCCCTGGATGGTTCGTCGTGGGAAAAGCAGACCGCCGCACTGCTCAACGCCGGCTACCGCGTCATCACCTACGATCGCCGCGGCTTCGGCAAGTCCGGCAAGCCCACGGTCGGCTACGACTACGACACCTTCGCCGCGGACCTGAACACCCTCCTGGAAGCACTGAATCTCAACGACGCCGTCCTGGTCGGCTTCTCGATGGGTACAGGCGAAGTGGGCCGCTACCTTGGCACTTATGGCTCGGCCCGGGTGGCGAAGGCCGTGTTCATTTCATCCTTGGAGCCGTTCCTCCTTCAGACCGAGGACAACCCCGGAGGCGTCCCGCAGTCCGTGTTCGACGGACTGTCCGAAGCCGTCATTTCCGATCGCTACGCTTTCTTCACCGAATTCTTCAACAACTTCTACAACGCATCCACTTTCCTCGGAACGCACCGCCTGAGCCATGAAGCAGTCGCCGCCAGCTGGAATCTGGCGGCCCAGTCTGGTGCCTACGCCTCGGTGGCCGCGCAGCCCACGTGGCTCACCGATTTCCGCGCCGACATCCCCAAGATCGACGTGCCCGCCTTGATCGTGCATGGCACCGCGGACAACATCCTGCCCATCGACGTCACCGGCCGGCGGTTCGCGGAGGCTCTCCCCGGCGCCGAGTATGTGGAGATCGACGGCGCGCCGCACGGCTTGCTGTGGACGCATGGCGCCGAGGTCAACCAGGCGTTGCTCGGCTTCCTTGCGAAGTAGGAGAAATTCCTGACAAAAAATTAGGACGAAACTAACTGAATATCGCGGGAACCTTAACTCCTCTGGTCCAGTCTTAATGCAAGCACAGGCGGAACGCACCCGCCGGCGAAAGCACCAAAGCTGCAAGGGGAGCAGGACCGGCCATGAAGACAACAACAGCCCTGGACGACGTTACCGCCATCAATGGCGTGATCACCGATCAGCAACCCGTTGACTTCCATGCCCTGGGGCTCGCGGGCTGCATCGACCGATTGGCCGCACCGCTCCGCCGCCAAGGGACCGAAATCCACTGGGAGACCCCGCACCATGGTGTCGAAATCTCGTCCGGCTCCGCTTCCTTGCTCTACCACGCCGCCAAGGAAGTCCTCAGCAATGCGTTCAAGTACGCGCACGCCCACGACGTCACCGTCCGGCTCGCCGCCGTTTACCATGGGATCCGGCTGACAGTCACGGACAACGGTGCCGGATTCGACAGGCAGGGTGCGCCCGCCGGCGCACACCACGGATTCGGGCTCCGCCTCATGTCCATCGCCGTCAGCGAAGTGGGCGGCGACGTCTCCATCGTGTCCAGTCCGGGCAACGGAACCTGCGTAACGGTCACTTTGCCGCTCGACTGATAAGGGTGAGTGCCCGACGGCGGCAGGCACCCGCCGTCGTCGGTTTCGGCACTGCTGGTTCGCTATTCAAGTGAATCTGGTATGAAAGGCGAATGACCCCGTACAAATCCGAACCGCCCCTGGGCGGTTCCCGCGCGCACATCAAGTCGATTTTCCCCTCGCTGGCTCCCAGCGAACAGCGCGTGGCGCAGTTGTGCCTTGATTCCCCGGAGACCGTGGCCAGGATGTCGGTGGCGGATCTGGTCACCCAGACGGGGACATCGCCCGCGACGATCGTGCGGGCGTGCAAGAGCATGGGCTTTGACGGATTCCAGCACCTGCGCCAGGTCCTGCTGCGCGATCTGGGCGCCGCGGCACGGGACAGCATCCAACAGGAAGAGTCCGGGGCAACCGGCGAACCCGGATCCTCCGAACACCTGGTTTCAGGGATCTTTTCCCGGGCCTCCCAGGACATCCGCGGAGCATTGGGGTCTTTGGACTTCGAGGCCTTCGACGCCGCTGTGAAAGCGATTCGCCAGGGCGGGCGCCTGCTGGTGGTGGCCAACGGAGCGTCACTCGCTCCCGCCCAATCCCTCGCCCTGCGGTTCCTGTCGGCCGGAGTGCAATGCGAGGCGCCATCCGACATTGTCTCGCAGCACATCTCCGCCAAGCTCCTCTCAGCGGGGGATGTCTGCATCGCCGTGAGTGACAGCGGAATGAACTCCTTCACGATTGGTTCTGCGCGGATCGCGGCTGAACGCAAGGCAACCGTGATCGGGGTCACCAGCTATGCGAAATCCGAACTCGCCGACCTCTCGACCCACACGCTCGTGGCCGGGGCTGAATTCCATTCGTGGAACGACCAGCTGCCCATTGGGAATATCGTCCAGATGCTGGTGCTGTCCGCCCTGCACGCCGCGGTGACGGCAGATTCTCCCGACGTTGAGCGCGCGCGTTCCGCTGTGTTCGAAGAAGTCCTCCACATGGTGGAAAACCCGGAATAACTTCCGGCATGAAACGCGGGCGGTTTCAACTGTTTCCTGTCAGCGCACGGGGAGTTAATCAACTCCGCACCGACTGTTAATAATCGAGCCCCACCCTTCAAGGGTAAGACGTTTCCTAAATAATTCGATTTAGGAAACATCGTTTCCCCGGAGGTGCTCGTGGGCCGACTAGTGCTCAACCAGTTGTCGCGTTCATTCAAGAACGTGTCGGCGGTAAAGAACGTATCGCTCACCGTCGAAGACGGTGACTTCCTGGTCCTGCTCGGCCCCAGTGGCTGCGGCAAGACCACCCTGCTCCGCATGATCGCGGGCCTCTTGGAACCGACGTCGGGCTCGCTCGAACTGGACGGAACCGACATCACCACCGCCCCGTCCAAGAAGCGCGACTTGGCCATGGTGTTCCAGAGCTACGCCCTGTACCCGCACCTCAGCGTGGCGAAAAACCTTGCCTTCCCGCTCCACGTGCGGCGCACCGACAAGCAGGAAGTCAAGAAGCGCGTGGAGGCCGTGGCCGAAATGGTGGAGATAGGCCACCTCCTGGACCGCAAGCCGAAGGAACTGTCCGGCGGCCAGCGCCAACGCGTCGCAGTTGCGCGCGCCTTGGTACGGGAGCCCAAGGCCTTCCTCATGGACGAACCCCTGTCCAACCTGGATGCCAAGCTCCGCACCGCGACCCGGCAGGAGCTGGCCGGATTGCACAAGCGCCTCGGTGCCACGTTCATCTACGTCACACATGACCAAGTGGAAGCCATGACCATGGCAACCAAGATCGCGCTGCTCAACGGAGGCCAGCTCGAGCAACTCGGCACGCCGGAAGAGCTCTACGACAAGCCGGCATCCGTGTTCGCGGCAGGCTTCCTGGGCTCCCCGGCCACCAACCTGATCGACGCCGAACTTTCCACCAGCAACGGTTCCATCACCGTCATGGCGCCGTCCCTGGAAGCGGTGCTATGGGACGGGGAAACACCCCGGCGGGACGTCGTGCTGGGCATCCGCCCCGAGCACCTGAGCATCCACGCACCCGGCTCTTCCGCAGCGGCGCCGAGCTCCGGGGCAGCCCTTCGGGGCATCGTTGACCTGAGCGAAAACCTTGGCAGCGAACAGGTCATCTACTGCCGGGTCGGCGATAACCGCGTGGCCGTCCGCGCCCCGCGCGGCCAACACTGGGAGCCGGGCAACGCCGTCGTACTCAGTGCCGAAGCCAAAAACCTCCACCTCTTTGACCGCGTAAGCGGCAGGCGACTCGAATGGCACGCAGACGCGAAGCACGCGCCCACTGCGAGCTCGGCGCAGCCAGCGGCCTCGGTCTAACAGCCGCTCTTCCCCCATACTCCGGCCCCAAACCGGAACCTGCAGTACCCACCCAACCCAGCAATCAAGGAAATATTGTGCGCCCTCTCCGTTCAATTGCACTGACCATCGCCGCTGGCACCGCCGCATTGGCGCTCGCTGGCTGTTCCGGCACCTCGCAGGCCAGCACCGTGAGCAACCAGGTCATCCCGGAACTCACGGCAGACCAGCAAGTCAACATCACCTTCGAAAGCTACAACCTGGCCCAGGCCGGCGTCTGGACCGATACCGTCAAAGGCCTGGTAGCCGACTTCGAAAAGGCCCACCCGAACATCCACGTCACCGCGCAGGCACCGCAGGGCGGCGGCGCCGTCGGATCCAACACGGTCAGCAGCGTCCAGACGCAGCTACTCGCCGGACACGCGCCCGACGTCGCGCAGTTGACGTTCGATTCCCTCGACTTCGCCGCCACCCAACTTGGCGCTCAGCCCATCAGCGACCTGGTCGGCCAGAAAGCCGTCGACGACGCCCTCGGCGGCGCCCACCCGTTCCACCCCAACGCGAAGCACCTCGCCGACTGGAACGGCAAGACCTACGGCATTCCCTACGTCTTCTCCACCCCTGTCCTCTTCTACAACGCCACCAAGCTCGCCGACGCCGGAATCACCAACCCGGACCTCTCCACCTGGGACAAGGTGGAGGCAGCCGCAAAGGCTGTTTCCGCGAAGACCGGAAAGCCTTCCCTGGACATCTCGTGCGCAAGCATCGGAGGCAACTGGTGCATGCAAGGCATCTTCAAGTCGAACGGAGCCCAGGTTCTCTCCGATGACCGCAAGACCATCGGATTCGGCTCGGACGCGGCCGTCGACACGGTTACGCAGCTCGCACAGCTGACGAAGGACGGCGTGCTGCGCAACGCAGACAGCAACGCACAATACGAAGGCCTCCCGAAGGGCGATACCGCCTTCATCCTTACTACCTCAGCGCTCCAGGGCTCATTCATGTCCGCTGCCACCAAGGGCGGCTGGGAACTCAAGGCCGCCGGCATGCCCTCCTTCGGCAGCAAGCCTGCCGTGCCCACCAACTCCGGCTCGGCCCTGTTCGTACTCTCACAGGATCCCGCGAAGCAGCGCGCCGGCTGGGAGTTGATCAAGTTCATGACCAGCGACCACGCCTACGAGCAGATCTCGACCAAGATCGGCTACCTGCCGCTGCGCACCTCGCTGACCGCTCCGGGCGGTTCCCTCTACGACTGGGCCCAGAAGAACCCGCTCCTGGCCCCGAACCTCGCGCAGCTTGACCGCCTCCAGCCGTGGGTTTCCTACCCGGGAAACAGCTACGTGCAGATCGACGACATCCTCGGCAAGGCCATCGAGAACGTCGTCTACTACGGCAAGGACGCAAAAACCACCATGGCCGACGCCCAGAAGCGCGCCCAGGACCTGATCCCCTAACTTCTCTCACCCATCCAAAGGACACCAGCTGTGACAACCACTGCCGAGGACGCAGTCTTCGGAACCCGCAACCGCCCCTACCCCGTGGAGGGCACCTACAACTTCCGGAGCACGGCGGGCTACGCCGCCGCCGCGGCGGGCGATACCGCCGCCGCGCGGACCGTCCGCGAACGGAAGTTGTACCGCTCTGACGCACTGCACGGACTGACCGACGCCGGACGCCGCCAATTCTCCGAGCTCGGCATCCGTCTGGTCATCGACCTGCGTGACCGCACCGAGTTGGAGAAGTCGCCCAGCAAACTCGACGGACTCGGCGTCGACACCAGGCACAACCCGATTTTCGAAGAAGGTAACGTCCCCGGTACGGCAGAGATCACCACCCTGCTGGACATCTACCGGCTCATGATCCGTAGCCACGGGCAGCGCCTTGCCGACGCCGTCCGCCTCATCGCCGACTCCGGGACGGAGCCCGTGCTGGTCCACTGCACCGCGGGCAAGGACCGCACCGGCGTCGTCATTGCCCTGGCCCTCCTGGCAGCAGGAGTGGACCGCGAGCAGGTGATCCTGGACTACGTAGCCAGCGAGGAGAACCTGCGCGGCGAATGGAGCGAGGCCATGGTGGCAGCCGCCTCCAGCCACCCGGGCCTTGCAGGCATCGGCGAGGAACTCCGGGAAATCATCTCCGCGAGTCCCGCCACTGTCCTGGAAACCACACTGGACCTCATCGACGAAGTGTACGGCGGCGCCACTGGTCTGCTCCAGGCACACGATTTCAGCGACGCCGACCTCGAACGGCTCAGGGACGTCCTGACCACCAGCTCCACCCGCTAAGAACCACCGCTACCCACCGCAGATAATTACAAGGAGACAAGACCATGAGCACAGAACTCCAGCACCCCGCCCCCGAGCACTTCATCCTGCACATCAGCGACACCCACTTCGTGGCGGACAACGACCTCCTGCACGGCAGCGTGGACAGCGACGAGAACCTGCGCCAGCTCTTCCGAGACTTCGTCAAGGCCCAGGTCAAGCCCGAAGCACTCGTGTTCACCGGCGACCTCGCCGACACCGGCCGCCCGGACGCCTACGTCCGCCTCCGCAACATCGTGGAACCCGTGGCCGAGGAACTCGGCGCCAAGATCATCTGGGTCATGGGCAACCACGACGCGCGCACCGCCTTCCGTTCGGGCCTCCTTGACTCCGACGCGGGTGAGGAATCCGTGGATATGGTCCACGACGTCAACGGCTTGCGCATCATCGCCCTGGACTCCACGGTTCCGGGCAAGCACCACGGCGAAATCTCGGACGAGCAGCTCGCTTGGCTGTCCGATGTCCTGGCTACCCCGGCGCCGCACGGCACGCTCATCGCCCTGCACCACCCGCCGGTTCCGAGCCCGCTGGAGATGATGGCCATGTTCGAGCTGCGTGAGCAGAGCCGCTTCGAGAAGGTCATCGAAGGCACCGACGTCCGTGGCATCCTGGCCGGCCACCTGCACTACTCCACGTTCAGCACCTTCGGAGGCGCTCCCGTGACGGTTGCCTCGGCCACGTGCTACACGCAGGACCTGAACGTCGCACCGAAGTCGATGCGCGGACAGAACGGTGCGCAGGCGTTCAACCTGATCCACATCTACCAGGACAAGATGCTCAGCACCGTCGTGCCGATCGGCGAGTTCTCCACGGTGTACTCCGTCACGGCCGAGCAAATGGCGGCCTTCGAGAAGATGACCCTCGAAGAGGCCACCGCCGCGATGACCGCCCCCGGCGAGGAGTCCGACGTCGAGCCCTCAACCGACGTCGAAGCGGCCGACGGCGAGCTCGCCGAAAGCGTTCGCTAACCAGCCACAGCGCCGGAAGGAAGCCGAAAGAATGTTCATCGAGACCGCCGGGCCGGCAGCGGGCATTGCCCCTGCCGGCCCGACGGGGCTCCCGGTTACGCGCCGTCCCAACCGCCGCGCCCTGAGCCCCTACCTCTACATCCTGCCCGCCGTGGTCCTGCTACTCGTGTGGACGTACTGGCCGCTGGGACAGACCGTCAACCTGTCCTTCAACGACTGGAACCTGATCCCCACCAAGCCCAAACAATATGTCGACGTTCAGAAATACGCGAAGGTCCTGAGCCTGCCCGAACTGCACCAAGCGCTCATCAACACCGGCTTGTACATCCTGGCGTTCCTGGGAATTTCCGTTGCGTTGCCGCTCGTGTTCGCGCTGCTTTCGCGCAAGGTCCAGGGCAAGGCGCGCACGGCCTATCAAGCACTGATCTTCGTTCCCTTCCTCATCACTCCCGTGGCCAGCAGCGCGATCTGGCGGTGGCTGTTCGCCCCTGAGGGCGGGACGATTCCCGCGATCGCCGCCGCCCTGGGCGCACCGATAGGCAACGTGTTCCGCGATCCCGACAGTTCGATGATCGCGGTGATCGTGATTGTCGGCTGGCAGATGCTCGGCTTCGGCGTGCTCGTCGTGTCTGCAGGACTGGCGGGCATCAGCCCGGACTATGCCGCCGCCGCATCGATCGACGGCGCGAGCGGCAGGCAGATCACGTGGCGGATCATCATCCCGTTGCTTTCGCCGAGCCTGGTGTTCCTCTCGCTCATGACCATCCTGCTGTCCGCGCAGTGGACCTACCCCATCATCGACCTCGTGACGCAGGGCGGGCCGGGCAATTCATCCACCAACATCTACTACCTGCTGTACCAGTTCGGCTTCAGGAACTTCGACGCCGGCCTGTCCTCCGCGGCGGGCACGCTCTTCTTCCTCGGATTCGGGCTGATCGCCCTGGTCTTCGTGGAACTCTCGGAGCGACTCAGCTTTTACGACAACTAGAAAGAACCACCATGGCCTTCATCACCATCGCCCCGCCGGCCCAGCCTGGTTCCGTTGATGCTCAGCTTTCAGGACCGAGGAAAGTTTCAGGGCCGTTCTCCTCGTTGCGGTCATTGCCCAGCCACGTTCTCCTGATCGTGTTGGCGATCGTTTCGATCTTCCCCATCTACTGGATGTTCGTCACGGCCTTCCGGCCGTCGTCGGACGCCTTGTCAACCAACCCGTTGCCGGGACCCCTGAGTCTTGAGAGTTTCCAGTACGTCCTGAAGACCATCCCCATCGCGGGCATGCTGGCGAATACCTTCGGCATGGCGCTGACGCTGGCTGCATCCCAACTGCTAGTGGCCATCCTGGCTTCTTACGGTTTCGCCCGTTGGGACTTTATCGGAAAGAAGGCCCTGTACCTGTTGTTCGTGGGGTCCTGGTTGGTCCCTTTCCAGGTCACGATGATTCCCAACTACTTGCTGGTGTCCCAGATGGGCCTTCTCAACACCATCACCGGCGTTGTCATCCCGCAGTTGTGTTCGGCCTTCGCGGTGATGATGCTGCGCCAGCACCTCGAGGCCTTCCCCAAGGACCTCCTTGATGCGAGCCAGATGGATGGGCGGTCATCGTGGCGGACACTGTGGGAAGTGGTGGTTCCGAACCTCCGCCCGGCACTTGCGGCCCTTGGCATCATGCTGTTCATCAGCGCCTGGAACGAGTACTTGTGGCCATCACTGATCATGCAGAAGTCCGATGCCCTCATCCAGGTCGGCATCCGCGGCTTCCTGGGCGCCGAAGGCAACAACTGGGGCGCCATCATGGCGGCATCCTCGCTCGCGTGCCTGCCGATCTTCCTGATCTACATCTTCCTGCAGCGATACGTCGTGGATGCGTTCGTCCGCTCGGGGCTGAAGTAACCCTCGCCCGGAACGCTCGCTCACTTACGCCGCCGTTTCGGCCGACGCGCGCTCATATATACGGCCGATTTCGGAATCCCTCGCTCACTAAAGGTGAGCGAGGGATTCGAAAAACGGCCACAAAGGTGCGCGGGCGTCTCGCTGCGCGCGGGGTGAACGTGCGGCATGGCAACGCATACGCGTGGGAACTCACTCGGACCTTGGGCATCAGGCACGACGGCTGTCACGCCACGCAATCTTTTGGCGGCTTCGGCATCCGAGCGCCCCGGAATTCCGGGGTGGAGCGCCAGCCACGCCTCCAAAAACTTGCTCGGTGTGACGCCCCGGGGCGCGGCACCCAAGGAAAGCGGCTACGAGAACTCGTTCAACGCCTCCGTGAGCAGGCCACCCGGAGAACCCAGCCGAACATGGACGCCGTCCGAGGCCACCAGTTCCCCAGCGATCACGACGGCGGTGACGTCGCTCGCCGTCGCGCTGAACGCGAACTGTTGCGGCATGGAACCGGCTGTCCGTACCGAGTCCGGAGCCACGGCCATGAGGTCGCACACCGCACCTACCTCAAGGGCAGACCCTGTGGGTGTAGCCATGGATGAGGTTGCGCCGATGGTGGCCGCGTGAAGCAGTTCCTGGGGTGAGAACCTCCCCCGCTGGCCGGAGCCGAGGCGTTCCCCGTGTTCCAAGGTGCGCATTTCAACCCAGGGATCAATCACGGCGTGTTGGTCGGTGCCTAGCGCGATGGTCGAGCCGGCGTCGGACAATGCGCGAGCCGGTCCGATCCCATCGGCGAGATCGGCTTCAGTGCTGGGACACATCACAACCGTTGCCCCCGCATCCCCGAGGAGCTGGATGTCGTCGGGCGTTAGGTGGGTCGCGTGCACGGCCGAAAGCCGCCCGGACAGCAGGCCGTGCCGGGCAAGAAGTCCGGTGGGGGTGACGCCATAAGCCTGCAGGCACGCCTCGTTCTCGGCCGGCTGTTCGCTGAGGTGGATGTGGAGCGGAATATCGGTGGGCAGCTGCCTGGCGACGGTCTTGAGCGCCTCCTCGGGCACTCCTCGGACGGAATGCAGCGCGGCGCCCACGCCGACCATTTCCGGGGGAAAGCTCCGCGCCACCTCGGCCCGCAGTGACGCGAGCCGGTCCAACCAGGCTTGCGCATCGGCGTCGCCAAACCGTGCCTGTTCCGGGCTGAGCGGAGTCCCGATCCCTCCCGCGAGGTACAGGGTGTCCAGCAATGTCAGACGGATCCCGGCCGCCATGGCAGCCCTGGCCAACGCCAGTTCCATCGCGTGCGGCTCCAGATACGGCGTTCCTTCCGGCTGGTGGTGGACGTAGTGGAATTCGGCCACGCTACTGAAGCCCGAGACCACCATTTCGGTGAAAACTGCCGCGGCGAGCTTCTCGTATTTGTCAGGGGTAAGTTCCCCGGCGCTCCGGTACATTTGCTCCCGCCAGACCCAGAAGTCACCGCGCCCGTCATGCGTCCGTCCGCGCAGGATCCGGTGAAAAGCGTGCGAATGGGCGTTGGCCGCGGCGGGGAAGACGACCCCGTTCAATATCCGGTCACCCGTTGCGGGTTCGACGCCGGTAGCGATCCCGGAGATCCGGCCTTCCTGCACTTCCAGCCGTACGCCGGTGGCGACAACCGCACCGCCCGCGGCAGAACCGCCGTCGGCGTTTACAAGCGCCGCCTCGCACCAGAAGCCGCTCATAAGAGTCCCTCCAGAACGTCAGCGAGGGCGACCGCGCCGGCTGAGGCGTCCTCATCGGCCACGTACTCTTCCGGGGAGTGCGAGATTCCGCTCGGGTTGCGGACGAAAAGCATCGCCGAGGGGACATGTCCAGCCAAGACTCCGGCGTCGTGCCCGGCGCCGGTTGCCAGCACCGGCGCGCCGGGCAGGAGCTCGCCGATGCGTCGGCTCAGCCCGGGATCGAAGTGCACGGTGTCGCTGTAGGACTCCTCGGTGAGGGTGACGGTGCATCCCTCGCTTGCCGCGATTTCCCGGGCCGCACGGTAGATCGATTCGATCAGTTGTGCCGTCACGGCGTCGTCGGGATGGCGGGCGTCAAGCCACAGATCCACGCGCGAGGCAATCACGTTGGTGCCGCCGGGAACTGGGGTCAAGCGCCCCACGGTGGCCCGCGCATCGGGCTGCCGCGCCGCGGTGTCGCGGACGGCAACGACGATTTGCGCGGCCGCGACCATGGGATCGGCGCGGTCCGCCATAAGAGTGGTCCCGGCGTGGTTGCCTTGGCCGCTGACGCTCAGCTTCCAGCGGCCGTGGCCCAGAATGGAGCTTCCGACAGCGATGGCCGGCCCGCCTTGGCCCAGCCCCTTTCCCTGTTCCACATGCAGTTCAACGAAGTCGCCGATTCGCGCCATGGTTTCCGGATCGGGACCGACGTGCCGCGGATCCAGGCCATTGCTCCGGGCGATGTCGGCGAACGTGTTGCCGTCGACATCGCGCAGGTTCAGAGCCTTGTCGACGTCGATGGCACCGGTCAGGAGCCGCGAGCCCAGGCAGGCTACGCCAAAGCGGGATCCTTCTTCTTCGGGGAAGACTGTGATGGCCAGGGAACGCCCCGGATCTAGACCGCGGGAAACGAGGACATCGACGGCGGCGAGTGCGGACGCGACGCCAAGCGGCCCGTCAAAGGCCCCTCCTCCCGGGACGGAGTCAAGGTGGCTGCCAGTGACAAGCGCACCGTCCTGGGGCTTTCCCCACCAGGCCCAGATAATGCCGTTGCGGTCGGTCTCGACGCCGAGGCCGCGCTGTTGGGCTTGTTCGATGAACCAGTGCCTGAGGTCGAGCTCGGGCGTGGAATATACCGCCCTGGAGTATCCCCCGCGCACCGCATCGCGGCCCACGTCCTTGATTGAGTCAAGGAGCTGATTGACGGTTTCCACGTGTTCCTCCGATTAATAAAGACTGCCACCAAGTAAAAACCACTTGTCACCCCATGACAAGACCCTGAGTGCAGAACCGGGACAATTAACACTCCTGAAACACAGCCGAAACGGCCCGTTCCCACTGAGCGTCTCAAATCCCGGAATCTCAGGTAATTTCCCGAAATCTCTTGCCATTCGATGAAAGTTGATTTTTACTTAGTGGCAAGACATGGTGATCCAGACCACTTGAAAGCAGGCCAAGCAGTGGCAGCAGATTCCTCCACACGGACGGTCGAAAGGGCCTTGGCCCTCCTGAGCGCAGTCTGCACGGATGGCTCCATCAGCCTGAGCGACGCAGCACGCGTTGTTGACTTGTCGGCCAGCACCGCACTCCGCCTCCTCCGCACCTTGGAAGGCAGCGGATTCGTGAAGCGGGATCCGGGCGGAAACTTCCGTCCTGGCGCCAGCGTGATCCAGTTGGGAGCCCTCGCGTTGGGACAGGAGTCCCTCGTATCGCTCTGCACGCCACACATGAAGCGGCTCGTCGCTGAAACGGGCGAGTCCTGCTATTTGAGCATTCCTGGTCCTGGGGAAACCGGAATCTACATTGCCATCGTCGAAGGTACCCGCTCTGTCCGGCACACCAGCTGGGTCGGCAGGAGCATTCCGCTGGAAGGATCAGCCGCTGGCAAGGTCCTCACCGGCGGTCAGAACGGCCGCGGCTTTGCCATCGTGCGAAGCGGCGTAGAAGACGACATCACGGCCGTCGCCGCACCCATTGTGATCGGCGGCCGCACCGTGGCAGCCCTCAGCATCGTCGTACCGAGCTACCGCTTGGACGAAGCGAAGGCCCAGACATTTGGCGAGGAACTGGCGAGGGTGGCGAACAGCATCCTCGTGGAACCCTCCGGAGACCATGAAGTGCCCCAGGAAAGCATGGAAGAGAAATGATCAAGTTCGAAAATGTCACCAAGGCGTACCCGGACGGGACGGTCGCCGTCGACGGCCTCAACCTCGAGGCGCCCACCGGCAAGTTGACCATCCTGGTTGGCCCGTCCGGCTGCGGCAAGACCACTTCGCTGAGGATGATCAACCGCCTCATCGAACCCACCAGCGGTACCATCTACCTCGATGACCAGCCGACCTCCGGCATGGACGCAGCGTTGCTGCGGCGCCGGATCGGCTACGTCATCCAGCACGCAGGCCTTTTCCCGCACCGCACGATCGTCGACAACGTGGCAACGATGCCCGTCCTGCTCGGCGAGAGCAGGCAGAAGGCCCGCATGAAGGCCCTCGAACTCATGGAGCGCGTGGGACTCCCTGCGAGCTTCGCCAAGCGCTACCCGTGGCAGCTCTCCGGTGGACAGCAGCAGCGCGTGGGCGTGGCCCGGGCTTTGGCTTCGGATCCGGCCTTCATGCTCATGGACGAACCCTTCAGCGCGGTTGACCCCGTGGTCCGGGCACAGCTCCAGGACGAGTTCCTCCGGCTGCAGCGCGAGATCGGCAAGACCATCATCATGGTCACCCACGACATCGACGAGGCCCTCAAGCTCGGCGACCAGGTTGCCGTGATGCGCGTCGGCGGAAAACTCGCCCAGATGGCCACGCCGTCGGAGCTGCTGACCTCTCCGGCTGACGAATTCGTAGCCGACTTCGTCGGACGCGACCGTGGCTACCGTTCCCTCGGTTTCACCAACGCGGCCGGCTCGGTAGCAGTTGCCGAAGAAGCTGTGGTCACCCTTGGCGCCTCCGCCGCCGAGGCGCAAAACAAGGCCACAGGAGCCTGGGTGCTGGTGGTCGACGGTGGCCGGAAGCCGCTCGGCTGGGCACAGGCCGATCTCATCGACGGCGAGCTCAAGAGGGAGCACCTTAACCTCAGCGGCACGTCCGCATCATCGTCCGGGACCATGCGCCAGTTGCTCGACGCAGCCCTTTCCTCCCCCAGCAGGCGCGGCGTCGTCGTCAATGAACACGGCGAGCTCATCGGCACAGTGACCGCCACCGACGTCGTCAAGGCAATCGAGGCCGAACCGCACCTGGAGACGGCCCGATGAACTTCGAATGGCTGGGCCGCCAGTCCGACAACATCGTGTTCCTCCTCGGCTGGCACGTACTGCTCGCCGTCACTCCCCTCCTCCTGGGCCTGCTGATCGCACTTCCGCTTGGCTGGTGGGCGCACCGCAGCCGCCGGATCTACCCCCTTCTGGTCGGCGTGGCGGGCCTGCTGTACACGGTCCCTTCCCTCGCCCTGTTCGTCCTGTTGCCGCTGGTCCTTGGCACCAAGATCCTGGACCCGCTCAACATCGTGGCGGCACTGACCATCTACACCGTGGCTCTCCTTGTCCGCGTAGTGGCCGATGCCCTCGATTCCGTGCCGGAAGACACAGTCCAAGCCGCCAAGGCCATGGGCTACCGGGGATACCAGAGCCTGGTGAAAGTGGAGCTGCCCGTAGGCGTCCCCGTCATCAGCGCTGGACTCCGCGTCGCGGCGGTCTCCAACGTGAGCCTCGTTTCGGTGGCAGCGTTGCTAGGCATCCCGCAGCTCGGCTCGCTCTTCACCCAAGGCTTCCAGTTGCGGTTCTTCACCCCGATCATCGCCGGCATCATCCTCTGCGTGGTCCTCGCCATGATCCTCGACGGACTGATCATCCTCCTCAACCGGTGGCTCACACCGTGGACCCCCAAGGTGGTGGCATCATGATCAACTACTTGTTCAATCCCGCACACTGGACCGGTGCCGACGGCATCCCCACCCTGATCGGTGAGCACCTCCTCTACTCCCTCATCGCCCTCGTCGTCGCGGCCATCATCGCAGTTCCGCTCGGCATCTACATCGGCGTCACGGGCAAGGGCGTCTTCATGATCGCGGGCCTCGCGAACGCCCTCCGCGCCCTCCCCAGCGTGGGCCTGCTGATCCTCTTGGTCCTGCTGATCTCGCCCGCTTTCCCGTCCAAAATGGGCTACATCCTGCCCAGCCTCATCGTCCTGGTGCTCCTTGCGGTCCCACCGATCCTGACCAACACCTACGCCGGCGTCCGCGCGGTAGACGCCGCCGCCGTCGACGCCGCCAAGGGCATGGGCTTCCGCACCATGAAGATCCTCACGGACATCCAGCTCCCCTGCTCGCTCCCACTCATGCTGTCCGGCGTCCGTAGCGCACTGCTGCAGATCATCTCGACGGCGACCATCGCCGCGTACATTTCGCTCGGCGGCCTCGGACGGCTGCTGATCGACGGCAAGGCCCAGAACGACTACAGCCAGATGGTTGCCGGCGCCGTCCTGGTCGCCCTGCTGGCCCTGTTCTTCGACCAATTGCTCGCCTTCATCACCCGCAGGGTCGTCTCACCCGGACTGACCCGGCGCACCGTCAAGGCTGCCGCCCCGGCCGCAGCGGCTGACTCCGTGAAAACCCCCGTCACGGTCTAAGCAACTCACCCGCTTCATCGCCGTCGAGCGCCCTGCCCGAGGGCGGCAACACCGTTCAATCCACCCCCACTTGGCCACCGCATGCCCCGCAACGGCCCTCCCCAGAGAGAATTGACATGAAAAAGTACCTGACTGGCTTCGCCCTGGCGGCAGCCACCGCCATCGCCCTGAGCGCTTGTGGCGGTGGGGATCCCATGAGTTCCACCAACAACAACTCCCCGGCCGCAGGATCGACGGACAGCATCATCGTGGGCTCCGCGGACTTCCCGGAAAGCCAGCTCATCGCCAAGATCTACGCCGAGGCCCTCAAATCGAAGGGCGTCAAGGTTACTGAAAAGCCCAGCATCGGCAGCCGCGAAGTCACCATCCCGGCGCTGAAGGACGGTTCAATCGACCTCATGCCGGAATACGGCGGGGCCCTATTGCAGTACCTCGATGCCTCCACCAAAGCCGTCACCTCTGATGAGGTCACCAAAGAGCTGAGCACCAGGATTCCGTCCGGGCTCACCCAGCTGACGGCGTCCAAGGCCCAGGACAAGGACGTGTTGGCGGTCAAGAAGGAAACCGCCGACAAGTACAACCTCAAGTCCGTCAGCGACCTCCAGCCTGCTGCCAAGGACCTCGTCCTCGGCGGCCCGCCGGAGTGGAAGACTCGTATCAACGGTGTCGCCGGCCTGAAGTCCGTCTACAACCTCGACTTCAAGGAATTCTCAGCGCTCGACGCCGGCGGTCCGCTCACGCTGAACGCCCTCCTTTCCGGTCAGGTACAGGTTGCCGACCTTTTCAGCACCGATCCCGCAATCGCCGCCAACAACCTGGTTGCCCTCGAAGACAACAAGAACCTCTTCTTGTCCGAGAACATCGTTCCCGTCATCAACCAGAAGAAGGCCAGCGACACCGTCAAGACCGTGCTGGACAAGGTCTCCGCCGCGTTGACCACTGATGACCTGATCCAGATGAACGGCAGGACCGCCAAGTTCGAGGACATGGGACAAATCGCCCAGGACTGGCTCAAGTCCAAGAACCTGGCCTAGTTCGAGCAAGAAACAACTAGTCCAGAAGACTAAGGAGTACAAAGAATGGCACCCGCCGATTTCACTACCGGAGCCCGTCCGGTCAAGGCCGCGCGCGGCACGGAGCTGACTGCGAAGAGCTGGCAGACCGAAGCGCCGTTGCGGATGTTGATGAACAACCTGGACCCGGAGGTCGCCGAGCGTCCGGATGACCTGGTCGTGTACGGCGGCACGGGCCGGGCTGCCCGGTCCTGGGCCGCGTTCGACGCGATCACCCGGACCCTCGAGACCATGGAGAAGGACGAGACCTTGCTGGTGCAGTCCGGCAAGCCCGTGGGCGTGTTCCGCACGAACGAGTGGGCGCCGCGGGTGTTGCTGGCGAACTCGAACCTCGTGGGTGACTGGGCGACGTGGCCGGAGTTCCGCCGCCTCGAGACCGAGGGCCTGATGATGTACGGGCAGATGACCGCGGGGTCCTGGATCTACATCGGCACCCAGGGCATCCTGCAGGGCACCTACGAGACGTTCGCCGCCGTCGGGAACAAACTACGCGCCGAGGGCCGCCTGGCCCCCGCCGCGGAGGGTTCCACGGAGGGCCCGTTGGCGGGGACGTTGACGCTGACCGGCGGGTGCGGTGGCATGGGCGGGGCCCAGCCGCTCGCGGTGACCCTGAACGATGGTGCCTGCCTGATCGTGGACGTGGACGAGTCCCGGTTGCGCCGCCGGGTGGGCAAACGCTACCTGGACGAGGTCGAAACCGACCTGGACACCGCGATCGCCAAGGTCGTCAAGGCCAAGGACGAGCGCCGCGGCTGGTCCGTGGGGTACGTGGGCAACGCCGCCGAGGTCTTCCCCGAACTCCTGGCCCGGCACCGGGCCGGGGAGATCAGCATCGATGTCGTGACCGACCAGACCTCCGCGCACGACCCGCTCTCCTACCTGCCCGAGGGCGTCACCGTGGCCGAGTGGCACACCGAGGCCGAAGCGGACCCGGAAGGGTTCACGAAGAAGGCCCAGGCCTCCATGGCCAGGCACGTCCAGGCCATGGTCGAGTTCCAGGACGCCGGGGCCGAGGTCTTTGACTACGGCAACTCCATCCGCGACGAGGCCCGCAAGGGCGGCTACGACCGGGCGTTCGAGTTCCCCGGCTTCGTCCCGGCCTACATCCGTCCGCTGTTCTGCGAGGGCCTGGGCCCGTTCCGCTGGGTCGCGCTCTCCGGTGACCCCGAAGACATCGCCGTGACCGACAAGGCCATCAAGGAACTGTTCCCGGAGAACACCCACCTGCACAAATGGCTCGACGCCGCCGCCGAACGCGTCGAATTCGAAGGCCTCCCCGCGAGGATCTGCTGGCTCGGCTACGGCGAACGCGCCAAGGCAGGGCTGCTGTTCAACCAGCTCGTGGCCGAAGGCAAAGTCAAGGCCCCCATCGTGATCGGCCGGGACCACCTGGACTCCGGCTCCGTGGCCTCCCCCTACCGGGAAACCGAGTCCATGAAGGACGGCTCCGACGCGATCGCCGACTGGCCCCTGCTCAACGCCCTGACCGCCGCGTCCTCCGGCGCGACCTGGGTCTCCATCCACCACGGCGGCGGCGTGGGCATCGGCCGCTCCATCCACACCGGCCAGGTCTCCGTGGCCGACGGCACCGAACTCGCCGCCCAAAAACTCGAACGCCTCCTCACCAACGACCCCGGCATGGGCGTCATCCGCCACGCCGACGCCGGCTACGACCGCGCGATCGACGTCGCCCACGAACGCGGCGTCCGCATCCCCATGGAAGAAACCCGCTAACCACACCCGACAACCCCAACTAGTCCCCACCGCCACCCTCGCCTCGCAAGCTCGGCCAGGGAACCCTGGCGGCGTGGGCCCACGCACTAGATGTCGTTATGAGCCCTCAAAACGACAACAACTGCGAGCTAGTTGGGGACGTCAACCGCCCATCTGAGAAAGAATCACTTCCATGATCGAAATCGACGGCCTCCGGTTGCAGCTGGCCGACATCGCAACCGTGGCAGCGGGCGGCGCGAAGGTGACACTGACGCCGTCGGCCGTTGAACGGATGGCCGCCTCCCAGCGCTCCGCCCGTGCGACGGCACTGTCCCGTCCCGTCTACGGGCGGTCCACCGGCGTCGGGGCCAACCGCTCCGTGACGCTCGACGCCGGGGACAAGGACGTCAACGTTCACGGCTTGAACCTCTTGCGCAGCCACGCCGTCGACGCCGGCCGGGTCCTGGACCGCGAAACCGTCAGGGCAATGCTTGTCATCAGGCTGTCCCAGCTTGCTGCGGGCGCGTCCGGCATCAACCCGTCTGTGGCCGACGCAGTTGTGGACATGCTCAACGCCGATGCCTTGCCCGAGGTCCGCGAATTCGGCGGAATCGGCACTGCGGACCTGGCCGCCCTGGCGGGAACGGCGCTCACCCTCCTTGGCGAGCGCACCACTATGGCCGGCAGGCCCGTCCCTTCGCCTCTGGTCACCTGGGCCACCGAGGATGCCCTTCCATTCATCAGTTCCAGCGCCCTCACTATCGCCCAGGCCGCACTCGCCCAGCAAAAGCTCGCAACGCTCATGGAAAACCTGACCACAGTGAGCGCGTTGTCCTTCGCGGCAATGTCCGGGAATCCCGAGGCGTTCAGCCCCGAAGTCGCGTGGGCAGCTGATTCGCCCGCAGTCACTGAGATGGCCGGGGTGCTGCGCGGCCTCGTGGAAGGCAGCGGTGCCCCGGCGAGAATCCAGGACCCGTACTGCCTGCGCACCCTGCCGCAGGCCCTCGGCTCGGTGATGGAGGAGCTGGGCGCGCTCGGTACTCTTTTGGAGCGTTTGGTTGTGGCCGGTCATGAAAACCCGCTGGTGTACGGTTCCGCAGAGGACGGCAGCAATGGAGTAGCCCACCACGGCCTGTTCCAGATGACCAGCCTCGCGCGCCGCGTAGATGCCCTACAACTGGCCATCGGTGCGGCGTGCGCAACGAACCTTCGGAGGATCAGCTTGCTGTGCGATCCGGCATACACCGGTCTCCACCGATTCCTTGCGGGCGACAATGCCGGCCAGTCCGGCGTCATGATGCTTGAATACGTGGCGGCCGCAGCGGTCGGCCGCATTCGAGGCAATGCACAGCCTGTGAGCCTGCAAACGGTGGTGCTCTCGCTGGGCGCCGAAGAAGATGCCAGTTTCGCGAGTGTGGCCAGCTCCCGCATGGATTCCAGCGTGCGGGCGCTTTCAACGTTGGTTGGCATCGAACTCCTTTGCGCATCGCGCGCGCTCAGGCTGCAGGGCAGGACGCGCGGAGAATTCACGAGTCCGCGGTTCCGAAAGGCCTTCGACACCGGTCTATCGTTGCCCGCCGATGTCCAGGATCGGGATCTCCGCCCCGATGTCGACGCCGCGACCCACCTGGCCATGCTTCCGGAATTCGGGAACTAAGCATGCTTAGCTATGGACTGCCGACGACGACGGGCGTACCTTAATATCCAAACACCGCACTGGGGAGGTGGAGTGTTTGGTCGGCTATCTGGGGCGCCGAGGTATTTCTTTGTTGCGCCCCGTTGTTCTCGCCGCTTTCGGCGCGTTGGCATGGTTGCTGTGGCTCGCAGGTCCTTCTCAAGCCACCGACGCCCTGCCGACGATTCCGGCTGTCCCGTCACCGTCGGTTTCACTGCCCCCGGTTCCCCTCACCGGTCCCGTTGGATCGCTTGTCAACCACGTCCAGTCCGCGGCTCCAAGCGGAAGTCAGGTGGCCGCAATTCCCGAGACCGTAGTCAACCAGCTAAGGGAGCAGGTCTTGACGCCAGTCGTTGGGGCAGTCAACGCGGTGCCGCGCCTCGTCGAGAACACGATCAAGGAACTCCCGGCCTTGCCCGAGCCGCCTTCCGTACCGGCATTGCCACCACTGCCGCCCGCGCCCGGGATATTGGAGCAGGCGACCGGGATATTGCAGTCTCAAGGACCTAGCGTTCCGGTTGTCCCTACGACCCTTCTTTCGCCCTCGGTCCAGTCCGGATCGGGAGCGACCACAAGCGACCCCGGATTCACAAGGAACCCCGCGTTCATGCCGGACGGCGTTGTCTTCATGCCCCCCGCAGTGTTGGCGACAGCGGATGTGTCCCCGGTCCCCGGCGGGCCGCCGCCTGACACACCGGTTCCCGCGTCGGTGTCGCCACCCGGGGCAGGATCGACGTCGAGTCCAGAGGGCGCTTCCGCCTTTAGCGCGGCAGATCTGCCGGAACAACGCGCACAGGCACCGCCACCCCGCCACGGACCCATCCCCGATCGCGGGCAATCCCCCTCGGACGATCCCGCATTCGATCCTGGTTCCTCTCCCGACTGATCAGGCCGCCCCTGCCCATCTGGCAGGCACGACCAACTGCGCACACCGCGCAGGACACACTTGAGTCAGGAGAAGACCATGCAGGACAAGAACCGATTGATAGGAAATTGGCCCGACCCCATGCAGAAGGGAGGCATATAGATCGCATCGCGACAGGCGCTCAGCGCCCATAAGGGAACAAGGACGCCGGCCGCGCAGTCAGTCTGACTGCGCGGCCGGCGTCGTGATGCTGAAGGTAGGCCGACGTCCCTTAGAACAGGCCGTTCACCACAGCCTGGGTGAGCTGGTGGAAGAGGTCGGTGCGGGCAGGGATATCACTCTCGTCCTGACCCTTGGTGTAGACCACGAACGCGTAGGAGTTGGTGCCGTTGGTGAGGATGCTGGCGTCGTGGAGTTCGTCGTCGAGCAGTCCGTACTTGTGGAAAACAGTGACCCCGGCCGGCACCGCGGCGGGGATGAGTGATTCGTAGTTGGTGTTCCGCATGTAAGACAACAGCTGTGCGGTGTCCTGCTGGTCCAGAAGTTTCCTGCCGTAGAGACCAGCCATGATGCTGGCCATTTCGCTTGGAGTCAGGGTGTTGTTCATGGGGTCATAGCTGACGCCGATCGATGCGGCATACGACTGGAGCTCCGAATAGCCGACAGCGTCCATGACCAAGGACCAGGAGTCGTTGTCGCTGTCCTGGATCATCTCCTTGATCTGGAATCCGGCTGTGTACTCGCCCAAGGGATCGTCAAGGGACACGGCGCCCGTTTCGACGAGGTGATAGTACGCGGCGGCAGCCAGGACCTTGGCGGTGCTTGCTGCCTCGAATGGCGCCTGGACCCCGTACTGATGGCTTGAGCCATCGGACAAGTCGATCAGGGTGACGCCGACTTGGTACTGGCTGTTCGCGTCGATGATGCCGTTGATCTCGGCGTCCAAAGCGGGGGTCACGCCCGTAGCCGGCGCAGCCGGCACAGCGGGCGCAGCGGCTGCGGGAGCTGCGACTGCTGGAGCGGCAGTCGGCGCCTCGGCCGGCGTCGACGACGGTGCGGCGGTCGACGTCGTGCCCGCCATCGACGGGGTTGCGGTTGGAGCTGCCGACGGCGTGGCGCTCGCCATCGCCGATACCTTATGTGAGACGGATGAGCGGGCGTGCGCGGAAGAGTAGACCGTGGCGGTCACGGTCAGGGCCAGAATGGCCGCAAATGCTGTGAGCAAGGCCGATCGACGTCGGCGGGGACTCCAGCTGTTCCACCGACTTCTCTTTCGTCTGGACCCTTGGCCGGGACGACGGGGCTCTCGCTCTTCCATAATGAACCAACCGTAGCTACTGCAGCTATGTATGAGCTATGAAAATACTGTCCGTCAGCCACGTGTCGCCTGGGTGAATATCAGGCGTCGCGGATCGGTGAGCCCAATACTGTGAACCGGGTCCCGCCCATCTCTCCGGACAGCAGTGGCATTGCCTCACTTATGGCGGCCTGGACGCTGTCCAGCTGCAGCGATCCTTGGTGCGCTTCCGCCGATTCCCATAGTTCGCAGACAAAGACCGTGTCCGGCGATTCTTCGTTGACGCCCACTTCGTAGAGCAGGCAGCCCGCGCCCCGCAGCTCCGGTTTCGGTCTGAGCAGGATAGATACGACGGCGTCGCGCTGGCCGGGTTTCGTGCCGAGGCTTCCCACATTTGCAAAAGTCATGGGCCCATTGTGCTTCATTCCTCCGACGTTATTGAGGAATCGCGTATCGGCGGACAAAGTTGCCGAGGATCTTCATCGGTTCGGTCGCCGTGATCTTCCGGGCGTCTGCCATCAGCTGTCCAGCAGCCTCGGGCGGGAAGTATCCGGCGTGGCGGTAGGTGTCGATCCGCGTGACGAGCCCCTCGGAGTCGAGCTCCGGATGGAATTGGGTGGCGTACAGGTTCTTTTTGATCCGGAACATCTGCACGGGGCAAGAGGCCGAACCGGCCAGCAACACCGCGTGTCCCGGCAGGACCGTGCAGGCTTCCTTATGGCCGGTAAAGGCGACAAAGCGCTCGGACATGCCTTGGAGGAGCGGGTCTTGGAGGCCCTCAGCCGTGAGTTTGATGGTTACCCCGCCGAGCCCCTCACCGTAGGTCCGGTCAATCACGGCGCCTTGGTGAAGCCCCAGGGTTCCGACCCCATAGCAAGCCCCCAGAAAGGGAAAGTCGGTGGCAACAATCGTGTCCAGCAGTTGCGCGAGTTCCTTCTCCACCCGTTTCTGGACCGGGCTCTTGTGTTCCGGCGGGTCGCTCGAAGTGAAGGGGCTGCCACCCACAATCACGCCGGAATAGTCAGAGAGCTCAAGCGGCGGCAGGGGCGCCGCCTCCATTCGGATGCGTTGTAGCTCCTCGGGAACGAGCCCTCCAAAACGAAGATACGCCTGGTACTCTTCCTCGGCGGCGGCGTCTTCGGCGCGAGATGCGAGCAGGAGAAACGGCTTCACAGGCTAAGTGTGCGCCCGGTGCCCGTGACGCGCCAGCATTCGGCAGAAACATGGCATCGAAGGGAGGTGAGCCGCCGTTCACCTGGAAGAAATGTCCGGATTTCGGGCCGAATGGAAGGATTTCACCTTGGTTGGCCCAGGAATCCGCGGAATCACTGGGATCGTTGGCGCCTGTCCCCGGCGGCCACTCGTCTGCGCCGCGGCGGCGTTAACATTCCCGAAACACGTCCGTCATGCGTTCTTCACGCCGAGCCCGGTTATGTAACGTCCCCGCAATTTTTCCTCGCACTCCCTGAAACACGGAACCGGAAGCATTGAGCAGGGGAAGAACGGGACCAAGCTGCGGCGGTCCTCCTAAGGCATTCCGATAAGAAGGGAGACGCACGTGAATATCACTGCGGAAAACGTTTGGGTCATGGTGTCGGCGGCACTTGCACTGCTCATGACTCCGGCACTCGGCCTCTTCTACAGTGGCATGACGCGGGCCAAGGCCTCCCTCAACATGATCATGATGAGCTTCATCTCTGCGGGCATCGTAGGCGCCGTGTGGATCCTGTGGGGCTACTCGATGATCAGCGGCAAGAGTGTCCTGGGGATTTTCGGCAATCCGTTCACCAGCTTCGGCTCGGCAGACCTGGTCGGTTCCACCGATCTCATCAAGCTCGGCTTCAGCGCCACCTTCGCCATCGTCACCGTGGCCCTGATCAGCGGCGCCATCGCCGATCGCGCCAAATTCTCATCCTGGGTCATCTTCGTCCCCATCTGGATCACCCTGGTGTACTGCCCCCTGGCTTTCATGGTCTGGGGCGGCGGCCTCCTCAGCCCCGGTGGAGCCATCAGTTCGGTCTTCGGCCAGGTGATTGATTTCGCCGGCGGCACAGTGGTGGAAATCAGCTCCGGCGCTGCCGCGTTTGTCCTGGCATTGATCCTCGGCAAGCGCCACGGCTTTGGAAAAGACCCGAACCACCGCCCGCACAACCTCCCTTTCATCATGCTTGGCGCCGGCCTCCTGTGGTTCGGTTGGTTCGGTTTCAATGCCGGCGCGGCCACGACGTCGGCGCAGGCCGGCTTGATCTGGGTCAATACCCTCGTAGCCCCGGCCGGGGCAATGCTCAGCTGGTTGGTCACCGAGAAGATCCGGCACGGCCACCCCACATCCTTGGGTGCCGCATCCGGCGTCGTCGCGGGCCTCGTCGCTATTACCCCCGCCTGTGCCAACGTGGCTCCCGCCGCAGCCCTCGGCCTGGGTTTGGTGGCCGGCGCCGCCTGCGCAGTGTTTGTCGACCTGAAACACAAGTTCGGCTTCGATGACTCCCTCGACGTCGTGGGCGTACACCTCGGTGGAGGACTTGTCGGCACGCTCGCACTCGGATTCATCGCGTTGCCGGTGAACGGCAAAGGTGGGGGATTGTTCTACGGCGGCGGACTCCAGCAGCTCGTGGCGCAGATCGTCGCCATTCTTGTCACCCTTGCAGTGTCTGGAATCATGACAGCAATCATTGCCCTTGTGATCCACAAGACCGTCGGATTCCGGGTCAGCCACGAGGCGGAGCTCGCCGGAGTGGACCTGTCCGAGCACGCCGAGACCGCCTACGAGTTCGGCAGCATGTCCCGGAGCCACTTCAACGCCCTCCCGCACATTGCCGCCGTCGAGCTCCAACGCGAAAAGCAAGCAGACCCCGCCTAGCGAATGCAGGCATTTCCGCGGCCGCAAGGGACGCGTACGCTCAATTTGTGGATATCGTCGATTTCCTCTCGAACCGCCTGGACGAGGACGAGGCTGCGGCGCGGAGACTCCTCGGCGACCGTTCCGTCTCGGAGGCGGGCAAATGGTACGAGCGACGCCTTCTCCTGGAATGCGAGTCAAAAAGAAGGCTGCTCAGGATCGTAGAATCCGCACGGCAGACGGCCTTGGCCACAATGGTTCGCGGCACACTTGGTGATACCCCGCAGTGGATCCCCGAATCGATCGAATGGACCACGAAATCGTTGAATGCCCTTGCGCTTCCCTATTCCGACCATCCGGACTTCGAGCCGGAATGGCTGGCTGGGACGTAGGTGGCAGGCTCGAGCCGGACAGTGGAAATCGGCAGGATCTTGCCGGAATGAGGTTTTCCCGGCCACATAACAGCCGAAATCATCACTTTCGGCAGCATCTTGCCGATTCTGGCAAAATAGTTCAGAATTGAGCTAGTAAACCGCCAAATCGGCAACATCATGCCGGATCATCGGAGACTCGTGGAAGACCTAGCGGCGATTGCGGCCACCGTACGGAGAGCACGCAAAGAGGCCGGAATCACGCAAGCGGACCTTGCCGACCTTGCCGGAACTTCCGAAAGGACCGTTCGGGCGATTGAGACGGCCACCGGGAATCCTTCGCTGGGCGCCGTCGTGGCGGTAGCCAACGCCGTTGGCCTCCACATGGCGGCGGTCTAATGGCCGACGATTTCGAGGAGTTGAAGTTCGTTCGTGCCGCGGACGTTCACAAGGGTAGTGTCCTGGCGGGTCACCTTGTCCGCACTGCCCAGGGCTGGGTCAGTTTTTCCTACGCGGCGGAGTACCTGGCTTCCGGTTTGCCTGCGGTTGCCAGTTCGTTGCCCCTGACAGACCTTCCCGTCGAGACTCCCGCTGGAGCTCTGCCGCCGTTCTTCGCGGGCCTGCTGCCGGAGGGGCACCGGCTGAGCGTGCTCAGGGACGCTACCAAAACCAGCCTCGACGACGAACTCACCCTCCTGCTCGCAGTCGGAGCCGATGCCCCGGGAGACGTCCAAGTGGTCCCTACCGGGGAAATGCCCGTCGAACCGGCACCCCTTGCCGACACATCCAAGCCCGAGGAACTGGACTTCGCCGCCCTCGCCAACGCAGTGGACCGCCATGCCATCCCCGGAGTACAGGACAAGGCAAGTGCCTCTATGCTCACCACACCGCTGTCTCTCAGGGGCCAACGGTATCTACTCAAGCTCGACCCGCCCAACCACGCACACTTGCTGACCAACGAAGCGGCACACCTCTCCGCCGCCAAAGGCCTCAAGATCCCTGTAGCCAAGAGCCATATCATCACTGACATGCACGGGTTGCCTGGGTTGCTGGTGGAACGCTTCGACCGCGTCCAGGACAAGGACCGTGCCTGGGTGCGGCTGCCCATGGAAGACGGAGCCCAGGTCATGGGCCTGCCACCGGCTTCCAAGTATTCCGTGACATCCGAGGACGTCGCTGCTGCGCTTGCCGGGCGGTGCAAAGCCCCACTCGTGGCAAGCCGCAACCTGTACCTGCAGTTTGTTTTTGCCTGGCTGACCGGGAACGGCGACCTCCATGCCAAGAATCTCTCGATACTTGGGGGCCCGCACGGAGGATTCGTCATGGCCCCCATCTACGACATTCCATGCACCTTGCTGTACGGAGACGACTCGCTCGCGTTGCCGGTGTCCGGGAAAACCAAAAACCTCAAGGCGAAGCACTGGGCCAATTTCGCGTCGACCCTCGGCTTGCCACAACGTGCTGCCGCCGCCGCCAATGCATTGGCCCTGTCAGCTTCCGGGAAGGTCAAATTGGAGGATCTGCCGTTCACCGGGTCACCGCTCCGGGGTGCCCTGCGCGAGTTGAGGTTCCGGCGCGGAGAGCTGGCGGGCTGATTGCCGCCGGTGACCCGATTCCAACACCTGCCCGCTTCATCAGTTCACTGATGATTTAGCTGTTGGTTCCCTGTGAGTCGGGCCAACGTGTTTCATGGCTCCTAGCTTTGGGACCATGAAATTCAAAACAATCCCGGTCATCATCGGAACATTGTCTTGTGTGCTGGTCGGCGGCGCTGCGTTCGCGGCGGTCTCCACGTTCGCCGGCCCCCACGAGGACGGAACGGCAGTCACGTCAATCGGCATGCGCGTCACGCCAACAGGACAGCAGACCTCACTCGGAGACCTCCCGCTCAACTCCGCCATCTCCCCTGACGGCAAGCGGCTCGCGGTCACGAACAACGGTCAAGGTACCCAGTCGCTGCAACTCGTCGACCTCGCAGACCACGAGGTAGACCAGACCATCTCCTACAAGTCCCCGGAATCCCTCTACATGGGCTTGGCGTGGAGCCCTGACGGCACCAAGCTCTACGCCAGCGCAGCAGCAAACTCCAAGATCCGGACCTACAGCTACTCCGGCGGCAAACTGGCAGAAGGTGCGCCGATCCAACTGCCCACCGCGACGCCCGCGGGCAAGGCACTCAACTTCTTCCCGGCCGGATTGGCGATCACGCCCGACGGTAAGCGGCTGGTTGTCGCAGATCAGCTCGCTGACGCCGTGTCCGTCGTCGACCTCTCCACTGGCAATGTCTCGACGACGCCGGCCGGTCACCGGCCGCTTTCGGTCACGGTTTCCCCGGATGGCACGACGGCGTTCGTCACCAACCAGGGCGCCTCGGACCTCTCCGCGGTGGACATCACAGGCGCCGAACCCAAGATTTCCCGCACCGTCACGGTGGGTCTCCACCCCAACAAGTCCGTCCTGTCGAAGGACGGCCGCACGCTTTACGTCGCCAACGGCGACGACGACACCGTCTCGGTTGTCGATACCGCAGCCGGCACAAGCTCGAGTGTCAGCGTCGCACCTGAAAAGGGCGCACCAGTGGGAACCAATCCCACCGGACTGGCCCTGGACGAAGCCGGGCACCGCCTCTTCGTGAGCAACTCCGGTAACAACGACGTCGCCGTCGTCGACCTTGCCCAGAACGCAGTGGCCGGCGTGGTTCCTGTCGGCTGGTACCCGAGTTCGTTGGCCTTCAGCGGCGGGACACTGCATGTCACCAACGCGAAGGGGCTGGGCGCCGGACCGAACAACGGACCTGGCCACCCGAACCCAGAGTCAACCGCACCGGCCGCCGAAAACCAATACAGCGGATCGATGATCGTTGGCACGCTGAGCAGTTTCAGCGTTCCGGAGGGCGGCCAGTTGCAGAAGGCCACCGAGCAGGTCAAAAACAACAACCGCCCGGACACCGCTGGTGGCAACATCATCCCGCGCCAACCTGGTCAAGAGAGTCCCATCAAACACGTGATCTACGTGGTCAAGGAAAACCGCACTTACGACCAGGTGCTTGGAAGCCTCGGCAAGGGCAATGGAGATCCTTCGCTGAATCTCTTCGGCGACGAGTCTGCGCCGAATATGCGGGCCCTCTCCAAGAAATTCACCACCATCGACAACTTCTACGCCGATGCCGAAGTCAGCGCCAACGGTTGGAACTGGGTGGCCTCTGCCAACTCGAACCCGTACGCAGAGCAGATGTGGCCGGCCAACTATTCGGGCCGCAAGGCACCGTATCCCAGCGAAGGAAATGCCCCTGAAATCGCGGCCCAACAGCCTGACAACACGTATGTCTGGCAGCGGCTCGCCAAGGCAGGCGTCAGTTTCCGCAACTACGGCTTCTACGTTTCCAACAACGCTGGCACGTTCAACGCCGCGGACCCCGTTCTGGATGCGCAGACCGACCACAACTACCACGGTTACGACCTGAACTGCCCTGATTCGGCGGGATCATTCGCGCCGCTGAAGCCTGGCTGCGGCACTCCACGTATTGAAGAATGGGCCAAGGACTTCCAGTCCCAAGTGACATCCGGAACGGTTCCCACGGTCCAGTTCGTCCGGCTGCCCAATGACCACACCCAGGCCACCCGCGTCGGCGCCCCAACGCCGAAGGCCTACGTCGCGGATAACGACTACGCGCTCGGCAAGCTGGTGGACACCGTGTCCCACTCTTCTGCTTGGAAGGACACCGCCATCTTCGTCACGGAGGATGACGCGCAGAATGGCCCGGACCACGTGGATGCGCACCGCACCTTGGCACTGGCCATCAGCCCCTATACCCAGACCGGGAAAGTCGATTCCACCTTCTACAGCACGGCTTCGATGGTCCGCACCATCGGCCTCATCGCTGGCATCGGCCCGCTGACCCAGTTCGATGCGTTCGCTACTCCAATGAACGCGTCGTTCACAGCCAAGCCTGATAACACGCCGTACACCGCGCTCAAGCCCAGCTATGACATGACCACCGTCAACGGGGCCAACGCTCCGATGGCCCCTCAAGTGGCCAGTCAGGACACTGCCACCGAAGACAAGATCGATGAGCAACTGTTCAACAAGTCCATCTGGCAATCAGTGAACGGTGCTGACTCGAAGATGCCCGAACCCCAGCACAGCGTGATCGGTTCCGGCTCAGGTTCCAGTAGCCAGCCCGCTGCGAAGGATCCCGACGGCTAGCCAGATCCTCTTTGGCAGGGGCGGTCACCGGCATCGGTGGCCGCCCTCCGCTGTTCCAGTGCCGAGCGCGCGTCAAAAAACGGGACCACTTCCCCTGTCAAAGAATTAATCCAGAATCTATTCTGTTGGTGGACCGGTACATGTACGGTCTGTCAGGCCACCGGCACGTCCCGGGAAGCCCATCCCGCTCCGGGGGCCGTCTCTTTGAGGAGGCGTCAATGTCATCTCCCGATGTGCCGACCCGGGGGCCCGCAAGGCCTGGTCCGTATATTGCGGCCGGAATCCTACTGGCCATCGCCATTCTGGTTCCGCTGCTTGTCCCGGTGTATTCGATTGATCAGCCGCGGCTCGCCGGCATGCCGTTCTTCTACTGGTACCAAATGCTGTGGGTCCCGATCACGGCAGGAATGGTGGGCGTCTCCTATTGGCTGGTTACCAAGGAGGACCGTCGCCGCCGCGAGGCCGCGCGGGGCGCGCGCGCTGAGGAGCGGGAACGATGAGCGGGCTCACCGTCCCGCTGGCGACCACAGCGGACCGGCCCGTCAACGGCGTCGCGCTCACCGTCGTCGTCGTCCTCTTTATCCTGGTGGCTGTCCTGGGCTTCTTCGCCGCGCGCTGGCGCGCTGGCAAGGAGACGGGCCTGCACAGTCTCGATGAGTGGGGCCTCGGCGGACGCGGTTTCGGAACCTGGGTGACGTGGTTCCTCCTCGGCGGGGACCTCTATACGGCATACACGTTCGTGGCGGTGCCGGCGGCGATGTGGGCCACTGGCGCCGTGAGCGGTTTCTTCGCCGTGCCTTACACGATCGTGCTCTACCCGATCGTGTTCCTGTTGATGAGCCGTTTGTGGTCGGTCTCGCACCGTCATGGGTTCGTCACGCCGGCAGACTTCGTCGGCGGGCGCTATGGCAGCAGGGCACTGACGGTTGCGGTGGCCCTCACCGGCATTGTCGCGACCATGCCGTACATCGCGCTGCAACTGGTTGGCATCAAAGCCGTTCTCACGGTGTTGGGGCTCGGCAGCGCACAGAATGTGCTGCTGACTGACCTTCCGCTGATCATCGCCTTCGTGGTCCTGGCCGCCTACACCTACACCTCGGGCCTTCGGGCGCCGGCGCTCATCGCCGTCGTGAAGGATCTGCTGATCTACCTCGCGGTCATCGTTGCTGTGATCTACTTGCCGATCAAGTTCGGGGGCTGGGACAACATCTTCGGTGCGGCCCAGACGAAACTCGACGCCATCAGCCCGGCGACAGGCAAGCCGGCCGGCGTCTTCATCCCGGGTGCCGCCAGCTATTCGGCGTACTGGACGCTGGCCCTTGGCTCGGCCATGGCGTTGTTCATGTACCCGCACTCTGTCACCGGGGTCCTGGCGACGAAGAGCAGGAACACCATCCGCAAGAACGCCGCGGTTCTTCCGCTGTACTCATTGATGCTGGGATTCCTTGCCCTTCTTGGCTACGCGGCCATCTCTGCGGGCACCAAGCCCATTGACCTGAACGGTGCCGTCAATCCGCAACTGGTGGTTCCGCAGTTGTTCCTGGACAACTTCCCCGCGTGGTTTGCCGGGATCGCCTTGGCGGCTATCGCCATCGGCGCGTTGGTCCCCGCCGCCATCATGTCGATCGCTGCCGCCAACCTGTTCACCCGCAATATCTACCGCGACCTGATCCGGCCCGACGCCGATCCGCGACAGGAAGCGAAGGTCTCCAAGATCGCCTCGCTGGTGGTGAAGTTCGGGGCGCTGATCTTCGTTATCGCGATGGACCAGTCCGCCGCCATCAATATGCAGCTCCTCGGCGGCATCTGGATCTTGCAGACGTTTCCTGCGATCGTGGCAGGACTGTACACCCGCTGGTTCCACCGCTGGGCGCTCTTCGCAGGCTGGGCGGCCGGGATCATCTACGGCACCGTCGCGGCGTACAACGTGGTCAACCCCGTGACGAAGGCCAACTTCGGCGGCTCCATCGCCGCCATCCCGGGCACCAACGTGCAGGTCTACATCGCCGTCGTGGCGTTCGCGATCAACCTCATCGTTGCTGCCGTCTTGTCGCTGGTCTTCCGCGCCATGAAGCTCCCCGATGGAAAGGACATCACCCGGAACTCGGACTATGGGGCTGACGAGGACGACCCGAAGGTGGCCGAACTTCAGCGCGAGTACCCCTTGGGCGAAACGGGAGGCGGTACTTTCTGACCGCAGGCACTACCAGTACACGGCTGGTCGTGTTTGAGCGTGCCTAGGCGGGTTGGCGTAGTTCCGGTCGATGGCGCCAGCGAAACAGGTCTCCGAAATGGTGTGCAGCCATGACGGGTGGGGCTGAGCCCGGTGGTTTGCTGCCGGGCAGCGGCGGGGCTGTTGATCGGTAGGTATGTCCGGTGGGGGTGCGGATTTCGACGACGTGCCGTGGCCCAATACTGGTTCGTGCTGTCCAGCCTTTGAGTTCTTTGGTGTGGTTGCAGGCTTGGCACAGGCCTGCCCCGTTACTGAGGCTCGTGGGGCCGCCGTCGTGCCAGGGGATGATGTGGTCGAAATGCCTGATCGGCGCATCGCAATACGGGGTGCGGCAGGTGTCGTCGCGGGCCTGGATGAAGCGCCGCAAACCCGCCGGGAAAAGCCGCGCCCGCGAATCCGCCGCGACAAGGTCCCCGGTCCCGGGGGCGGTGAAGAGACGCCGGAGCCAGACCTTCAGATCCTGATCCTGATCCTGATCCTGATCCTGATCCTGGGCAAGTTGGCCAGGCTCACCGACCCCGGCTTGGTGCTGGCTGGCTTCGGTTTGGCCTTGGTTCCCGGCGAGCATTGCCCTGGCCCAGCCGGCGGGGACGATGCCGTAGCCGGGGAGGCGTGCCGGTTCGCTGTTGCCTTGGAAGAGGGTCCGGTCGGTCATGACGAGCTGGACCTCGACGCCGCTGATGCCTGCGGGGGTGCCGGTGGCGCGTTCGACCAGGGCATCGGCCATGATCTGCCCTCGGGACCGGGGTTCTCCTGCGTTGCGGAGGGTGTCTGCGTGCCGGGTCAGGGCCGCGTGCACGGCCACGCCCTGGGCGACCGGGAGCAGGGCGGTCAGGTAGGTCATGGTGTCCGGGGCCGGGCGCAGGCTCACGTGACGTTCGGCGGCGGCGTGGCTGGCGCGCTGGGTGACGGAGCGGGGGTCCCGGCGGTAGGCCGCGGTCCGGGCCGCGGCAATGATGGTCTTGTCTCCCATACCGTCGAAGGCCCCGGTGTCGGGGGCGAGTTCCTCGTCCACGGCGCAGCGGTCTTCGGCGGACAGGCAGGCGGTTTCCTTCACCAGCAGGGTCGCGCGCCATTCGTTCAGCCGTCCGGCGTCGAGGGCGGCGAGGGTGTGCGGCATTTCGGTGACGAGGGCTTTGGCGAGTCCGTGGAGCCGGGCTCCGCGGGCCGGGGACTCCCGCCGGGCCAAAGCCACCTGCGCGGAGACCCCGCGTCCCCGCTCCTCGGCCGGTACACCGGCCGCCGCGTCGGCGCTGCGCTGGGCGGCATCGAACGCGACGGCGATCCGGGCCTGCGCGGCCGCGGCCGCGGACTTCAGATCCTCCAGGGCACGCAACTGGTTGATCAGCTCGGCCGGTGCAGCGCCGTTCGCGAAGCCTGGGCAAAGCGATCTCACGGCATTGATCAGATCCTGCACTCGAACGCACGGCAGGGCAGCATCCGGGACCCTGGCCCGGACCGGCGCGCCGGTCCCGATCAGCTGCGTTCTCTGATTGCCGTTCATAAGAAAAGCCTCGCAGGGACCACTGACAGTATTAGGCTGGAGAACCGCACCCGGGCGAAAAATCTTGAGAAAAGCCGGACTCTTTCGGAGCGGGCCATCCTGATAGCCGAGACAGCCCGGCCGCCTCTCAAAGCTCGGATAGGCGTGGGCTATCGATCATTTCGGAAGACCGCCCGGCGGCACCGTGGACAGGAGAAAACTGAAGTGATTCCTCGCCGTCGTCGACCACGACAGGTTCAACCGCGCCGCCGAACACCTACTTATCGCCCAGTCCTCGCTTTCGCAGACCATCGCGAGCCTTGAGGAGGGCTGGTGTCGCGGCGCACGACGCTGGATTACAGGTCCCTCAGCGAGGAATCCGCGTCGAGCCGAGCGAGTCTTGCGACGTGGCCAACGGCTCCGAGGCACAAGAACAAAGGCACGCAGAAGAGTGCCCCGAGCACGAGCAACCAGTTGGGCATGGCCCACGCAGCCACCGGCAGGAGGTCGAGCTGTAGGCCGCTGAAGACCGCTGTTCCTATGACGGAGCAAAGAGTTCCCAGGAGCGCTCCCACTACGCTAATGATGAGACCCACTGCTGCCAGCTCGACCATGTAAACCCCTGCTATCGAGGCCCCCGACCAGCCGATGGCTTTGAGGAGACCCACTTCGCGGGCTCTCTGCTTAATCCAGCTGCCACCAACAGACACTCCAACCCCGAGGCAGAAGATGATCAGGAAGCCACCGATTACCCAGCTGACAAGGGCAAGAAGCGCGAATAGGCCTGACAGGGACCGGATTTGGCCCGCGACGCTGTTCACTGAGTATCCGAGCGCTCGGACTTGATTTTGTACATTGACCACTTCGTCTGCCGAGTCAACGCGAACATATGCGCGGGGGTAGGTTAGCGCTTTTGTATTCGGCCGGGCATTGGCGAGCGTTGACTGGAGTACCTTACTGGATACGTAAGCAGCCTGCGCGCCATCGGTACCCGGCGACGAGTTGTCATAGATACCTGAGACGCGGAGAGATATGGAAACGGGTTCCCCGTTGCCGGGGCCGATTTCCTTCGTGTATACAAAGCTCATTTCCTTGCCGAGCAGCTGGGCGTATTTCTGGCCCTGCCCCTTGTCGGGAAGCAGGATCTGGCCTTCCCCAGGGCCGTCCCCGGAGACGTCTCCCAGCAGTATTTTCGGAGTGATGCCGCTGATGAATGGCGTACCCATGAATGCACCGGGGTTGTTCGGTGATGGCCAGTTCGCAGGATCCTCTATGGCGAGGTCAATTTGTGCCCAGCCCGTGGACCCCACCACATGATCGATTTGGTCAAACCGGGACAGCGAGTCGTCGGTGATCTCACGAGCTGAGTCCGGACCTACTGAAGTCACCTCCACGTAATTCAGGGCGGAATTGGTGCTGATCTTGTTTGAGTATGAGCTTATTCCGGCCCCTACGATGCTGTCGGCGAATATGAATACCGCAATGCCAAGACTCATTAGGACCGCGAGTGGCCTCAATTTCGAGAGGGAAAGCCGCACCGACCTTGCAGCAAAGACCCTATTTCTGTTCAAGGAACAACTCCTTCATAGGAAGCTGACGGTGGGCCACTTGCTGGAAAACTTCGTCGTGGGAAGCAACGAGGATGCCGCACCCGCTGTTGGCCCCCGTTCGCATGGCGTCCAGGATGGCCTCAGTGTTTGTCGCATCGAGACCCGAACTTGGTTCGTCGGCCAGTAGCAATGACGGTTCGTTGATCAGCGCACGGCAAAACGCGACTCTTTGCTGCTGCCCGCCGGAAAGCCTTTTCGCTTGCCGGTCAGCGACCGCCACCAGGCCGAAGCGTTCCAGCTGCTCCGTAATCGTTGCGCGCGTCATGGGCTTGCTGCTGGCAAGGAGGACATTTTCCAAAGCCGTAAGTTCGGGCAACAGGTTGCTGCTCTGAAACACCATGCCAATTTCGTTCGAGCGGATCCGACTCGCGTCCCGGGACGAGGCGTCGGTCCTGTCGTCACCGTTGATCCACACTTTGCCGGCGTCGGGAGTCGATAGCAGTCCGGAGATGTTCAGGATCGTTGACTTCCCCGAACCCGACTCACCTCGCAGCCAGACGATTTCGCCAGCCTCGACGTTCAGGCTGATTCCAGAAAGGACCAACTGTCGCGTCCCGCGATCATCTAAAAAGGACTTGGCTATGTTCTCAAGACGCAGCACCGCTGTCATTTGTTCTCCCCGAAGTCGTAGGCACCCGGGACCGCGATCATTGCGGCCGAAATTGACAGACTGCATGGTGACGCTTTGTCTGCTTCCATCCGATACAAGGACGGGAATTCTTTGCAGCCCTTCAGAGTCCGGAGTTCCTCGGCCGCTTTGTCGAAGTCGTTTGATCCGAGTCCGGACCGACTTGCGCTCGTCATGGCGGTCAACGCCCGAAAATAATTCAGGCCCTTTCCTTTGGATGAACCAATGAGCTGCGGGAGAGCGGACTGGACGGCCGGAAACATTGATCTCACTTCTTCGCTGTTTGAGAAGTACATGGAGTTGGAGAGCGCCATCAGTGCTCCGGAAAGTAGGTCTTCAACCCCGGGGTCTGCATCGAACGCCTCCAGTCGCCCCAACCGGACGCTGGGCTCAAGCTGCACCAGAACATCCACCAGCTCGATGTACCCGCTGAGTTTTGCGAAAGTCACGGTGGCCGGAAGCGCCGCCCTACCTTGCTCGATGATCGAACCGTAGTTCCCCCAGGATGGAGACCCAGAGCGCTTTAGCGCCACAAGCGCCTTAAGCTGAGTGATCTGATCGGTTTCGGGCGTCTTCAGCACCCGTTCCAGTTCGTCTCGGGTTCGCTCACTTACGACAGCGGGAAAGCTCGTGTCGAGGAGTCTCGCGGCAAGATACGTCCCGTGGACCGATCCTTTGGCGAGAGTCGATGAACGGATAAGTCCCGTCTTCTGGTCGACCCTGGGTGCAATATGATCTTTGACAAGTCGCTTCGCCTCTGTCTGTGCGTTCAGCAATTCCAAGGAACGCAGCATTGAAGCGATCAGCGCGTCATCGTGCACCTGGCTCGAATCCAGAAGCCTAACGATATGGTCCCTAGCACCGTTAGGAACCACTAGATCATTTCCAAGAGTTGCTCTTGCTTCAAGGGCGGCTTGAAAGTCAAGAGTTGACTCATAGTCGCCAGGGAGCTTGTTGGAATCCACGTTCTTCAACGCTTGTTCCAATTCGAGGGGTCTCTCCTTTTGCAGAGCCGAATAGGAATCGAAGAGACGCCATAGAAGATAGGGCTTGTTCGTGATCGAGTTGAGGTCAATTGCGCCAAGCCGTATGAGCGCTTCTTCCACAAAGGACTTTCCTGCGATCACGGACCAGCCTTGCATCCTACCGATGTCGATCCAAAACCAGAGGGCGGCGATTTCCGCGCCTACATCCTGCTGCCTTGCGGGCATCGCGGTACTGGCCAATCTCTTCTCCAATTCGGCAGGCAAAGCTGCGCCGGCTGCCCTAATCAGCTTGAGCGCCGACCAGAGCGTCGGCAGGTCGGCTGTGGACTGATCACCCAGTGCGTTGCGGACGGTCCGATTGGCGTCGTCCGCGGCCAGGAGGTGGGAACCAAAGTCCTCGGAGTACAACGCCGTCGTGTACAGATCTCCACGCTCTTGCCCCTCCCCTTCGGGCATCCTTATGAGACCGTTGATTCCCTGGAGCTTCTTCAAGTCATCTTGTATGGCAGACACATCGTTGGCCGGCGCGGAGAGACCGGCACTGCAGGCAGTCAGGCAAAGCATGGCCGCGATTAGCACCGACACCAGCTTGGCGTTTCGTGTGTGCTGCAATTTTTGACGGCATATACCTAGGCTTCTTGTCATTACTGCAGTGCCGATCTCTTCGTTATACGCGAGCGGAAGCAGTGCGCAAATTACCGTAGTAGTAAGCGGTGGCCGCCACATCCGCACCTAGGTAGAAGGCACCCCACCCCATGCAGACTGTGCCGCTCAGATAGGATCCACGAGCACCGTTACTATTGGTCCACTGAAGTGTCGCGGGATTGCTGGTTCCCGATCCCGATACGTTGACACCCTTGATACTGATAGACCCAACTCCGTACTGGTAGAACGATGTCGTATTGCGGATCCAATTGGGTGATACATTCATCACCGCCGACGAGGAAAAACTCCCGCAACCGCCATTTGAAACCGGCTGGATCCACATATTTGCCGTGATCGGCTGCCCGTTATCGAAATACGCCGTGCCCGATGCGCTCGTGGCCTGCGCTCCCGACGCAGCCCCGATTGCCATAAGAGCCGTCAGTGCTCCTGCCGCGACTGCCTTCCTTGCATTCCTAACCATTTTCATTCGATTCCCCATTCTCAATTACCGGCCGGTCTTGGAATTCCGACCGCTATTCTGGTCAGACATGAATATCGAACATGTTCTCCACCCTGAGCCGATCGCACGGAACGAGTCCGGGATCGCGGCTCGCGAGTCCTTTACTTCACGAACGGGGGAGCCCGCTCCCTGCCTCGGAAAAGGCGCGCCACGAACGCAGTGGCCCCGCTGCGGCTAGCTGATGAAAAGATCATTCTCGGAACCTTTCTCGGGTCCCGGGTCGCAGTCGCACGGGCGGGCGTTGCCGCTAAGACTTCCCGAGCGATCAAGCCGCGATATTCCATGAATCCCCCAATCGATCTGCAGTTCCGATTGGAAATCGAAACTGATACGGGAAGGCTAAGGGCGAAAAAGCCGTCTCAGTGTAAAAAAGGGGAAACTCAGTGCTGGGAGACCCGAATCTCAGTGTGGAATCGGGCAATCTCCGTGTGGTCTGTGGCGTTTCTCCGTGTAAATCGAGGGCGAACACGTAGAGAGGGTGTCTCCATCGGGCGGCGAGGCCGGACTGGAGGTCGCACGCCAGTCCACCCCCTCCCACCGCACCCAACAGCGCCACTTGGTATCCCAAACCCCCTCCCCCACGGAACACCCCTTGACTCCCACCCCCTCCTTCTCTAAACTTTTCATAAAGCAGAATCTAAATTCCACAAAGCGGAAACTCGACGAGGCGAATTAGCCCAAGAGAACAAGCCAAGCGGAAGATAGATCCCAAGCCCTCCCCCGGAAGGACACCTACGATGACGTACACAGTGAACTGCTCCATCCTCCTGACGGAGCTGCCCCTGCTCGAGCGCCCCGCGGCCGCGAAGGCTGCCGGCTTTGACGCCGTCGAATTCTGGTGGCCCTTTGAAACCTCCGTCCCGTCGGACGCCCGGGTCACCGAGTTCGAGAACGCCATCAAGGACGCTGGCGTTCAGCTCACCGGCCTGAACTTCAACGCCGGCAACATGCCGGGCGGCGACCGCGGCCTGGTTTCCTGGCCCGCCCGCTCCTCCGAGTTCCTGGACAACATCGACGTCGTCGCAGGCATCGGCGAGCGGCTCGGCTGCAAGGCCTTCAACGCCCTCTACGGCAACCGCGTGGACGGCGAATCCGCCGAGAAGCAGGACGCCATCGGTGCCGAGAACCTCGCCAGCGCGGCGGATGGCGTCGCACGCATCGGCGGCACCGTCCTCCTCGAACCCGTCAGCGGCGCCCCCAAGTACCCGCTCCTCAAAGCCGCCGACGCCCTCAAGGTGATCGCCCGCGTCAAGGAAGAATCCGGCGCCACGAACGTCAAGCTCCTCGCCGACTTCTACCACCTGGCAGTCAACGGGGATGACGTCGCGGCCGTCATCGAGAACCACGCGAAGGACTTCGGCCACATCCAGATCGCCGACAACCCCGGCCGCGGGGCTCCCGGAACCGGTGAGCTTCCCCTCGGCGAATGGATCGCCCGCAGCCGCGAACTCGGCTACGAAGGCTACATCGGCCTCGAGTACAAGGAACCGCAGGAAACGGCCTTCAGCTGGGCCATCCGCCAGCGCGCCACCTCCCACTAGCGAACCCGCCCAACTGAGTAGCAGTTGTTGTCGTTTAGAGCCCTCTAAACGACAACAACTGCGAGCTAGTTGGGTCCAGCACACCTGAGCTAAAACAAAGACTTCAGTAAGGAAAATCATGAGCAACGTTGCAGTTATCGGACTCGGAATCATGGGCCTTCCCATGGCCATCAACCTGGTCAAGGCCGGCCACACCGTCACCGGGTTCAACCGCAGCCAGGACAAGATCGACAAGCTCGTCTCCGAAGGCGGCAAGGGTGCCATGAGCATCGCCGACGCCGTCAAGGACGCCGACGTCGTCATCACCATGGTGCCCGACTCCCCCGACGTCGAAGGTGTCGTGAGCGGCCCCGACGGTGTCTTCGCCAACGCGAAGAAGGGCACCCTCTGGATCGACGCGAGCAGCATCCGCCCTGACGTCGCAGCCCGCCTCTCGGCAGACGCCGTCGCAGCCGGCATCCGCCCGCTCGACGCCCCGGTCTCCGGCGGCGAACAGGGCGCCATCGACGCCGTCCTGTCCATCATGGTCGGCGGCGACGCAGCCGACTTCGAAGCGGCACAGGATGTCCTCAACGCCGTCGGCAAGACCATCGTCCACGTCGGCCCCTCCGGCTCCGGCCAGACCGTCAAAGCAGCGAACCAGCTGATCGTAGCCGTCAACATCGAGGTCCTCGGCGAGGCCATCGCCTTCCTTGAGGCCTACGGCGTGGACACGGACGCAGCCCTCAAGGTCCTCGGCGGCGGCTTGGCCGGCTCCAAGGTCCTCGACCAGAAGGGCCAGAAGATGCTCGACCGCAACTTCGACCCCGGCTTCCGCCTGGCCCTCCACCACAAGGACCTCGGAATCGTCACCTCTGCAGCCCGCGAAGCCAACGTCGCAATCCCGCTCGGCGCCGTCGTCGCGCAGCTCGTCGCCGCCACTGTCAACCAGGGCGACGGCGGACTCGACCACTCGGGCCTCTTCAAGCAGGTCCTCCAGCTCAGCGGCCGCAAGTAAAGCCACGCGCTAAGGCGCGATAACAAGCAAATCCGGGTAACCGCCGTCGTACTTCACGACGGCGGCTCCCCCACAACACCCAAAAACAGACTTTCAAGGAGCACACCATGACGAAGATGCGCACTGTAGACGCAGCCGTCGCCATCTTGGCAAAGGAAGGCGCCATCGAGGCGTTCGGCCTGCCAGGCGCCGCAATCAACCCGTTCTATTCCGCGATGCGGGCACACGGCGGCATCCGCCACACCCTGGCCCGCCACGTTGAAGGCGCCAGCCACATGGCTGACGGCTACTCCCGTGCGGCGGACGGAAACATCGGTATCTGCATTGGCACCTCGGGCCCTGCAGGGACGGACATGATCACCGGCCTGTACGCAGCCTGGGCAGATTCCATCCCCATGCTCTGCATCACCGGCCAGGCCCCCGTTGCCAAACTGCACAAGGAAGACTTCCAGGCCGTGGACATCGAGTCCATCGCCAAGCCGGTCACCAAGATGGCCATGACCATCCTGGAACCGGGCCAGGTTCCCGGCGCTTTCCAGAAGGCCTTCCAGCTGATGCGCTCCGGCCGTCCCGGCCCGGTCCTGCTGGACCTGCCGTTCGACGTGCAGATGGCCGAGATCGAGTTCGACATCGACGCTTACGAGCCCATCGCCGTCGAAAAGCCGAAGGCCAGCCGCAAGCAGCTGGAAAAGGCACTGGACATGCTCACCGCAGCCGAGCGCCCGCTGATCGTTGCCGGTGGCGGCATCATCAACGCAGGCGCCTCCGCGCAGCTGGTTGAACTGGCCGAACTGCTCAACGTTCCGGTCATCCCCACCCTGATGGGCTGGGGCACTATCCCGGACGACCACGTGCTGATGGCCGGCATGGTGGGCCTGCAGACCTCGCACCGCTACGGCAACGAGACCATGCTGGCCTCGGACTTCGTGATCGGCATCGGCAACCGCTGGGCCAACCGCCACACCGGCGGCCTGGACACCTACACTGCCGGCCGCAAGTTCGTGCACATCGACATCGAGCCCACGCAGATCGGCCGCGTGTTCTCGCCGGACTTCGGCATCGCGTCCGACGCCGGTGCGGCGCTGGACGGGCTGATCGAGCTGGCCCGCGAGCGCCAGGCAGCCAAGTCCCTGCCGGACTACTCCGCTTGGGTCGCCGAGTGCATCGCCCGCAAGGGTTCCCTGCAGCGCAAGACCCACTTCGAGAACGTGCCGATCAAGCCGCAGCGCGTGTACGAAGAGATGAACCGTTCATTTGGTCGAGACACCACCTACGTGTCCACCATCGGCCTCTCGCAGATCGCCGGCGCACAGCTCCTGCACGTCTTCGGCCCGCGCAAGTGGATCAACGCCGGCCAGGCCGGCCCCCTGGGCTGGACATGTCCTGCCGCGCTGGGCGTTGTCCGCGGCAAGCCGGACGAGACCGTTGTTGCCCTGTCCGGTGACTACGATTTCCAGTTCATGATCGAAGAACTGGCCGTGGGCGCACAGTTCAACCTGCCGTACATCCACGTGGTGGTGAACAACTCGTACCTGGGCCTGATCCGCCAGTCGCAGCGCGGCTTCAACATGGAACAGAATGTGTCCCTCGCGTTCGAGAACATCAACAGCCCCGAAACAAACGGCTACGGCGTGGACCACGTCAAGGTTGCCGAAGGCCTGGGCTGCAAAGCGATCCGCGTGGAAGACCCGTCCGACCTGCCTGCCGCGTTCGACAAGGCCAAGGCACTCATGGACGAGTTCAAGGTTCCCGTGGTGGTCGAAGTGATCCTGGAAAAGATCACCAACATCTCCATGGGCGTTGAAATCAACGGCGTGAACGAGTTCGAAGAACTGGCCGAGCGCGGCGAAGACGCACCCACTGCGATCATCGCCCTGCTGGACTAGTAAGTACTGAAGGAGGTACGGAATGCGTGTGGTCATAGCCCCGGACAAGTTCAAGGGATCGCTGTCAGCCCCCGAGGTCGCCAGCCGCTTGAGCGCCGGGCTGCGGGCAGGTGTCGCCGCAAACCGCCCGGGCGAGGACTTTGAAACCACGCTCATTCCAGTGGCCGACGGCGGCGAAGGGACTCTCGACGCCGCCGTCGGCTCCGGCTTCACCCGCCGCAGCACGACGGTCACCGGCCCCACGGGCCAGCCGATCACGGCGGAATTCGCCGTGCGCGGCGAGGAAGCCGTCATCGAAATGGCGGCGGCCTCCGGACTTGCGGTGCTGCCAGGCTTCGGCGACGGCAGCGCCCCGAACACCGAAACGGCCAGGAGCTCCACAAGCCTGGGCACCGGCGAACTCATACGCGCCGCCCTGGACCTCGGCTGCCGGCACATCATCCTCGGCGTCGGCGGCAGCGCCAACACCGACGGCGGCGCCGGCGTGCTGCAGGGCCTCGGCGCGGCCCTCCTCGACGCCGACGGCAACGAACTCCCTGGCGGCGGCGCAGCACTGCAGCGCCTGGACCGGATCGACTTCTCGAACCTCGATGTCCGTTTGGAGGTCACCGAGTTCGTCTTGGCGTCCGACGTCGACAATCCCCTTTTGGGCCGCACCGGCGCCGCCGCGATCTTCGGACCGCAGAAGGGCGCCACGCCGGACGACGTCGCCACGCTCGACGCGGCCTTGGCCCACTTCGTCGAGGTCCTCGCCAGCGAGATCGGCTCCGAAGCCCAGGACGCCGCACAAGCTCCGGGCGCAGGCGCGGCGGGCGGGGTCGGCTACATCGCCATCGCGGCGCTGGGCGCGGCACGCAGGCCGGGCATCGACGTCGTGCTCGAATTCACTGAACTCGAGCAGCGGCTGGCGGGCGCGGACCTGGTGATCACTGGCGAAGGCAGCCTCGACGAACAAAGCCTGCTCGGCAAAACGCCGATGGGCGTGGCACGGGCGGCAGCGCGTTCGGGGATCCCTGTGATAGCCGTCTGCGGCCGCAGTACGCTGAGCCCGGAACAACTTTCGGAGTCCGGTTTCGAGTCGGTCCACGCATTGACCGACCTCGAAGCCAATGTTGAGAAATGTATAGCTGAAGCAGGGCCGCTGCTTGAAGAATTGGGTAAGCACATCGGCGTGCGCCTCTCTGAAAAAGCGGCATCTACCCAAGACGCAGCGCGAACCGAGACCAAGGAGCAACTCCATGTCTGAAGAAACCACCACAGCACACGGCCCGTTTGACCTGGTCATCCGCGGTCAGCGCATCCTCACCACCGCCGGCATCACCGCCCGCGAGGTCGGTGTCCGCAACGGCGTGATCGTCGCCATCGAGCCTTTGGGCAACGGCCTGCAGGGCACCGAAGTCATCGAGCTCGGCGACGACGAAACCCTCATCCCCGGCCTGGTGGACACCCACGTGCACGTCAACGAGCCCGGCCGCACCGAATGGGAAGGTTTCGCGTCCGCCACCCGCGCTGCGGCAGCCGGCGGCGTCACCACCATCATCGACATGCCGCTGAACTCCATCCCGCCCACCACCAACGTGGAAGGCCTCAAGCTCAAGCGCGAAGTCGCCGAGGACCAGGCGTTCGTGGACGTCGGATTCTGGGGCGGCGCCATCCCGGGCAACAAGAAGGACCTCCGTCCGCTGCACGACGAGGGCGTCTTCGGCTTCAAGTGCTTCCTGCTCCACTCCGGCGTGGACGAATTCCCGCACCTGGACGCGGACGAGATGGAAGAGGACATGGCCGAGCTCAAGTCCTTCGACTCCCTCATGATCGTCCATGCCGAGGATTCCCACGCGATCGACCACGCACCCCACCCCGGCGGCGCACATTACTCCACTTTCCTTGCCTCCCGCCCCCGCGGCGCCGAGAACAAGGCCATCGCCGAGGTGATCGAACGCGCCCGCTGGACGGGCGCCCGCGCGCACATCCTGCACCTCTCGTCGTCGGACGCGCTGCCCATGATCGCTTCGGCAAAGCGCGACGGCGTCCACCTCACCGTGGAGACCTGCCCGCACTACCTCACTCTCATGGCCGAGGAAATCCCCGACGGCGCCACCGCGTACAAGTGCTGCCCGCCCATCCGCGAGGCCTCCAACCGCGAGCTGCTCTGGCAGGGCCTGCAGGACGGCACGATCGATTGCATCGTCTCGGACCACTCCCCCTCGACGCTTGACCTCAAGGACCTGGAAAACGGCGACTTCGCCGTGGCCTGGGGCGGCGTCTCCTCGTTGCAGCTGGGGCTCTCGTTGATCTGGACCGAGGCACGGCACCGCGGGATCTCCCTGGAGCAAGTTGTGTCCTGGATGTCCGAGAAGCCCGCGGCCTTGGCCCGCCTGCACAACAAAGGCCAGCTCGCTCTCGGCTACGACGCCGATTTCTCCATCTTCGCGCCGGACGACGCGTTTGTCGTCGACGTCAAGAAGCTCAAGCACAAGAACCCGATCACGCCGTACGACGGCAAGGCGCTCTCCGGCGTCGTACGCAAAACGTACCTGCGCGGCAGCGAGATCGACGGTCGGACGCCCAGCGGCAAGCTGATTCGCCGCGGCGGCGTGTAAGGCCAAGCCATGGCCGTCAACGTCCATGCCCCGTACGGGCAACTGCCCGCACGGCTCAACTCCTCGCGGCACCAGCCCGCCGCCCGGCCGTCCGCGCTTCGGCCCGGTCTGGTTCGGCCCGGGATGCACCCGCGCGGACTCGCCGTGTGGGTACAGCCCGGGGAAGGCCGCGAGATCGATCCCGAGGTTTGGGCCCGGGCCGCTGAAGCGGTCCTGGCCCGGGCCCGCAAACTTGCTCCGGGGGCGGAAGTCCTCCTTTGGCCCGCCACCGGAGCTGCAACGTCCGGTGATTCTTCCGGTTCGAAGGCTTCCGATCCGGGCACGTCCGACGCCGCTTCGGCGTCGGAAGTGTCCGACGCCGGGAGCCGCACCGCCGCTGCCAACCCGCCGGTTTCCCTCGCCGGCCGACGCAGCACCGTGGCAGTGGACCTGGCCGCGAACACCGTCCTCCTCGATGGGGTCCCCGTCAGCTTCACGGCGATGGAACACAGCCTCCTCCGTTACCTCGTGGAAAACCTGTCCCGCCCCATCCCACGTGAAGAATTGCAACGCTTTCTGGAGTCACTTGACTGTCCCGGCGCGGCATTTCGGTCCATCGACGTGTATGTTGGACGCGTCCGGCGCAAGCTGGGCTCGGCCCGCCATGTCATCGCCACAGTGCGTGGAGGCGGCTACCAGTTCGTGCCCGGACCAGGCTCCACAGTCCGCGGACCGGCGGAATACTGCATCTAGGCAGCCCGTTACACCAATAGATTGATCGCCGGCCACGGCGGTTGCCCGACAAGTCAAGGATCGCAACATGACCCAAAAACTCCTCGCCGGAACCCAGGCCCCCGATTTCGCGCTGCTTAACTCCGAAGGCCAGAAGGTCTCCCTGTCCGATTACCGCGGACGCAACGTCATCGTGTACTTCTACCCGGAAGCCGCCACCCCCGGCTGCACCACGGAGGCCTGCGACTTCCGCGACAGCCTCTCCAGCCTGCAGTCCTCCGGCTACGAAGTCCTGGGCATCTCCCCTGACTCCCCCGAAAAGATCGCACGCTTCGCCGGCGACTTCTCCCTGACCTTCCCGCTCCTCTCCGACGAAGACCACGCCGTCGCCCTCGCCTACGGCGCCTGGGGCGAGAAGCTCGTGAACGGCGAAGTGGTCGACGGACTGGTCCGCTCCACCGTGGTGCTCGACGGCGAAGGCAAGGTCAAGCTGACCCAGTACCAGGTCAAGGCCCAGGGCCACGTAGCGGCCCTCAAGGCCGAACTCGGCCTCTAACGCCCGCTCACAAACAAGGCCGCCCGGCCCGACGCCCGCTCACAAACAAGGCCGAATGACGGAATCCTCCAGCAGATGATCTGCTGGAGGATTCTCTATTTCCGGGTGAGCGAACGTTTGGGATTTGACCCCCCAAAGGTGAGCGAGCGTCCGGGACTTGACCCCCATAGGTGAGCGCGCGTCCGGGTTAGGGGTTAGTTGCCGCCGGCAGTGTTCCATGACTCTTCGGACACGGGGATCCACCACTCGCGGGCCTTGCCTTGGCCGATGTATTCGGGCCATCGGAAATCCGTCGGCGCGCTGAAATCGGCAGGAAGCAGGGGTGCCACGGCACCGCGGCGGCGCTTCTCGGCGTCGAACTCTGCCTTTGCCTCAGCCAGCACGTCACGAGAAGTCAGCAGATCCAGCACCATGCCGGCGATCATCTTGCCTGTCGCCGTGATGGTCGGGTCGATCGTCTCCGGTATGCCGCCCATGGCGGTCATGGCCCAGCCCGGGTATGCAGTGCCCTTCTCATCCGGCGCCAAGGTGGGCCGCGCCGTGTAGAAGCGGATAGTGGGCGCATACCAGGTCATTTCCACATAGTCATCGCTGGTCCAGTTCTGCTGGGTTGCCGGGATGTGCCGGCGCAGCTCTGTTTCGGCGTCCTGCGGGGTGATGAGCTCGGCCGTTGCCGGATGGAACGGATTTTCCATGGGTTCCACTCCACACGAGGCTTGGATTTCGCGTCCGATCTCCCGGGCCCGCTCATCCAAAATCGGCGCTCCAACAGCCGCGATGTTGTCCCAGGCCACCTGAGCGACAGTGTGGTTGGCGATGCCCGGACGGTTGCGCGCCACCCAGCGGGAACTAACGCTGCAGTGCGATGCAGCCGCGGCGAGTTCGGCATTGCGATCCAGCACCGCCAGCACGGAGTCGGCCTCGGCGAGGCTCGGACAGCGCCAGGAGTACTGGATCTGGGCCAGCCCCGCAGGCTGGTTGTCCGCCGTCGCCTGTCCTGCGGTGAGGATCGCTTCCGACAGCGACCAACCGCCCGCCTGCGGCAGCATCGAATCCTGCGTGGTCTTGGTCAGCGAGAACATCGTGAACAGCGCCGCGTCCGCTCCAGGAGCCCGGGCGGCAGAGTGCGACGACGGGATGGGACTGTCGCCGTAGGTGTTGTTCCATCCCTCCGGGCTGTCGCAAGTGAAGGTGTAGATCTTGCTGTAGTAGGACCCGCAGTGGGTGTCCCAACGGACGGTGTTGCACAGGGGCATCATGTAGAACGGGTGGTACGAGATGATGGCATCCAGATTGTCGTAATACCCGCGCAGGCCGTGGACCACCTTGGATCCCTGGACCTTCTCGGCCGGCTCGCCCGTGTAGACCAACGTGCCCGGGATGTGGTGCCGTTGCATCGTGTCTTTTGCGGCGAGGAACCCCGCGAGCGTCGAGATACCCAGAGCCGAGTGCGGATCCGTATGGCCCGGGGCAAAGCGCGACATGCCGGTTCGGGGCTCCCGCTTGGTGGACGCCGCCTGGCAATTGCCCGGAATGGCATCGTATTCGGCATAGCCCAGGATCCGCGTGCCGGGACCGGCGGGACTTGTCCATTCGGCGGCGAAGGCAGTGGGCATGCCCCCGCTGCCTTCCTCGACGGTGAAGCCATGCTCGCGCAACGTCTTGACGTACCAGGCGCACGACTCGTATTCGCGCCATGCTGGCTCGGCCAGCTCCCAAATATTCGTGTGCCAGGCGGAAAGCTGCTCTTTCTGCTGCTCCACCCACTCCCATGCCGTGGCCTTCAACTCGGCGTTCTTGGTCGTCCCGCTCATCGTATTCCTTCCTAAAGTCATGCAGATCCAAAAACTGTTCCGCTACCCGGCGCCCGCCCCCAAGACCCTCACTCACATGTATGGGCCTTCCGCCGGACGCTCGCTCACTTGCCTAAAGAAAGTGAGCGAGCGTTGCCCGAAAGAGCGTCATACGTGAGCGAGCGTCACAAGGGGCGTGGGGCGTTGTCGGAGCGGCTACTCGATGCTCACGTGGATGAGGCTTGGTCCTTTGACGGCGAGCGCTTTGGTGACCACCCCGGCGAGTTCGTCGAGGGATTCCACGTTGAACGCCGTCAGACCGAAGCCTTCGGCCAGCCGCACCCAGTCGGGCTGCGTCAAGTTCACGCCGACGGGGGCCAGATCCCGGTCCTCCATGTTTTGCCGGATTTCCCCGTAGCCCCCGTTGTTGATGCAGATGATGGGCAGGTCCACGCCCTGCTCCACGGCGGTGATGAATTCCTGGACAGCGAACATGAGCGCGCCGTCGCCGATCAGCCCCACCACGGGACGATCGGGGTCGGCCACCTTTGCGCCAATCGCGGCCGGCAGTCCATAACCCAATGTGGCGTACGCGGGCGTGTACAGGAGCTGATGTGGCTTCTGCACGGGGAAGAAGGACGTGGTTCCGAAATAGGTGATCTGCGAGGAATCGCCCGCAATGACCGTGTCCGAGGGCAAGACCGCTGCAAGGATCTCGTTGATTTGGGCCAGCACCGGCGCCATGGAACGGGCTTCGGTCCGCAGTTCGCCCCGCGGGTGGTCCAATTCCGGAGCGGGGCCCGGCTCATGTCCGGCGAGTGCCGCGAGCAGTTGGGGCACGACGGCGGACGCGTTGCCCAGGAGCTCGACGTCCGGCGCAAGATTGCACTGCAGTTGGGCGGGGTCGATGTCGATCCGGATGCACGAACCCTGCGGCACGATCTTGCCGCCCCACAGCTCTGACTCGCCCACCTTGGAACCGATCACCAGCAGCGCGTCGGAAGCGTTGCACAGATCCTGGGCCGCTGCGAGCCGGATTTCCGAGCCCAGCGACAAGGGATGGGCTTCCGGAATAGCGCCCTTCCCATTGATGGTGGTCACCACGGGGGCTTGCAGGAGTTCTGCCAGTTCAAGCAGCGCGCCGCCGGTTCCGAGCGATCCGCCCCCGGCCAGGATCACCGGATTCGAAGCGCGGCCGAGGATCTCCGCGGCGGTGGCAACGGCGTCGTCGGCTGCTGTTTTCGGCGCACCCAAGGGCCGGGCCTCCAGTGCGGAGGGGTCGACGTCGGACGCGCCCTCGAGGACGTCCAGCGGGATCTCGATGTGGACCGGTCGCGGCCGCCCGTGCGCGAAGAAGGAGAAGGCTTCGTGAATCAGCTCCACGGCCTCGCTGCCGCTGGCTACCCGCGTGCTGCGCCCGATCAGTGCCCGGACCGCACCCGTGGGGTCCTTCGTTTCGTGCAGCAGCCCGATGTCCGAGAACTCGCTGCCGCGCGGCGCGCCTGGGGACAGGATGATCATGGGCCGGGACTCGCAATAGGAAGTGGCCGCGGCGGACATCGCGTTCAGCAGGCCGGGTCCGGAGGTGGTGATCACGACGCCGGGAAGCCCCTTGAGCTGGCTCCATCCGTCGGAGCCGTACCCGGCTCCTTGTTCATGACGGGTGGTCACGGGGCGAATGCCGAGCGGCTCCAGGTGCCGGTAGAACTCGAGGTTGTGGGTGCCGGGGATTCCGAAGATCGCGTCGATCCCGTAGTTCCGCAGCGTGGTCATGACGGCAAGGCCGACGTTGTTGGTGGGGATGGAAGTGGTCAAGGTTGGATTCCTTAATGTGTGGCCTAGAGAACTTTGGAGAGGAACGCCTTTGTTCGCTCGTGCTGGGGGCGGGAGATGATTTCGTTGGGATCGCCGGCTTCGACGATGACGCCGCCGTCCATGAACGCGACGACGTCGGCCACTTCGCGGGCAAAGCCCATCTCGTGGGTTACGACGATCATGGTCATGCCGTCGCGGGCCAGGGCTTTCATGACGTCGAGGACTTCGCCCACGAGTTCGGGATCGAGTGCGGAGGTTGGCTCGTCGAAGAGCATGAGGCCGGGCTTCATGGACAACGCCCGGGCAATGGCGACGCGCTGCTGCTGGCCGCCGGAGAGTTGGGCCGGATAGTGTCCAGTGCGGTCGGCGAGGCCCACCTTGGCCAGGAGCTCGCGGGCTTCGGCCTCGGCTTGGGCCTTGGGAACCTTGAGGAGTTTTACCGGGCCCATCATGACGTTTTCGAGGGCTGTCATGTGGCCGAAGAGGTTGAAGGACTGGAACACCATGCCGATCCTGGAGCGGCGTTTGTTGATGTCCTTCTGGTGTGCCTCGATGAGCCTGTCGCCGTGGACCTCGTAGCCGATCATGCGGCCGCCCACCAGGATGGTTCCGGAGCTGGTGGTTTCGAGGTGGTTGACGCAGCGGAGCAAGGTGGATTTGCCGGAACCGGAGGGGCCGATCAAGCAGGCTACTTGGCCGGATTCGACCGTGAAGTTGATGCCTTTGAGGACCTCCATGCCGGAGAAATCCTTGTGCACGTTGAGAAACTGGACTTCAGACATTGCCGCTACGCCTTTCGTGCCTGGATGGCGTTGCCGCGGGAGTACCGCTTCTCAACGCGGGCCTGGACGAGCGAGAGGATGGTGGTGAGCAGGATGTACCAGAGGCTCGCCACGATCAGGAGCGGGATCTGCTGGAGGTTGCGGGCGTAGATCTGCTGGGCGTTGTACAACAAGTCACCGACGCCGATCACGATCACCAGGGAGGTGGTCTTGAGCATGGAGATGGTCTCATTGCCTACCGGCGGAAGGATGATCTTCATGGCCTGGGGGATGACCACGTGGCGCAGGGTTTCCATCCGGCTGAAACCCATGGCGTGGGAGGCCTCGGACTGTCCAGCGGGAACACCCATCAGGCCGGCACGCACGATTTCGGCCATGTAGGCCCCTTCGTTCAAGCCCAGGCCCAGGATGCCTGCCACGAACAGCGGGAGGACATCGTTGGTGTTCCATTCCACCAACATGGGACCGCCGGGGATGCCGATGCCGATGGTGGGGAAGAGAACAGCAGCGAAGCCCCAGAAAAGCATCTGCACCATGAGCGGCGTGCCCCGTAAAAACCAGATGTAAGCGCCGGCCACGCCGCGCAGGAGCGCGTTGTCAGACATCCGCATGACCGCGATCACCAGGCCGATCACGAGTCCCAAGACCATGGCAATGGCCGTGAGTTCGATCGTGGTCAGGAGGCCGTTGAGGATACGGATATCGAACAGGTACTTGGCCACGGTGGGCCAGCCGAAGCCGGGGTTGGTGACGATGACGTAGGCGCCCATCAGCGCGAACAGTCCCACCACCACCATGGCGATCAGTTGTCCGGGCCGTTTGCGCTTGAGCACGGGCCGCGACGCCAAATCCGCGAAGTCATGCCGTGCCTCGGCGGCGACTGGCAGCTCGGACACGGTCATGACCCCGCCGTCGGGTTGACCTCGGACTTGGTGATGATGCCGGACTTGAGGTTCCAGGCGTCCATGATCTTGGCGTAGGTTCCATCGTCCATGAGCGACTGGACTGCCGCCTGGAACGCCTTGGACAGGCCGCCGTCGTCCTTCGGGCTCACGACGCCGGACAAGGACGGCTCCACGAGGATGGAGTCCACGGAGGTGAAGGCGTCCGGCTGCAGCTGGGCGTAGTATCCGGTGAGCGCGTTGTCGGCCACGAGTGCCTGGGCACGGCCCGATGCCACGGCCTGGTTGACGTTGTCCTGCTGGGGCAGCAGCAGGGAAACAGGCTTGTCCTTGCCGGCGTCGGCGCACTTCTTGTCGAACGACGGAAGCACGCTCAGCGCCTGCGTCGTCCCGGTCTGGGCAGCGACGGTCTTCCCGCAGAGGTCCAGTTCCGAGTTGATGCCCAGTGGATTGCCCTTTTTGACCATGACGGATGTCCCTCCGCGCATGTAGCTGACCATGTTGACTTTGTCCTTGCGCTCGTCCGTGATGGAGAAAGCGGCCCAGGACGCGTCGTAGCGGCGGGCCTCGATGCCGGCCAGGATGCCGTTGAAGTCGGCCTTTTCTATCTTGATGGTGACGCCCATCTTCTTCGCCACGGCCAACGCCATGTCCGGTTCGAGGCCGACAATCTTGCCTTGGTCATCGGTGAAGTCGATGGGGGCGTAGGTGGGGTCCGTGACGAGGGTCAGTGCGCCTTTGCTCTTGATGGCGGCCGGAAGCAGCGTCTGAACCTTGGAATCGGCTTGAACGGCCTGCGCGAGTTCCTGGCCGCTTTGAGTGCTTTGGCCGCCGGCCGATGCATTGCCGGAGGCGGTAGCGGCCACACCCTCTGTGTTTGAGCAAGCCGTCGTCAATGCCAGGAAACTGATGGCTGCCGCTGCCACGAGCGGGCTTTTCATGCCGTTTCGCATCATTTGTGGATCTCCGGTTCGAGTCGGGTTGAAATAACAATATGTTCAACTTATTGTGAGATGAGTAACAACGCGTGTCAAGGGACCATGGCAACATCGTGGAGAGATGACTACCGGCACCCACAAGGCGCCCCACCTGGACCAGCGCGACCAGACAAACGAAGGAGCAACGGCATGAGCGAGACAAACCCGGGCCGCCGCACACGAAGCGTCACGGCAGAAGCCATGGCAGAACGCCGGCAGAGCATCCTGCACCATGCCTCGCAGGTAATCTCCCGCGAAGGCGTGGAGGGCTGCTCCTTCGCCGAACTGTCCGAGGCTTCAGGTTTCAGCATCGGCATGATCCAGCACTATTTCCGGCACCGGGAACGGCTCATCGGCGCCGCGGTGGAGTACCGCATCGACGAATCCCTCGCCGAATGGCAGCGCATCTACGATCACGGCAACAACGCGGTGGAACGCCTGCACGATCTGCTGACGTTCTCCATCCAAAGCGACACCCCGTTCGAAGAAGCGTGGGGATTCTGGCTGCAGATCTACGCCGCCGCCCACAAGAACTCCGAGATCAGGGAAAGCGTCGCAGCAGTCTGGACGTCATGGCGAGGGCTGTTCGTCAGGGCGCTCGAAGAAGCCGTGGACGAGAAACTGCTCCAGCCGGCCATCGATGTTGACGAAGTGGCCACGTTGCTTCTGGCCACGATCGATGGCCTCGCGATCGAGTCCTTGAACGGGGTCCACAGCTTCTCACCTGCGGAGATGATCGAAACCCTGCACCGCTTTGCCGCCCGGGAGTTCGGCATTGACGCCGACGAATTCATCCACAAAAAGCGCTCCAGGCTCGTGGACGCTCACTAGGACACACACGCGCGGGGCGCATCGAAGCGCCCCACTAAAAAGCGCCCACCAACACCGAAGGACCACCATGACCACCACGACAGAGCTGTCCCATACCGGCCGGATGGCCAAGCGTGCGGCCGGTTTCCAGCCCTCCCCCGTCCGCGCAGTCTTCGATGTTTCCATGCAGCCGGGCATGATCTCCCTCGCCGGCGGCAACCCCTACCTGCCCGTCCTGCCGATGGAGCGCATCGCCGCCATGGCGTCCGACGTCGTCGCTCGCCGCGGGCTGGAAGCCCTCCAGTACGGCTCCGGCGCTGGAACCGAGGACCTCCAGGCGCTGATCTGCCAGGTCATGGAACTCGAGGGCATCAAGACCTCCCCGCAAAACGTGCAGATCACCGCGGGCTCGCAGATGGCGCTGGAACTCGTGACCAAGCTTTTCTGCGATCCGGGAGACGTAGTGATCGCGGAAGGACCCACCTACGTGGGCGCGCTCGGCGTGTTCGAAGGCTTCCAGGCCGACGTAGCCCACGTGGCGATGGACAACGACGGCGTCGATCCCGACCGCCTCCAGGACGTCATTTCAGGGCTCAAAGCCGCGGGCAAGACCATCAAGTTCTTCTACACGATTCCCAACTTCAACAACCCCTGCGGCATCAGCCTTTCCCTGGAGCGGCGGCAGCGCGTGGTGGACATTTGCCGCGCGGAAGGCGTGCTGATCGTCGAGGACAACCCTTACGGCTTGCTGACCTTCGATGGCACGCTCAAGCCGGCCTTGCACTCACTCGACCCGGACAACGTGTTCTACCTGGGCTCGTTCTCAAAGATCTTCGCCCCCGGCCTTCGCGTTGGTTGGGTCGTTGCGCCCCACGAGGTGCGCGGCCGCCTCCAGATCGCCTCCGAGGCCACCACCATCTGCCCCTCGGTCTTGAGCCAACTGGTGGTGGAGCAGTACATCAGCAGCTTCGACTGGCGGGACCAGATTGCGGCGTACAGTGCCGTCTACGCCTCCCGCTGCAAAGCCACCCTCGACGCCTTGGCCGCCTACATGCCCGAAGGAACCCGTTGGACCACACCCACTGGTGGCTTCTTCACCTGGGTCACGCTGCCCGAAGGGATCGACACCGAGCACGTGCTGGCCGCTGCCATCGAGGCGGGAGTCGTGTTTGTGCCCGGCAGTGCCTTCTACGCCGACGGCGGTGGCAGCAACCAGCTCCGCATCGCCTTCTCGTACGCGCCGGAGGAGCAGCTCACCGAGGGAGTCAAGCGCTTGGCTGAGGCCATCCGCCGGGCCTAAGCCCCAACTGACTCGCATTTGGTGTCGTTTTGGAGGCTGAGAACGACATTAAGTGCGAGCTAGTTGGGTCCGGCCGCAAGCAACACAAAACCCCGACGTCGGCACCCACCTGAGTGCCGACGTCGGGGTTTAACTGTGTTCACTCAGCCCGCGTACACCCGCACGCCGTTGACCCAGGTCTCCACAACGTCGATGCCGCTGATGTCGCCTTCGTGCGCCTCCAGCGGGTCGGCGGCGAGGATCACGAAGTCGGCCAGCTTGTCCGGTTCGAGGGAACCGAGGTCCTGCTCGCGACCCATGGCCCGTGCCCCGTTGATGGTGTGGGCGCGGAGGGCTTCAACCACGTCGATCTTGAGATCATCCGAGCCCAACTGGACGCCGGAACGGGTCTTGCGGGTCACGGACGTCTGGATGGCTTCCAACGGCCGGGGGTCAGCTACGGGAGCATCCGAGCTCATCGTCACAGGCACCGCTGCGGCCACGAATTCGCCGAGGGGGTTGAAGCGCTCGCCCGGGGAACCGATGGCATCCGTGACGCCGGGACCCCAGTTGTAGTAATGCTGCGGCTGGTTGACGGGCATGATCCCTAGCTCGGCCATTTGCCCGATCTGCTCCAACGTCGGCAACCCGCAGTGCTCGATCCTGTGCCGGTGATCCGCCCGTGGCGAAGCCGAAAGAGCCTCGCTGACGGCGTCCAACACCAACTGAATGGCAGTAGGCGATTGGGCATGGGTCGCCGTCTGCAGCCCGGCGTTGTGCGCCTTGGCGACCAACGCACGGTACTCGGCCGGCTCGTGGTAAAGCGAGCCGGTTCGGCAGGGATCGTCGCGGTAGCCCTCCGGGAAGTACGCCGTCCAGCCGCCCAAGGTGCCATCCGCATAGAGCTTGATTCCGGCGAATGAAAGGAGGGAATCTCCGAACTTGTCCACGAGGCCCAGTTCCAGCACCTCGTCCAGGAGGCTCGACAGGAAGTAGGCGTTGATGCGAGTCACCAGTTCACCCCGCTCCACGAGGTCCAGATAGGCGCCGAATTCGCGCTTCGTCACCTGGGCATCGCCGATGGTGGTCACGCCGTGGCTGAGGAACTCGCGCTGGGCGTGCAGCAGCTGGGCGCGGTGGTGTTCCTTGCTGTCTCCGAGGTGGAAGTTCGGTCCGTGGTGCCCCAGTTTGACGCCACCGTCTCCTGTGAGGATGTCGCACGCGGCGTCGGAGAGCTCACCCGTCAGCTCGCCGTCGGCATCCCGGAAGAACGTTCCGCCCGGCGGGTTGGGAGTGTCGCGATCCACTCCCGCCTTCGCGAGCACGTACGAGTTCACCACTCCGCCGTGGCCGCTCGCGTTCATGACGTACACCTCGCGCGTCGTGGACACGGTGTCGAATTCCTGCCGCGTGGGGTGGCGCTGCTCGGCAAGGTTGCGGTGCTCGTAGCCGTAGCCGCGGATAGGAGTGTCTCCTGGGTTGTCGGCCGCCGCCTTGGCCAGCAGTGCAAGCATGGTGGGGATGTCCGGCGCGGCCTCGGGACCGCAATCCACCCAGGACAGCAGCTGTCCGTACATCAGGGGATGCGCGTGCGGGTCGACGAAGCCGGGTACCAGCGTGCGTCCCCGGAGGTCGACGACGTCGGGCACCGCCGTCGTGAGCTTAAGCGCCGCTTCGCGGCACTCGTGTGGCGTCCCGACGGCGGCAACACGGTTGCCGATGACCAGCATCGCCTCCGCGACGGAGTTCAGGGCGTCGACGGTCCTGATGCGGCCGCCGAAGAACAGCGTTGCAGCTGGCGCTACGGTTGAAGTTTCATGGGATGCCAGGAATGACATGGGAATGACCTTTGCGTGTTGAAGTTGCGGTACGGCCGGAACTCAGCGGGCGGGTGCCAGCTCGAACAACGGGGTGTCCGGGGCTCCGGTGCGGGCTTGGGAAATGACGTTCTGCGCCTGGATCCTGACGTATTCGGCCAGCGTGTAGTCCGAGAGGAAGCCGACATGGGGCGTCACGAGGATTCGCGGGTGGCCCATGAGGGGATGGTCGGCCGGTGCCGGCTCGACGTCGAGCACGTCCAGCGCCGCTCCCCGAAGGTGGCCGGAGTCGACGGCGGCGCGCAAGGCATCGTTGTCGATCAGCTGACCGCGGCTGACGTTCACCAGATAGCTTCCCGGCCGCATCGCCGCGAGGCTTTCAGCGTTGATGATGTGGTGCGTCTCCTCCGAGAGCGGCATGTGCAAGGACACGACGGCGGATTCCGCCAGGACTTCTTCGAGGCCGGTCCGGCGGATGCCCGCCTTCGCCAGGGCTTCCCTCGTGGCCGGGGTGTCCGGGAGGTAGGGATCGTAGCCGACAACCTCGCCGAAGACGCCGGAGGCGAGCTCTCCGAGACGGCTGCCGATCCGCCCGAGTCCGATCAGCCCCAGCCGCTCCTGGCTGAGCCGGAACACGGTGCTGTCCGGTCGGCCGTTCCAGTCCCCCTCGGCCACGCGTCCCTGGAAGAAAGGAATTTCGCGCGTGACTGCGAGGGCGAGCGCCAGCGCGTGCGAAGCGACTTCCTCCGTGGCGACGCCGGGGAGGTTGCTGACCCAAATGCCGCGCTCCTTGGCGGCATCGAGGTCGACGTTGTCGAAGCCCATCGAGACCAGGGCAATGATCTTCAAGCCCGGGACGGCGTCCATGACCTCGGCAGTCACGGTGGCGTAACCCACCAGCAAGGCATCGGCGTCCTTCGCCTGCTCCGCGATGACCGCCGGATCCTGGGTGCCGAGGTACCGGACCTCGTAACCGTTGTCCTCGAGCAGGGCGACGCCGGCGGAGTAGTCGAGGTCTTCCATGTCCGTGTAGACGGCGAGGGGGCGATCCTTAGTGGACATGGCTCAAGAACTTCCTCGTGCGCTGGTGCTGGGGGTTGTCGAAGAACTCGTCCGGTGTGGCTTGTTCCACGATCACCCCGCTGTCGAACAGGGTCACTTCATCAGCTACCCTGCGGGCGAAACGGACCTCATGGGTGACCACGATCATGGTCATGCCATCGTTGGCCAGGCCCTCCATGACGTCCAGGACTTCGCCCACCAACTCGGGATCCAGTGCGGAGGTCGGTTCGTCGAAGAGAAGGACGTCCGGGTTCATCACCAAGGCGCGGGCGATGGCCACGCGTTGCTGCTGGCCGCCGGAGAGCTCTGAGGGGAAATGCCCGGCGCGGTGCGAAAGACCCACGCGGCCGAGCATGGCCATGGCCTGCTCTTCGGCTTCCTTGTGATGGACGCCCTTGACGGAAGTCAGCCCGAGCATCACGTTGCGGCAAGCCGTCAGGTGCGGGAACAGGTTGAACTTCTGGAAGACCATGCCGATATTGCGGCGTTCCTTGGCGAGTTCGCGTTCGGGCAGGGCCACGGCTCCGTTTGCTTTCTCACGGACACCGATGCGCCGCCCGCGGAGCCGGATCTCGCCGTCGTCGGCTGGCTCGAGTAGCGCCATCAGGCGCAACATCGTGGACTTGCCGGAACCAGAGGGACCCAGGACTGCCTTGACTTGTCCTTGGCGGATATCGAATTCAACCCCGCGCAGGACGTGCTGGTCCTGGTAGCTCTTGTGGAGATTCCGCACGCTGAGCACGGGGTCGTTGGTGGACCAGGTTTCCGGCATGAGTTCCGGGCCGCTGTGTGTCATGACTGCACTCCTTGGCCGACTGGTTCCAGGATGGAAGGCTTCTTGGTTTGGGACCGTGACGTCCAGACGAATTTCTTTTCTACATAGCTTTGGAGAAGGGTCAGAAGGCTGACGATGATGAGGTAGTACACGATTGCCGCGGCGTAGTACTCGGCGTATCGGAACGTGATGTTCACGCCCACCTGGGCCGTGGTGAGGAGTTCTTGCAGGGAAATCACGGAGGCCAGCGAGGAGAACTTCACGAGGCCGATGAACTCATTGCCGGTGGGAGGCAGCGCCGTGCGGATGGCCTGCGGCAGAACGACCTTGAGCATGACCTTGACCGGCGACATTCCAAGCGCCCTGCCTGCCAGAGCCTGGCCCTCGTCGATACTGAGCAACGCCGAACGGATGATTTCCGCCATAAATGCGGCTTCCACGATGCCCAGGCCGATGAACGCGGCGATGAACGGGGAGAACCAATCCTGGCGGAGGACGGGGAAAAGCTGCGGCAACGCGTTCCAGATGATGAGCAGCACCAACAGGGCCGGAATGGCCCGGAAGAACCAGGTGTAGATTCCTGCGACGCCCTGGGCGATCCGGCTGCGCGACGTGCGTCCCAGGGCAACGGCAAAGCCGATGGCCGTGGCCAGGATGAGAGAAAGCACCGCGACGGCGACGGACAGGAAAGCCCCCGACACGTAGCTCGGATTCACGAGTTGTTGGACGAAGATGTTGACGTCGAATTCCATCACCAGCTCCTTTCGCGATAGGTGGCGGGGGCCGCAGCGCTGTTGCGGCCCCCGCGGGGAGGATGGCTAGGGGACGTCGACGATCGTGGGATCGAGCTTGTTGTCCTTGGCGATCTTGGCCAAGGTGCCGTCCTGGTGGAGTTCCTTCAGCGCTTGCGCGATGGCGGGAGACAACGGGTCGTTCTTGCGGGTGAACACGCCGAAGGTGGTGTCGGCCGGGAAGACTCCCGGGGCCACTGTGAGCTTGCCTTCGTTCTGGCTGGCCATGTAGGCGGCCGCCACATTGGTCTCGATCAAGGCCTCGGACTTGCCGTTGAGGCCTGCCAGCACTGTTTCAGCGGTCTTGGGGTATTCGGTGAGCTTGGGCTCGTCCTTGCCGGCTTTCTTGCACTCGTCCTTGAGCGCAGTGACGCGGGCGGCGTTGGCTGAGGCACTCTGCGCTGCGACGGAGTGGCCGCACAGATCCAGCGAGGTCTTGTAATTCCCGGCGCTGCTTGGGGCGGCGAGGATCGCGGGACCCGCGTTCATCACTGCTGAAGCGTCGGCGACGTCCAGGCGGGCCTTGCTCATATAGAGGCCACCGAAGATGGCATCGCAGCGGCGGGTTTGGAGCCCCGGCATGAGGCCGTCGAAGGTGGTCACTTCAAACTTGGCATCGACGCCCCAGTGTTTGGCGAGCGCCCGGGCGGCATCGGCGTCGAACCCTGCAATGTCACCGCTGGAACCGTTGGCGTAGTACTCCAGCGGCGCGTATTCCGGGTCGATGCAGAGGGTGAGCTTGCCGCTCGTGGTGAGGCCCTTCGGCGCGGTGGCCGATGCCTGCCCCGTGGAACTGGGGGAGGCCGCGGCGGAGCAGCCGCTTAACAGCAGGGCCAACGCAGCGGCCGCCAGGGCGGGCTTCGTGAACTTGAGCATGTGCAGATCTCCAATGACTGTTGGGGTCGCGTGGAAACGCGAGTCGGAGGGCGCCGATGTGGCGTTGATCACGATGCTAGCGAAAAAACTGCGCAAATCAAGCGAATCAGTTGTTTAATACTGATGTGACGCAGTTTTTGCACGAAACTCTGGTCTTCTTGATTCAAATCACTTGCTTGTCGCTTGACTCGTGAAAGTATTGATTACGACGGCGGAGCCCGACTCAAGAGGGCGCCGCACCTTCGCTGGGCACCCACTGCCGCGACCCCGAAGACAAGGCGGTTATTGTGAAGACCATGCATGATCTGGACGACAGGCTGATCCGCCTGCTGCAGGCCGATGGCCGGGCCTCGTTCAGCGATCTGTCCAAGCAGCTGGGCGTGACACGCTCCGCCGTGACGGCCAAGGTCAATGAGCTCACATCCTCCGGAGAACTGCGGATTGTCGCTGCAGTCCATCCGCGATTGCTCGGCCTGACCGCCGTCGCGCACATCTCCATCCAGCTCAACGGTTCCGCACGGGCTGCCCTGGAGAAGCTGAGCCAATTGGACGGCGCCGTCTTTGCCTCCCTCACCACGGGCAAGTATGGCATTATCGCCGAACTCCGCCTGCCGACGGTGGAAAGGCTCTATGAAGACGTCGAGGCCGTCCGCCTTTGCGAAGGCGTGGCTGCCGTCGATGTCCTCATGTACAAAGAGGTGGTCCGCAGCCTCTTCCTCGGGAAGGAGCCACCGGACCCCCGGCTCGAACTCGACCAGGCGGACCTGCTCCTCATGAGCGAGTTGCAGGTGGACGGGCGCCTCGGCTTCGAGGCCCTCGGCGAACGGATCGGCCTTTCGGCCAGCGCCGCCAGGATCCGGGTCCTTCGCCTGCTGGAAGCCCGCGTCATGCAGATCGGCCCTATCCGGAGCCGTTCCGGCTCTTCGCGGTCCATGGCCTTTGGCTTCGGAATCTCGACAGCAGCCGGCACTGAGGAAGCAATCGACTTCTTCTCTGCGACGCCCGGCGTGGAGTTCATAGCCAGCTGCCTCGGCAGGCACGACCTCGTGGCAACCGTGGGTGTCAGCTCCCTGGACGAAATGTACGAGGTCCTGGACAAGGTACGCGCGATGGACTCAGTGGCAAGCGTGGAGTGCTGGCTGCATCTGAAAATCGTCCAGGAACGATACGCCAAGCCCCTCGACAAAATGCTCGCGACCAAGGCCCAATCCAACGGCCACTAGTGTCCCTGGTTCCCCTCCCGGCTCCCCCTCTTCGACGCTCGCTCACAAACAAGGCTTCCCGGCGTGACGCTCGCTCACAAACAAGGCCTCCCGGCGTGACGCTCGCTCGGGATTTGGCCGCCAAAAGGAAGCGCGCGTCAGGCTTTGGCGATCGCTTCTTCCAGCGCGCCAAGGACGAGCTTCACCGACGCCCTGTTGGCATTCGGCCCCATCATGCCTATCCGCCAAACGGTCGACGTAAACGCACCCGCCCCGGAGCCGATTTCCATACTGAAGTTCTCCAGAAGGTATGCGCGGACGGCGGCCGAGTCCACGCCGTCGGGCACTTTAACCGTGGTGAGGCTCGGCAATCGCGCGCCCTCCGCGGCAAACAGCTCGAGCCCCATCGCTTCAAGGCCATCCCGCAACTCGGCCCCGGCCGCACGGTGCCGCGCTTGAACAGCCGCGAGCCCCTCGGCCAAGATGCGGTCCAGTCCTGCCTCGAGCCCTGCGATCATGGTCACCGGAGCCGTATGGTGATAGGTCCGGCTGCCGCTCGCCGCGCCAACATACCCACCCAAAAGGCCGATATCCAGGTACCACGATCGCGGCTCCTTGATGCGCCGCTCGAAAGCGCGCTCGGACACGGTGAACGGCGACAAGCCAGGGGGCGCTCCCAAACACTTCTGCGTCCCGGCATAACCGACGTCGATCCCCCAGTCGTCAGCAAGAAGGTCCAGCCCGCCGATGGACGTCACCGCGTCCACAATCAATAGCGCGTCGCCTTTGCCTGCGCCAAGGGGCGCGACGTCGGACAGGACACCCGTCGAGGTTTCGGCATGGACGGCGGCGATCACCTTCGGATGCGGGTGCGCGGCGAGAACCCGCTCCGCGTCCACCGGCTGGCCCCATTCATGGTCGACGCGGACCACCGTGGCCCCGCAGCGGCGCGCAACCTCACACATGCGCTCACCGAAAAGCCCATTGACGGCGATTACTGCCACGTCGCCGTCGGACACTGTATTAACAAACGCAGCCTCCATGCCGCCGGATCCAGTGGCACTCAACGGCAGGGTGCGGGCATTCCGGGTTCCCCACACAGTTCGAAGCCCCGCGCATGTCCGGTCCAGGCGCTCTATGAACACCGGATCCAAATGCCCGATCACCGGATACGCCAACGCGGCGGTCACTTCCGGATAGCAATTGCTGGGACCCGGTCCGAAGAGATACCGGGAAGTCAGGACCTCTGGCATGGCGGAACTCCTTTGGCTCGTTGCTGACATTGTCCACCAGACCGCAAAAGTGAGCGAGCGTTTCGGGAGAACCCGGCATAAGTGAGCGAGCGTTTCGGGAGAACCCGGCATAAGTGAGCGAGCGTCGCAGGACGAGCGGGGCAGGGAGGACAGGGCAGGGCGGGGCGGGAGGACCGTGGTGCGGTATTCTCTTGACACCACGGTCGTCATTGGATTCACTATTACGTATGCTGAAATAACAGTTCCATGATGTGGAAGGCCTGGGGCGCGGAGGCGCGCAGGTCCATCCGGCAGGATTCGCCGGAGTTCCGCATAGCCAACACCATGGATGCCAGCACTCGCACGAGGAATGAACAAGCATGCAGCTTGAAGTATTCAACAGCGTGGACCGTGCGGACGCCATCGACGTCCTCCGCCCATGCCTCGATATCCAGCGTTGGGTGGAGCAGGTCGCAGATGCGCGCCCCTTCAGCGGCTTGGACTCCTTGCTAGATTTCGCCCGGGAAACCGCAGAGCCCTTCACCTCGGACGAAGTGGCCGCTGCAATGGCCCATCACCCCCGGATCGGCGAACGGCCCAATGCCCAGACCACGGAAGCCGCGATGTCCCGCTCCGAACAGGCGGGCGTCGACCCCGGCGATGACGGCGTCGTCACCGCTTTGGCCGAAGGCAACCGTGAGTACGAGTCCAAGTTTGGCCGCGTCTTCCTGATTCGCGCCGCGGGCCGGACAGCCAAGGAAATCCTGGCCTCCCTCCAAGAGCGCCTGAACCACACCGCTGAAGAAGAAGACGTCATCGTGGCGGGCCAGTTGCGCGAAATCGCGTTGCTGCGCCTTGCCGGCGTGATCAGCGAAGCCAGCGCAAGCACCGAAGGAGTGTCCAGCAAATGAGCGTTTCCCAGATAACCACCCACATCCTGGACACCGGTTCCGGGCGGCCGGCGGCCGGCGTCGCCGTCGTTCTCTCCGTGCGCGACGGAGACAACTGGAGGCACGTCGCTACCGGCACCACCGACGAGGACGGCCGGATCAAGGACCTGGGTCCTGAAAGGGTCGACGGCGGCAGCTACCGCCTGAACTTCGCAACAGGTCCGTATTACAAGGCACAGGGCGTGGACACCTTTTTCCCGGAAGTGGACTTGAGCTTCACCGTGTCCGACGCCGGCGAGCACTACCACGTACCGCTCCTGCTCAGCCCCTTCGCGTTCTCGACGTATCGGGGAAGCTAACGCGTCGATTGCTCCCCACCGGCTCCCAACCTTCGCAAGTCCCCACCGGCTCCCAACCTTCGCAAGCTCAGGCCGGGGCCCTCGCCGGCGTGGGCCCACAGGTCGGGGCCCTCGCCGGCGTGGGCCCACCCAAGGTCAGGAACCGGCGGGGCAATCGACACGGAGCAATCGATGGATACTAGTCGATCGGGGTGACGTAGGCTCCCGAGATGCCGCCGTCAACCATGAAGGTCGACGCGGTAATGAACGAGGCGTCGTCGCTTGCCAGGAAGGCCACCGCAGCGGCCAGTTCTTCGGGCTCGGCGAAACGCCCCAAGGGCACGTGGACCAGGCGGCGCGCTGCCCGCTCCGGATCGGAGGCGAAGAGTTCCTTCAGCAGCGGAGTGTTGACCGGTCCGGGGCACAATGCGTTGATCCGCACACCCTTGCGCGCGAATTCGACGCCCAGCTCGCGGGTCATTGCCAGCACGCCGCCCTTGGAAGCGCTGTAGGAGATCTGCGAAGTTGCCGCGCCCATCACGGCCACGAAGGACGCGGTGTTGATGATCGAGCCCTTGCCCTGTTCCAACATGTACGGCAGCGCGTATTTGCAGCAGTAATAGACGCTCGTCAGGTTTACCTCCTGGACCCGGCGCCAGGCATCGATTCCGGTGTCCAGGATGGATGCGTCGTCCGGCGGCGAGATGCCGGCGTTGTTGAAGGCGATATCCACGCTGCCGTAGTGGCTCTTGGCGGCGGCGAAGAGGTCGATGACTTCCTGCTCATCCGTGACGTTGACCTTCACGAAGATGCCATCGACGGCGGCCGCGGCCGCTTCTCCAGCTGCCGGATCGATATCGGCGATGACCACGTTGGCACCCTCCGAGGCGAAACGCTTTGCCGTGGCCAGGCCGATCCCGCTGGCGCCTCCGGTGATGACGGCTGTGCGGTCCTTGAGTCGGTTTGAAATGAATTCGGTCATGGTGATCTCTCCTTGAATGATGGGGTCCGAAGTTTGGTGGGTTCAGTGCGCGATGAAGACGTTCTTTACTTCGCTGAAGGAATCGAGCGCGTCAGGACCCAGCTCGCGGCCCAGGCCCGATTGCTTGAAGCCGCCGAACGGCGTCGAATACCGGACTGAGGAGTGCGAGTTCACCGAGAGGTTTCCGGCATCCACTCCGCGGGCCACGCGCAGGGCCCGGCCAATGTCCTGGGTCCAAATGGATCCGGAGAGGCCGTATTCGGTGTCGTTGGCAATCCGGACGGCGTCCGCCTCGTCGTTGAAGGGAACGACGACGACGACTGGTCCGAAGATCTCCTCACGCACCGCCGGGTCGTCAAAGGAGTCGGGGGCCAGGACAGTGGGCGGGAACCAGAAACCCGGCCCTTCGGGCACCTCGCCCTGGAAGGCTATGGGCGCTCCCGAGGGCACAAAGCCCGCGACGGTTTCCCTTTGCCGGGCGGAAATCAACGGCCCCATGACGGTACTTTCGTCAGCCGGGTCGCCGACTTTGACAGCCCGAACAGCGGGCTCCAAAAGCTCAAGAAAAGCATCGTAGGCGGACTTTTCCACCAGGATCCGGGACCTTGCACAGCAGTCCTGGCCGGCATTGTCGAACGCACCACCGGGCGCTGCGGCGGCGGCGGCCTGAAGGTCGGCGTCGGCGAACACAATGTTCGCGCTCTTGCCACCCAACTCGAGCGTCACCCGCTTCACTTGATCGGCACAACCGGCCATGATCTGCTTGCCAACCCCGGTAGACCCGGTAAAGACGACCTTCCGCACCGCGGGGTGGGTCACGAAGCGCGCCCCCACCACGGAGCCCTTCCCCGGGATGATGGTCAGCACGCCGTCGGGCAGGCCGGCCTCGCGCGCGAGCTCACCCAGCCTCATCGCCGTCAGGGGCGTAAGTTCCGCAGGCTTGAGTACCACCGTGTTGCCTGCCGCGAGCGCCGGAGCGAAGCCCCACGCCGCAATCGGCATGGGAAAGTTCCACGGCACAATAATGCCGACGACGCCCAACGGCTCGTGGAAGGTCACATCGAGGCCTCCGGCAACGGGGATCTGCCGCCCGAAGTGCCGTTCAGGAGCCGCCGAGTAGTAACTGATGACGTCGCGCGCATTGCCCGCTTCCCAGCGGGCGTTGCCGACCGTGTGTCCCGAATTGCGGACTTCCAGTCGTGCGAGGTTTTCCAGATCGGCGTCGACGGCGGCCGCGAACCGGCGCAAGAGCAGTGCCCGGTCCGACGGCGACACCTTCCGCCAGGTCTCAAAGGCGCCAGCCGCGCGGGCAATCAGTGCGTCGGTCTCGGCCAGGGATGCCAGTTCAACGGTTTGAAGGAATTCCTCGGTGGCCGGATTGATGATGTCAAAAGTTGTGGCGCTCACGCCCAGCTCGTTTCTGTCGGTTTGAATTCCGTGGATGGGTCGAGGCGCTCAGCGTAAAGTTCGCCGTCCCGGTACCTTCTGGCGGCCTCGATGAATCCTTGAAAGAGGCGCACGTCGGAACGATTTTGTTCAGGGTGGAATTGAACGCCCAACGCCCAGCTTCCTTGGGTCGACTCGACGGCCTCGATCGTGCCGTCCGCCGCGTACGCCGTGACGCACAGGCCTTCGGCAACCCGGTCGAGAATCTGGTGGTGATAAACAGGCGCCGATGCCCGCTCGCCCAGGTGTTCGGCGATAATGCTCCCCGGCCGGGTACCGAACTGGACTTCGCCATAAACCCCAGAAGCGGGTTGGTAGTTGGCGTCGGGAAGCACATCCGGCACGTGCTGGATAAGGTTTCCGCCCAAGGCCACGTTCAGGATTTGCGCGCCGCGGCAGATGGCAAACAGAGGAACCCCCTTCTCCAGTGCGGCCAGCGTCAAGGCGATGTCGTGCTCGTCCCGTGCGGGCTGGCTGCGGGTGCTTGGGTGAGGCTCGGCGTCGTAATTTCCGGGGTCGACGTCGGATCCGCCCACCACAATCAGGCCATCGACGAGGTCAAGCACCGAGGTATCCGTGCCGATAGGCGGCAGAAGAAGAGGGGTGCCGCCGGCCGCCACGACGGCTTCCAAATATGCCGCCGGCAGCACCGCTGCCCGCGCATCCCAAACCCCCCATTTCGCGTCTTGCAGATAGGTGGTCAGGGCGATCCGAGGCCGTGGGCTCGAACCTGGATCTGGGGCAGGCGTCTGATTCCGAGTCATTTCCGCTACAGCCTTTCAAACCCGCGGCGTAGCTCCCAGTCCGTGATGGCGGACTCAAAAGCTGCCAGTTCGACGTCGGCGTAGTTGACGTAGTGCCGCACTACTTCCTCACCGAAGACTTCCTTGGCGATCACGGAGTTGGCGAACAGATCCCGCGCTTCCCGCATCGTCGTCGGCACGGTGGGAGCTCCAGAGGTGTAGGCGTTGCCCATCGTTGCGGCCTCGAGTTCGAGTTCGTTTTCGATTCCGTAGAGCCCGCCGGCCAGCATGGCCGACAATGCCAAGTACGGGTTGACGTCGCCACCCGGCAGCCTGTTTTCCAGCCGCGCGCTTTGACCATGCCCCACGAGGCGCACCGAGCAGGTGCGGTTGTCGAGGCCCCAGGCGACCGCGGTCGGGGCGAAAGAGCCTTTGACGAACCGCTTGTAGGAGTTGATGTTGGGAGCGTAAAAGAGCGTGAATTCCCGCATCGTGGCCAGCACACCGGCGATGAAATGATCGTAGGTTTTGGTGCGGGCGCCTGTGGCCTTGTCCCAGAAGACCAGCTCATCGTCGAGTCCGCGCAGGGACAGGTGGATGTGGCAGGAATTGCCCTCGCGCTCGTTGGGCTTGGCCATGAAGGTAATGGATTGGCCCATGTCATGGGCGATGTCCTTGGCCGCGGTCTTGTAGACGGAATGGTTGTCCGCCGTGGTGACCACTTCGTCGTACTTGAACGCGATCTCGTGTTGGCCGAAGTTGCACTCACCCTTGGCGGATTCCACGGTCATGCCCGCTGAGTACATCTCGTTCCGGATCCTCCGAAGCAGGGGCTCCACGCGGCCGGATCCCAGGAGCGAGTAGTCCACGTTGTATTGGTTGGCAGGAGTGAGGTGCTTATAGTCCAGGTCCCATGCCTGCTCGTATGAGTCGTTGTAGACCACAAACTCAAGCTCGGTTCCGGCAAGTGCCTTCCAACCGCGCTCGGCCGCCTTGGCCGTCTGGCGCTTGAGCATGGCGCGGGGTGAAACGGAGACCGGAGTGCCGTCGGTCATGGACAGATCGCACTGGATCAGCGCACTCCCCTCGCGGTAGGGAAGGACCCGGATGGTGTCCAGATCCAAGTCGAAGAGCATGTCTCCATAACCCTTTTCCCACGAGGAAATGTCATAGCCATCCACGGTGTTCATTTCCGTGTCAACGGCGAGGAGGTAGTTGCAGCCTTCCGTGCCGTGCTCGAGGACGGAATCAAGGAAGAATTGCGCGTGAAGGAGCTTGCCCTGCAACCTGCCCTGCATGTCGGTGAAGCCGAGAATCACGGTGTCGATGGCGCCCTCGCCAATCTGTGCCTTGAGTTGCTCAACGGTGAGCATACGGTCATTGCGAGGGTGAACTGTGTTATCCACGGAGTTCGAAATGTCGTTCATGGTGCTGCTCATTTCAGTAGTCCCTTGAGTAGTGCGGCAGTGGACTCGCAGTGCAATTCCATGACGCTTCGGGCCGCTGCAGGCTCGCCGTCGAGGATGGCCTGCACTATCAATCGATGTTCTTGGTTTGAATGTTCGATATTCCGCTGCAGAAAGGGGATTTCCGCCAGGAATTCGTGGATCTTTGTCTGGATGGTGGTACTGGCTTTGTTGAGTTCGGACGAGCCCGCAACAGCGGAGAACGCCAAGTGAAGGCGGGCGTCCGCTTGCCTGTATTCCACCGGTGAACCCGCGTTTTCGACCTCGGCCAACGAGTCAGTCAGAAGCCGGCGCTGATCCTCGCTCAGTCGCATCGAGGCCGCCCGCTGGCAGGCCCCGGGTTCAATCACCGAGCGGAAGATGAGGATGTCGCTGATTTCCTCCTGCCGGTCCTTGTTGCCGAGCCGCTCAGGCGGCCGCGCGTTGCCGACCGGTTCCACGATGGTTCCGCCGCCCCTCCCCCGGACGGTCGTGACGAAACCGGCCGCGCGCAGTGCGCTGATCGCTTCCCGCAACGTCGCCCGGGAGACCTGCATACGCTCGGCCAAGTCGCGCTCGGGCGGGAGTCGCTCGCCGGTTTTGAAGATCCCCAACTGAATTGCCGATCCCAAGTGCTCGACGCACGACTCGAAGGCCATGTGTCCACGCGCGGGGAGCAAGACCGTCTCCAGTAGGGGGGATTCAATCGGTTCAACGAGGAACATGGCGACCTTCCTGGCTGGGAGGCCGCCGGCGAAGAACCGCCGGCGGCCCATGGTTGTGCTAGTTGAGCAGCTTATCCGCGTCGATCGTCAGATGCTCCTGTTCGGCACTCGTCATGAACGTCCGGCGCCCCGTGGTGTACCAAAGCACGGTGGCGAGAAGGAAGACGACCACGACGGCGATAGGCGCGTAGTTGAAGGTGTCGATGGTGATGTCTGCGACGGGAGGAAGGACGAAGAGGATCACGATGACGGCGACCCACACAATCGCTATCCAGTTGATGACGGGACTCCATTTCCCGAGGTGCCACGGGCCCGGCACGAAGTTCTTGTTGAGCCTGCGGAGCAACACCGGGGTGATATACGCGATGTAGAGGCCAATGACGGCGACGCTCGTCACGGCAAAATACGCGGTTGTGTTGAACAGGGCGGGTGAGGCGAGCACAATCGCGCAGCCAACGCAGAGCCAGATGGAATTTGTGGGGGTGCCGCTCCGGGCGTTGACTTTGGCCCAGATGCGGGAGCCCGGCAGTGCATTGTCGCGGGAGAAAGCGTACGTCATGCGCGAGTTGGCGGTCACGGACGCCATACCGCAGAAGAACTGTGCGCCCACCACGATAGCGAGCAGGAATTTCGCTACGCCAGGATTACCGAGGGCATCCAGGAAAATCTGTGCCGGGGGCAACCCGGTTGCCGTGGCGCCAAGTGTGGTCAGGCCCTCCTCTGAGCCGTCCGGGATCGCCGCGACGAGTGAGTAGAGCAGAATCCAGCCACCAATGATGGAGATGACCACGCTCATGACAATCCCCTTCGGGGCCGCGATGGCTGCGTTCTTGGTCTCTTCGGCAACGTGGGCCGAAGCATCGTAGCCGGTGTAGGTGTACTGCGACATGAGCAGGCCCATAAGGAAGACGTACGGTCCGAAGGTGAAGCCGGTTTCGTTGTGCCACGCCGTCATCGTCCAGTCGAAGGACTGGTGGCTCGTGGGCATGATCCACAGGGCCGCCACGATGATCGCGACGCCCACAATGTGCCACCAGGCGGAGACATTGGACAGGAAACTGACAATCTTGACGCCGAAACTGTTGAGCAGGGCGTGGATGATCATCAGGACGACGAACAGTGCGAACGTACCGCCCGCGGTGGGCTCGACGCCGAAAGTCAGCGCCGCGAAAGCCATCATTGTCGTCGCGCAGCCAAAGTCGATTGCCGCGGTGACGGCCACCTCACCAAGGAAGTTGAACCAGCCGACATACCAGGCCCAGGCCCGCTTATTGCGTTTGGCGAGCCTGCCGGCCCAGAAATAGAGCCCACCGGCTGTCGGGTAGCGCGAACAAACCTCGGCCATTGAAAGAGCCACGCACAGGACCAAGAGGCCAACGATCGGCCAACCCACGTTGATGGCAGCCGGGCCGCCGGACTTGAGCGCAATGCTGAAGGAGGTAATGCAGCCAGCCAAGATCGAAATGATGGAAAACGAGACTGCGAAGTTGGAGAAGCCGGACATGCCGCGATGTAGCTCTTGCTTGTAGCCAAGCTCGGCGAGGGCCGCAGCATCTGCGTCTTGCACAGCCTGCACCTTCGCTGCCGTAGAACGATCACTCATGATTATTCTCTTTCTAAACGGAAGGGGGGAACGGGCCGACACCGCTCGCATCGATAGTGACCCACTTCACATCAATCTGTCAATGGTCTGACTTCAGACCACAAACCAACCTCCTCGAAACGGTAGGCTGGAAGGCATGGTTTCTGAGGACTCGAACGCCGACGGCACGTCACAAAGCGGCACGTCAAACAACAGCACGGCACACAACGCCGCGGCCCACAACGGAGCACCCGAACGCCGCGGGATCACGGTCCGCCGTGCGCCGAAGTTCGTTCCCTTCATGGGACTGGGCGCGGTGCTCGGCATCGTCGTTGCCGCGTTCGTTGCCTACGGGATCCCAGGCGACGAGAGTTTCGACACCGGGGCGGTCTTCGGGTTCTTCCTGGTGTCCTTTGCCGCTGGCGGCGTGCTCCTGGGTGCCATCGCGGCCCTCGTCCTCGACCAGGTCAGCGTGCGGCGCTCCCGGCGTGCCGTCGTCGAGTCCGTACCCGGCCCCACAGAGGACGACGCCGAGGCATAGGATCCCGGTCACAATGTCGCGTGAGGGAAAGTACCACGCCAACATCATGCGACAATTGACCAGTGGCACGTGGCGACGGAAAACTTTCTCATGATCTTCTCCCCGACGAAAAAGGACCTCAGGACGCTTGTGGCGTCTTCGGGGTCTGGGCGCCGGGCGAAGAAGTAGCAAAACTCACCTATTACGGGCTGTATGCGTTGCAGCACCGCGGACAAGAATCGGCTGGTATTGCTACCAGTGACGGCAAGCGCATCAATGTCTACAAGGACATGGGCCTCGTGTCCCAGGTCTTCGACGAGACAACCCTGAACACCCTCACCGGGCACCTTGCCGTCGGCCACTGCCGCTACTCCACCACCGGAGCAAGCCACTGGGCAAACGCACAGCCCACCCTGGGCGCAACAGCCACCGGCACCGTTGCCCTCGCGCACAACGGCAACCTGACCAACACTGCTGAGCTCCGGGAAATGATCCTCGAGCTCAACGGTGGCCAGTTGACCGGAGAAATGAAGCAGGGCAACACCTCGGACACCGCACTGGTCACCGCGCTCCTTGAGGGCGAAGAGGGCAAGACCCTCGAACAGACCGCTCTTGAGCTGCTTCCCAAGATCCGAGGCGGCTTTTGCTTCGTGTTCATGGACGAAGGCACCCTGTACGCGGCCCGCGATACCTTCGGCATCCGTCCCCTGTGCCTTGGCCGCCTCGAGCGCGGCTGGGTTGTCGCCTCGGAGCAGTCCGCCCTGGCAACCGTCGGTGCGAGCTTCATCCGCGAGATCGAGCCCGGCGAGTTCATCGCCATTGACGAGAACGGCGTCCGTTCCCAGCGTTTCGCGGAAGCGACGCCGGCCGGTTGCGTTTTCGAATACGTCTACCTTGCGCGCCCCGACGCTTCGATTGCCGGACGCTCGGTGTACGAATCCCGCGTGGAAATGGGCCGCCAGTTGGCCCGCGAAAACACCCAGGTAGCGGACATCGTCATCCCCGTTCCGGAATCCGGAACTCCGGCCGCGGTGGGCTACGCCGAGGAATCCGGCATCCCGTTCGCGCACGGCTTCGTCAAGAACTCCTACGTGGGACGCACGTTCATCCAGCCCTCGCAGACCCTGCGCCAGCTCGGCATCCGGCTCAAGCTCAACGCCCTCGAATCCGTGATCCGCGGCAAGCGGGTGGTGGTGGTCGATGACTCGATCGTCCGCGGCAACACCCAGCGCGCCATCGTCCGGATGCTCCGCGAGGCCGGTGCCGCAGCCGTCCACATCAAGATCTCCTCCCCGCCCGTCCAGTGGCCCTGCTTCTACGGCATCGACTTCGCGTCCCGCGCTGAACTGATCGCCAACGGTGCCACCATCGAAGAAATCTCCCAGGCCATCGGAGCGGATTCGCTGGCCTACATTTCCGAAGACGGCATGATCGGCGCCACCCAGCAGCCGCGCGAACGCCTCTGCACCGCCTGCTTCACCGGCCAGTACCCCATCGCGCTTCCGGGTTCGGACAAACTGGGCAAGAACCTCCTGGAGCGCACCGACCTCGGCGGGCTGCCGACGTCGGGCATCTCCGCCGAAGCCGCGACCGCGGACTCGGACGACCCGGCCAACAAGCCCGGCGCCACGGGCTGCGATCCCGGACCCGACGCCGAGTTTGAGAACCTGCTGACCGACGCCGATAAGAAAGAGTCTGTATGACCTCCGCATCCTCCGCCGCTGAGAACACAACCGGAATCACCTACGCGTCTGCCGGCGTCGACGTCGAAGCGGGCGACCGCGCCGTCGAACTCATGAAGGACGCCGTCAAGGCGACCCACAACAGCTCCGTGCTCGGCGGCGTCGGCGGTTTCGCCGGCCTGTACGACGTCTCCAAGCTGCTCACGTACAAGAGGCCCCTGCTGGCCACGTCCACGGACGGCGTCGGCACCAAGGTCGCCATTGCCCAGGCCATGGACATCCACGACACGATCGGCTTCGACCTGGTCGGCATGGTGGTGGACGACATCGTCGTAGTCGGCGCCGAGCCGCTCTTCATGACCGACTACATCGCGTGCGGCAAGGTTGTCCCCGAGCGCATCGCGGACATCGTCCGCGGCATCGCGGCCGCTTGTTCCGTTGCCGGCACTGCCTTGGTGGGTGGCGAAACCGCTGAGCACCCGGGCCTGCTGGGTGAGCACGAGTATGACGTCGCCGGTGCAGCTACCGGTGTTGTCGAAGCCGACGCCCTGCTTGGCCCGGACCGCGTCCGCGCCGGCGACGTCGTGATCGGCATGGCCTCTTCCGGCCTGCACTCCAACGGCTACTCCCTGGTTCGCCGCGTGATCAACCACGCCGGCTGGGCCCTGGACCGTCAGGTCTCCGAACTCGGCCGCACCCTGGGCGAAGAACTGCTGGAGCCCACCCGGGTCTACGCCGCCGACTGCCTGGACCTCGCCCGCGCGTTCCCGGTCAGCGGCCTGGGTACTGCGCCCGGCGCCGTCCACGGCTTCAGCCACGTCACCGGCGGCGGCCTCGCGGCCAACCTGGCCCGCGTCCTGCCGCAGGGCCTCGTGGCCACGGTTGACCGCGCCACATGGGAACTGCCGGCCATCTTCAAGCTTGTCTCCGAGCTCGGCAATGTTCCGCTGGCCGACCTCGAGCGCACGCTCAACCTCGGCGTCGGCATGGTGGCCATCGTGTCCCCCGAAATCGCCGATGCCGCCGTGGCCCGCCTCAACGAGCGCGGCCTCCCGTCGTGGGTCATGGGTACTGTGGCTGCGGACTCCGACTCGATCATCAAGAGCGGCCCGGACTACGTCCAGGGTGCCAAGGGTGTCGACGGCGGCGCCGTCCGCCTCGTGAACGCTTACGCCTAAGAGTCCTTAACGCAAAAGAGTGCCCACCCGCTTGCCGATCCGGCAGTTGGGTGGGCACTCGATTTGTTTAGGCGCTTTCGCCCGCCATCACGCTGAAGGCTGCTCCGGCGGGATCGCCGAGGACTGCCATGCGGCCGACGCCGGGGACGTCGAAGGCAGGCGCGAACACCTGGGCTCCGAGTTCCACGGCCTTCGCCACGGATTCATTGACGTCGGCGACATTGAAGTAGGTCATCCAGAACGGCGGCATACCCTCCATGGGCTGCTTCATGGCGCCGGCCACGGACTTCCCGTCCACCACGAACTGGGTGTATTCCTGCAGATCGCCGGCCGCGGCCGTCTCGCTGGAGCATCCCGTTACGGACTCGTAGAAGGCCACGGCCTTGGAGACGTCGTTTGTCTGCAGCTCGCTCCAGACCACGGTGCCCGGCTCATTGACCAGCCCGGCGCCGTGGTGGCTCCCGGCTTCCCAGAAACCAATCTGCGCACCCGTCGGATCGGCGGCGAAGAACATCCGGCCGCTCCCGTTGGGGACGCTGTCCGGCGGGAAGAGGATGTTGCCGCCGGCCGCCGTCGCGCGCTCAGCGGCTTCGTCGACCGAATCGACGGCGAGGTAGTTGGCCCAGTAGGACGGTGCACCGGCCGCAGCCATGTCCGGCATCTGCTGCATCATGCCCGCTACGTAGCGGTCCTGCAGCTTGGCCATGTAGTAAGTGCCGCCGTTGCCGGCATCCATCGCGTCCAATTCCCAGCCGAACAGTTCGCCATAGAAGGCCTTGGAAGCCTCGATGTCCGACGACGACAGGTCCACCCAACACGGAGTTCCCTGCTTGTAGCTATCAACCTGCGGCATTGCTATCCCTTCGTTGAGTAGCCGGCTTACGCCAGCGGATACCACGTTCAAAGTAGTACGGGGGTCCGACACTGACAACAGCCGGCGCGGACGGACCCCGTCAGGGACGCTCTATGCGTGAACAGTCCGGCCCGTGAAAGCGACCAGGCGCTCCAGGCTGGATGACGTCTCGGCGACTTCCTGGGCCGGGGCGAAGCTGCCGCTTGCGCGGACCTGCTCGCTGATGGTGTTCTGCGCGAGGACCTCGACGTAGTCAGTGAGCTCATCCGCAACCGACACCTCGAGGCCCAGGGCTTTGGAGAAGTCCCAAGCGTGGACCAGGAACTCGAGGTTGAGGATGGAGGCGACCATCGTGGCCGGTAGCTCCGCGAAGCCCATGTCGATGGTGCCTTCGAGGCCGCGGCGGTAGAAAGCTTCCAGCGTGGGCTGGGCGAGGTCGGCGATGCGCACCTCAGGCGACTTTCCGGCGTCGTCGGCCACTTCGGCGCCCAAGGCCTTGGCGATGCCGCCAATGGATCCGGCAAGGTGGTCAAGCAACTGCGAGACGTTGAAGTCGGCGCACGGAGTCTGGGTCTGCGTGTCGGCTTCGGTGACGTGCGCCAGAACGCGCTGCACGATGGCAAGCGTGGCGTCCGCAGAGGTGAGTTCGTTGAGATCGGCGGGGGCAGCGGCCCATTCGTCGGCACCGGCGTCGCCCGTGGAGGCCTCGGCGAGGAGACGGTCGAGGTAGTGGTTCCAGCCCTCGGAGTGGGCGGCGACGGCTTCCGGCGTCGGAAGGCCTTCGTGCACGAAGCGCACTGTGGTCCCGCCGTCGGCCGGCTCAAGGGTGATGGCGACGGTGGAGACGTTGTCCGCCGGGGCCTCCGGCTGCTCCCAGGCCCACGTGAAGACCACGCGCTTGCCCGGTTCGATTTCGGTGAAGGTTCCGGCCGCGTGGTGGCCCGGAGTGACGGTCCAGCGGTACTCGCCCCCGACCTTCAGGTCGACGCGTGCGGCAACGGTCTGCCAGCGGCGGAGGCGTGCAGGCTGCGTGATGAGTTCGAACGCCTGGTCCACGTTGAGGGGAAGAAGAACGGTCTTGTCGTAAATCATGGTGATTCCTCTGTTGTTTGAAGTCGGTCGGTGGTGAAGTTTTGTGCGTCAGCGAGGAGCATGTCCAGCTCAGCGGTCCAGAACTGCTCAAAAAGCATCCGCAGTTCCCTCATGCCGGCATTGTCCAAGCGGTAGAAGCGGTTGCGTCCTTCTTTGCGGGCAGCAACGAGGCCTACCTGCTCCAGCAACAACAAGTGCTGCGAGATGGCGGATCTGCTCACCGTGAATTCGGCTGCCAACTCCGTCACGGTGCGCTCACCCGCCGCAAGCATGTGCAACAGACGCCGCCTGTTCGGCTCCGCGGCAACTTCCAGTGGGTCGAGCATGGTTAATACGTTAGCCGTCACTAACGCATTCTGTCAACAACTTTCGAGAGCGCACTATCAACACCTACAGAACTGCCGACAAAAACGCCTTGGTCCGCTCATGCCGCGGGTTGCCAATCTCTCGACCCTCATCGATTGCTCCGTAACTGTCGTTTTCGAGCCTCAAAACGCCTGTTATGGAGCAATCGATCGTAAAAAGGAAACGAAAAAGGCCCGTAGCGCGCGCCAATCATGGCGCGCCCTACGGGCTCGATCGTTTTAGGAGGCATCTGGGGATGCCAAATCGCTTCGTGTACGACGGCGGTACGCAACTCGATGCCGAAAGGCACCTGTTTGTTGCTACAGCTATCCGATACGGCGGGTGTCTACCTCGTCGTCATCGTCTTCCAAGTCCTGTGCGTACTTGTCCTCGTAAGCCGAGTAATCCGGCTCCGGCGGATCGTCCGCGAATCGGCTCGTCGCACGACTTGATGGCCCAGTCAGCTCGCGCTGAAGGGCCGAATAGTCAGTGTTCGGGGAATAGTACTTGATGTCCCGAGCCTGCTTGGTAGCTTTTGCCTTTTGACGGCCGCGCCCCATGGCGTGACCCCCTTTTGTACTTGGACCGGAGGTGGTCACCTTGGCGATCGGTGAGGCCCCGGAATGTTTGGTCAATTTGTCGTATGTCTAGATTACATGCTTTCCGGAGCAACTGCTTGCCACGACCCCGCGAAAGCGGCGTCACACTTCCACAAGGCAGCATCACCGTCCGTCGGCATGAAAAACTTGGGTAGAGTCGCCCTATTATCGGGCCGCACGCAGGAAAGGCAGCAAACTCAGACATGGGCCAGGACAACACGATCCCGGGCAACAACGGTACAGGCGACAACGAGTCGCCGGTAGACCCTGGTTCAGGGACCCTGCGGACTGCCTTGGACGCCATAACGCGGTATCGGCTCATCATTGGCGGCATTGTGCTGGCTGTATTGATCCTCATCGGGGTAGTGATCTGGATCCTCGTTGGGGCCTTGGCCAACCGTCCGGTGGCCGCTTCCACCCCGGTCCCGGCCACGTCCACCAGCCGCGGCCCCCTTCCGGCCGACGTCGAGGCAAAGGACTACCAGCTGGGCGATTGCTTCGCCGATTTCGACTCCAACGCCACCAAGTCCAAAGTGGTGGACTGCACCACCGACCACTCTGCCCAGCTGGGCGCCATCTTCCGGTACAAGGCTGATGACACCTTCCCTGGTGCCACTGCCTTGCGCGACAAAGGCCGCGAAATCTGCCGTGATCTGATGCTCAACGAGGCCTCCACGAAGTACGCGCTCCTGCAGCAGAACGTGTACCCGAGCGCCACGAGCTGGGACAACGGCGACCGCCGCGTGGACTGCTTCATCGTGGTGAACTCGGGAAACACGCTCAAGGAATCGGTGCTGCAAAAGTAGCTACTCCTTCCGCCTCACCGTCAGGCCACTACCCGCCGGAGCCCCGCCGTCGGGACCCGTCAAAGCTTCGAGCCCCTCGATCGTGAGTTCGTCGACGTCGGCCGCCGTATCCACCAGCACCGTGTCGCCGTCCGCGATCTCTCCGGCGAGGATCTCCTTGGCCAAGCGGTCGCCGATCTCGCGTTGGACCAGCCGTCGCAACGGACGGGCGCCGTACGCCGGATCGTAACCGGACATCGCGAGCCAGGCACGGGCGCCGTCGCTGACCTCAAGGGTGAGTCGGCGGTCGTGCAGCCGCTTGGTCAGCTCGTCCACATGCAGCTCGACGATCCTGGCAAGTTCGTCCACGCTAAGCGGATCGAACAGGACAATCTCGTCGAGTCGGTTGAGGAACTCCGGCTTGAAGGACGCGTTGACCACTGCCATGACCGCATTTCGCTTCGCCGTGGCGTCCAGGGTCGGATCCACCAGGAACTGGCTGCCCGAGTTGGAGGTCAGCACCAGGATGGTGTTCCGGAAGTCCACGGTGCGGCCCTGCCCGTCGGTGAGGCGACCGTCGTCGAGCACTTGCAGGAGGATGTCGAACACTTCCGGGTGGGCCTTCTCCACCTCGTCGAGCAGGATCACGGAGTACGGGCGGCGGCGGACCGCTTCAGTCAGCTGACCGCCTTCCTCGTAGCCCACATATCCGGGAGGGGCACCGACCAGCCGGGCCACGGAGTGCTTCTCCCCGTACTCGGACATGTCGATCCGCACCATGGCGCGTTCGTCGTCGAAGAGGAAGTCAGCGAGCGCCTTGGCGAGCTCGGTTTTGCCGACGCCGGTGGGGCCCAGGAAGAGGAACGAGCCCGTGGGGCGGTTCGGGTCGCTGATGCCCGCGCGGGCCCGGCGGACGGCATCGGATACCGCGGCCACGGCCTTGATCTGGCCGATCAGCCGCTTTCCGAGCTCCTCTTCCATGTGCAACAGCTTCTGGGATTCTCCCTGCAGCATGCGGCCGGCGGGGATTCCGGTCCAGGCAGAAATGACCTCGGCGATATCGTCCGCCGTGACTTCCTCTGCGACCATCAGGGCGGGCTTCGCTTCACCGCGCGCTTCCCGGGCGGACTCTTCCTCGGCTGCCGCACTGAGCTCACGCTCCAATGCGGGCAGTTCGCCGTAGAGAATGCGCGAGGCAGCTTCAAGGTCGCCTTCGCGCTGGTTCTTTTCGGCGGCCGAACGCAGTTCGTCGATTTTCGCCTTGAGGTCGCCGACACGGTTGAGCCCGGCCTTCTCGGCTTCCCAACGGGCGTTCAGCGCCGACAGGGCTTCTTGCTTGTCCGCCTTGTCCGCGCGGAGGGCTGCGAGGCGTTCCACCGAGGCGGCGTCAGTCTCCCGTTCGAGGGCCAACTCCTCCATGGTGAGGCGGTCCACGGCCCGGCGGAGCTGGTCGATTTCCTCGGGAGCCGAGTCGATTTCCATACGCAGACGGGACGCGGCCTCGTCCACGAGGTCGATCGCCTTGTCCGGCAACTGACGGCCCGAGATGTAGCGGTTGGAGAGCGTGGCCGCGGCCACGAGGGCGGAGTCTGCGATCGCCACCTTGTGGTGGGCCTCGTAACGCTCTTTGAGGCCGCGCAGGATGCCGATGGTGTCCTCCACGCTTGGCTCGCCCACGTAGACCTGCTGGAAGCGGCGTTCCAGTGCAGGGTCCTTCTCGACATTCTCGCGGTACTCGTCCAGTGTGGTGGCGCCGATGAGACGCAACTCGCCGCGGGCCAGCATGGGCTTGAGCATATTGCCTGCGTCCATGGCGCTATCACCGCTGGCGCCGGCGCCCACCACAGTGTGGATTTCGTCGATGAACGTGACGATCTGCCCGTTGGAGTTCTTGATCTCTTCCAGCACGGCCTTGAGCCGTTCCTCGAATTCACCGCGGTACTTCGCGCCGGCCACCATGGATGCGAGGTCCAGGGCGATGAGGGTCTTGCCCCGCAGGCTTTCCGGGACGTCGCCAGCCACCATGCGTTGGGCGAGGCCTTCGACGACGGCGGTCTTGCCGACGCCGGGTTCCCCGATGAGCACTGGGTTGTTCTTGGTGCGGCGACTGAGGACCTGGACGACCCGCCGGATTTCACTGTCCCGACCGATCACGGGATCCAGCTTGCCGGAGCGCGCGACCGCCGTGAGGTCCGTGCCGTACTTCTCGAGCGCCTGGAAGGTGTTTTCCGGGTCCTGCGAGGTGACTTTCCGATCGCCGCGGACACCCGGCAGGGCGGCGAGGAGCGCTTCGTGGGAGGCGCCGGCGTCGCGCAGTAGCTTCCCTACGGCGTCGCTTCCGGCGGAGAGCCCCAAAAGGAGGTGCTCAGTGGACACGAAGGAGTCACCGAGTTTTTCCGCCTCGTTCTGGGCGGCCTGGATGGCCTGCATCGAAGGACGGGAAAGCTGCGCTTGCTGTACGGAACTGCCCGACGACGACGGCAGGGCCTTGATGGCCGAACTCGCCTGCACGCTCACGGCATCCGGGTCCGCTCCAGTGGCGCGCAAAAGCGCCACGGCGACGCCCTCGCGCTGGTCCATGAGTGCCTTGAGCAGATGGGCCGGCTCAAGTTGCGGGTTTCCGGCGGTGGAGGCGTTCATGGCCGCCGCGGAAAGAGCCTCCTGGCTCTTGGTGGTGAATTTGACGTCCATGGAAGAGCTCCTCTCGGGAAGACGACTGTTTCTCAAAGTTGAGTCTACTATGCTCAACTTTGACGAATCATCCCTGCGCTCCATGTTTGCCGACGGCGAAACTGCTGTCCATAGCCTTTCGGCACCCACTCCCGGCAAAGCGCCGTACGATATGCACATGGCACCCTTCACAGTCACTCGCAATGCGCTGATCCCCGCCGCGCCCGCCGACATCTTCCCCTTCGTCAACAACTTCCACGAGTGGACCAAATGGTCTCCGTGGGAAGCCGTTGACCCCAAGCTGAGCCGCAGCTACTCGGGCAACGAATCCGGCGTCGGAGCCAAGTATGCCTGGAGCGGCAACAACAAGGCCGGCAGCGGCACCATGGAAATCGTGGGCTCGGACGAGCCCGGCAAGATCGACATCCGCCTCGAATTCACCAAGCCCATGAAGGCAGTCAACCCCACGGAATTCACGTTCGTGCCCGAAGGGGACGGCACCCGCGTCACCTGGACAATGTCCGGTGAGAACAAGGGCCTCGGCAAAATCTTCGCTTTGTTCATGAACATGGACAAGATGGTGGGCGGCGACTTCGAAAAGGGCCTGACCGCACTTTCAGCGGTAGCCACCCGGAAAAACCCGTAGTTTCCTGGCTCGGGCCATGGCCGTCTACGTCGATCCGCCGCTGTGGCCCGCGCACGGGACTGTGTTTTCCCACCTCGTCTCGGACACGTCGCTCGACGAACTGCACGCCTTCGCCGAGGCCGCGGGGATTCCCGATCGCGCCTTCGACGGCGACCACTACGACGTCCCGGAACGCCGCTACCAGGATCTCCTGTCCGCAGGTGCCATCCCCGTGGAGGCCCGTATTTTGGTGCGCAAACTCATCGCGAGCGGCTTGCGCATCCCCGCCCGCCAACGCAGCAAAGCCCTCACCGTGCCCTTGCTGGAGCGCTGGAATTCGACGCTTCCGGGACATGAGGAGCTGGGTTTCGAGCTGCTCGAACGCTGGGGCGAGGACCATCGGAAGTACCACAGCCGTACGCATTTGCTGGCGGTCCTGGAAGCCTTGGATCTCCTCAGCGAACCCGCGCAGCCGGCACAATCAGTATCGTTGGCCGCTTGGTTCCACGATGCCGTTTACGAAGGAATCGCCGGGCAGGATGAAGAGCAATCGGCCCGGCTTGCGGAGGATCGACTGGCCCTTGCCGGACTTCCCGCGCCCGTGATCGACGACGTTGCCCGGCTGGTCAGGCTGACCTCCACCCACAGCCCCGGACCGGGAGACCATTTCGGCGCCCTCTTGTGCGACGCCGATCTGTCCATCCTCGGCGCGGAACCCACGGCTTACGCCCGCTACCTGGCTGCTGTCCGCGAGGACTACGCCCACGTCGGCGATGCAGACTTCGCGGCGGGCCGCACCGCCGTCGTCCGCCAATTACTCGCTTTGGATCCGCTCTTCCACAGCGAACGCGCGAAGACCCTGTGGCTTGATGCCGCACGCCGCAACCTGGAGGCCGAACTGTCATGACCATGGCGGGGACGGTGCCCCGGCAGCTTCCGTTCACGGTGAGGTTTGAATGGGGGCTCGACGGCGCCCGTGCGGTAGCGTCCGGAGCGGACCTTGCCGTCGTGGTTGACGTCCTCTCCTTCACCACCTGCGTCAGCGTCGCCGTCGACCGGGGTGCCATCGTGTTCCCCTACCCGTGGAAGGACATCGGGGCCGAGGATTTCGCAGCCCATCACGAGGCCCAACTGGCTGGTCCGCGGGGTGGAGGCGGACTGAGCCTCTCGCCGTCGAGCTTGCGGGACGCACGGACGCTAAACCGCGTGGTACTGCCTTCGCCCAACGGCTCCTCCATCGCGCACGAGCTCGCCCGGGAAGTCCCGCTTATCGCGGCCGTGTCATTGCGTAATGCAGCCGCCACCGCGGATTGGGTGGCGGCCGAACTCCCCGCGGATGCAGTGGTGGCGGTGATCGCAGCCGGCGAGCTATGGCCCGGCGGTTCACTCAGGCCCGCAGTGGAGGATCAGATCGGGGCCGGCGCCTTCATTGCCGGGCTCGCTGCCGCAGGGTGGGGCGGCTTCACCCCGGAAGACGGCAAGGAAGGTTTCGCGCCGGAGGCTGATGCCGCGATGGCCGTGTTCAACGCTGCCGAACCCCGGCTCCATGACGTTCTGCGAGACTGCTCCAGCGGCCGTGAGTTGATCGGTGCAGGGTACGCAGACGACGTCGAGATCGCCGCCGAACTTGACGCGGGGACCACCGTGGCCCTCTTGACGGACGGCGCGTTCCAGCGTCCCTGAGTGCGCTTCGGTTCGGTTTCCTTTGAGGGCTTGCACTTCCACTACTTAGCGCTACTATGTACTGGTAGCTAGTAACACTGAGTAGTGAAGGGAGGTGTCCAGTGGGCAAGCAGATGACGGAGATGCTCAAAGGGACCCTGGAAGGCATCGTTCTCGCCCTCCTGACCGGGAATCCCGCGTACGGGTACGAAATCACGACGCTGCTCCGGGGGCTGGGCTTCACCGAGATCGCCGAGGGCACCGTGTATGCACTGCTCGTCAGGATCGAGCAAAAGGGCCTTGTCGATGTCGAGAAGCGGCCGTCCGAGAAGGGGCCGCCGCGCAAGGTCTATTCGCTCAACGAGCAGGGCGAGAAGGAACTGGACGAATTCTGGAATACGTGGAGTTTCCTGTCCGAGCGACTGGAACAGCTCCGAAAGGGAGGAAAGTGAACATGGCCACAGGGTGGATCGAGCAGCTCACGGGATCGCTCGAACAGAAGAAGCAATACCGGCAAAACAAGGCACGCGTGGAGCAGCTTCCCGCGGACTATCGCACGGCGGCGACCGCGCTGGAACGGTACCTGATGTACTTCGGGGCCATCACCAAGGGCGAGATCCTGCTGCGGATGCTCGGCGATCTCACCGAGCTGTTCGAGCAGAGCGCCGCGGACGGAACGCCGATCCGCTCGATCGTCGGTGACGACCCAGTGGAATTCGCCGAAACGTTCATGCGCAACTACACGGTAGGTCAGTGGATCAACAAGGAGCGCGAACGCCTGGTCAGGGCAATCGACGCCGCTGCCGGAGACGATGGGAAGGAGAGGCAACCATGACCGGTGCATCCGCTATCCGTGAACCCGCGATCCGCGTGCAGGGCATGGAAAAGTCCTACAAGGAGTTGCACGTGCTGCGCGGTGTGGACTTCGACGTGGCACCGGGCACCATCTTCGCCCTTCTCGGCTCCAACGGAGCAGGAAAGACCACGATGGTGAAAATCATGTCCACGCTGCTGCGTCCGGACGCCGGCACGGCCACCGTGAATGGTTTCGACGTCGCGACCCAAGCACTGCGGGTTCGGGAATCCATCAGCCTCACCGGACAATTCGCGGCAGTCGATGAAATACTCTCCGGCCGGGAGAACCTGGTGCTGGTTGCCAAGTTGCGCCACCTCAAGGACCCCGGCCAGGCGGCGGATGATCTCCTCGCGCGCTTCAACCTGTCCGATGCGGCATCCCGGAAGGTGTCCGCGTATTCAGGAGGCATGCGCCGTCGCCTTGACATCGCCATGAGCCTCATCGGGCAGCCCGAGGTGATCTTCCTCGATGAGCCCACCGCCGGCCTCGACCCCGAAGCACGCATCGAGGTGTGGCAGGTAGTCCAGGAGCTCGCCAATCAGGGCACTACCGTTCTGCTCACAACGCAGTACCTCGACGAGGCCGAACAACTCGCGGACCGGATCGCCATCCTTCATCAGGGGCGCATCATCGCGAACGGCACTCTCGCCGAACTCAAGCAACTCCTCCCGCCGGCGAAGGTCGAATACGTCGAAAAGCAGCCCACCCTGGAGGATATCTTCCTCGCACTTGTGGGCAACGAGGGCAAGGTCGCGTCAAGTAAGGACCAGTCATGACCACACACTTCTTCGGAGACACGGCCGTCTTGCTGGGCCGGTCCATGCGTCACATCTTCCGCAGCGCGGACACCATCATCACCACCGCGATCACCCCGATCGCCCTCATGCTGCTGTTCGTCTACGTGTTCGGCGGCGCCATCAACACAGGCACGGAGAATTACGTCAACTACCTGCTGCCGGGAATCATGCTGATCGCGATAGGGTCGGGAATCGCATACACCGCCGTTCGCTTGTTCTACGACATGCAGAGCGGGATTTTCGAGCGGTTCCACTCCATGCCGATCGCACGATCGTCCGTGCTGTGGGCGCATGTGCTGACTTCCCTCGTCGCCAACGGGCTCTCGCTCGTGATCATCGTGGTGGTGGCCCTCCTCATGGGATTCCGCACATCGGCAAGCCTGCTGGCATGGCTCGCCATCATCGGGATCCTGGGGCTGTTCACCCTGGCACTCACCTGGCTCGCAATCATCGCGGGCCTGACGGCGAAGTCGGTGGACGGTGCCGGCGGGTTCTCCTACCCGCTGATCTTCCTGCCGTTCATCAGCTCGGCTTTCGTCCCCACGGCCACCATGCCGGGTCCCGTGCGCGCCTTCGCAGAGAACCAGCCGGTCACTTCGATCGTCAACACGATCCAGGACCTGTTTGAACAACGGCCGATCGGCAGCGACATATGGGTCGCTCTCGCATGGTGCCTCGGGATCCTCGTTCTCGCCTACTTCTACGCCGCGGCGGCCTACCGGCGCAGGACCAGCTAAGCACCCAAGGCGCCATCTCGTATCATGGAGGTGTGACCTCCTACCTCCAGAGCAATGGTGCCGCACTCCCCCAAGCCCGTCCCGACGTCGAGCACGTCCTGGCGGTGCGTGGCGCGGGAGGCTACCGGCAGTACCGCATCCCCGCGCTGGCTGTCTCCACGGCGGGAACAGTGCTCGCCGCCTATGACGGCCGGCCGAACCTCGACGACCTGCCCAATCCGATCGATCTCCTGCTCCGGCGTAGCGCGGACAATGGCCGCAGCTGGGAGGAACAGCGGGTGGTCCGCACCGGCCCGGGGCTCAATGGCTACGGCGATCCGAGCCTCCTGGTGGACGCCGTGACCGGGCGGATTTTCATGTTCCACGCTGCGGGGACGCATGCCGGTTTCTTCGAGGCGGTAGGCGGCCTGGAACCGGATGACGACGTGCAGCACTGCGACGTCAGCTTTTCCGACGACGACGGTGTCACCTGGCGGCATCGGCGGCTCACCGATCAGCTCAAACTGGGCAGCGTTGCGGGCGCTCGCGACCGCGGCATCACCGGCATCTTCGCCGCTGCCGGGCAGGGAATCCAGATGCACACCGGTCCGTTCGCAGGACGCCTGGTACAGCAATTCGTCGTGCTCGTGGACGGTGAAATCAAGGCGGCTTCCGCGTACAGCGATGACCACGGCGAGAAGTGGACGCTCGGTTCGCTGATCGGAAAGGGCCCTGACGGGGTTGGCCCCAACGAGAACAAGGTGGCGTGCCTCGACGACGGCCGCCTCCTCCTGCACTCGCGCGCCACTCCCCGGCGGGTGGCAGCAGTCTCCAATGACGGCGGAGAGACGTGGAGCCAACTGGAACCCGTGGAAGACCTCCCCGACCCAAGCGACAACGGCTCCCTGGTCCGCTTCGACGGCCTGCCAAGCGTGATTTCCTTGGCCACCCCGGCCACGAACAGCTGGCTGATCGCGAGCAATAACCAGGACACGTCCCTGCGGCGCAACACGGTTCTCAGCCTGTCCACGGACAACGGGGCCAGCTGGCCCGCCAAGCTGGTCTTATGCGCGGGCAGCTCGGGATACTCGACGGCGGCGCGACTTCCGGATGGCAACATCGGCGTCCTCTACGAGCGGCAGGGATACCGCGAAATCGTCTTCGTTTCCGTGCCGGTGGAGCAACTGACGAACCAGCTTTTGGCCTCGGCCGGATCGGGTAAGCCTGAAACCCGGCCCGACCACGTCGAGTTTCAGATGGAACTGCGCTCCATCACGCCCGGCCGGCCCGCTGTGTGGCAGAACGCCGGCGAATTCCATGTCATCTCCCCGGACCACGACGGCGAGTGGGACGTGCAGACCTGGAAGGAAGTGGGCCAAGGCTACTCCGCGGAGCAGGCACAGATCCTCGGCACCCGCGAGGCCCAGGACCTCAACTACGGGCCCGTCATTCCTGGCTACAAAGCCGGGGACATCCTCGCCTTCACCGGACGCGCGCGCAACCAGGGCACCCGGCTTGCGACCGGCGTCGTACTCCTGGGACCGCACGCCAATCCGGAGGACTTCCCGCCCGTGGATCTCGCACCGGGCGCGGAAGCGCTGTACTTCACGCCGGTGTATACCGTCACCCAGGAGGACCTGGCGCGGGACTCGCTTGAGCTGGCTTTCGCGGTGGCGTACGACGGCGGCGCACGGGCCGTGGAGCGCAGCTTCAGTTTCGATCTGCGCACGGGAGCCGTGACGGCTGGCCCCGTCCGGTAACCGTTCCGGCTAGAAGATTTGGCGGATGTTGGTCTTCGCGAGGTCGATGAGCTGGTCGCCGCGGCCCGAGAGAACCGTCCGGATTGCGTAAAGCGTGAAGCCCTTGACCTGTTCGGCGCTGATTGCCGGCGGAATGGACAGTTCCTGCCGGGCCGTGCGGACGTCGATGAGGGCCGGGCCGTCGTGGGCGAAGGCTTCAGCCAGTCCCGCCTTCAACCCGGAGGAGTTGTCCACCCGGACACCGCGGATGCCCAGCGATTCTGCCAGTTTGGCGAAGTCCGGATTCTCGAGCTCCGTGCCGAAATTGACGAATCCCGCGGCCTTCATTTCAAGCTCCACGAAGTTCAGCGAGGAGTTGTTGAAGACCACCACTTTGACCGGGAGTTTGTTCTGCACCAAGGTGATCAGCTCGCCGAGCAGCATGGTCAGGCCACCGTCGCCGGCCAGTGCCACCACTTGGCGACCGGGGTACGCGGCGGCCGCGCCGATCCCGTGCGACAGCGCATTGGCCATGGTTCCGTGGTTGAACGAGCCGAGCAGCCGCCGTCGGCCGTTCATGCCCAGGTACCGGGCCGCCCACACGGTGGGAGACCCGACGTCGCACGTGAAAACCGCATCCGGTGCCGCCAACTCGTCCACTAGCCTTCCCACGAACTGCGGATGGATGGGCTGGCCGTCCTTTGCAGGAGAGGCGAGGTCGTCGAGTTTGGCGCGGGACTTGGCGTAGTGCTTGAGCGAAGTACTCAAGTGTGTTCGTTTCCCCTTGCGCTCGATCAACGGCAGCAGCGAAGCCGCGGTGTCCTTGACCGTGCCCACAAGGCCAAGATCGATCTTGGCCCGCCTGCCAAGCTGTTCACCCCGGATATCCACCTGGACGATCTTGGCGTTCTCCGGGTAGAACTGCTGGTACGGGAAATCGGTGCCCAGCATGAGCAAGGCCTCGCAGCTCTCCATCGCGCGATAGCCGGAACTGAACCCCAAAAGGCCCGTCATGCCGACGTCGAACGGGTTGTCGTATTCGATGTGCTCCTTGCCGCGCATTGCGTGGACGATCGGCGCGCCCAGCGCGTCCGCCAAGGCCATGACCTCGGGGTGCGCACCCGCAGTGCCAGCGCCGGCCAGGATGGTGACTTTGCCGGCAGCGTTGAGAATGTCCGCTGCCTCGGCGAGTTCCCGCGGGTTGGGCCGGATTTCCGGCCGGGCGGCGCGAATCACCGCTGTGCGGTCGCTTTGCGACTCCGCGAGGGCGACGTCGCCGGGAATCACGACGACGGCGACGCCTCGCTTCTCGACCGCCGTCCGCATGGCGATCTCCAGGACCCTGGGCATCTGGGAAGGATGGGCGACGTGCTCGACGTAAACGCTGCACTCCCGGAACAACTCCTGCGGATGAGTCTCCTGGAAGTACTGGCTGCCGATCTCTTCGCTGGGAATGTGGGCGGCGATGGCCAACACGGGAACCCTGGACTTGTTGGCGTCGTAGAGACCGTTGATCAGGTGCAGGTTGCCAGGGCCACAGGATCCGGCGCACACCGCGAGTTCATCAGTGAGAGCGGCCTCGGCTGCGGCCGCCAACGCCGCGGCTTCCTCGTGCCGGACATGGACCCAGCGGATGCTTTCTTCCTCCCTCAGGGCGTCCGTGAATCCGTTCAGCGAATCTCCCGGAATCCCGTAGACGCGCTGGACGTTGTTGGCTTTGAGGGTGGCGACGATGTTCTTGGCGACGGTGTTCCTGGCGGCGGACATGGACTGTTCCTTTCGAGGGGAGGCAGTGCAGACACGGCCTACGCTACTCCGGAACAGTCCATGGCGCCTGATGCCGGCGTCGGGAGGGCTAGTGGTAGGTGCTGACGAACGGGCGGTTGCTAGGCACGATCTGCTTGCCCAGCGGCATGAGCGATACCGGTATGAGCTTCAGGTTGGCGATGGCCAGCGGGATCCCGACGATGGTGATGGCCATGGCGAAGGCCGTGACCACGTGGCCGATCGCGATCCAAATGCCCGCAACCAGCAACCAAATGACGTTGCCGATGAGCGGGAAGACTCCCCCGCCTCCGGGCTTGTCCACCACCATGCGACCAAACGGCCACAGGGTGTACGAGGCAATCCGGAACGACGCGATGCCCCACGGGATGGTGACGATCAACAAGCAGCAGACAATTCCGGCCATGAAATAACCCAAGGCCAGGACGAAGCCGCCGAAGACGAGCCAGATGATGTTGAGCAGCGTTTTCATATCTCCCATTGTCCCCTGCGGAACGCGGCCTGGGCCTAGGGGTTCGCCCTGAAATCTCCCTGATTTACGGTTTTCCTGTATCCAGGACCGCTGACAAATCGAACTTCACGGGTTCCTCAAGCTGCTCATAGGTGCACGACTCCGGATCCCTGTCCGGCCGCCACCGCACGAACTGCGTGGTATGCCTGAACCGCTCCCCTTCCATATGGTCGTAAGCCACTTCAACAACGAGTTCGGGCCGCAGGGGCGTGAACGACAGATCCTTCCCCGCGCTCCAGCGGCTGCCTTCGGCGTTCCGGGGTGTCCGGCTGCCTTCCTCCTGCTCGGCCCGCGCCCAGGGATGCCCATCGAACCCAGTCACGAGGGGCTGGAGTTCGTCGAACAGTTCCTTGCGTCTGTTCATCGAGAAGGATCCCACAACGCCCACGTTGGAAAGCCGGCCGCCGTCGTCATAGAGCCCCAACAATAGCGAACCAATAAGGCCGTCACCGGTCTTATGAACCCGGTAGCCGGCCACAACGCAGTCGGCGGTCCGCTGGTGTTTGACCTTGAACATCACGCGCTTGTCCGGTTGGTAGGTACCATCCAGCGGCTTGGCGAGCAGGCCGTCCAGGCCTGCGCCCTCGAACTGGTTGAACCACTGCTCTGCCGTTCCCTTGTCCCGGGTTGCCGCGGTGAGATGGATGGGAGCGGCGGCGCCTGCAAGTGCTTGTTCAAGCGCTGCCCGCCGTTCGACGAAGGGCCGTCCCGTGAAGTCCTCATCGCCAAGGGCGAGCAGGTCGAAAGCCACGAATTTCGCCGGCGTCTGCTCGGACAACAGCTTGACCCTGCTGGCCGCCGGATGGATGCGTTGCTGGAGGGCTTCAAAGTCCAAGCGGTCACCGGAGCTGCCGACCAGGATGATTTCGCCGTCGAGGACGCAGCGTTCCGGCAGGTTTGCCTTAAACGCCTCGATGAGCTCCGGGAAGTACCGGTTCATGGGCTTCTCGTTGCGACTACCGATTTCGACGTCGTCGCCGTCACGAAACACGACGGAGCGGAAACCATCCCATTTAGGCTCGTAGCTCATGGCGCCGTCCGGGATGGTGCCAACCGCCTTGGCAAGCATGGGTGCGACAGGGGGCATGACTGGCAGCTGCATGAAGCCATTCTTGCCGCGGTACCGGAACCGCGCTACCTGTTCATTCGCTTAAGTGGATAAAGGACTACTTGCAGTTGGCGCTCAGCCAAGTGGTTACGGGAGCCATCGCCTTTTCGAACTTGCCGCTCGAGTAGACGGTCTGGTCTTTCAAGCCTGCAATCGCAGTGTCCTTCAGATTGGTGAAATCAGCCTTGAGCGCGTCCGGGACGCGATCCGCCGTGGCGGCGAGCTCTGCCTTGTATTGCTCCAGCTCGGCGGTCTTTCCCTGCGCCGCAGACATTGGCAGCAACGAAGCTCCCGTCGCTTCTTTAGAGATGGTGGAGCACATTTCGGCTGCCGAGGCGAAGCCCCCGAATGGCCCCGATGAAGGAGTTGGGCTTGCGCTTGCGGAAGCGGAGTCGCCAGCAGAAGAGGGCGACGGCGTGCCCGCCGCGGAGCCCCCTCCCTGCGTGGCGCAGCCGGTCAGCGCCAATGCGGCGAAGAGGGCGACTGTCAGGTATCGGTAAGGGCTGTTGAGACGTTTCGGAAGGATTTTCAAAGGTCGCATTCTGCTTGATCGTCTGTGTCCGGAACCGTTCGGTCTCCAGAGCAATGGCATTCTGTCCCCGCCGTGGAGTGTAGCCCGAACGGGCCCGGACCTTCCAAGTTGACTTCGGGCCCCTTTTAGACCACTCCCTCTTCGCGCACCAGCAAGGTGTCCAGTTTGGTGAACGAGGTGCCCCATCCTTCGCGGGTCATGTCCACCCATTCGTCCGAGTCGAAGGGACCCTGTGTGAGATGGAGCCGCGTGCGGCCGCCGTCCAGTACCTCGAACTCAAGGCGCATTTCCAGCAAAAGTGGGATCCCGGCGTCGGGCTCTGCTTTCTGGGTGGCGACCAGCAGGGCGGGCGGATCGTAGGCGGTGATGACGGCGTCGATGGGTGATTCCTTGGCGACGCCGTCCTCCTCCCATGTCATGACGAGCTGCCAGACTCCGCCCACCCGGGGGTCGACGACAATCCGGTCACGCGGCGAGTCCACGCCCACCGGCCCGAACCAGGCGGCGAGCTGCTCGGGGTCCACGAAGGCCTGGAAGACGAGCTCGCGTGGAGCATCGAATTCGCGGGTCATGGTGAGGATGTGCTGTTCCGTGTTCATTGCTTAGCTCCTGGATCCTTTGAATCGTGCTGAATCTTGCGTAGGTGGGCGTCGAGGCGGATAAAGCTGGCATCCCAGAAACGCCTGTATTTGTCCATCCATTCGGTGGCTTCGCGCAGTGGTTCCGCTTCCAGCTTGGAAGACCTCCATTGCGCATTCCGGCTCCGGCTGATCAGCCCTGCGTTTTCCAGGACCTTGAGATGCCGCGAGACGGCGGGAAGGCTGATGTCGAACGGTTCGGCAAGCTCGTTCACGGTGGCCTCACCCTCCGAAAGCCGGGCCAGAATGGCCCTACGGGTGGGGTCGGCAAGAGCCGAGAAGATGAGACTGAGCCGGTCTGCTGACATCGCTGGCGCCTCCGTATTTTACTGCTCGGCTAATTAACCGATACGTTAAATATGCGATGCCAGACGGCGCCTGTCAAGGGGTTTCTCCTGCGACGCTCGCTCACTTTTGAGGGCAAAACCGCGGGCGCTCGCTCACATCATCTGAGCGAGCGTTCGGGGAAAGGGCGTTATAGGTGAGCGAGCGTCTGAGTCGGGACGTCAGGCTTTTGCGGCTTGGACGAAGGCGCGCACGAGGTCGAGGTCCTTCACCCCACGCGAGGACTCCACGCCGCTGGACACGTCGACACCCCAGGCCTCGGCTTCGAGCGCAGCGGCTCCAACATTGGACGGGGTCAATCCGCCGGCCAACAACCAGTGGCGCCCACCTAGGCCCAGTTTCCGGACCGATGAATAGTCCCATGCCTCACCCGAACCCGGCACGGCAGCGTCGATCAGGAGAAGTTCTTCGCCCCACTCCTCGAACTCGTCCGGAGCGGCACCCATGGTGACGGCCCGGATAAGCCGCATGCCGGCGTCGTGCACGGTCTTGACGTCTTCCAGGGAGCGGTTTCCGTGTAGCTGGACCCATTCGAGACCGGCTTCACGGGCGATTGCGACGGCGTCGGCGGCTGCCTCGTGACGGAAGACGCCGACGGCGGCAATACCTTCCGGGACATGGGCCAGCAAGTCTTTGGCACGGTCGGGCGATACCTCGCGCGGACTCTTCGTCAGCACGAAACCGACGGCGTCTGCGCCGGACTCGACGGCGGCCTGCACGGATTCGGGCGTGCTCAAACCGCACACTTTGACGAACATTCCGCGCCTCCAACCGTTTCCCTCTCTACGACGTTAGCAAGGGCCTCCCGGATTGTTGAACCGTGCCAAGATTGCACCGATGTTACGCGGGCGTTCAATTGGCCAAAGGCCGGCTCGGGCTAGGCTGGAGCGCATGGAGATCATCCGCTTTGCCGAGCTCAAACCCGAACCATGGCGCAACGGAGGCGGGGTGACCCGCGAACTCGCCAGCCATCCGAAGGCGGCGTCGGCGCAAGACGGAGCGTGGGACTGGCGGGTCAGCATCGCCGACGTCGGATCGGCCGGCGATTTCTCGACGTTTCCGGGCATGGAGCGAGTGATCACCGTGATCGACGGCGAACTGCTGCTGCTCACCGTGGATGGCGAAGAACACCCGCTGGAAAAGTACCGGCCGTTCCGGTTTTCCGGCGAGGCGGCTTCGGCCAGCGCACTCCCCACCGGCGACATCCGTGACCTCAACGTGATCGCCCGGGCCGGCGAGTTCAAAGGCTACACGTCCATCATCGAGCTCTCCAAGAAGCGCGCACACCCCGTGTTCGAAGGCCAGTTGGCAGTCCTTTTGGAGGGCAAGGCTTCGGTCAGTCCCGGCGCGGAAACGGCGGGAGCGGCGGAGCTGGCGGAAACGGTACCCGCGGACGGCCCGGACAGCTCGAACAGCTCGGATGGGGAGGCTGGGGAGGCTGCCGCGCCAACCGCCGAACCCGTCGAACTCGCCCGCTACGACGCGGTAGTGGGTTCCGACACCCGCAGCCCGGAAATCCTGGGCCGTGGCTTCATCGCCGTCATCTCCATCGACCGCGTGGAGCATGCGCACTCCTAGGTCCCAGCACTGAACATAATGCCAACATGCGCATTCGCTGAGCCACACGTTGGACATGTCCCTCGTGGTGTCCGCACTCTGCCCACCCGCTGACCCCAGCACTGGACATGTCCCTTGGTTAAGCCCGCGGCAGCGCATGTCCCTGGTGAGGTCCGCCACCAAAGCTGGCCACCCGCCGTCGGGATTTGCTAGCCTCGAAGGAAGGCCCGCAGAGGACCTCCGGACGACGGTTCAGTACCCGGCACGCGACAAGACTGGCCAAAGGATCTGTCATGTCGTGGTTAATCCTCATTCTGTCCGGCGCGCTCGAGGCCGTCTGGGCCGCAGCCCTCTATCGTTCCCAAGGCTTCCGCAAACCGGCCCCCTCCGCCATCTTCCTGGTGACCGTCATCGCGAGCACCGCAGGGCTGGCCTTCGCGATGCAATCCATTCCCACCGGGACCGCGTATGCGGTGTGGGTCGGAGTCGGCGTCGTCCTCACGGCCGCTTACGCGATGATCACCAAAGTCGAGCGCCCGACGGCGGCCCGGCTGCTGCTGCTCGCCGGCATCGGTGCGTGCGTGGTCGGCTTGAAGGTGGTGGCGTAGCCATGAACGCCAAGTTGGCATGGGCCGTTCTGCTGGCCTCCGCCGTGCTCGAAGCTGTGTGGGCGACGGCCCTTGGACTGTCCGACGGCTTCAGCCAAGCCCTCCCCACCGTGGTCTTCGCCGTCACTGCAAGCCTCAGCATGATCGGGCTCGGCGTCGCTGTGAAACGGATTCCCTTGGGCACGGCCTACGCCGTCTGGGTCGGGATCGGCGCTGCGCTGACGGTCGGCTGGGCGATGGCAACCGGCGTCGAACCGGCCAGCCCGCTCAAGCTGCTGTTCATCGCGGGAATCGTCGGTTGCGCGGCCGGGTTGAAGGCCCTTCCCCCGGAGAGGCGTGAAGAAGTGACGGAGCCGGCCCAATCGTAAGCGCGGAATACTCCCCAACTCCACGGAGTTGCCAGCAATGAGACAAACCCTCGGCGAAGGAGAACTACCATGAGCCCGGAAACCACGAACGTACAGCTCGGCGATGGCTTGACCGTGAGCCCCCTCGGCTTCGGCGGGATGGCGCTGACCCCCGTGTATGGCGAGGTGGATCCCGCCGAATCCCTCCGGACGCTGCATCACGCCGTGGATGCCGGCATCAGCTTCATTGACACCGCGGATATTTACGGCGCGGGCGACAACGAGGAACTGATCGCGAAGCTCCTGAAGGATCGCCGCGACGAGGTCCGGTTGGCCACCAAGTTCGGAATCGTCGGCAACCCGCGCGATGGTTACACCGATGTCCGGGGAGATACCGCGTACGTGGCCCAGGCGGCGGAAGCTAGCCTCCGCCGCCTGGGCACCGACGTCATCGACCTCTACTACATGCACCGCCGCGACCTCCGCGTTCCGATTGTGGAAACCGTGGAGGCCATGGCAGAGCTTGTCCGGGCAGGCAAAGTCCGGCACCTTGGGCTGTCTGAAGTGACAGCCGAGGAGCTGAGGGAAGCCAACGCCGTGCACCCGATAGCCGCCGTGCAGAGCGAGTGGTCCATCTGGAGCCGGGACGTTGAACGCAACGTCGTCCCGACTGCGGCAGAGCTGGGTGTGGGCTTCGTGCCCTATTCGCCGCTTGGCCGGGGCTTCCTCACGGGAACCGTCAGCGCCGATCAACTCGGCGAGAGCGATTTCCGGCACCGCATCCCCCGATTTGCCGACGGCGCACTCGACGCCAACCAAGAGGTTGTTGCCGCCGTGCGTGCCGTGGCCGCCGAGCTGTCCGAAACCACCGGCCGGGATGCAACCCCCGCCCAGGTGGCCTTGGCCTGGCTTTTCGCCCAGGGCCGCCGCCTCCAGCTCAGTGTGGTCCCCATCCCCGGAACGCGCAAAGCGCACCGGATCGATGAGAACCTGGGCGCCCTGTCGCTCGAGTTGAGCGCCGCCCAACTCGACGTGCTCGACGGCGCCGCGGACGCCGTCGTCGGCTCACGGTCCGCGGATCCCACCTGGGTTTCGCAGGGCCGCGAATAAGCGGTGAGCCGCAGGCGGCTTCCGTAGAGTGGACGAATGGACTCACTCATTCATTCACTGCGTGACATCACCATCCGGCGAATCTCGGTCAGCGAGATGAACAACAACGTGTACCTGCTCACCGCCAAGGCAAGCGGAGCACAACTCCTGATCGACGCCGCGGACGACCTTCCGGCCATCCAGGCAATGCTGGCCGAGTCCGCCGGGGACACCACCGCCACGCCGAAACTGGCCCTGATCGCCACGACGCACCAGCATTGGGACCACGTCCGCGCGCTTCCCGGGTTGGTGGAAGCTACGGGCGCGAAGACCTCGGCCGGAGTGGACGACGCCGACGCGCTGCCCGTGCCCGTTGACGTGCCGTTGCACCATGGCGATGTGGGAAACTTCGACGGTTTCGACATCACCGCGGTGCACTTGCGCGGCCACACTCCCGGTTCGATCGCCTACGTATACCTGGACCCGGAAGGGCCCGCGCACATTTTCAGCGGCGACTCGTTGTTCCCCGGAGGCGTCGGCAACACCCAGAACGACGCCGCCCGCTTCACGTCGCTGTTAAACGACGTGACGGAACGGCTGTTCGAGGCCTACCCGGACGACACCGTGGTGCATCCGGGCCATGGAGATCCGACCACGCTCGGCGCGGAGCGGCCACACCTTGCGGAATGGCGTGAGCGCGGCTGGTAATCCCTAGGGACATGCTCATTCTTCGAGCCTAGGAGTGGACATATCAGGAATATGTCCACTCCTTGCTGCCAAGGTTGAGCATGTCCGGTGGAGTAACTAGGCCACAAGTGGCTTAGCGGCCGCGGCGCTCGTTCGACGCCGGAGCCGAGGCACGGCGCGGGCCGCTGCGGGCCGGACGGCCCGAACCCGAGTTGCCTGAGCCCGAGCCGTAGGAGCCACCGGAGTTGCCGCCCGTGTTCGAGGACCATACGGACTTGTTGCCGCTGGTACGCGTGGAAGTAGCGGATTCCGTGCGCGGAGCCGACGCCGAGCGGTTGCCGCCAGCTGCACGCTGACCGGTTGCCGGACGTCCGCTGCGACCACCCTGGCCCTGTGCGCCTGGAACGTCATTGCGGTGAGTGGAAGCAGCGTTGCCGCGTCCACGCGAGCTGCGGGCGACGTCGTCGTTCGCTGCCGCGCGGCGATCGGCGCGGTTGATGTCGGTGCGCACGGGCTCGGCCGCAACCTTGCCACGGCCACCGCGACCACCACGGCCACCCGCAGTGGGTGCAGCCTGGGTGGTGCGGCGGTTGCGCTTGCGCTGGGCGTTGGCACCGGTGGAGGTACCGCCGCCCGACTGCTGGGTCTTCGCCGCAAGCAATGCCGCACGGGTGCGCGGGTCAACCTTGTCGGCAACCTGGCCCACCAGCTCGGCAATCAACGGGGAGTTGGCCGTCACACGCTCGAACGAGACGTCGACGCCGGCAGCCTTCATGAGCTTCTTGACGTCGGACTGCTGCTCGGGAAGCGTCAGCGTGACCACGGTGCCGTCGGAACCTGCGCGGGCCGTACGGCCTGAGCGGTGCAAGTAAGCCTTGTGCTCTGTGGGCGGGTCGACGTGGATGACGAGTTCGACGTCGTCGACGTGCACGCCGCGGGCAGCGACGTCGGTTGCCACCAGGACCCGGACCTCGCCGCTGGCAAACTCGGCGAGGTTGCGGTCACGGGCATTCTGCGACAGGTTGCCGTGGAGATCGACGGCGGGGATGCCGCAATCGGTCAGGGTCTTGGCCAGCTTGCGTGCGTGGTGCTTGGTCCGCATGAAGAGGAGGCGGCGTCCGGCACCGGAGGCCAACTCCACGATCAGCTGCTTCTTGACGGTCTGGTCGTTGACCACCAGGACGTGGTGCTCCATGGTGGTGACGGCGGCCTGGGGGTCGTCCACCGAGTGGGTCAGCGGGTTGGACAGGTAACGGTTGACCAGTTTGTCAACACCGTTATCCAACGTCGCGGAGAAGAGCAGTCGCTGACCCTGGGTAGGAGTCATGTCCATGAGCTTCTTGACCACGGGGAGGAAGCCGAGGTCGGCCATGTGGTCGGCTTCGTCCAGGACGGTGATCTCGACAGCTTCGAGAGTCAGGATGCGCTGGCGGATGAGGTCCTCGAGGCGGCCCGGGCAGGCGATGACAATGTCGACGCCGGCGCGCAGCGCCTTTTCCTGGCGGGCCTGGGAGATGCCGCCATAGATGACCGTGGTGTTCAGGCCCATGGCCTTGGCCAGCGGCTCGATGGTGGCGTTGATCTGGGTGGCCAGTTCGCGGGTCGGTGCGAGGACCAGACCCATCGGGCGGCCGGGCTTGCGGAAGTGCTTGGCTTCGCGCTCGGCGAGACGTGCCACAAGCGGGATAGCGAAAGCGATGGTCTTACCGGAGCCGGTGCGGCCGCGGCCCAGGACGTCGCGGCCTGCGAGCGTATCCGGGAGGGTCTTGACCTGGATGGGGAAAGCTTCTTCGATGCCATCCGCAGCGAGGGACTCGGCGATGGCCTTGGGCGTGCCAAGGGCAGCAAAAGTAGTCATGTGTTTCAAGGGTCTTTCTGGCGGTGTCCAACGGACATCGTCCCCCGACGCCGGTTGGGCCAAGGGTTCGCCGAGGAAAAAGTCAGTGATCGACCGGTAGGCAATAAGCCGTGGCCGGGACCAGAGAAAACGCGTTCATCGACGCAGGATGTGCCTCTCACATGAAAAAAGCCCACTTCCCAAGTTTGGAACCAAGCCAAATTCGGGGACTAAGCGGGCATCACTGCACATCAAGTAAACCCATTCTAGCATCCGCGGGCCGCTGGCCTTTCCACAGGGCGGGTTCACGCGGGCGCTTTCCCCCAACTGACTCGCAGTTGTTGTCGTTTTGACGGTTCATAACGACAACAACTGCGAGCTAGTTGGGCGCTGGACAGGCGTTGCCTCGCGGGGGCACCTCGGGGCAGGCTTGAGCCATGACGCACCAGCACGACGGCGGAGCCCACCTTCACGACGAACCTGACCACGACGGCGGAGCCCACCTTCACGACGAACCTGACCACGACGCCGGAGCCCACCTTCACGACGAACCTGACCACGACGCCGACCCGGCGCAGTTCTGGGACGAGGTGTATCGGGAAAAGCCAAAGAGGTGGAGCGGGAATCCCAATCCGCAGCTGATCGCCGAAGCCAAGGAACTGGTTCCCGGCACCGCCCTGGATCTTGGCTGCGGGGAAGGCGCGGACGCCATCTGGCTCGCCCAGCACGGCTGGAGGGTGACCGCGGTGGACGTTTCCGCCGTCGCGCTTGAACGGGCAGAAGCCCATGCCACCGACGTCGGGCTACAGGACCGGATCGCGTGGCTGCAAAGGGAGTTCGGCCCGTGGCACCCCGACGAAGGCTTCGACCTCGTCTCCTCCCAATTCCTTCATTCTCCGCTTGTTCCGTGGCGCGATTCGCTCGCCTCGGCCGCGGCCGCCGTGGCTCCCGGCGGCGCTTTGCTCGTGGTCGGGCATCACCCGGATGGCTTGACTCCTTGGAGCGGACACAAGGATATGAAGGACAAGTTCTTCACTCCCGAGGACTTGGTCGAGGCACTCACGAGCGGCCCCGGATCGTGGCGGATCAATGTTGCCGATTCCCGGGAACGCGCCGTGACGAGTCCCGAGGGCCAACACGCCACCACGATCGACAGCGTGCTCCGGGCCACCCGGACCTCCTAGGCCGGCACGTCCTAGGCCCGCACGTCCTGGGCCCGCACGTCGTCCGCCTCGGCGGCGCGGTGCGGCTCGGCGTCGCCCGCACGTCCCGCACCAGAAGGCCGCCGGGCCGCAACCCGCGGCGCAATGATGAGTCCGACGACGGCGATCACCGACGTCAGCGCGAACACCCCCGCGAAGGAGGCCGCCGTCGTCGTCAGCGCACTGAAGACGAGACCCGTCACGGCGAGCGAGAGAGCTCCGCCAAGGGAATCGGAGATGGACATTGCCGAACTGTTGAAGCCTTGGTCCTCCGGTTTGGAAAGGGCCAGGGTCATGACGCTCAGCCGCGGGTACATCAGGCCCATCCCGGCGCCCGCGAACAGCCAGCCCGCAATCGCCACCGCGGCGGGCCACGAAAACACCGTGGTCACGAGGACAATGACCACCGAACCGAGCACTAGCGCCGACCCAATCCTGACCGCTGGGGCATTGCCAAGCCGGGAACCCATCCGCCCCTGTACGGCGGACGCCGCCGCCCAGGCAATCGCCGATCCCGTCAACGCAAGTCCGGCGAATGCCGGGGTGAACGAGTACCGCTCCGTGAGGAGGTAGGGCACGTAAACCTCGGTACCGAAGAACGCGGCAGAAGCGACTCCGCGCATGAGGATGACGCTCGGCAGTCCGCGGTGCGCGCCGAGCGTGCCGCGCGGAACCAGCGGCCGTACTGCCAGCATTGCGACGACCAGCGCGACGCCGGCAATCACCCAACCGACGCCAGGCACCTGGCCGGAGAGGTTCAGGCCGAGAACCGCAAGGGCTGCGAGCGCGGCCCACCCCATGCGGCCGAAGGCCCAGGGAACGCCGGCGCCTTGGGGCTTTGCCTCGCCGGCGCCCGCCTTCGGGGAGCCTGTGTCCCGCGCGTCCGGTGAGGAACGCATGCCCCGCATCGCGGGGAGGATCATTGCCAAGGCCGGAATCACGAGGCCCACGACGCCGAGGAAAACCCAGTGCCAGCTGCTCAACTGGGCAACCACGCCGGCGGCGAAGGGACCGATCATCGACGGAACGACCCATGCCGCCGAGAACGCGGCAAAGACTTGGGCATGTAATCTCGCGGGGTACACCCGGGCGATCACCACATACAGCGCCACGGTCATTGCGCCGCCGCCGAGGCCTTGGACCAGCCTGCCGGCCACGAGAATCGGCATGGAAACCGCAGTACCGGCGATGAGGAGCCCCGCCGCGAACAGCGCCACGGAGGCGTACAGGGGGGCGGATGGACCACGCCTGTCGGCCCAGTTCCCTGCGGCCACCATCCCGATCACGCCAGTGGCGAGCGGCCCGGCGAACGCCAAAGCATAGAGTCCGGCACCGTCGAGCTCGCGGCTCACCAACGGCATGATGGTGGTGACGGCCATGGACTCGAAAGCTGCAAGGAAGACCAACGCGCAGGCACCCGCGGTCGCCAGGAGATAGGGGCGTTGCAGTATGCCTGCTGTTGCGTCGTGGCTTGTCATCCTCCCAGCCTAGAAGGCCAAACGAGCTTGGGGCCACCCGTAAAATCCATTCAAGTGATTAACGTTCACCTGAAATTAACTCTCGGCAAACACTGAACTAAATAGCCAACTATCGGTTGTTCCCGTAATCATTCCGTGATGCACTGCTTGGCGTGAACTTCACAAGACGCAACTTCCTGTCAGTTGCCGGATCTGCCACGGCCGCGACGCTTATCAGCGGCGCCTCCGCGGGGACCGCGCCTGCCGTAACCGCCCTCCCCCAACCCGGCACCTCGGGCATAGACCACATCATTGTGGTGATGATGGAAAACCGCTCCTTCGACCACTTCCTTGGGTGGATGCCTGGCGCGGACGGAAAGCAGGCCGGGCTGACGTTCGTTGACCGCTACGGGATCCCCCACACAACACACCACCTGACGGACTACCAGGGCTGCGGGCATCCCGACCCTGATCATTCCTATGAGGGCGGCCGGATCCAGTACAACAACGGCAAGAACGATGGCTGGCTGCGGGCAGGCGAGAATGATGAATTCGCCGTCGGATACTACGATTCAAGCGACCTCGACTTTTGGCGCCAAGCTGGTCCCGACTGGACTGTCTGCGACCGTTATTTCGCAGCCACCCTGGCCGAAACGTATCCGAACCGCTTCTATCAGCACTCGGCGGCGACCGACAGGCTCCATAACTCGACCGTCACCAGCACCATGCCCACGATTTGGGACCGCTTGGCAGCGGCCGGGGTGCAGGGAAAGTACTACTACGGCGACATTCCCTTCACCGCCCTATGGGGAACCAAGTACCTCGGAATCTCCAGGCCCTACGCTGAGTTCCTCAGCGATTGCAGTTCCGGCAAACTCCCCTCGGTGTCCTTCGTGGATCCCCGCTTCACGGATGAGTCCAGCGGAACCTCCGGCGATGACCACCCGCACGCCGACATCCGCTCGGGCGAGCTGTTCTTAGCGGAGGTCTACAACGCCGTGACCAAGAGCCCGAACTGGGCGAACACCATGCTGGTGGTCAACTACGACGAGTGGGGCGGGTTCTACGACCACGTGCCACCCGAAACAGCACCGGACAGCAATCCAGACACCGCCCGGCGCGGTTTCCGCGTACCGTCCATGGTCATTTCTCCGCGCGCCCGAAGGCAATACGTGGCACACAATACCTACGACCACACCTCAATCTTGAAGGCCATCGAGTGGCGCTGGGGGCTTCAACCGCTGACGCCGCGGGACAACGCCGCCCGCAACATCGCCGAAGTGCTCGATTTCCAATCAGCGCCCAATCTGGCCGCACCGACGTACCTCGTGCCGCCCTATGTCGCCGGACCGGCATGCTCCCCGGTCGGACCGCCGGCGGAAGAAGAGTGGGCCGGCTTGAAACAGAAAGCACTCGCGGACGGATGGATCCTGCCATGACCTTCAAAACCTTCGCCATTTCCAGGATGCGGCTCGGATTAGCAGCGCTGATGGTCGTCCTGCTCGGCGCCTCCTGCATCGCCTTCGGATTGCAGCAGACGGAAGCACAAGCCAGCGAACCCCAGACCGTCCAGAGCACCGGATATCTTCCGGGAGCCAAGCATGTGTTCGTGATCAATCTCGAAAACAAGGGCTACGACGCCACATGGGGACCGGGTTCGGCGGCACCGTATCTTTCCACGACGCTGCGCAACCAGGGCGTCCTGCTGAACCAGTACTTCGGCACGGCACACAACTCGCAGCCGAACTACGTCGCCCAGATCTCCGGTCAAGGCCCCAACCCTCAGATGCAGGCCGATTGCCAGACGTACTCTCCGTTCGCCAAGACGGGAACGGCAGCTCCGGGCCAGGCCGTTGGGGACGGCTGTGTCTTCCCCGCCGATGTGCCCACGGTGGCCGGCCAATTGACCGCAGCAGGGAAGACCTGGAAGGGCTACATGGAGGACATGGGCACGCCGTGCCGCCACCCGGCCCTCGGCGCACCGGATGACACCCAGAAGGCAAAGGTCGGGGACCAGTATGCAGCCCGCCACAACCCCTTTGTCTACTTCGCGGGGATCACGGGATCACCGGACTGTGCGAAGAACGATGTGGACCTCGGAGCCCTGAAGACCGATCTTGCTTCGGTCTCCACCACGCCCAACCTGTCCATGATCACGCCGAACCTTTGCCACGACGGGCACGATTCCCCTTGCGTTGACGGACAGCCCGGCGGTCTGAGCAGCGCGGATGCATGGCTGAAGCAGTACGTTCCGCTGATCACCTCGTCGCCCGCGTTCCGCCAGGACGGTGTTTTGGTGATCACCTTCGACGAATCCGACAGCCCCCAGTCGGATGCCTCGGCGTGCTGCGGCGAAGGTCCTGGACCCAATTCCCCGCTTCCCGGGATCGTTGGACAGGGCGGCGGCCGGGTCGGCGCTTTGGTCATCTCCCCCTTCACCAAGGGCGGCACGTGGTCTACCACGCCCTACAACCACTACAGCCTGCTTGCCAGCATTGAAGACACCTTCGGCCTCCCGTACCTCGGATACGCAGGCGCTCCGGGACTGAACCGCTTCGGACTCGACGTCTACAACGCCGGCCTCTAGGCCGGGCCCGCTGCCGCGGTCGGCACGACGGCGGCGGTCGGTACGACGGCGGCGGTCGGTACGACGGCGCCGGTCGCCGTCGAGTCGGGGTTCAGCATCCAGCCGACCCGCTTCGCCGTGCTGAGCATGACGACACTTTCGACGAGTTCGATCCCGGGAATGCGCTGCTGGATGGCGAGTTCCATCTCCATGACCTCGGCCAGCGAGCGCAGCCACATGATGATCACAAAGTTGGTGCTCCCTGTGGTGGAGGCCGTGAACCTGACGTTCCTGACGGCCCGCAGTTCGGCGGCCGCGGCCTCGTGCTGGCCTGCTGGGACATTCGCGAACCACTGGCACGTCATGGGGTAGCCGGAGAATTGTTGGGCGATTTCGCAGCGGAAGGACAGCATCCGGCTCGCGAGCACGCGTCCGAGCTGCCGCTGCACCGTAGCAGGGTGCCGGCCCAGGGCGCGTGCGATTTCCGCTGCGGACGCCCGCCCGTCCCGGGCCAGGAAGGGAAAGAGTGCCATATGGCTCTCCGGCAATGGGGTGACCTGCGCGTAAGCGGCGGACGGATTGAGCGCTTCCGGCCCGGCGAGGGCGCGCAGCGCCTGCTGCTCCGCCCGGCTGAGGACGTTGAGCCGCCACGCGTAGCCGCTTGTGTGGATGCGGGTGCAGAGCGAGGTCCGGTACTTGGTGAGTCCCCGGATTTCCTTGAGCTGGGGCAATAGCCGGCTGCTGAACTCACTCAGGTCTTGGGTGATCACGGTGAGCATGAGGTCACGATTGCTGGCCGCCTCCTCAACCGTGATGATCTCCGGAATCGCTGCGAGCGCGGCCGTGACCTCGGGCCTGAGGTGCATTTCGCAGTCCACGTCCAACAGGGCGAGGCAGGCATGTTTGGGGTCGCCCATGAGGTGCGCAGTGGTCCAGGCGGCTCCGGACTCGCGCAGGCGGTCCCAGCGAGAGGCCAACGTGGTGGCGTGAACGTCCAGGACCTGGGCGGCGTCGGACCAACTGATCCGTGGCGAGATCTGGAGGGCGTTGATCAGCCGAAGATCCTCTTCGCTGAGTTCCATCAGCGATCCTCTCCTAGGTGATGCATGATTCCTGTTAATTCTGGCATGGTCCTGAATTTTTTCATGGCTTTTGAAGATTGTGAGGCGAGTCACTTCACAATGGCTATGGATACCTACCAATCGTTCAGGAAACAGGAGAACAAATGTCGATCGCTTCGGACGCCAAAGAGATGCAAGGAGAAATCGCCCGGTTCCGTCACGAGCTCCACCAGGAACCGGAAATCGGCCTGGACCTCCCGCGCACCCAGGAAAAGGTGCTCAAGGCCCTCGACGGACTCCCGTACGAAATCACCCTTGGCGAGAGCACGACGTCGGTCACCGCGGTCTTGCGCGGCGGCGCGCCCGGTGCGCTTGGCGCGGAACCAGCCCGGAAGCCGGCTGTGTTGCTCCGCGCCGACATGGACGGCCTTCCCGTCCAGGAGCGCACCGGCGTCGAGTTCTCCTCGAAGATCGACGGCGCCATGCACGCCTGCGGCCACGACCTCCACACCTCCATGCTCGCCGGAGCTGCAACCCTGCTGGCCGAGCGACGCGATCAGCTAGCAGGCGACGTGGTGCTGATGTTCCAGCCGGGCGAAGAAGGCTTCGACGGCGCGGGCCACATGATCCGCGAAGGCGTCCTGGACGCCGCAGGCCGCCGTGTTGACGCGGCGTACGGCATGCATGTCTTCTCCTCCCTGGAGCCGTATGGCCAGTTCTGCACCAAGCCGGGCGTGATGATGAGCGCCTCCGACGGGCTCTTCGTCACGGTCCTCGGTGCCGGCGGTCACGGCTCGGCGCCGCATGCGGCCAAGGACCCCGTCACTGCGGCCGCGGAAATGGTGACAGCGCTGCAGGTCATGATCACGCGGCAGTTCAACATGTTCGATCCCGTAGTCCTGACCGTGGGCGTACTGCAGGCAGGTACCAAGCGCAACGTCATCCCCGAATCCGCGCGTTTCGAAGCCACCATCCGCACGTTCTCCGAAGCCTCCCGCGACCGGATGATGACCGCGATTCCCCAGCTCCTCAAGGGCATTGCCTTGGCGCACGGCCTGGAGGTGGACGTCGACTACCGCGGCGAATACCCCATGACCGTCACTGACGAGGACGAAACCCACACCGCCGAGAACGTCATCTCGGACATGTTCGGCGATTCCCGGCTCTCACGCTGGGCCACCCCGATCAGTGGCTCGGAAGATTTCTCCAGGGTCCTGGCCGAAGTTCCGGGAACCTTCGTGGGCCTCAGCGCCGTACCGCGGGGCGTGGACCACACCACCTCACCGTTCAACCACTCCCCGTACGCCACCTTCGACGACGGCGTACTGTCCGACGGCGCGGCGCTCTACGCAGAGCTCGCGGTTTCCCGCATCGCCATCCTTGCCGCCGGCAACTAACCACCACCCCAAACCTTGGAGCACGACATGACCGCTACCGTAGGCTCTTCAGCCACAGTCCAGGTCCACAAGTCCCATCTGCGAACCCTCATCGGCACCGGCATCGGCAACGCCGTCGAATGGTACGACTGGGCCATCTACGCCACGTTCTCGCCTTTCATTGCCAGCGCGCTCTTCAGCAGTGCCGACCCCACCTCCGCGGTCCTCTCCACACTGGCGATCTTCGCCGTCGGATTCGTGGCCCGGCCGTTCGGCGGCTTCGTCTTCGGCTGGATCGGCGACAGGATCGGCCGCAAGACGTCCATGACGTTCGCCGTCGGCCTCGCAGCCCTCGGCAGCCTGCTGATCGGTATCGCCCCGACATTCCAGGCTGTCGGGGCTTTTGCCTCCGTCATGCTCCTGGTGGCCCGCCTCATCCAGGGCCTCGCCCACGGTGGCGAGCTGCCGTCGTCGCAGACGTACCTGTCCGAAATGGCCCCCAAGGAAAAGCGCGGCTTCTGGGCAACCCTCATCTACACCTCCGGCACCGCCGGCATCCTCGCCGGAACTTTGCTGGGCGCCATCCTGACCGGGGTGCTGAGCAAGGCCGACATGAACGCCTGGGGCTGGCGCGTCCCCTTCCTGGTGGGCGGCGCCCTAGGCATCTACGCCCTGGTCATGCGGGCCAAGATGAAGGAGACCGAGGCGTTCGAAGCCGAAGCTCCGAAAGAAAAGCGTGAGCCGATGTGGCCGCAGATCGTCAAGTACCGCAAGCAGGCCCTACAGGTGATCGGGCTGACCGTCGGCCTCACCGTTGTCTACTACATCTGGGGCGTCGTGGCGCCGAGCTACGCGGCCAGCAGCCTCAAGATGGACCGCGGCGCGGCCCTGTGGGCCGGGGTCATCGGCAACATCGCTTTCATTGCGTCGCTGCCGTTCTGGGGCAAGCTGTCCGACCGGATCGGCCGCAAGCCGGTGCTGATCGTGAGTTCCGCCGGCGCGGCGTTGCTGCACTTCCCCATGACGTGGCTCCTGAAGGATTCCCCGTGGCAGCTGGCCGTTTCGATGTCCGTGATGCTGTTCTTCATTGCCGGCAGCGCCTCGATTGTCCCTGCCGTGTACGCCGAGCTCTTCCCGACCAAGATCCGCACCGTGGGCGTCGGCGTCCCGTATTCGATCTGCGTTGCGGTCTTCGGCGGCACGGCTCCGTACCTGCAGACCTGGCTCGGCAGCATCGGCCAGGCCAACATGTTCAACGTCTACGCCGTGATCCTGCTGGCCATCGGAATCGGGTTCGCCTTCATGATCCCGGAAACCAAGGGCAAGGACCTGACACACTAACTCCCCCGTTCGGACCCAACTGGCTCGCATTTGTTGTCGTTTTGAGCCCTCATAACGACAACAACTGCGAGTCAGTTGGGCTAGCCGACGTAACGGTTCCGGCCGGCGCGGAAGCCGAAGAGCGCCGCCAAGGATCCCACCACGAGGAACAGGATGCCGGCGGCCGTGAAGCCACCAGTCACCTGGTGCAGCTGGCCCACCATGAGGGTTCCCGTGGAACCCAAGCCATAGCCGACGCCCTGCATCATGCCGGAAAGGTGCGCAGCGGTGTGGGAATCGCGGGTACGCAGCATGATCATGGTCAACGCGACGGCCGTGAGGCTCCCCTGGCCCAGGCCCAACAGCCCGGTCCACACCCAAATCAAACTCGTGGGGCCGAAAATACTCAAGGCGAAGCCGCCGCCGGTCATGAGCGCCACTACGGTGTTGATGACGCGCTGGTCTTTGAAACGTGCCGCGAGCCCGGGAGCGATGAACGAACCAAGCATCTGCAGCACAATCGACACGGACACGATCAAACCGGCCGTCCCGCCGTCGATCCCGCGATCGCGCAGAATCGGCGCCAACCAGGCGAACACGCTGAAGGACATCATCGCCTGCAACGCCATGAAGGTGGTGACCTGCCAGGCGACGGCGGAACGCCAGACCTTCGCGCCGCCGTCGGCCGCGTTGTGCCGGACGGGATGCTGGCGGATCGCGAGGGGCAGGAACAGCAAGAGTACGACGGCGGCGGGCAGCGCCCAGAACCACAGCGCCGAGGTCCAGTGCCCGGCCGCGACAAAGACGGGATAGGTGAATCCGGCGCCAAGCGCGGCAGACGCGCAAATCGCCGTCGTATACAGCCCGCCCATGAGCCCGAGCCGATGCGGGAAGTCGCGCTTGACCACGCCAGGCAGCAGCACGTTGCACAGCGCGATCGCGGCGCCGCACGCCGCGGTGCCGGCGAGGAGGGCCGGTAAGTGCCCGGCGCCGGCGAGGTCCACAGGACGGAGCAGCAGCCCGGCTGTCAGCACTGCCATCGCGCCGAGCAATACTCTCTCGGCACCGAACCGGCGGGCCAGGATCGGCGCCATCGGGGCGAAGACACCCAGCAACGTCACGGGCACAGTGGTGAGGACAACCACTGCCCAGCCCGGCAGCCCGGCGTCGGCGGTGACTTCCGGAAGGACTGCCGAAAAACTCGAAAAAACCGTCCGCAGATTCAGGCCTATCAGCACCAGGCAGATCCCCAGGAAGACGAGTCCGCCGCGTGTCTTGATCTGCGTGGGCTCGGCGGCGGGAAGCTCGTCGATCTCGGCGTCGACGAGGATCTCGGGGACGCCGGGGTGCGGCTCGGTGTTCTTTGGGGCGCTTGAAGCGGGGGTCACCAACCCATTCTGGCAGTCACGCTCATACGCGGCGTCCATGACGGGAGCGTATGCAGGTTCCGCGGCGGGGCTTTGACCGTGCAACGGTATTCTGGAGGAGATGAGTGAAACCCCAGAATCCCCCGAAACACCGCAGTCTTCGCGCCCCGTGACCCCAGGCAGCCAGGCCTCCTTCGGCACGTATGGCGGCCGGCCGGTGAGTTTCGTGCGCCGCGGGACGCGCCTTCAGGGTCGGCGCCAGGCCGCCTGGGAAGAGCACTCGGACCGCTGGGCCATCCAGGTTCCGCGGCATGTCGCCAACACTTCCGTACACCCGGACTACGTGTTCGACGCCGAAGCAGAGTTTGGGCGCAAGGCACCGCTGATCGTCGAAATCGGTTCGGGACTCGGCGACGCCGTATGCCACGCGGCGGAGGAGAACCCGGACAAGGACTTCCTCGCCGTGGAGGTCTACACCCCGGGCCTGGCCAACACGATGATCAAGATCAACAGCCGCGGACTCCGCAACGTCCGTGTCGTGGAAGCCAACGCCCCCGAGGTCCTGGCCACCATGCTCCCCGCGGGTTCTGTCAGCGAGCTCTGGGTCTTCTTCCCGGACCCGTGGCACAAATCCCGGCACCATAAACGCCGCCTTATCCAGCCCGCGTTCGCCGAACTCGCTGCGCGGTCCCTCGAGAAGGGTGGCCTGTGGCGCATCGCCACCGACTGGTCCAACTACGCCATCCACGTCCGCGAGGTCCTCGCCGGCTCCACCGAGTTTGAGAACGTGCACGACGGCGAGCGGACCGGCGCTGACAGCCCCCTCACCCAAGTGTGGGAATCGGGAGTCGAATCGATGGTGGGCGGGGCGCCCGTCAAGGAAGGCCGCGCCCCGGTCAGCACCGAGCACACCGGCCCCAACGAGGGAGTGGACCACGTGGGCGGATGGGCTCCGCGCTTCGATGGCCGCATCCGCACCAGCTTCGAAAACAAGGCCCACGAGGCCGGACGCATGATCTTCGACCTTAGCTATCGCAGGATCTAGCTTCACGATCGCGCCTAGGTTCTTTGCGCACCGCACAGGCACCGGATACCATGTGAGACGTGTCACCGAAAGGCGGCATGTGCTTATGATCTGCGGCGGGAGAGCCCTGCCGGTACATTTTCAGCAGGCGCCGTAGGAGCAAATCCTCCCCAGGAATCTCTCAGGCCCATGTACCGCCGCGGCAAGGCAACTCTGGAAAGCAGTCCGGGCTACCGGGCTCACCGACGGTGCAAGCGTCCAGCCACGAGGCGGGACGCGGAAACTCTCAGGTCCAATACAGAGCGGGGAGGAACCGAATCATCGTGGTGCGTCCGCGCCACCTGAATTATGGAGTTCCTCATGACCCTGGCACCTGAAGGCCGTAAGCTGCTGCGCGTTGAACAGCGCAACAAAGCCGTCCCGGTCGAACGCAAGCCCGAGTGGATCAAGGCCAAGGTCCAGATGGGCCCGGAATTCGTGGGCCTGAAGAACCTCGTGAAAAAAGAAGGCCTGCACACCGTCTGCGAGGAAGCCGGCTGCCCGAACATCTTCGAGTGCTGGGAAGACAAGGAAGCGACCTTCCTGATCGGCGGCTCCGAATGCACCCGCCGCTGCGACTTCTGCCAGATCGACACCGGCAAGCCCTCCCCCGTGGACATGTTCGAACCCACCAAGGTCGCCCGCTCCGTCCAAGCCATGCAGCTCCGCTACGCCACCGTCACCGGCGTCGCCCGCGACGACCTCGAAGACGAAGGCGTCTGGCTCTACGCCGAAACCGTCCGCAAGATCCACGAACTGAACCCCGGCACCGGCGTCGAACTGCTCATCCCCGACTTCTCCGGCAAACCCGAACACATCCAAGCGATCTGCGACTCGAACCCGGAGGTCTTCGCTCACAACGTCGAAACCGTGCCCCGGATCTTCAAGCGCATCCGCCCCGCGTTCCGCTACGACCGCTCCCTGGACGTCATCACCCAGGGCCGGGCCGCCGGCATGGTCACCAAATCCAACCTGATCCTGGGCATGGGCGAAACCCGGGAAGAGATCTCCGAAGCCCTGACCGACCTGCACGCCGCCGGCTGTGACCTGATCACCATCACCCAGTACCTGCGCCCCTCCGAACGGCACCTGCCCGTGGACCGCTGGGTCAAACCCCAGGAATTCGTCGAGCTCGCCACCGAAGCCGAGGAAATCGGCTTCCTCGGCGTCATGTCCGGGCCCCTGGTCCGCTCCTCCTACCGCGCCGGACGCCTCTGGGCCACCGCGATGCGCAAGAAAGGCCGCGAAATCCCGGCCCACCTGGCCCACATCGCCGAAGGCATCCAGGACTCCGGCACCACCCGCCAGGAAGCCCGCACCCTCCTCGCACACCACGCCACGGCCTGATCCGCAAGGAGCCAGCATGTTTCCCACCCGGATTGAAATCATTCCCTCAGACGGAATCGTTGAGAAAGTCCAGGCCGCAGTGCCGCTTTCCACAACGCTCACCGTCACCTGCCTGCCCCATCACGGCATCGTGCGGACCATGGAGGCTTCCGTCAAGCTCAGCCTGCTCGGCTACAACGTGATTCCGCACATCTCAGCACGCGGGCTGGAGCACCGGTCGCAGCTTTCCGGCATCCTCCGGGACTGCGAGACCGCCGGGATCACGGAGGTCTTCGCCATTGGCGGAGACGGTGCGCAAGCTGCCGGCCCCTATCGATCGAGCCTTCCCCTCTTGGCGGACATCGCCGAGTACTCCGGCGGCAGCATCACCGCGGGCATCGCCGGTTACCCCGAGGGGCATCCTTCCGTGAGCGGGCTGGACTTGCTGGATGCCCTGTTGGCCAAACAACACCTGGCGACGCATGTTGTCACGCAGATGTGCTTCTCCACCCCGGCGATCCTCGACTATGCAGCACTCCTGCGGCGGGAAGGCGTCGAGCTTCCGGTGTGGGCTGGAATTGCAGGGGCAGTTCCCCGAATCAAGCTGCTGGCCCTGGCAACCCAAATCGGCGTCGGGACATCCCTGAAGTTCCTCAGCAACAAAGGAACCCTTGCCCGCAAGCTTCTCGGCGGGGACAAGTACTCACCGGACGGCCTGGTTTCCGAACTCATGACGCACCCGGATGGTATCTCCGGAATCCATCTGTACAGTTTCAACCGACTGGACATGCCCAGCTGGGAGCGAAGCGATCTGCCCGATCCCGAGGCCAGCGAAGCAGCATCCGCGTAGCCGCGCACCGCTATAACCGCGTAGGTCCCGGGGACCCCTAGCTCCCCGGGACCGAAATCACCGCGACCGTCTTCTGGGCGTCATCGCGCAGTTCCACGCCCGAAATCCCGGCGAGCTGGACCGGCGTCGCGCCCGTGACCTTGATGTGGCCGCTGGGCGTCGCCGTCCAACCGCAAGCCATTTCCTCCGTGCCGTCGCGGCCCTTGACCCACAGGTACATCGTGCCTTGCGCCGGCATGCTGCGGCCTTCGAGTTGCAGCTCGGTCCCCCACGCCTTCCTGACGAACCCCACAGTCAGCTGCAGGCCGTTGTCTGTCTGCAGCGAGTAGCTGGCGTCAGGCTTGGGTGGCTGGTTCAGCACCGGCCCCGCCAGTATGCCCAACCCCAGGCAAGCGGCGGCAACGGCACCCATCAAGGCCGCCCACCGGCGTCGGGACTTCCGCCGCCGTGCCGTCATCTTCACAAGAATCGGCTGCGGGAGCGTTTCTGGAAAAGCCCCCCAAAGTGAGCGGGCGTCGGATGGAGCTGCGGCGGAGGGCTCGACGGCGGGCCGCCCGGCGGCGAGCGCGACGGCGTCGGGCACGGGGACGGCGTCGAGGAGGGCAGGGAGGCTTTCCAACTCGCCCAGCTCGAGCCGGCAATCAGCGCAGCTTGCCAAGTGCCCTTCGAAAGCCCGGGCCTCGGCAGGCTCCAGGCCGCCGAGCAAGTAGGCGCCCAGCAATTGGTGAAGTCCGGTTTCGTTCACCGCTGCACCCCCATTTCGTCGAGAATCGTGCGAAGCGCCCTGACGGCGTAGAAGGCCCGGGATTTCACCGTGCCGCTGGGGATGTTGAGCCTCAGCGCGGCCTCGTTCACCGTGAAACGTTCGTAATGCAGGGCTACCAGGACCTCCCGGTGTTCGGTGCTGAGCCGCAGGAGCGCCTCCTCCATAAGGACCCGATTGAGGAGCTCGTCCACCCGCTCGGTGGCCTCCTCCGGGTCCGCCATGTCGCGTTCGGCAGCCTCTGCCGGGCGCCGCTGGGCCTTGCGGTAGTTGTCGATGATGACATTGCGGGCAGTGCGGAACAAATAGCTGCGCAGGCTGCCGGTGATCTGAGGGGCGTGCTGCCACACCCGGAGGATGGTTTCCTGCACCACGTCTTCCGCCAAGTGCGCGTCCGGCGTGCAGCTCAGCACGAAGCGGCGCAGGGCTGTGCCGTGGTCGCGGTAGATCGCGGCCACCACATCCTCGTCGAGCGGCATCGGCGCCTCCTTGGTGCTCGGCTTCCCCTTCTCCTGCGATACGACGTGCCCGCCACGAAAAAGGTTCACGCCCTGTGAACCATTCTTCACCCGGCGGCGTCGTACGGGTTAGCTTCCGGCACGTCCACGGCCGGTGCGAGCGAAGGAGCAAACCATGAAGAAGCAACTCGGCACCGGGCTCGGCATTCTTGCGCTGGCCATCGCGCTCACTGCCTGCGGAGGAAGCCCCGGCGCGTCCTCCTCATCCTCGAGCGCCACCAGTCCCAGTCCTACGGCATCCAGCCCCGCGGCGTCGAGTACGCCTGCTGGCGCTGCGGAACTGAAGACGGCGTCGTCGAGCGTTGGCGAGCGAGTGGTTGCGGCGAACGGCAAGAGCGTCTACATCTTCGCGAAGGACGTCAAGGACTCCGGCAAGAGCGCCTGCACCGGCGGCTGCGCTACCAACTGGCCTGCCGTGACGACGACGTCGACCAAGCCGGCGGTTGACGGGGTGAGCGGAACCATCGGCACCATCCCCACAGCAGACGGCAAGATGCAGATCACCATCAACGGCATGCCCCTCTACTTCTACTCCAAAGACGAAGACTCCAGTGACACCTACGGCCAAGGCGTGGGCGGCGTCTGGTCCTTGGTCAGCCCGTCCGGTTCCATGCTGACCCCGAGCAGCAGCAGCCCGAGCGGGAGCAGCACCCCAAGCGGGAGCAGCACCCCAAGCGGGAGCAGCATGGGCTACTGAAACCCTCGCTCACTTTTGCAGCCCAAAACACAAACGCTCGCTCAGATCTCTCCGGGCCTGCCGGAAGATCTGAGCGAGCGTTTGTCCTGGAGGCCTCAAAGGTGAGCGGGCGTCCGCCTTGGAAGCCCTATAGGTGAGCGGGCGTTTTAGGCGTCTTCGAACTCTTCAGCGTCCTCGAACTCGACGGCGGCGATGATTTCCTTCGTCTCCGGGTGGATCATGAAGGCTTCGTCGTCCTCTTCGATCATGATGTAGTTGCCGTGGTCCGTGGTGAAGTGCCAGGCGAGGATCGTCTCGCCGTCGTGCTCGTAGTTGGGATCGCCCATGGTGATCTTCTCCAGCTGGTAGCCGGCAACGTCGCACAGTTCACGGATGATGAGCTCGAATTCAGGGGCGTTCTCAAGTTCAGCTTCCGCCGCCTCGGCCTGGCGCTCTTCGAGGTTCGGGATGAGGGCTACGCGCTCGGCGATGTGGGCCTTCAGCTGCTCCTCGTCCAGGTAGAGCACTCCGTCCTGGCTGCGGAGCCACGCCGCGTTGAGTTCGATGATGTCTTCGGTCTCCAGGAGGGATTCGAATTCGCCGTCGAGGGCCTCGAGTTCGGCAACGGCTTCCGGTGCCACTTCGGACTCGTCAAGGTCGCCGTCCAGGTAGGCCTCGGCGTCTTCCTCGGACAGGGCGTCGAAAGCTGCGGCGGTGCGGTTGAACAGCTCAAGGTGGCCTTTGGCGCCCATTCCTTCGAGGCCTTCGCGGACAAACGCATCCACCTCTTCGCGTTCCGGGACCGTGAACACGTACTGGGCGAAACCGCCCGCGAGTGCTTGCGTCAGGTAGTAGTCCACAAAGTAGCTGCGCAGAGCATTGGTAGCGATTTCCTCATGGTTGAGGAGCTCCTCGTACATCTCGTTGACCACGGTGACGTTCGCGTCCACAACGTCGGCGCTGTCGGCCTCGATGCTGTCCTTCGTCAGAACGACGGGGTTCTCATTGCTGGTCATGGGATTTCCTCACTGCTTGGAAGCTTGTGCTGCTCCGGACCCTTTCAACGTACGCGGGGGGGGTTGTCGGGCAAGCTAGGCAGAGGTGAACGTCCGGCAAAGTTTCAGGGCTGCTTCATGGGCCCTAGGATTCATAGATAGCCTCCTGCCGAAAGTAGCCCTAACGAATGCCTTCCCACTCAGACGACTCCTGGGAACTGGCGATTCAGACACCCGCCATCAACGACCGCTCCCTGGCGGCCGGCCTCGCCTACGCCATGGGAAGTCGGGTCAGCAGCATCACTTTCGACTCCGCCACGGGATTGATGATGGGCAAGGTCAGGGGCAGTGGCCCGTCAGCGTATTCGACGTCGGCCAAGCTGGTCCGCAAGCCCGGCGGCTGGAGCTGCACCGTCGGCGTGTGCAGCTGCCCGGTCCGCAAGGACTGCAAACACGTGGCCGCCCTTCTCTTCGCCGCCGAAGACCATCCCGCCGTGCGGGCGCAACTGCTGAGCGCGCCCGCGTTTGGGCAGACGGCCCAGCCTGGGGCAACCGTGCAGCGTCCGGCCTGGGAGCAGGCACTCAGCAAGCTCATCGCTACTCCGGGAACCGCAACGCAAGGCCAGGGTCTCCCCCTGGCGCTGGCGTTCGAGGTGGAAGAACCCGCCCCGCACTTCTCCTACACGGGCCGGCGCGATCCGCTCCGCAGCGTTCGCCAGCTCAAGGCCCGCCCGGTGATGATGGGCGCCAAGGGCAAGTGGATCCGGGGCGATGTTTCCTGGACCAACCTGAACTACCTCGGCTACAAGCGCGAGTTCAACGAAGCGCATATCGACTGGATGCAGAACTTCCTGGCCGCGCATTCCACTGCGGACTACAGACAGCTCACTTCGAGCATGTGGATGCTCCTCAACGAGTTCGCCGGGAAAAACCTCTGGAGCCTCCTTGTCGAGGCCGAGAAGATAGGGGTTTCCCTTATCCACTCCGGCGGGACCGAGCCGGTCCGCATTGCTGCGGAGCCCGCCGTCGTCGGGCTGGACCTTAGCCGGCCCGACGACGGACTGCAGCTCGCGCCGTCGGTGACCTTGGGCGGGGACGCCCTTGATCCGGCCACTTTGGGCCTGATCGGCCGCCCGGCGCATGGCTTGTTCTTCACGGGTCCCGGCGAGGGGCACTTGCCCGGCGTATCGGCACCCGAGAACCTCATCACGCTGGCTCCGTTGGAGGGCGGCGAGTCGCAGGAACTCCTCGATTTCGTCATGGGCGCATCCCGGCTCCAGATCCCGGCGAAGGACGAAGAGCGGTTCCTCACGGCGTTCTATCCGAAGCTCAAGCAGTCCACCCGGGTCACAGCAGCGGACCAATCGGTGGAGTTGCCGGTGCTCGCCGTGCCCACGCTGTCGCTGCTGGCAAACTACGGCGCTGACCACCGGGTGCGGCTGCACTGGGAGTGGCACTACAAGGCCGGCAAGCTCGTGACCGCCCAGCCCCTCTGGCGGCACCCGGACGACCACGGCTACCGCGACGACGCCGAGGAGGCCCGGATCCTTGAGTCCCTGGGCCGGCCTTGGGAAGTGGTTGCCGCGCTGGGCGAATCCTCGAGCGGAGGATGGGGGGCTCCACGGCTGGCCGCATCAGTAGCGCTGGACGGCCTGGACACCCTGGCCTTCACCGAGGAGGTACTGCCCCGGCTCAGCGAACTGCCCGACGTCGTCGTGGACACCTCGGGCGAGATCGCCGACTACCGCGAGGCCACCGAGGCCCCCGTCGTCTCCATCTCGACCAAGGCCACCGACAGCCGCGACTGGTTCGATCTCGGCATCGTCATCACGCTAGAGGGTGAACCTGTGTCCTTCGCCGCAGTGTTTTCCGCCCTCGCGGCCGGCCAGAGCCGAATGTTGCTGCCCAGCGGCGCCTACTTCTCGCTGGATCTGCCCGAACTGCACCAGCTCCGCGCGCTGATCGACGAGGCCAGATCCTTGCAGGACAACCCGGACCGCCACGGCACCCTGCAGATCAGCCGCTTCCAGGCCGGCCTCTGGGATGAGCTCGCGCAATTGGGGATTGTGGACGAGCAAGCGGCCGCATGGCGCGAGGCCGTGGGCGGATTGCTCGACGACGGCGTGACCGGGCTCCCGCTGCCGGGCTCGCTCGACGCCGAGCTCCGTCCCTATCAGCTGGAGGGCTTCAACTGGCTTAGTTTCCTGTACCGTCACAGCCTGGGCGGCGTCCTGGCCGACGACATGGGCCTCGGAAAGACAGTGCAGGCGATTGCCTTGATGTGCGCGGCGAAGGAGCAGGCTGAATCCGACGCCGGCGGCGCGGGCGGCACCGCGGGCGCGGGGGGCACCGCGGGCGCGGGGGGCACCGCCCCCTTTTTGGTGGTCGCGCCTACCAGCGTCGTGGGCAACTGGGCCGCCGAGGTCCAACGCTTCGCGCCCGGCCTGAGCATAAAGACCGTCGGGGAGACCTTCGCCAAGAGCGGCACGGATCCGCAGGAAGCCATGGCCGGAACCGACGTCGTCATCACTTCCTACGCGCTATTCCGGATCGACTACGAGGCGTACGCAGCCAAGGAATGGGCCGGGCTCATACTCGACGAAGCCCAGTTCGTCAAGAACCACCAGTCGAAGGCGTACCAGTGCGCCCGGAAACTCCCGGCATCCTTCAAGCTGGCCATCACCGGCACGCCGCTCGAGAACAACCTCATGGAGTTCTGGGCGCTGACCTCGATCGTCGCCCCCGGGTTGTTCTCCAGCCCGCGCCGCTTCGCGGAGTACTACCAAAAGCCGGTCGAAAAGAACGGCGACAAGGCCCAGCTCGCCAAGCTCCGCCGTCGGGTCCGTCCCCTCATGATGCGCCGCACCAAGGAGCAAGTCATCAAGGACCTGCCACCGAAGCAGGAACAGGTGCTGGAAGTGGTGCTGAACCCGCGGCACCAGAAGGTGTACCAGACGCATCTGCAGCGTGAGCGTCAGAAAATCCTGGGTCTCATCGACGACGTCAATAAGAACCGCTTCACCATTTTCCAGTCGCTCACCCTGCTGCGGCAGTTGAGCCTGGATGTCTCCCTGGTGGACGAGTCCCTGTCCGCAGTGCGCTCGTCCAAGCTGGATGTGCTGTTCGAACAGTTGGAGGACATCGTTGCGGAGGGGCACAGGGCGCTCATCTTCAGCCAGTTCACGGGGTTCCTGGGCAAGGTCCGGGAGCGGCTCGACGCGGAGGACATCGAGTATTGCTACCTCGACGGCAGCACCCGGAACCGGGCCGACGTCGTGAGCGAATTCAAGAACGGCGCAGCGCCCGTGTTCCTCATTTCCTTGAAGGCCGGCGGCTTCGGCCTGAACCTGACCGAAGCCGATTATGTCTTCCTGCTGGACCCATGGTGGAACCCGGCGTCCGAAGCGCAGGCAGTAGACCGCACCCACAGAATCGGGCAGGCGAGGAACGTGATGGTCTACCGGCTGGTGGCCAAGGACACCATCGAGGAAAAGGTCATGGCGCTCAAGACCAGGAAGTCGCAGCTGTTCGCGGACGTCATGGAAGGCGATGCCCTGACCGGTGGCGCCCTGACAGCGGAGGACCTGGCCGGCCTGTTCGCGGAGTAGGGATGCGCGCCTGAGGAACGACCAGGACCGCCGCTATTCACTTTTGATCCCACAAATGTGAATAGGGAGCGACTAACTCACCGTTCCAGGAGGCTATGTGGATGCCTCCGTGATTGGTTCCGTCCTGAGCCAACCCCTTTCGGCATATCGAGTTCCGAACGGCCGTCACTTGATGTATACAATTGAACGCGGCCTGAGCACTACAAACGTCGCCGAAGGGGGAACCGTGGAGGGCACCGAACCGCCATCAGGGATGCAGGCAAGCATCGACAGAACCGTGGAATGGGTGGACACCGATGCGTCGGGCCATCAGCACAATTCGGCGATCATGCGCTGGGTGGAGGCTGCCGAGGCAGAGCTCTTCCGCAATCTGGTGCTTCCGGAGTATTTTCCGAGCGCTCCACGAGTGCAGCAAGTGGTCAATTACACCGCCAAGCTGTGGTTTGGCCAGCGGGTGACAGCGACCGTGCGGATCCAAAAAGTCGGCCGCTCATCCATGACCCTTGCCTTTGAGGTCTACGGCCACGCCCATCCAAACTCGCCGGGCGGCCTCGCTGCCCATGGCACACTGACCACAGCCCACGTGCCCTCGGGCTCGGTTTCAGCCCAGCCGTGGCCGGAACGGATCCGGCAGGCGGCTGGCGTAGCGGTCCCGAACAGTCCGGGGCTCTGAACCGTGATGGACATGCCCGCACCGCCGGTACGCCACCAGCAGCTGATCGTCACCATCTATGGGCTCTACGGCCGGAGTTCGGGCGATGCCCTCCCTGTCTCAGTGCTGATTTCCATGCTGGGCGACCTCGGCTACGACGCGCCCGGAGTCCGTTCCTCTGTCTCGCGGCTGAAGGCCAAGGGTGTCCTCAAAAGTGTCCGCCAGGACGGCGTCGCCAAATACGAACTATCCGACACTGTTCTGGATGTTTTCCGCGAGGGCGACCGGAGGATCTTCGCCGCCGATCGCTCCACCGAGCTGGAATCCTGGGTGCTCGCCGTGTTTTCCGTCCCTGAATCAATGCGGAACCGTCGGCACCAACTACGCTCCGAGCTCTCCGGGCTCGGTTTTGGATCCGTGGCCTCAGGGGTATGGATCGCACCGGCCCAAGTCCTTGACCAAGCCCGTGAGCGGCTTGCCTCGCGCGGGCTTGTTCAGTTTGTGGACTTCTTCCGCGGCGACTACTTGTTTGAGGGCCCCATGCGGCCGAAGGTGGCCGAATGGTGGGACCTGAAGGCCATCGACGAGCAATTCGCCGAATTCCTGGACCTCTATGAAGGGGCCGGAGATCTTTGGACCGGACTGGTCGGGGATGATCCCGGGGCCGCCTTGGCCAACTCGACTGCGGAGTTGCGCCGGGATGCTTTTCGCTACTACATCCCCATGCTGACCCTGTGGCGCCGCTTCCCGTACCGGGACCCGAACCTGCCGCTGGAATACCTCCCGAAGGGATGGCGCGGTCCGGCCGTTCGCGAGACGTTCCAGGCGGTTCATCGCCTTGCCGCGCCCCTCGCGGCCGCGCACGCGCACGAACTCATCCACGGCAGCATCGACCTGGTGGCACCCTAGCGCGATCCAGCGGGGCAACATGGACGTTGACATACCGCCGAGTCGACTGTTAAGTTCGCGCACAGGTCTCGCGGCCAACGCCACGCGGGGTCGTCTCGTCCCGCCTCATCGGGAAGCAACCTTCAAATAGTCGGGGAATTGTGTACGAATCCATCGCTCCGGACGAGCTTGACTTGGCGTTGTTGGAGTCACTGCAGCGCGCGCCGCGCGCGCCATGGGCTCTGATCTCCCAGGCGCTGGACGTCGCGCCAATCACTTTAGCTCGCCGGTGGGACCGCTTGCGCGAAGCCGGGCTCGCTTGGGTCAGCGCTACGCCCGGTCCGGCTTTTCACACTGTTGGCGTGACCGCGTTCGTCTTGATGTGGTGCCGTCCACGGCTTAGGGAAAAATTGGTCGTAAGGCTGCAGAACGACCCTTCGGTGGCGACCTTGGAAATCACGGGGGGCGCGCCCGATCTTTCCATGACGGTGTTCTCGAGCAGCCTCTACTCGCTTCACGAAAGTGTATTGAGCCGGCTGGGGAGCTATCCCGGAGTTGACCGTGTCGAAGTATCGATTGTAACCACACTGTACGGAGAGGGTAGCCGCTGGCGGCTCCGCGCGATGGACGCCGGTCAGGTGGGCAGGCTCGCATCAGTAACTTCACGGGATACGCTCGAGCGCCGGGAGATGCCGCAGCTGGATCCAGTGGATCGTTCTCTGCTGGACGCGTTGGTGATTGACGGCCGAATGGCATTCCAGGATTTGGGGGCACAGGCGGGCGTGACCCCGGCGACCGCCCGGCGTCGCGTGGGCCGGCTTGTTGACAGTGGGGTTGTGCGAGTCAGGTGCGATCTTGCCGCGCCAGTGTTTGGCTGGCCCATCTCGGCAACAATCTGGGGCAAGGTTCCGGCGAACAGGCTTCAGGAGGTTTGTCGGAGCTTGGCAGGATCCTCTCAAGTTCGCGTCGCGGCGGCAACGACAGGATCCAACAACCTCATGGCGACCTGTTGGCTCCACTCGCTGGGAGAGATCGAGGCGGTAGAGGCAACCCTGCTTGAGCGGTTTCCCTTTGTGGTTGTGTCTAACCGGGTTATCGATCTGCGGTCCGTCAAGCGAATGGGCAGGCTTCTCGGAGAAAATGGTCGGTCCGCGGGCGTCGTCCCGCTCCGACCGTGGACGGACTGAGCCCAACCAGACGGAGCGAGGATCGTTTTCCTACAATTTTGGCCGCGTTGTTGCTGAATTCAAACAAATTTCTGCCTCTTATGATCGTTGACCTCAGACTCTTCTTAAAGCGCGACGACGCGCAAGCACTGAGTGAGATCCCTAGGAGTGACAAAATGGCGCAAACGCGAACCGGACAAGACCCTGCGGCCTCCCCCGCGACGTCTCGCGGCGGCCTGGTTAAGGACGGACCATCCCGTCCCGCAAACGCGGCTGACATCCCCGTGGCCGAGCCGAGGTTGCGGGCTCACGATTGGATCGCTCTGATCGGTTCGCGCTTCGGGCTGATTATCACCTGGGCCTTGATGATCGTGGCCTTTGGCGTGCTCCTGCCCGGAGTTTTCCTCTCGGGCTCGAACTTGGGTTACCTTCTCAGTTCGCAAGCCACGGTCCTGATCGTGGCAATCGCCGTGACGATTCCCATGGCCGCCGGGGAGTTCGATCTGTCGTCGAGCGGTGTAGTGGTGATCACTGTGGTCACGATGGGATATCTAAACGTCATCCAACGGTGGCCGCTGATGCCGACAGTGCTCGTGGCGCTGGCAATTGGGTTGGTGGTCGGATGCGTGAACGCCTTTTTCGTCGTCCGAATCGGGATCAGTTCACTCATTGTCACGCTCGCGATGACCTCGGTGCTCATCGGCTTCGCTCTGGGGCTGAATAACCTCACCGTCACCGGCATCTCTGTGGACCTGGTCGATGCCGCCCGAAGCACTGTGGGCGGGATCCAGCTCGTCTTTTTCTACGCCCTGGGTGTGGTGGTTGTGGCGTGGTACTTCTTCCAACACACGCCCGTCGGCCGCAGCCTGTACTTCACAGGTGCCGGGCGGGAGGTAGCTCGACTGTCCGGAGTTCGAGTGGACGCGATCCGTGCCGGGTCCCTTATCGTATCCAGCCTTCTTGGCGCGGTGGCCGCAGTTCTGCTTACCGGCGTGCTCGGCTCGGCTGACCCAAACGTTGGTACCAGCTACGCGCTCGCACCGTTCGCGGCCGCGATGCTCGGATCCACCAGTTTCACGCCCGGCCGTTTCAACATCTTAGGAACGGCGGTCGCGACATACTTCCTCGCAACCGGCATCACCGGGCTCCAACTCTTGGGACTGGCCGGCTGGGTGACGCAGGTGTTCTACGGCATGGCCCTGATCCTGGGAGTCGCCCTTTCAACGTTTGCGGCCCGCCGCAACGGCCGAACAATTCGCGCATAAGCATCCAAGAACAATGTCGTTCTCGACCCAAACAAATTTAGGTGATTTCAAATGATGAGACAGAAACGTGCAGCCATCCTGCCCATCGTGATTTCCGTTGCGCTCCTGGGCATGACGGGCTGTCAACGAGCGAGCGAGAGCACAAATGCCGCGGGGACCTCAAACCCCGAAAGCGCCGCCACCAAGGCGCTAGCCCTCGACATCGCGCCGGTGACCGCTAGCCCCAAGATCCAGTCGGTCAAGAACGGGACTTCCTTACGTGGCAAAAACATCAGGTTCATCGCGAGCGGCCTCAGTTTCCCGTTCAGCCAGGACGTTCTTGCCGGCGTCAAGGAGGGCGCCGCGGCTGCGGGTGCCACCGTCACTGTTTCGGACAGCGAGGGCGATCCTCCGAAGGCCGCTTCCCTCGTAGATCAGGCAGTCGCCCAATCCGTCGACGTCATCCTGCTTCAGGGCACGCCCCCGAAGAGCGTTGCATCGAGCATCACCGGGGCCAAAAGCCACGGGATCCCCGTGATCAGTGTCGGCAGTAACGCGCCGGGCAAGGTCTCCAAGGAACTTGCCGATATCGGTGTATTTGCCTACGCGTCGGCAACGAACGACGTGGGTACCCGGCAGGCCAACTTCGTGGCTGCGGACTCGTCGTGCCACGCAGGTGTGCTCTACCTGGGCTCTTCGAGCTTCGGAACCTCGAGTTCCGATGTGGTCGACCAGTTCACGAAACAGTTCGCCCAGTTGTGCCCCGATGCCAAGGTCGCCGTGCAGGATGCGCCTTTGGAAGCTTGGTCGTCTCTCCTGCAACCGCAGGTCAACGCGTTTCTGCAGCGCAATCCAGAAACCCGCTACGTTGTGAGCCTTGTCGACGACATGAATCTGGCGATCAAGCCGTCGATCACCGGGCTCGCCGGCCGAAACATCCGCTTGGTGGGCTCGAACGCCATTGTCGGGGCAATGAGCGGGCTCCAGGACAAGGCGGACCCGGAGGCGGCGACAGTAGGGACCAACCTCTACCAAATGGGGTGGGCGGCGGTTGACCAGGCGATGCGCGCGATCGCAGGCGAGGATGCGGTTGCAGACGAGCAGGTCCCGAACCGGACATTTACGCGGGCCAACATCGACACGATCGACCTCGCGAAGAAGTCCGGCGACTGGTACGGCTCGTTCGATTTCCGAACCTTCTACACCCGGCTCTGGCAAGGGTGATCAGTACCATGAACTCAACGAACCGGGAGCCCCTGCTTCGGGCCGAGCACCTCACTAAGTCCTACGGGGCCCGTCCCGTCCTCAAGGAGGCATACCTCAACATCGTGTCCGGTGAGATCCATGCCCTCCTGGGCGAGAATGGCTCAGGCAAGTCCACACTGATCAAACTCCTCGCCGGCCAGATCTCCCCGGATGGGGGCTACACGGCAGACAATGCTCCCTGCGTCACGGTGTCCGGCCGGTCGGAGGGCCTCCCGATCGACCCCAAGACGGCAGAACGCCTGAAGCTTGGATTCGTGCACCAGGATCTCGGCCTGGTCCTTTCATCCACCGTCATTGAGACGCTCGGGTTAGGCCGTTACCGAACACAGTGGGGAAGGATCAGCTGGCGCGCCCAACGGTCCTATACCGAGGAGACCCTCCGACGGTATGGACTCGGGCTCTCGCCCGACGCGGTGGTCGGACGCCTGTCCGCAGTAGAGCGGGCCATGCTGTCGATCATCAGGGGCATCGAGTCCATAAGCGGCGAAGAAAGGGGTGTGCTCGTCCTGGACGAACCCACAGCCTACCTCCCGGCGGACGCGGTGCACCAGCTATTCGAGGTCCTCCGCAGGATCAAGGCCACGGGTAGCTCGGTGTTGTTTGTGACCCACCGACTCGACGAAGTAAAGGACGTTTGCGATCGGGCAACCATCCTGAGGTCAGGAGAAGTCGTGGCAACGATGGACGTCGCGTCAGCGACTACCGACGACCTCATAACGGCCATCCTTGGGACGAAGCTCACCGACCTCTATCCGTCCGAACATACGACCGTGACTGAGCCCGTCCTACGGGCTACAAATCTCAGCGGAGCAGAAACGCGTGATGTCTCATTCGTGGCGTCCCGCGGAGAGATCGTCGGACTGACGGGCCTCGTGGGAGATGGTTTCGAGGAGATCATCGGTCTGTGCTTCGGTGCCAGCCACGGAGAAGGGAAAGTCGAAGTCAAAGGCACGGAAGTCGAGCAGAAGTGGCTTCGACCGCGCCGTGCCATGAGCATGGGGATGGCGTATATCCCCGCAGATCGGGCGACCTCCAGCGGTCTCATGGCGGCTTCGGCGGCCGAGAACCTCACGATGGCCACCATGAGGCGTTACTGGCGCTCGGGTCGCATGGCCTACTCAGAGGAGCACAAGGATGCAATCGAGGCGATGCGCCGTGTTGGGTTGCGGCCGCTGGCGCCCGATCTGCCCCTGAGTTCGTTCAGCGGCGGCAACCAGCAGAAACTCATCCTTGCCAAGTGGCTGCTCACCCGTCCCCACGTTCTCTTCCTCCACGAACCGACCAACGGCGTGGACGTGGGAGCAAAGAAGACTCTCTTTGACCTGATCAACCGCGCAGCCCAAGATGGCTGCTGCGTCGTGATCGCGAGCAGTGAATACGAGGATCTCGCCCATCTTTGTCATCGAGTCATCGTCATCAAGAACGGGGCCGTCTCCGGAGAGCTGACCGGGGATCAGCTAACCACCGATGCCATCACCCACCGCTGCCTCGCCTCCACCGCGACGCCTGCCACATCGTGAAACCAACATTAAGGAATCCCGCAATGAGCGTATTCGAGGTCGGGTCCCTCCACGTACCCGCAGGGGAACTGCGACACGGTCGCCTGACCGCCACCACATCCGCCTCCGGACAAATAGTCAGTGTGCCGGTGAGCATCATGCACGGGGCGGAGCCTGGTCCTGTCCTTCTTGTCACTGGAGCCACGCATGGCACTGAAATCACGGGAACACGAACACTTCTCAAGCTCATCGCGCGCATTGACCCGGCGAGGCTGCGAGGAACATTGATCTCAGTTCCGGTGACCAATCCCCTTGCTTTCGACCGTGCGACCTACGCCTCTCCCGAGGACGGCATCCACCTGGGAATGCCGTGCTACTGGCCCAGCGACCCAGCCGGATCACCAACGCTGCGGATAGGGGCGCAAGTCCGGAGTCTCTTCGATGTCGCGACTCACTACATCGACTTGCACAACAACGCGGAGCCGGCGGTGCCCATGTCGATGGAGTTCGCGGCGCAGTGCTCCTCACCCGAGGTCCGCCAAGTCCAGCGCGCAATGGCGGAAGCTTTCGGAGTCACCCCGGTGCTGATGACCGACCCAGAGGACGGCACCGCGGAGAAGGTGGGGTCCGTGGACGGCCAACCCGCTGCTGCCGCGTCAGCACATGGTATTCCGGGGCTGATGGTCGAGTTGCTCGACGAGCATGGACACCAAGGATACGAAGCGGGTGTCCGAGGTGTCCTCAACATCATGTCCAAGCTAGGAATGTTGGAGGAACCAGTTGCACCCCAGTTGGTGGAAAGGCTCCACGGAAGTTTCACCTACCATGGGGTACTCACCTCCCGCGAGTCAGGTGTTCTATTCCCGGTTTGCGATCCAGGAACAGTTATGGAGCAAGGCAGCGTTGTTGCGCACATCGTGGGCATGGATGGGTCGATGTTGGAAGAGGTCAAGATGCCCGTCACGGGATTCGTGTGGGCTTTCCTGACGACGGCGCCAGGGGGCGGGTCCTTTGCCGTGCCCGAAGGCCATGCCGTCGGATTCGTTGCGGCGGCCGACGTATGAGCGCCAACGCAGCCATCCCCGAGACCATGGGGGCATCTGCCACCAGGAATACCCAACTCCGAAACGCCATTAAAGGGGCAGTGCAGGCGGAGATAGAGGCTTTTCGCGACCAGGCGATCGATCTCAGCCATCGCATCCACGGCATGCCCGAACTCGGTTTTGCCGAGTTTAAGTCCAGCAGGGAAGTCGCGAACGAGCTGCGCGCAGCCGGATTCACAGTGACAGAACGCGCCTTCGGGCTGGACACCGCGATCTCCGCAGTTGCCGGAGCAGGCTCCTTCAAAGCGATCGTGGTAGCGGAGTACGACGCATTGCCAGAGCTCGGCCACGCCTGCGGCCACAACCTGATCGCAGCATGCGCAGTCGCTGCGGCTGTGGGACTGAAGGGCGTGGCTGAGCAGCTCGATCTCACGGTCGAAGTGTTGGGCACCCCGGCAGAGGAGACCGGCGGCGGCAAGATCCTCATGCTGGAACAAGGTGCATTCATCGGCGCCGACATGGCCATGATGATCCATCCTGCGCCATTCGAAGACGCCTCGCCAGGCTTCCTCGCCAGCACCGGTTTCTCCTTCGAGTTCTCAGGTAAGAGCTCGCACGCCGCCGCGTCGCCATGGGAGGCCGCGAACGCCGCCGACGCATCGACCATCGCGCAGGTCGCCGTCGGTTTGCTTCGGCAGCAGCTCCCCAACGACACCCGAGTCCATGGTGTTGTCACGAATGCCGGTTCTGCTGCCAACGTGATCCCAGGAAGTTCCGCGGGTGTGTACGGGATCAGAGCCCAGACCCTTGCGGACCTTGAGGATATGGTCCCACGTGTCGAGGCCTGCTTCACGGGGGCAGCCCTCGCGGCCGGCTGCACAGTGGAATTGGAATGGGAACTGACATACCCGAATGTCGTGCAGTCGCCGCGGCTGGCCTCGCTGTATCAGCAGAATGCGGAGGCCCTAGGCCGAAGCTTTCCGAAGGATCCGGAAGCCCGCGCATTCCGTGCCTCCACCGACTTCGGCGCCGTCTCCCAAGTCGTCCCAAGCCTCCATCCGCACGTCAAGATTTGCGACTCGCCCGTGTCCAACCATCAGTCCGCGTTCACAGAAGCTGCAGCCTCGGAGCGAGCTGATCAGGCGCTCATCGAAGGCGCGATCGCGATGGCTTGGACGGTTGTGGACGCCGCGCTATCACGAATTCGCCGGTGACTCACTGGAATTCTGCGGCAACACAGTTCTCGCGGGCAAGTCCAGGCAGCACGCAGGTGGGCCGGCCGCAATGCGGTCGGCCCACCCAACACCCTAAGAGTTCGCGGCCCCCTCCAGTTTCCGGTCGCCGTCGAAATCGGAGCCGACGACGGCGGATCCGCCGGCGGTGCCGGTTGCAGAACCGTCGGCGTCGGACTCCGCGGTTCCCGAAGCGGAGCCTCTGCGGCCCTTCTTCAGGACAAAGTAGAGGATGACGATGCCGAGGGCGAACGGAACCCCGAAGATCAGTGTCATCCGGAAGGCCTCGACGAAGAGGGTCGTGACCATGATGGCAACCATGAGGATGGCCCCGGCCCATGACGCCGCCGGGTAGAGACGCAGCTTGTATGACAGAGCCGTTCCGTCTCGCTTCGCCGCGCGTCGGAACGCCAGGTGGGTCACGAAGATCATGAGCCAGGTGGCCATGGCCCCGAACATGGACAGCGCCATCATGAAGGTGAAGCCCGACTCCGGGTTCAAGGCGTATACGCAGGCCGCGACCGCGATCCCGCCTGTGCAAAGAATCAGGGCGTTGACCGGGGATCCGTTCTTGTGGAGCCTTCCGAACACGGCGGGCGCCTGCCCTGCACGGGACAGGCTGAACATCATGCGTGTGGAGATGTAGAGCTGCGAATTCATGGCTGAAAGAGCAGCCACAATCACCACGACGTTGATGACGGAGTCTGCGAACGGGATGCCGATGACCTGCATGACGGTGACGAAGGGGCTGTTTCCGGCAAGGATCTGGCTGACGGGTGCAATGGCCAGGATCAGCGCCAGGGTCAGGATGTAGAAGAGGAAGAGCCGGAATACCGTGACCTTGAAAGCCTTCTTGACGGCCGTTCCCGGATCCTTCGCTTCGCCCGCAGCGATGGCGATCATCTCCACCGAGAGGTAGCTGAAGATCGCCACAATCACGGCCACCCACATGCCGGACACGCCGTTGGGGAAGAACCCGCCCTCGGCAGTGTAGTTGTGGATTCCGTATCCAGCCTCTCGCTTTCCAAAGACCAGGATGGCGGCGAGCAGGATGAATCCGAGGATGGCGAACACCTTGATGCTGGAGAACCAGTATTCCAGGGTGCCGAAGGCCTTGACGTTGAACATGTTGACCGCGATGAGGACACCGGCAAACAACAGGATCCAGACCAGCGGAGGAACTCCGGGGAACCACAGCTTCATGTAGTCCCCGATCGCAAGCACTTCGGTGCCCACGGCCAGCACAACGCAGGACCAGTAGAGGTACTTCACCAGGAATCCGGCGAGGGGCGAAATGTAGTACTCGGCGAAGGCCCCGAAGGACCCGGTGGTCGAATGGGCCACGGTCATCTCAGCCAGCGCGCCCATCAGCATCACGGCGATCAGGCCACCGATCGCATAACTCAGCAGGACGCTGGGTCCGGCGAAAGATATGGCGAACTTGCTTCCGAGGAAAAGCCCAGTGCCGATCGCGCCGCCCAGCGCGATCATGGTCAACTGTGGGCTGGTGAGTTCGCGCTTGAGTCCGCGTTCGCGGTTTTTAATCAGGTCGAAGCTGTGTGACATCGTTGTCTCCTTGCTCGAAAGTTCTTGGGGAGTTGTGCCGCAGGGGCTAGCGCTCCGGAATGACGGCGATGCCTTGGATCTCGATGAGGGCTTCCTTCTGCCACAGCCGGGTGACACCGATTCCGGCCATCGCGGGATACTCAGAACCGGCCATTTCGCGCCAGATCCGACCAATCTCGCGGCCGTTGGCCATGTAGTCGTCCACGTCGGTGAGGTAAATGGTCACGCTGACCAGGTCCTCAGGTAGTCCGCCGGCTTCGCGCAGGGTGGTCAGCACATTGGAAAACGCCTGCGTGAACTGTTCCACGATCCCGCCGGGAACGATGTTCATGTCCTTGTCCAGGGCCGTCTGGCCACCCAAGAACAGCGTGTTTCCGGCAAGCATTCCGTGCGCAAAGCCCGACGGCTTCGGGAGCGAACCTGGATTGACGGTCTTGTGGCTCATGTTGTTCCTCCTCTTGGTGGCGGCTGCGACATGTTCGAAAAATCCCTGTGCAGATCATTCCCCGCCGTGCTACGTTGAGCATATGTGACGATCGTAAAAAAGTCGACACATCAGAAGACGCATCGGAATGAATGTAGGAATCGACAGCATACGAAGGGACAACACGCATGAAGCTGGCCACCTTACGGACAGCCGACGGGGGCACGACGGCGGCGCTCGCTTTGGGCGGGAACAGTTACGTACCGCTGCCGGCCAACGACGTCGGAGCACTTCTCGCCGTCCCGGACTGGCGCGCCCTGGCGGAAGCAGCGTTTGTTGCAGCGTCTGGACCGGGAGTCGTTTTCGCACCTGCCGGCGAGCTGGCACCTCTGCTTCCACGGGCCGGAAAAGTCATCTGCTGCGGGTTGAACTACGGCGACCACATTCAGGAGATGGGCCGCGAACTGCCGGAATACCCCACGCTCTTCGCGAAGTACGCGGACACCCTAATCGGGCCGGCTGAGACGATCCATGTCCACGGCAGCGCGAAGGTCGACTGGGAAGCCGAGCTGGCCGTCGTGGTCGGCTCCGTGCTGTTCCGCGCGGACGAGGACCAAGCCCGCGCGGCAATTGCCGGGTACACAATCGCCAACGACGTTTCCATGCGCGACTGGCAGAACCGCACGCTGCAGTGGTTTCAGGGCAAGGCGTTCGACGGAACCACCCCGGTAGGCCCAGTCATGGTGACCGCGGACGAGGTCGACGGCGACTTCGAGGTCCGCGGTTATGTCAACGGCGAGCTGGTGCAGCACGGGAACACCAGCACCTTGGTGTTCGAACCGGCGAAACTCCTTTCCTACATCTCCCAGTTCACTATCCTGCGCCCCGGAGACCTTGTCCTGACCGGTACGCCCGGCGGAGTCGGCATGGGTATGACACCGCCGCGCTTCCTGAACGACGGCGATGTCCTCACCACCGAAATCGACGGGATCGGAAGGCTGGAAAACCAATTCAGAATCCACGCACCCGTCCCCGCCAACGCCTAGACCAATACCAACCACTTCAAAGGAGTGAGCATCATGAGCGAAACCGCCACCGAATACCGAACCGAAGGCGACAACTCCACCTACGCCCAGCCCGACGGCAAAGTGATTCCGGTCGTCACGCGCGCCGGCGAAGAGGATACCAACACGGCCCAGTCCGGCGATTGCGTTCGCGTCTCGGGCGTCAGCATCCAGCACACGCCGGCCACCAAGATCTGGTTCGGGCAGGTCTCCAACGTTCCCGGCTATCGTTCCTTGCCGCACCACCATGGCGAAGCGGAAACCGGCGGCTACGTGCTCCGCGGCCACGGACGCATCTATTTCGGCGAGAACTACTCCGAATTCCTGGACATGAAGACCGGCGACTGGGTATTCGTCCCGCCGTTCATGCCACACGTCGAGGCCAACATGTCCGTCACCGAAGAACTCGTGTGGCTGACCGCGCGCACCCCGGAGAACCTCGTGGTCAACCTCGAAGACGTTGCCGACGAGACCCTAGCAGACTTCCGCAGGGCCTGATGGACATGTCCACTGGAATCCTGACCTCGGAGACGTTCCTCAAGGCCATCGAACTGACGGCCGTCCCCGCCCAGATCCACGACGAAGCCTACGAAGCCACGTCGCAGTACGTTCCGTGGCCCAAGGCTTACGGCGGAGACATGGTGGCCCAGGCCGCCGCAGCGATGATGCGCTCGGTGGACGCCGACCGCTCGCTGCATTCCATGCACAGCTACTTCATGCGCCCAGTGGAGATCGGGGCAACGGTCCGCTACGAGGTTGAACGCCTCCGCGACGGCCGCGGATACTCGACCCGAAGCGTGCGGGGCCACCAGAACGGCAAGACCGTGTACGCCGCGATGGGCTCCTTCCAAGTGCCCGAAGACGGCCCGGACTTCCAGCCGGAGGCGCCTACCGCCGTCGAACCCGAATCCCTGCGCAGCGCCGCCGAGGTGCTACAGGGGGTCGAGGGGCCGGCTGCCGAGTACTGGTCCTCGAAGCGCAGCTTCGACATGCGACATATTCCCGGACCGGTATATCTGCAGGTCGAAGGCGATTCTGTGCCGCATCAGGCAATCTGGGTGAAAGCCTTCGAGCAATTGCCCGACGCCGGTGACGATCACGCGACGGCAGATCTGCACCGGGCCGCGCTGGCATACGTCTGCGACTACACCATCCTTGAGCCTCTGCTCCGGGTGAACGGGCTCCACTGGTCCAGCCCCGGACTTGCCACGGCCAGCCTGGACCACTCCATGTGGTTCCACCGGGACGGCCGCGCGGATGACTGGGTCCTGTACGCCCAGGAGGCCGTGTCCGGACAAAGCAACAGGGGGCTGGCCACGGGCCGTTTCTTTGACAGGCAAGGACGCCTGCTGGCAACGGTTGCCCAGGAAGGCATGATCCGCGCCGGCTCCTGAACACCTTCGACTTATCCGCCGTATTACTGAAAGGAGTGGCCATGACAATGTTGAGATCAGCCCACGTGGACACCTTCACCCGCGACCATTTGCCACCGGCCGGCACGTGGCCGACCCTCGAATTCACCCTGCCGGAACTCCAGTACCCGGCGACGCTCAACGCAGCAGCGGCGCTCATTGACGACGCCGTCGCAAACCATGGTGCCGGACGCCCCGCGCTGCGAACCCCCGACGGCGCGGTCTGGACTTACGGTGAACTGCAGCAGCGGGCCAACCAAGTCGCCCAGGTCCTCACCGAAGACCTCGCAGTGGTACCCGGCAACCGCGTCATGCTGCGCGGACCGAACAATCCCTGGATTGTCGCGGCCTGGCTTGGCGTGCTCAAAGCCGGAGCCGTCGTTGTCACCACCATGCCGATGCTGCGTTCCAGCGAAGTCGGCACGCTTATCAGCCTCACACGTCCCACCGTAGCCATCTCCGACCACCGGTTCATGGACGAACTGCTCACGGCCGTAGGAGAGGACACCATTGTCCTCTCCTACGGATCCGACGACGCCGGCGACCTCGCGTCCCGCTGTGCCGCCAAGAGCGGCGAGTTCGCTGCCGTGCCGACCTCCGCCGACGACGTCGCGCTGCTCGGCCCGACGTCGGGCACCACGGGCACGCCCAAGATCACCATGCATTTCCACCGGGACATCCTCGCGAACGCCGACACTTTTGCCCGCCATATTCTGCAGCCAACCGCCGACGACGTGTTTGCCGGTTCACCACCCCTCGCCTTCACGTTCGGTCTCGGTGGGCTGGTGGTCTTCCCCCTGCGCTTCGGCGCATCCTCGCTGCTGACAGAACGGGCCACCCCCGTGGAACTTGCCGAGAGTGCTGCAGCTGCCGGGGCCACCATCCTGTTCACCGCGCCCACTGCGTACCGGGCCATCCTCAAGGAAGGCCGCGGATCGTTGCTCCGCAAGCTCCGGGTAGCGGTCTCGGCGGGCGAACACTTGCCCAAGGAAACGTGGGAGGCAGTTCAAGCAGCCACAGGGCTCCGGCTCGTCAATGGCATCGGAGCCACCGAATTGTTGCATGTGTTCATTTCCGCGTCCGGGGACGACATCCGGCCCGGCACCACCGGACGGGCCGTGCCCGGGTACAGGGCAGCCATCCTCGACGACGAGGGCCTGGAACTAGGACCCGGGCAGCTTGGGCGGCTCGCCGTCATCGGCCCTACCGGATGCCGCTACCTGGACGACCCGCGGCAAGCGAATTATGTGGTCAACGGCTGGAACGTCACCGGCGATACCTTCACGAAAGACGAGGACGGGTACTTCACGTATCAGGCCCGGTCGGACAACATGATCGTTTCCTCCGGCTACAACATCGGCGCCCCCGAGGTGGAAACCGCCATCGACCTGCACCCGGACGTGGTGGAGAATGCCGTCATCGGCCGGCCCGACGAGGCACGCGGCAGTGTCGTCTGCGCGTTCATCGTCCTGAGCGAAGGCGTCAGGGGCGATGACGCGAAGCGCAAGGAAATCCAGGACTTCGTCAAACGGACGATCGCCCCCTACAAGTACCCGCGGGACATCCGGTTCGTCGATGAACTTCCCCGCAATCCCAGCGGCAAGCTGCAGCATTTCAAGCTGCGCGACCGTATCAACAACGACCCCGAACAGCTTGCCGGCGCAGGCCTGGGCCAGGCCTGAGAAGGAGCAAAAGCATGAAAATCGCAATCGTAGGAGGCGGCCCCGGCGGCCTGTACTTCGCGGCATTGATGAAGCAACTCGACCCGTCACACAAGATCACCCTCTGGGAACGCAACGCCGCCAGCGACACTTTCGGTTTCGGCGTCGTATTCTCCGATGAGACGCTCGGCGGCATAGGCAACGCCGACGCGGTGGTGGCCGAGTACATGGGCCGGCGCTTCGCCCGCTGGTCCGACATCGACATCCATTTCGGCGGGGAAACGGTGACGGTGGGCGGCCAGGGCTTTGCGGCCATGAGTCGCAAGGAACTGTTGGAACTGCTTCAGCGCCGGTGCGCCGAGCTCGGCGTCGACCTGCGTTTCCAGACCGTTGCGCCGCCGGTTGAGGAGCTTGAGGCCAACTATGACCTGGTCCTCGCAGCGGATGGCATCAACTCCCAGATCCGCGCGAAGTACGCGGACTCCTTCACTCCAAGCCTGGATCTGCGGCCCAACAAGTTCATGTGGCTGGGTACGGACCAGGTGTTCGAGGCGTTCAAGTTCTTCGTCAAGGAAACCGAATGGGGAGTCATGCAGATCCATGGCTACCCGTATTCCGACGAAGGATCCACGTTCATTGTCGAGATGCACGAGGACGTGTGGCGGGCTGCCGGCTTCGACGAGACCGCTTCCGACGTGTTACCTCCCGGGGTCTCGGATGAAAAGGCGATTGCCAAGATCCGCACGATCTTTGAGGAGGAACTCGACGGCTACGAGGTCCTGTCCAACAACTCCAAATGGATCAACTTCACCACCGTGCGTAACGAGAGCTGGCGCCACAACAATGTCGTGTTGCTCGGCGACGCGGCTCATACCGCACACTTCTCCATCGGTTCCGGAACCAAACTGGCCATGGAGGACTCCCTGGCACTCGCCGCGTGCCTGCACGAGCACCCGGACGTGGAGTCGGCGTTGTCTGCCTATGAAGCGGAGCGTCGTCCGGTTGTCGCATCCACCCAGCGCGCCGCCCAGGCTTCGCTTGAATGGTTCGAACGGATCGCCCAATACAAGGAGCAGGATCCGACGCAGTTCGCCTTCAACCTCCTCACGCGGAGCCGCCGCATCACACAGGAAAACCTGCGGCTGCGCGACCCGGAATTCGCCGACGCCGTGGACCGCAACTTCGCCGAGTCCCAAGGACTGACGGAGACTGCCCCGGCCATGTTCCAACCGTTCCGGATCGGTGGACTGGAGCTCAAGAACCGCATTGTGGTCTCCCCCATGGACATGTACTCCGCGGTGGATGGTGTCCCGGGCGACTTCCACAAAGTGCACCTCGGTTCCAAGGCACTTGGCGGCGCCGGATTGGTCATGACCGAAATGGTGTGTGTTTCCAAGAGCGGGCGGATCACCCCAGGATGCACCGGCCTGTACACGGACACACAGCGAGACAGCTGGAAGGAAATCGTGGACTTCGTCCACGCCAACTCGACGGCCAAGATCGGTGCGCAGCTGGGTCATTCCGGCCGCAAGGGCTCCACCAAGCTCATGTGGGAAGGCATCGACGAACCGCTCGCATCCGGCAACTGGCAGGCCGTTGGACCGACGGCCCTGCCATACGGTCCCGGCAACAAGACGCCGGTGGAACTCGACCACGCAGGAATGGCCGCCATCAAGGCTGAGTTCGTCGCCGCGACCCTCCGTGCCGAAGAGGCAGGCTTCGACCTCCTTGAGGTCCATGCCGCCCACGGCTACCTGCTTTCCTCGTTCCTCTCGCCGGTGTCCAACCGCCGGACGGACGCGTACGGTGGCAGCATGGAGAACCGCCTGCGGTTCCCCCTGGAAGTGTTCGACGCCGTCCGTGCGGCGTGGCCTGCCAGCAAGCCTGTGACAGTACGCATCTCGGCGACGGACTGGATCGAAGGCGGCAACACCTCAGACGACTCGCTCGACATCGCGCGGGCATTCGTGGCTCATGGCGCCGCGGGCATCGACGTCTCCACCGGCCAGGTCGCCAAGGAAGAACAACCGGCTTTCGGCCGAAGCTACCAGACGCCGTTCGCCGACCGAATCCGCCAGGAGGTCGCCGCACCCGCCGGAGCAGCCGTCATCGCCGTCGGTGCCATCTCCAGCTACGACGACGTCAACTCCATCCTCCTCGCAGGACGGGCCGACCTCGTGGCCCTGGGCCGGACGCACCTGTACGACGCTCAGTGGACCCTCCACGCCGCAGCCGAGCAGGAATACCAAGGCCCCGGGGCGCAGTGGGTGCCGCAGTTCCGGGCGGGCCGACGCAAACCGCCAAGTTCCCGCACGGATGCCGTTAGGCCCAGGCTTTCACTCTTGAAAGAGCGCGAGTCCGACGCCGACAACACGCACCTGCGATGGACCCCGAGAGCAGTCTCCGCGCCCGCACTGGCCAACTAGGCTGGACCGCATGGCTATCATCCATCGAGCAACCCTGAGTCCCAGCAAACTTGAACTCATCGAAAAGTTCTTGCCCGTCCAGCAGTGGTTCACCAAGGATGGCTCCGCGCCGCCCGAGCTGCTCGGCGCGTACCGCTTCGATGATCCGGACGGCGAAGTCGGCCTCGAGACCCACCTGGTCTCCCACGGCGGCAAGGTCTACCAGGTTGCCCTGAGCTACCGGGGTTCGGAATTGCACGGCGGGAGGGACTCGCTGCTCGGCACCATGGAACACTCGGTGCTGGGCACGAGGTGGGTGTACGACGCCTGCGCCGATCCCGTCTACGTCGCTGCCCTGGCCACCGCCATCCTCACGGGACAGCAGGAAGCAGAAGAGTTCGTGGACGTGGACGGTGCCATGGTGCCGCGCAAGAGTTCGGTCAACGTCAAAGGCAGCGGAACGCCCGGTGGCGAAGTCCCGGAGCTGAGCCCGGCAGCCCCGATCACCGGAGACGGCGTCACCAGCATCGAAGCCGGCGAGCTCACACTGCTGGTGAACCGTGTCCTCGATCTGGGCACACAGGGTTCGGAAGATTCGGCTTCCCTGAGGGGTACGTGGGCCGGTCAGGAAGCGCCCGTGCTGCTGGCGTCCCTCTTGCGACCCTAGAGAATTACTCCCCCGGACGCGGCCGCCAGACAACAACTGCCTGGGACCGCGCCCGGGGGCGCTGCCCGCGGGCCAGACTGACGACGTCGCCCGCTGCTCCCGCAGCAAAAATACGGGCCTCCATCGGGCTCCGCCGGCGCTGCAGTTCCTCGCTCAACTCGGCCACGCGGAACTGCAGCGCGGCCACCTGGTTTTCGAGATCGAGGATGCGCTTGATGCCCTCGAGGGACACGCCCTCCTGGGAGAGCCGCTGGACCTCGCGCAAGCGGTCGATGTCCCGTTGGGAGTAACGCCGGGACTTGCCCGGGGCACGGCTCGGCGACACGATGCCGAGGCGGTCGTACTGGCGCAGGGTCTGCGGGTGCATGTCAGCCAGTTCGGCCGCGACGGAGATGACGAAGATCGGCTGGTTGATGTCGATGCCCATGCCTACGTCCCCTCCCATGTGTTCTGCCGCTACAAGCGGGCCTTGGCGGCCAGGTCGTGGCGAGGATCGGCGTCGGCGGTGGCCGCGGCGAATGCCTTGACGGCCTCCTCGGCCTCTTTGTTGAGGTTCTGCGGGACGGAGACGTCGATCGTCACCAGCAGGTCCCCAGTGCCCTTCGATGTCTTGACGCCGCGGCCCTTGACCCGGAGCGTTCGCCCGGAAGGCGTGCCGGCCGGGACGCGGACGGTGACAGTGTCGCCGTCGAGCGTTGGCACGTGGATGTTCGAACCCAAGGCTGCCTCCGCGAAGGTGACCGGCACGTGGATGCGGATGTTGTCGCCGTCGCGGTTGAAGAAATCATGGGGCTTGACGTTCACCGTGATGATGAGGTCCCCGTTGCCAGCTGCGCCGGGGTTGCCCTTGCCGCGCTGGCGGACCTTCTGGCCGTCCCTGATCCCCGCGGGAATCTTCACGTCGATGACGTTGCCGTTGCTTTCGCGCAGGCTCACCGTGGTGCCGTGAATGGAGCCGGCAAAGGAAATTGAGGTCGACGCCGTGCGGTCGCTGCCCTTTTGGGGGGCGCGCTGGAAACCGGTCTGTCCGCCGCCGAAGCCGCCGCCGAACAGGTCAGCGAACTCGGGAGGGATGCCGCCGGCACCGGCAGGCTGGCGTCCGCCGCCGAAAAGCCCGCCGAACAGGTCCTCGAAGCCGCCATTGGCCGGCCCGCCGCGAGCTGCGCCCGGAGCGAAGCGTGCCCCGCCCATGGCGCGAATGGCATCGTATTGCTGGCGCTCCTCGGCATCCGAGAGCACCGAATAGGCCTCCGAGATGTCCTTGAACTTCTTCTCCGCAGTAGCATCCCCGGAATTGGTATCCGGATGGTACTTCCGCGCAAGCTTGCGGTACGCCTTCTTAATATCAGCGTCAGAGGCGTCCTTGGCGACACCAAGGATGGCGTAAAAATCCTTCTCAACCCAGTCCTGGCTGGCCACTCGGCTTCTCTCTTTCGTTTCTGGTTCAGTTTGCGCTCCGCTCATCCCACCTTAGGCGAGACGACCGCCTGAGCGGAGCGAGGCAAGGGGCCCGGGAGTGGCATCGGGCCTGCCGAAGCCGGGTGGCCAAGGATCGCAGATCCTGGGCCACCCGGCGAAGGGGCGGGGCCCCTTGTCTCGTTTCGCGATGCTGCCCCCCTCATCCGCGAAGGCACGGTGAGGCGGTAACTCCGTCTAAGCCGGCACAGCCACAATCACCTGTGCCGCGCGCAGCACGCGGTCGCCGGAGCGGTAGCCGGAGCGCAGCACCTGGCTGACGGTGTCTACTTCGATGTCCTCGCCCGGTTGCTGGATGAGGGCCTCGTGGATCGTGGGGTCGAAGTCGACTCCGGTTTCCGCGATGCGCTCCAAGCCGTACGTCTTCAGCGCGTTCTCCAGCTTGGCGGCGATCGCGGCGAACGGGCCGTCCACGAGGTCGCCGTGCTGGCGGGCGGCATCGACGTCGTCCAGCACCGGCAGCAGGGAGTTCAGGACGCCAATGACGGCCATTTCCCCTGCGACGGCGCGGTCGCGTTCGACGCGCTTGCGGTAGTTGACGTACTCGGCCTGCAGGCGCAGGAGGTCGTTGCGGAGTTCCGCGGCCTCTGCTTCTGCAGCGGCACCGGGGGCCACCGACTCTTCAGCCGGAACCTCCATGCCGTTGAGGATTTCCTCAGCCTGGGACAGCGCGTCGCCCTCGGTGGCAGCGGCGTTGGAATCAGCTGCCGATCCTTGGGGGTGGCGGGCGGCCCCGGTCTCCGGGTCAACCTTGCGGTTGTCCCGGATGACCGGCTTCTGCTGGCCGGCTCCTTCACGCTCGTCGTGCTTGCCCTCGTTGCTGGAAGGTGAGTGCTCTGCGTCGTTGCCGTGGTGAGGCATGCTTACTTCTTCTTTTCGTCTTCGTCGATGATCTCGGCGTCGACAATGTCCTCATCGGCAGCCTTGGCACCGGGCTGAGCGCCCTCAGCACCGGCGGCGCTGCTTGCGCCATCCGGGGAACCTGCTTGCGAGTAGATCGCTTCGCCGAGCTTCGACTGCGAGTGCTGCAGCTTCTCGAAAGCGGTCTTCACCGCTGCGTCATCGGTGCCTTCGAGGGCCTTCTTGAGGGCGTCGACGTCGGCCTTGACCTCGGTCTTGACCTCTTCCGGCAGCTTCTCGTCGTTTTCGGCGATGAGCTTGTCCACGGAGTAGGCGAGCTGCTCGGCAGTGTTGCGGGTGTCGGTAGCCTCGCGGCGGGCCTTGTCCTCGGCTGCGTGTTCCTCGGCTTCACGGACCATGCGGTCGATGTCTTCCTTGGACAGCGCGGTGCCGCCGGTGATGGTCATCGACTGCTCCTTGCCGGTGCCCTTGTCCTTTGCGGAGACGTGGACAATGCCGTTGGCGTCGATGTCGAAGGTGACCTCGACCTGGGGGACGCCACGCGGTGCCGGAGCGATGCCGGTCAGTTCGAACGTGCCCAGCGGCTTGTTGTCGCGGGTGAATTCACGCTCGCCCTGGAAGACCTGGATGGCCACGGACGGCTGGTTGTCGTCAGCGGTGGTGAATGTCTCGGAACGCTTGGTGGGGATGGCCGTGTTGCGCTCGATCAGGTGCGTCATGACGCCGCCCTTGGTTTCGATACCGAGGGACAGCGGGGTGACGTCGATCAGCAGGACGTCCTTGCGCTCGCCCTTCAGCACACCGGCCTGCAGGGCTGCGCCAACGGCGACGACTTCATCCGGGTTGACGCCTTTGTTGGGCTCCTTGCCACCGGCGAGTTCCTTGACGAGGTCGTAGACGGCGGGCATGCGGGTGGAACCGCCCACGAGTACGATGTGGTCGATTTCGGAGAGCTTGATGCCGGTCTCGGCGATGACGTCGTGGAACGGCTTCTTGGTGCGCTCAAGCAGGTCCTTGGTGAGGTCCTGGAACTTGGCGCGGGTCAGCTGCTCGTCCAGGTGGACCGGGCCGTCGGGGGTGACGGAGAGGTACTGGAGGGAGACGTTGGTGCTGGTAGAGGAAGAGAGTTCCTTCTTGGCCTGCTCCGAAGCCTCGCGCAGACGCTGGAGGGCGATCTTGTCCTTGGAAAGGTCGATGCCCTTGATCTTGAGCTGGTTCAGCAGGTAGTCAACAACGCGCTGGTCCCAGTCGTCGCCGCCGAGGCGGTTGTCGCCGGCGGTGGCGCGGACCTGGATGGTGGAGAAGCCGTCTTCGTCCTTGCCGACTTCCAGCAGGGAGACGTCGAACGTTCCGCCACCAAGGTCGAAGACCAGGATGAGTTCGTCTTCCTTGCCCTTGTCCAAGCCGTAGGCAAGTGCAGCCGCGGTGGGCTCGTTGACAATGCGGAGAACGTTCATGCCGGCGATTTCGCCGGCTTCCTTGGTGGCCTGGCGCTCGGCGTCGTTGAAGTAGGCCGGGACGGTGATGACAGCGTCGGTGACCTTTTCGCCGAGGTAGCTCTCGGCGTCGTTCTTCAGCTTCATGAGGATACGCGCGGAGATTTCCTGCGGCGTGTACTTCTTGTCGTCAATGGCGACCGACCAGTCGGTGCCCATGTGGCGCTTCACCGAAGCGATGGTGCGGTCGATGTTGTTGACGGCCTGGCGCTTGGCAATTTCGCCGACCAGGACTTCACCGGACTTGGAGAATGCAACGACCGACGGCGTGGTGCGGCCACCCTCGGCGTTGGCAATGACGGTGGGCTCGCCACCTTCGAGAACAGAGACGACGGAGTTAGTGGTTCCGAGGTCGATACCTACAGCGCGTGACATATGTTGCTTCCTTTCAATGGCCGACGATGGAGATTTCACCCGATTCCGATACCCACGGAGGGCTTGGAGGGCGGGGAGCACTCAACCTTCGGCTAGTTGAGCGTTCTGCACTCAACTGTACTCAGCCCTCATTCAATGTCAATCCAAAGTTGAGTCTAGTACGCTCAACTATGCTCCCTGAGCGTCAAGAAACGCCGGAACCACGGGGATTTATTGCCGATTTCGCCGTGGGAGAACGCCCGGGCCCGACGTCGAACTCGCGGGAACAGTGCCGGCTCGCCGGTACACCCCGGCGACTCCGCAGCATTCCGGCGATGTCGACGGCGGGTGTTCAGTCAGGCGGCATCGGCTTGTACACCCATGCCACCAGCACCACGGAGATGATCATCAGGAGGAACCACGAGACAAGTTTGTCCGGGGACACCAAATGCCAGCCATCCAGTTGGCTCGGATACAGCCAGGCGTGCGACCAGGTGGCGATGTTCTCGGCAATCCAGATGAAGAGCGCCACGAGCAGGAATGCCAGGACCAGCGGCATCCGGAGTCGACGCCGAAACACCCGGAAGTACATGACGCACCGGCCATAGATCACGACGACGGCGGCCAGCAGGACCCAGCGGGCGTCAACGACGTAGTGGTGGGAAAAGAAATTCACATAGATGGCCGCAGCCAGGACCGCAGTGATCCAACGCCGTGGATACCTGCCGAAGCGCAGGTCGAAAACCCGGTAAACCCGCACCATGTACGAGCCCACCGCTGCGTACATGAAGCCACTGAAGAGCGGAACGGCGCCGACGCGGAGCACACCCTCGGCTTCATAGGACCACGAGCCGACGTCGGTCTTGAACAACTCCATGACCGTTCCCACCAGGTGGAAGAGCACGATGACCCTGAGCTCGCGCAAGGTTTCCAGCCTCGTGGCCACCATCAGGATTTGGATCACGACGGCGGCGATCGTCAGGAAATCGTTCCTCGCGAGGCCAGCGTTGGCCGGATACCAGAGGTGGGCACCGAAAATAACGGCAAGGAGCGAAGCGCCGAAGATGCACGCCCACGCCTGCTTGAGGCCGAAGACGGTGAACTCCGTGAGCCTGGATCGAAGCCCTTGGACCGGGGCACTCCCCAGGAAGCGGCTCGCGCTCCCGTCGATAAGTTCCTCTACCGCGGTGAGCTCACGCATCGGAGCCCTACTCGCCTGGCCCGAGCTCGCCCGGTCCAAGCCGGCCAAGGTAATAGTTCTTCGGCCAATGCCTGGCTTTTTCCGGCAGCCTTGGATAAGCCGCTGCCAGGAGTCGCATGGTGCGGTCGAAGCTGCGCCGATCCCGGGCGTTCCAAGGAAGTCCGAAACCCGCACGAAGCCGCTCCGGCAGCAGGCCCGCGGTAAGCAACCGGACCAACGGCATGCTCAAGCGCATCAAGAACGGCCCACTCGCGGGGTACAAGAGTTCGTGAGCCACTCGCAATGCAGCCGCGTCCGGGTCGAGGTTCCGCATGGACTCCTCCCAATAGCTGGCGAAGGCCGCGCGGTCGGCGGGCCAGAGTTCGGCCGGCAGCTGCAAGGCTGTCCCGATCCGGGCATACTCACGGTAGACCCGATCGGCCGTGTCGTCGTCGAGGGCTCCATGGACCTTTTCGTAAACGGTGACGGCGGTGTCATAGAGGGTTGCCACGACCCAGAGCTGGGATTGCGCGTCGAAGGCGTTGTATCCCGGGGCGGAATCGTCCGCCGACCGGCGAACCGGGGCGTGCGCACGATTCACGGCCCGGCGCACCGCGGCCAACTGCTCGTCCGAGCCATAGACCACGGCGTAGACGTACGTCATGGTCGCGCGCAGCCGGTCCAGTGGCCGCTCGGCGAAATTGCTGTGTTCGGCGACGCCGTGACCGACCGCGGGATTGGCGATCTGCATCAGGATGGCGCGGCCTGCTCCGGCGAGCAAAACGCCCTCCGCGCCGATGTCAACAAGTCCGCGAGCCATGCAGTTACTGTACCTTCGCGGCTACAGCCCCACGACCCCCCGCAGCACCTCGAGCTGGTGGTCAAACAACTCGTCGCGCGAGGCGAAGGTATCAGCCCCGTACTGGCCGAATACCTCGAAGCTGACCGCACCGAAAACCGACGTCCAGACCAACACGCCCCTGGCCAACGCAGGCTCGGGAACGGCCACGCCCAGTTCGGCCCGGATGGCCGCCAGGTCCGCGGCAAGGGCTGGAGGAACGACGACGGCGGGCGCAACGTCGGCGGCCAAGGCACCTGCGCGGTAGGCGGCGTCGAAGATCCCCACCATCCGGTAGATCACCCGCGTTCCGGGTTCGGTGGTGCGCTCGGCGGGTGCTTGGTATCCGGGCACAGGGCTGCCGAACAGGAGCGCGTACCTCGCCGGCTCGCGCAGGGCCCACTGACGAACGGCCCGCCCAAGCGCCAGGAACCTGCCGCGGTAGTCGTCCTCCGGGAGGGCGTCGACGGCGGCATCCACCTCGTCGCCCAGCTCGCCGTAAGCGTCAATCAGCAAGAGGGTCAGCAGTTCGTCGCGGCTTTCCACATAGCGGTACACAGCAGAGGACACCACGCCGAGATCGCGCGCGACCGCCCTCAGGGACAAACCTGCGGCGCCATGCAAGGCAAGATGCTGGCGGCCCAGCCGGATGATGTCCGCCACGGTCTGGGCCCGGGCCCGCTCGCGGGGCGTCGATTGTTTGGCCGCTGCGGCTAAGGGATGTTCCATCCATCCAGCATGCCACAAAAGAGAGCAGTGGAAACAAATGTGAGCAGTGCTCTTGACATGGAATTCGAAAGGGATCATCCTGATTTCAGAGAGCACTGCTCTCGAACTAGGTCTCCAACCCAAGAACAAGATCCCCCAGCCAGAAAGTGAGCAACACCATGTACGTCGTCACAGGAGCAGGCCCCGTCGGATGGACCATTGCCGAGCAACTCGCGGACCGCGGAGAACACGTGCGCGTCCTGACGCGCTCAGGCAGCGGACCGGACCACCCGCTGGTCGAAAAGCTTCGCGTCGACGTTTCGGACCCGGCCAAGTTGGCGCAAGCCTTCGACGGCGCCGCAGCCGTCTTCCACTGCATCCACGGTTCCGCCTACCGCGCCAAAGCCTGGGCGGCCGAACTTCCCCGGGCAGAGCAAGCGGTGATGGATGCCGCTGCCGCGGCGGGCGCCGTCGTCGTCTTCCCTGAGAGCCTCTACGCCTACAGCGAGCCGGACAAGACGATCACTGAAATCAGCCCGCGTGAAGCTGCCGGTGGCAAGCGCGGGATCCGCTCCGCCTTGCTGAAGGCCCGGCAAGCCCACCCGGCGAATACCGTCAGCGTCGTTGCGGGCGATTTCTTCGGGCCACGGGCCCGCATGGCGCACGCCGGCGAGCGCATGGTCCCCCTCGTCCTCAAAGGCAAGACGGTCCAGGTTCTCGGAAGCGCCGAGCAACCGCACTCTTTCACGTACGTCCCGGATCTTGCCGCAGCCATGATCGCCGCGGCTCGGAAGCCTGAACTCTGGAACTCGGTACTGCACGCCCCCACGGGTCCGGCAATGACGATGCGGGAAATTGCGGGAAACTTCGCACGTTCGGCCGGCGTTCCCGAACCGAAGCTGAGTGTCGTCCCAGGCTGGCTGCTCCGGACCCTCGGCCTGTTTTCAACCGACATGCGGGAGCTGGCCGAAATGTTGTACCAGTTCGAGCGGCCATTCGTCATGGACTCCACAACGAGCCAGGCCAAGCTCGGGCTGGAACCGACGCCGCTTGCGGACGCGATGGCTGCGACCGTGGCCTGGTGGCGGAATCAGGAAGCCGTGGCTGCCCGTTGAATCTCCTTCGGCGCCGGATTGCGTGCCAGGCGTCCCGGCCACCAGATGCGCCGGCCAATGTCGTAAGCCAAGGCAGGCACCAACAGCGAGCGCACGATCGTGGTGTCGAGCAGCACTCCGAACGCGACAATAAAGGAGATCTGTGCAAGGAAGAGGATCGGGATGACCCCCAAGGCGGCAAAAGTGGCGGCAAGAACGACGCCCGCCGAGGTAATCACCCCGCCAGTTGCACCCAGGCCTTTCAAGATACCGGCGCGGGTTCCGTCGAGCTTCGACTCTTCCCGGACACGGGTCATGAGGAAGATGTTGTAGTCGACGCCGAGGGCCACGAGGAAGACAAAACCGAAAAGCGGAACCGAGGCATCCGCTCCGGGGAATCCAAACACATGGTTGAACGCCCAGGCCGACACGCCCAACGCTGCCGCAAAGGACAGCACCACGGTGCCGATCAGCAATAGTGACGCCAAAACGGACCGCAGCAATGCCATGAGCACCAACAGGATGACCGCCAAGACGATCGGGATGATGCGCCACAAATCAGACTGCGCGCTGGCGTTGGTGTCCACCGCGGTGGCGGTGATTCCTCCCACCAGGGTCCCGGGGGCCTTGTCATGAAGCTTCAGCCGGAGCGTGGCGATGGTCTGCTCGGCCTTCGCCGAATCGGCCTCGGAGGACAGGGGGGCGTTGATCAGCACCCGGCCGTCCCGCACCAAAGGGGCAGTGTCCATCGCGGCTTCCGCCGGCGGGCGGACGCTTGGGCCGCCTTGGGCGCCAACCACGGATGCGTCCGAGATGCCTTCCTGCGCTTTGACTTCGGCAAGTACCGCGGCCGCCGCCTTTTCCTCGGCCACAACCACCACCGGGCTTCCCGCACCAGCGGGATAGTGCCGGCCCAATGCCGCCTGGCCGGCCACTGCCTCGGATTTGCTCAATATGAGTGCCGACTGTGGAACGCCGCTGGCCTGGAGTTGCAACAGGCCCGTGGCACAGACCACCAAAACGGCAGCTGCGCCCAGCCATACGGCCCTGGGCCGCCTGGCAATAATGCTTGCCAGAAGCCCCCATCCGCCGGAAATGCCGGAGTTGGCCGGCCCTTTCCTCGGGGTACGCGGCCAAAATGCGGACCTGCCGAGCAAGCCAAGCGCAGCAGGAAGCAGTGTCAGGCTGGCCAACATTGAAAAGCCGATTCCAATTGCGCCGATGGGGCCGAGTCCACGGTTTGAATTCAGTTCCGAGAAGAGCAGGCAAAGCAGCGCCAAGGCGACAGTTGTCCCCGATGCCAGGATCGCCTCAAAGCTGCCCTTGTATGCGCGGCCCACAGCCGACCATTTGTTCGTCATGTGACCCAAGGCCTCACGGTATCGGGCCACGAAGAGGAGGGCATAGTCAGTGGCTGAGCCGACCACCAGGATGGACAGGATGCCTTGGCTTTGTCCCGTCAGTTGGATTGCGCCCGCCTTCGCCAAGGCAAAGACCACCAGAATGGACCCGCAAAGGGCGAAAACGGCAGTAAGGAGCACCACAAAGGGCAGCACCACGGATCGGTAGACGGCTAGCAGGATCACCAAGACGGCTCCGAGTGCCGCGAAAAGCAGTATCCCGTCAATGCCCCCAAAAGCGCTGACCAGATCGGCGAGGAAGCCCGCCGGTCCCGTCACGTAGGTGGTTGTTCCAGCGGGAAGTGCCGCCCCGGCCGCAAAATCCGCCGCCTTCGCACGAAGCGATTGGATGCTCCCTTTGACTCCGCTTCCTTCCTCCACCGGGACGATGAACTGCGCCGCCTTGCCATCCGCGGACGGAATCGGCCCAATCGGCGACGTCGAGTGGCTGACCCCGTTGGCGGCAGACAGTCGGGTGCCAAGCGATGCCAATCCGGCCAGTTGAACGGGTGAAAGCTTCTCAGGAGACTCGATCAGCACCACCGCGGGAACACTGCCGCTGGAAGTGAACCTGCTTTGCCATGCACGGGCTTCGGTGGATTCGGCGCTCGCTGGCAGGAAGGACGATTGGTCGTTACTGGACACCTCGCTGAGCCTTCCAAAGGTTGGGCCGCCGATTCCGCCGACCACCATCCACGCCACCAGCGATAGCACCGCAGCCGCCAGCCACCACCGCGAACCGCTGCGTCGGCCGGTTCCAGCCCACTTGTCCGTCATGCCCGCACCTTTCCTAACTACTTCCATGACGAAATATATCCATCATGGAGATAATTGGTCAATGACATCCCGGTGGGATAATTTGGGGCTGAAGGAGGCCTCATGGATGACAAACAGCACGTCCGGTCCGCGGCCGTACTCCTCGGGCTACTCCAGCAGTTCACGGTCGAAACGGAGCGGTATGTGGAGGCCATCAGCAACCGCCACCACCTCCATCGAACGGACCTGAATGCCTTGGCTGCCATGGTGGCTGCCGCGCGGGAGGGCAAAACCATGACTCCCGGAGCGCTCAGGGCTGCACTCAACCTGAGTTCGCCGGCAACAACGGCGCTTGTGGACCGGCTCGACCGGGCAGGCCACTTGGAGCGACGCCGCAGCGAAAAGGACCGTCGGCAGGTTCATCTGGAGATGACTGATACCGCACGCGCTACCGGCAGCGAATTGTTTTCTCCCCTGGCAGGCGCCATCGCCCCGGTCATTGACGCACTTTCGCCGGAAGAACTCCACATAGTCATGACTTTCATGCAGGGCGTCATCGAGGCAACCATGACGGCCCGCAAGGATGTAGAGCCTACGAGCCAGCCATCGAATGGAGTTATCCCTGAACCCCGGTGACTCGTGGACCAGTGCGGGAGTAACGTAGAGCACAACGGCTAGCTGGACCACTTTGTGGACTGGAGTGTCACCGTGGGTGTTGTGCGATCATCCCTGACCGAGCTCCTCGGGATACTTTCCGACGCCGTCTCGCCCGTACGGGTCCGCTTCGACGATGGTTCCGAACCACCCACAGGTCAATCCGCCGATGCTCCTGTCACGGTCCATGCCGTCGCCATGAACAGGGTAGGCCGTTCCCGGCGGGAAGGGCCGCTGCTGGACCTTGAGCTCAAGGTGGCCGTGGAATGCCATGGCCCCACGCAACTGGACAACATGGAGAAGCTCCTCGTTGCAATCGAACAAAACACCCAATACTCAGTGGTCTCCAGCGGTGAATTCCAGCCGGACGAATACGACGCCGGCATCCGCCAAGGCCTCGGTTTCCTCGTTCGCGTCCCCATCGGCATAAGCCTCGAGGAACCTTCCGGGCCTCCTGTCGCTGAACCTTTGCTTGCCGCCACCCGGCTAGTCCGCCTCATCCACGGCAGGTTGGTCGACGTCCACAACAAAGGCATCCCTGAGGCGTATATCCGCCCACATTCGTCCGGAACCGCCGTCGTGAGCGATCCCACCGGCCATTTCGAGGTCCCGGCCTCGGCGGACGATCTCCAGCATTTTGTCGTGGCAGTCCGCGGCACTGAACGTGAAGTATCGGCCAATACGAGCAGCCTGCCCGTCATTATCCGGTGGGAATGAGCGAGAACGGGCACCAGGACATGAAATGATCAACCATGCGTCCGATGCAGCACTCCAGCAAACTTCAGAACGTCCGTTATGAACTCCGCGGGCCCATCCTCCAAGCGGCCAAGACCATGGAGGCCGAAGGGCACCGCATCCTCAAGATGAATCTTGGGGACACCGCACCGTTCGGACTGGAAGCTCCGGAGTCGGTCGTGGTGGACATGATCCACCACCTCCGCGGAGCCCAAGGGTACAGCGATTCCAAAGGCATCTTCACGGCGCGGACAGCGATTTCGCAGTACTACCAGACCAAGAACCTGATGAATATCGGCGTCGAGGATATCTTCATCGGGAACGGCGTCAGTGAACTGATTTCCATGACGCTGCAGGCCTTCCTGGAAAACGGCGACGAGGTCCTTATCCCCGCGCCGGACTATCCACTGTGGACGGCCACAGTGACCCTCACGGGCGGCAACCCGGTGCACTATCTCTGCGACGAGAGCCAGAATTGGTGGCCGGACATGTCCGACGTCGAAGCCAAAATCACCAAGCGCACCAAGGCCATTGTCATCATCAACCCGAACAACCCCACGGGTGCGGTATATCCCCGCCACATCCTGGAGCAGTTCGCGGCGCTGGCCCGCAAGCATGATCTTGTCCTCTTCTCGGACGAGATCTACGAGAAGATCCGGTACGAGGACGCCCAGCACATCCACATGGCTTCCGTGGCAGACGACATCTGCGTCCTGACCTTCAGTGGCCTCTCCAAGGCTTACCGCATGCCCGGTTACCGTGCCGGCTGGGTTGCCCTGACCGGCCCGCATGCGGCAACCGCCGAATACCGCGAAGCATTGGAGCTTTTGGCGTCCCTCCGGTTGTGCTCCAACGTTCCGGCGCAGCACGCCATCCAGACCTGCCTGGGCGGCTACCAGAGCATCGAAGAACTCATCAGGCCAGGTGGCCGGCTCCGCGAACAACGGGATCTGGCCTTGAAGCTCCTGACTGCGATTCCCGGCGTGAGCTGTGTTCCCGCCGCCGGGGCAATGTACTTGTTCCCGCGGCTGGATCCTGACGTCTACCCGTTCGAGAGCGACGAGAAGTTTGTCCTCGATCTCCTACAGGACCAGAAAATCCTTGTCTCCCACGGCTCGGCCTTCAACTGGCCCGCCCCAGACCATTTCCGCTTCGTCATCCTGCCATCCGTCCGCGAGATCGAAGAGGCGGTGCGCAGGATCGCCACGTTCCTGGCGGCCTATCGGAACCGACCCCAGGAGTAAGCGTCTTTTTTCCACACGCTCGCTCACCTATCGCCGGATTTCCCCCAACGCTCGCTCACGAATCGCCGGGTTTCCCCCAACGCCCGCTCACGAAGCAATGCCCAGGGGTCAATAAGGCACCGGGGTCGTTGCTTCTTCCTCGCGGCCGAGTTTTTGATCGCTGCTTAGCTGTGCGGCCTGTTCGGCAGCCACGTTGAGTGAGCGGCTGAGCAGGATGTAGGCGATGGAAGTGACAAGCAGCCCGACGAGCCAAGCGATGTCGACGCCGCCCAGTGCCTGGGCAAGGGGTCCCGTGTAGCTCCAGGAACCGATCTGGGGCAGCACCATGAAGGGAATTTCAGCGACGAGGCCGATAGCGAAGGAGAGCAAGCCCCGCGACCCCCAAGCACCGTAGATACCCTTGGGAGTGAACAGGTCCGTGATGGCGTAGTGGCCCTTCCGGACCAGGAAGTAATCGACCAGGTTCGTCGCCGTCCAGGGAACCAGAAGGTACAGCATGAGGGTCAGTGAGGAGAACACCGTGCTGACAGCCCCGGAGGTAATAGTGCTGGCGATGAGGTACCACACCGCTGTCAGCACGAGGATGGTGATGACCCGGGCTTTGCGGGTCGGCTTGATCGGCCGGATGGAATCGACCGTAGTCAACACGGTAAGCATCCCGCCGTAGGCGTTCATTCCCATGGTGGCGGCCAGAGCCATGGCTGAAAGCAGCGCGGTCGCATCACCGAGGTGCACGAAAACAGTGTTTCCTGCCAGCTGGAGTCCGGCGAGGCCGTCGGTGGCGCCAAGCCGGATCGCCAGCCACGCCCCAAGGACGATCAGCCAGATCGCAGACGACGATGCGCCGAAGAACACAGCAGCGATGACGGACCGGCTTTTGGTTCTGGACGGCAGGTACCGCGAATAGTCGGAGACGTAGGGGGCATACGTGATGTTGTATGCCGCTGCCGCGGCGAACTGTGCCATGAACGCGCCCCAGTTGAAGCCGTACTGCGTGGCGCTTTCGGCTCCGCCGGCGTTTCCGGTGATGACTCCGATGGTCAGAATCAGCATCAGCGGCAGGGAAACGTAGAGCAGCACGCGGAAGGCCTTGTGCAGCCAGTCATGGCCGAAGATCGCAAGGGCCGCCGCGCCCGCCGCAGCGACAACGGCAATGAGTGCCGGGTTCCAGCCGAAAGCGCTGCCGAGGCCGTCACCGAGGAGCACGGTATCAACGACATTGAAGGCCACATAGGTGAAAAGGGTGGCGATCAAGGGAACGACCACGCCCCGGTACCCGAATTGGGCCCGCGACTGGATCATCTGCGGTAGGCCCATGGTTGGACCCTGGGAGGCGTGGAAGGCCATGAAAATGGTTCCCACTCCGATGCCCAGAACGCTGGCCACCACCGTCCACCCGAGGGACAGGCCCATCGATGGGCCGATGAAGCCGATCGGGATGGAGAAGTATTGGAAATTGCCCAGGAACCAAAGCGGCGCTTGGTGCCACAGGCGGCCGTGCCGTTCGTTATCGGGAACCCAGTCGATTGAACGGACCTCGATCAGTGGTGCGCCGGGCCGCGCCCTGGGCCGGTCGGATGCTTCTGTCGTCATTGCTGGACTCCGTGATCAGAAAGTGTTGAGTGATAGGTGCTCGTGCACGGCCTTGATGCCGCCGGAGCCGGCGCGGGTAAACACGATGGTTTCCCGTTCCTCGGTGATTGCCCGCTGCCCCTGCTCTTCCGTGGTGGTAGCCACGCTGTGGGAAAAAACCGCGGTTGTGCCGTAGATCTGGATGAATGGATCGCTGCTGTGGCAGCCGATCACTTTCCAGCCTTCGGACACCCAGGTGCGCCACTGCTCTTCGTAGTCGTCCCGGCTGTTGAGCCGTTCGGGGGTCCCGTGGAACAAGAAGGTCGCCTGCGGATCGAATGAGCCGAAATATGCTTCCTCGTCCATGGCCGAATAGGCCGCAACGATCCGTTCCGCTGCCGACGTGACTTCTTCCGGCGTTAGCTGCGGGCTCATCTAGTCTCCATTTCTGGCTTGGAATGCCCTGCTTGCGGGCTTATGTCGCCGCCGGACGGGCGCGTGCTCTGAGTGATGTGGATCACTTTTCCATCATGCAACGACTGATGCCTTTTAGGCAACACGTTTCGTCGAAGAGTCGTCGAAGAGTCATTGGGCAGTTCCGCCCGCTTTCCACTCCCTCGGGGTAGCGTTTCCCTATGAACGAGCAGAAGCCTGAAGACGTCTACACACACGGCCACCACGAGTCCGTCGTACGCGCCCACGCCTCCCGCACAGCCGAGAACTCTGCCGCGTTTGTCATCCCGCACCTCACCGCCGGGACATCAGTGCTCGACGTCGGATGCGGACCTGGGAGCATCACCTGCGACTTCGCGGAGCTGGTGGCTCCCGCGAAGGTTGTCGGGCTCGACCGTTCCGCCGACATCGTGGCCCAGGCTGCCTCGCTCGCGGCCGAACGTGGCATGGAAAACGTGGAATTCGTGACCGGTAACATCTACGATCTGGACTTCGAGGACGAGACCTTCGACCTCGTCCACGCCCACCAGGTCCTGCAGCACTTGACCGACCCCGTTGCTGCGCTGCGCGAGATGCGGCGCGTGGCCAAGCCCGGCGCCATCGTGGCAGTGCGCGACGCCGATTTCCACGGCATGAGCTGGTACCCGGAGGTCCGCGAGCTCGACGACTGGATGGAGCTCTACCAGAAGATCGCCCGACGGAACGGGGCGGAGCCCGACGCCGGGCGGCGGCTTGTGTCGTGGGCACAGCAGGCGGGCTTCACCGACGTCGCGCCCTCCAGCAGCAACTGGCTTTACGCCACCGCGCAGCAGCGCCGTTGGCAGTCGCGGGTGTGGAGCGAGCGCGTCCTGCACTCCGCCTTTGCGGAGCAGGCCCTGGAATACGGGCTGGCCAACGAGGCTGACCTGGCCCGGATCGCCGCCGGTTGGCACCGTTGGGGCTCCACGGATGATGGCTACTTCCTGATCCCGAACGGGGAAGTCATCGCACGGGCGTAGCCGGCCGCCAAAAGTTTCTTGGGATTTTCCATCAACCCATGTCGAAAACCGTCCCGTAGTTCCGACCTATGAACGAAAGCGCCCACACGGAGCGCCCCTGATAAGGAGTTCGAGATGAAGTACATGATCATGATGTTTGGTTCCGCCGAGGGCATGATGGAAACCGCCGATCCCGAGTGGATCAGGGAAATGATCGGGTTCATGATCCAGATCGACAAGGATCTCAGCGATTCAGGCGAAATGGTTTTCAACGCGGGACTGGCTGACCCCGGGACTGCCAAGCTGGTCAAGCAGACGGACAGCGGGGTCATCACCACCGATGGACCTTTCGCCGAAGCCAAGGAATCCCTCATCGGCTACTGGGTGGTGGACGTCGCCAGCGAGGAACGGGCAGTGGAAATCTGCTCCAGCATCGTGAAATACGCACCGGTTGTGGAGCTGCGCCGCGTCCAGGACGCACCGCCGGAGGTCTAACGCTTGGCCGAGCCTTCCGGGGAATCCACGGTGGAGGACCTGCTGCGCACGCTTGCGCCGCAGGTCCTTGGCGCGCTCGTCCGCAGGCACGGCCAATTTGCCGAGTGCGAGGATGCCGTCCAGGAAGCGCTGCTCGAGGCAGCATTGCAATGGCCGGTCTCCGGCGTCCCGGACAACCCCAGATCCTGGCTACTCACGGTCGCCACACGGCGGTTGGTGGACTACTGGCGCAGCGAAAGTGCCAGACAGGCACGCGAACAACGTGCGGCATCCATGGAACCGCCGGCCCCCGAGGAGCCTTCTTCGCTCAGTGAAACGGACGGGTTTGCGGAAGATACCCTCACCCTCCTTTTCCTGTGCTGCCACCCTGCCCTCTCAGCACCCTCGCAGCTGGCACTGACATTGCGGGCAGTCGGAGGGCTCACGACGGCGGAAATCGCCAGCGCGTTCTTTGTCCCGGAAGCCACCATGGGCCAGAGGATCAGCCGGGCCAAGCAGAGCATCAAGAAGGCCGGAGCCCATTTCGAGCTCCCGGAAACGGGCGAGCGAAAGGCGCGGCTCGGCGTCGTACTCCACGTCCTGTACCTGATCTTCAATGAGGGTTACGCGGCGAGTTCCGGGCCGTCCATGCAGCGCGAAGACCTCACAGCGGAGGCCATCCGCCTTACGCGGCTCCTGCGCGGCCTGCTCCCGGGCGAGCTTGAGGTGGGCGGACTGCTGGCCCTCATGCTCCTTACAGATGCACGACGCCGGGCGAGGTCCCTTCCGGACGGGATGCTGGTGCCGCTAGCCGAGCAGGATCGCCGGCAGTGGGACACGACGCAGATCGCCGAGGGCCTTGGACTCTTGTCGGCCGTGCTGGGGGTTGGGCGTCCGGGACCCTACCAACTGCAGGCCGCGATCGCGGCGGTCCATGCCGAGGCGGCCTCCGCGGAGCAGACCGACTGGCCACAGATCCTGGCGTTGTACACGGTCCTCGAAGCCATGGCCCCAAGCCCGGTGGTGGCATTGAACCGGGCAGTTGCCGTGGCAATGGTTGAAGGGCCGCAGGTGGCCCTTGAGCTGCTGGACGGGATTGATGTCGAGTTGAAAAGGTGGCACAGGCTCGACGCCGTTCGCGGGCACTTGCTCGAAATGTCCGGTGACCTTGCGGGCGCCCGGGAGTGCTTTCTCGCCGCGGCAAGGAAAACGGGGAGCCTGCAGGAACGGCAGTATCTCCTGGTGAAGGCGGCCAAGCTGGGGCAGTTGTCCACATAGGCAAAGTGGTCTCTGTCGGCGGCCCGCGGTGGTGAATAGCCTCAAACCATGATCATTCAAGCAGGCTTTGACCTACAGATTCTCGCCCGTCCTCTCATCGACCAGGAAGAAAAGCTTTACCCAAGACTCGTCGTGATCGGCCTCGACGCCGAGATGCAGCTGGAAAGCATCCGGGTAGTCACGGAGTCCTTTGAAGGCAGCCTGAATCCATTCCAGGACGCCATCCTGGAAGATCTGGATCTCGAGGGCTCAACGTATTTTGCGATCGCGCACGCCGGAATCTGGGCCGAGGACGATTATTACGATGAGCAGCCAATCCTCCAGGAAGCGAAGAAACTCAAGGGTATTGCCGAAGAGCGCGGGTTTCACATGATCGGTCATTTTGGCATCGACGAAACCGGATACATGTCCAATGGCCCGCACTCCTACTTCGACCAATATCCATCCGGGGACGATCTCCCGGACACGATGCTTCACTGGGTGCATTCGAGGTTTGGCCATTGTGAGTAGGCGTCGGAGCACAACGGCTAAAAGCGTCCACGGCCGTTCTGAGTCTTACGCCACAAGGATTGACCAAGTACGCTTGGTCAACATGGGCCAGTACAACATCCAGGAAGCGAAAACGCGGCTCTCTGAACTTCTCCATATGGTTGAACGAGGCGAAGAGGTGATTATTGCCAAGGCCGGCAAGCCCGTCGCACGAATAGTTCGTATTGAGCACCCTCGAAAGCGCGAGTTGGGCTTCCTGGGTCAGATCAATCTTCCTGACAACCTGTTCGACCCTCTGACGGAGCAAGAACTGGCGGAGTGGGAATGACTGCGTTTCTCTTGGATTCCAACGCGTTGGTGCTCGCGATGACCAGGCCAGAACAATTGTCCAGCACGGCCCGGTCGATCATCGAAGATCTCGAAAATCGAACTTTTGCCTCAGCTGCCTCGGCCTATGAACTGGCTTACAAGTACTCACGCGGTCGCCTCGCTGCATTGGATCCGATCATGACCGGGTACCGTCAGCACGTAAGACGTGTAGTCACCGAGGAACTGAGCCTTACCGCGGAGCATGCCCTGGCTGCGGCATCGTTTGACTGGCCGCACAGGGACCCTTTCGATCGGATGATTGCTGCGCAGGCCGCCGTCGAGGGCTTGACGCTTGTGACGTCCGATCGGGCGCTCCAGGAATTCCGACTCGTCAGCACGATCTGGTAGCGATTCGTCCCGTCCTGCGGGCATAAGCTGGATTGGTGCAAATTTCGCTTTGGCTGGCCCTGGTAGGCGCCGGCACCCTGATCAGTTTCACTCCCGGCGCAGGCGCCATCTCCACTATGAGCAACTCGCTCAACTCCGGATTCCGCCGCTCCATCTGGGGAGTGCTGGGCCAACAGGCGGCACTGATCATCCATATCCTGATCGTGGCTCTCGGGGTAGGTGTTCTGGTCTCGAGCTCACCCGTGGTTTTCAACGTCATCCGCTACACGGGGGCCGCATACCTGGTGTACATGGGCATCCGGCAGTTCCTTCACCGGCCGGATCTGGACAAGGAAAAAGTGGAGGCCCGGCGCAACGAGCCAGCGTGGTCCATGTTCCAGCGAGGCGTTTGGGTCAACTTGCTCAATCCCAAGGCGATCGTCTTCTTCCTGGCCTTCATGCCGCAGTTCATCCGCCCCGAGCAGCCCCTGATTCCGCAGTATCTGGTCCTCAGCAGCACGATCGTCTTCATCGACATCTGCGTCATGTGGTTCTTCTTCGCTTTGGCCGCCCGGTCATTCCAACGGTTCACCCACAACGAGCACGGGCAAAAGGTCTTGAACCGCACTTTCGGCGTGCTGTTCGTGTCCGTGGGCGTTCTACTCGCCGCCATCCACTAAAACAAATCGATTGCTCCCCACCGGCGTGGGCCCAAACTGCCGTTTTGAACCTTCAGAACGGCGGTTACGTGGGGCCACGCCGGCGAGGGCCCCGGCCTGAGCTTGCGAAGGCTGGGAGCCGGTGGGGAGCACTCGTTTGTTGTCGGGCGGGCCGCCAGCCGGCCTGGACCAGCGCGCTTCGGACCTTGGCTACGGCAGCTTTCGCATCGTTGAACATGTGGCGCTTTGAGATCCGGACCTCCGTCCAGCCCAGCGCCTCATACCGCTCCGAGGGGCTAATGTCCCGCACCACTTGTGCTTCGTTGCCGTGGCCCTCGCCCTCGTACTCGATGCCGATCCTGTACTTCTTGTATGACAAGTCAGGCTGCAGGAACCTCCCGCCGTCCCTGGCCTCAACCGGCACGTTGAGTTCGGGTTCCGGTAATCCTGCTCTCGCGATGGCCAACCGGAGCAAGGATTCCTGCGGGGAATCGGAGCCCACACGAATCAGCCGGATGGCCTCCTTGGCTTTGCGCAGGCCGCGCTTGCCCTTGTGGCGATCGATCATCCGCTGAAGATCCGCGAGAGTGCACAACGGCGTGTCTCGCCCTTCGAATTCAACCCGCGGCCTCCGCACACAGCTGTCCCCCATGACCACCAATTCGTCCACGGTCAGCATCTCGGCCATGTCCAGCCAAGTGCGCTCCACGGTGGTGACAGCGACGCCGTCAACCGTCGTGACCTCGTCCTCATAGAGCTTCATGCGGTGGACGACGACATGTGGACGGTTGAGATGGGCTGCACCCTCCGGTCTAATCACGTGGAACATCTGTGTTGGCTCCTTCTGGCGACGCCGCGGCAGATCAAGAAGCTCTGCCGCGGTGAGGTGGGATGCCGCGCATCGCTCATTGACCTCGACGAAAGGGCGCACACGGACGCACAAGGGGAGCTCCGCCGTCGGGCGCTCCGAACGGATCCCCTTACCGAGTCTCTTCAGAGAGCCGTGCCGCAGACGCCTGGCACTGACACCCTCCCGGGCCGCCTCGGCGATAGTGAACGGCCGCGTCTCGAGGCTCACGGGGAGGCGACGCGGGGTTTTCATGACCCCATCAGAGCAGAAAACGACCAACCTCGCAGAAGTTATCCACAGCCTCCATCGATTGCTCCAGAACGGTCGTTTTGAGCCCTCAAAACGACAATTACTCAGCAATCGATGTGGAGCCGCGCACCACCAACGAGCTCTCGAGGGTCAGTTGCGGTTGGTCCAGCTCACGGCCTTCCATCAGCCCCCGGAGTTGTTCGCCGGCCTTGAGTCCCAGGGACGTGGCCGGCAGATGCACACTGGTCAGGCTCGGGTTGCTCGTGGCCGAATATGGCAGGTCATCGAAGCCGGCGACCGCGAGCTCCTCAGGAATCCGGACACCGGCCACGCGGGCCTCCTGCAACACACCGTAGGCGTGGGTGTCCGTTCCGCAAACGACGGCGGTGACCCCGGCGCGCTGCCAGTCCGGCCACGCGGCAGCGAAGGCAGCCGCGGCAGCGCCGACGTCGATGGTGGTGCTGATGATGTGCGCGTCCGCAATGGAAATACCGGAGGAATTTGCCTCATCCAGGAACGCCGCCCGGCGCACCTCGAACGTGGCTGTGCCCGTCACACTGTCCACGTAGGCAACCCGCTTGTGCCCGGAGGCCGCAAGATGCGCGGCCAATTGACGGGCGCCGTGGGCAACATCGAGGTTCACGGATGGGGCATAGGCTTCGAGGCCGGGGGCATCGAGAAGGACCAGCGGCCCGCCCACGGACAGCTCCTCCAGGAAGCTTGCGTTGGGCGCATCCACCAGCAGGCCGGCGGGACGAAGGGCCAGTAGCTTTCGGACGTCCTCCGCACGGGGAAACTCACCGGCGTCGGTCACGGAGAGCAGCAGCTGGTACTCCGAGCCGAGCGATTCCCGGACTCCCGCGATGACCTTGGCGAAAAAGGGGTTGGAAATGTCCGGTGCCACAAGGATCACAATCGAGCTCACGCCCTTGGCCAACGAACTGCCGATGCCATCCACCACGTAGCCGAGTTCGGCGATAGCCTGGCGGACTCGTGAAATGTTGTCTTCGGAGACCCTGCCCTGGGTTTTGCCGTTGGCAACCAGGGACACCGTCGCAGTCGAGACCCCTGCCAGGGAGGCCACCATCGCCGCGGTGACGCGCTGCGTACGGCCTAGGGCCCGATGCACTGGTTCCGCGGATTCCATACAACGATCGTAGCGGGGAATCAGCCATCTCCCATTCCGCAAGGCATCAAGCGCTTGACGCAATGGGCGTTAAGCGCTTGACGTAAGACGTAACCCAGTGCCAGAATTCCCCTGAATGCTTTAGCGCCCTGCCTCGGCAGGCCCCAATGACGTGGAGATGAACATGGATCCCAACACCATGACCCGTGAACGCAAGAAGATCATCCTGGATTGTGATCCCGGGCACGACGACGCCGTAGCCCTGCTGCTGGCCCACGGCAACCCGGACATCGAACTGCTCGCCGTTACCACGGTGGTGGGGAACCAAACCCTGGAAAAGGTCACCCGAAACGCCCTGTCCGTGGGCACCATCGCCGGCATCACCGGCGTTCCCTTTGCCGCCGGCTGCGACCGCCCACTCGTCCGCTCCATAGAAACCGCGCCGGACATCCACGGCGAAACCGGCATGGACGGGCCCGAACAGCCCCAGTCCGCCATCGAGCTGGACCCGCGCCACGCCGTCGACCTCATCATCGAAACGATCATGGCGCTCGAGCCGGGCACCGTTACCCTCGTCCCCACAGCGGGACTCACAAACATCGCCATGGCCGCCCGCAAGGAGCCGCGCATCGTTGAACGCGTCAAGGAAGTTGTCCTCATGGGCGGCGGCTACCACGTTGGCAATTGGAGCGCCGTGGCGGAATTCAACATCATCATTGACCCCGAGGCCGCACACATCGTCTTCAACGAAAAGTGGCCCGTGGTGATGGTCGGTCTGGACCTCACGCACCAAGCGCTGGCCACTCCCGAGGTCGTCGAGAAGATCGCCGCCGTGGGCACCAAGCCGGCCAAGTTCGTCATGGAACTGATGGAGTTCTTCACCAAGACCTACAAGGATGCACAGGGCTTCGACTATCCCCCGGTGCACGATCCTTGCGCCGTGGCCTACGTCATCGACCCCACTGTGATGACTACCCGCAAAGTCCCCGTTGACATCGAACTGCAGGGCAAGCTCACCCTTGGCATGACCGTAGCCGATTTCCGCGCCCCCGCACCGGCCGACTGCCACACCTCCGTCGCCGTCGACCTTGACCACGAGAAGTTCTGGAACCTCGTCACCGACGCGATCATCCGCATCGGCGAGCCCGACGCCGGCGAACCCGCCGTCGCCAGCAGCATCGCAGGAGAGGCCAAGTAAATGACCACCCTCATCAACGAAACCAAGACCAGCCGCGGCAATGTCGCGGCCCTCATGGTCGCCCTGTTGGCCGCCTGCGTAGCCTTCCAGCTCAACGCGTCGATGCTCAGCCCGGCCCTGGTCACCATGGGCAACGAGCTCCACACGGACCAGGCGGTCATCGGCCTCTCCCAGACCTGGTTCTTCACGGCAGCAGCTTTGTTCTCGCTCTTCCTGCCGCGCCTGAGCGACATCGTCGGCCGCAAGAAGATCCTCCTCGGCATGATGCTGCTGATGGCCGTAGGCTCGGTCATCGCAGCCATGGCACCCGACGTTACATGGCTCTTCGTGGGCCGCATCGTCCAAGGCGTCAGCGGCCCCACCGTGCCGCTGTGCCTCATCATGCTGCGCTCCGCGGTCAACAACCCGCGCAAGTATGGAGCCTTGATGGGCCTCATCACGGCAGTCAACGGCGGCGTTGCCGGCGTCGACTCCTTCGTGGGCGGTTACTTCGCCGAGCACTTCGGATTCCGCAGCATTTTCTGGCTCATGGTTGGCCTCGCCATCGTGGCCACGGCCCTGGTCGCCATCCTTGCCGGTGAGAGCAAGCCCGCCGCCGGCACCACCATGGATTGGCTCGGCGTGTTCTTCATTGTCATCGCGGCGGGCGCACTCCTGACGGCCCTTAACGAGGGATCCAAGCTGGTTGGCGCCTTCTCTTCCGGAACTCTGATGCTGGCCATCGGGCTGATTGTGGTCGCTGCTGCCGCGTTCGCCGCGTTCTGGACAGTCGAGAAGCGATCCAAGGAACCGATGGTGGAAACCGTCCACCTGCGCCAGCGATCCACCTGGGCGCCGCTGCTGACCACCACCCTCGCCATGACCGGCATCTTCGCAGTCATCAACGGCATCGTCCCGGCCTACGTCCAGGCCGCGGCACCGGGATTCGGGGTTGGCCCCACCGAGATGTCCCTCATGATCCTCACCCCGTACGCCCTGCTCGGCTGGGTATTCGGACCCATCAGCGGCCGGCTCGCCCCGGTGCTCGGCTACACCAAAGTCCTCCGCATCGGCATGCTGGGAAGCATCGCGGCCCTGGCCGTCATCGCGTTCTTCGGACTCAGCAGCCTACCCCTCATGATCGTGGGAACGGCCTTACTCGGCATCATGTACGCCGGTACGGTCAACATCATGCTCAACGGACTCGGAGTTGTCCTCTCCCCCGCCGGCAACCCCGGCTTCCTGCCCGGCATGAACGCCGGAGCATTCAACCTCGGCGCAGGCCTGAGCTTCCTGGTGTTGCCGGCCGTCCTTGTGGCGACCTCGGCCCTCGGCGACGCCAGGGCCTCGTACTTGACGGTCGTCGTCGTCGGCCTCGCCATCACGGTCGCCGCCTTCGCTGCCTCGCTGCTCATCCCGAAGCCGCTCGAAGCCGAGGTTGAAAAGTGAACCGCCGGATCGTCGTCGTCGGGTCCCTGAATGCGGACCTGACCATCTATTGCGAGCGGCTCCCGCTCCCGGGAGAAACCGTCCACGGCAACGGTTTCGCGGTCAATCCCGGCGGCAAGAGCGCCAACCAGGCCGTCGCGGCGAGCAGGCTGGGTGGAACGGTGAGCCTGATCGGCGCGGTCGGAAACGACTCCAACGGTGACATGCTCCTTGCCTCCACGCAAGGGGCCGGCGTGGACGTTTCGCGCGTCCGGCGTTCCGCGGATGTCGCCACCGGCGTCGCGGTCATCGCGGTAGACGCGAACGGTGAGAACAACATCATCATTTCGGCAGGCGCCAACGGAACGCTCGCCCCGGCGGATGTGTCGGCGGACGCCTTCGACGACGCCGCGGTGCTCTGCCTCTGCCTGGAGGTCAGCCTCGAGACGGTGGAGGCTGCCGCCAAAACAGCGCACGACGCCGGCGCAACCGTTCTGTTGAACCTCTCGCCGTACGCCGAGATCCCGCAAAGCCTGGCCGCCTTGAGCGATGTACTGCTGGTGAACGCCCATGAAGCGTCAATGTTCCTGGGCGACGCCGAAATGCCGCACCCGGGGGCCCATGCAAGCGCCTGGGAGTCGGTCCGAAGCCAGTTCGCCGAGCGCGGATTGCAACGGGTATTGGTTACCCTCGGCTCCCACGGCTCGGTGGTGTTGGATTCACTCGCCGCATCCGGGGAACAGATCTCCCGGATCGCACCCACCAAGGTCAATGCCGTGGATACGACCGGCGCAGGGGACGCCTTCACCGGTGCCGTCGCTGCCCGCCTCGCCGCGGGCGAAACCCTGGCCGAAGCCGCGGCGTTCGCATCGGTGGCCGCAGCGCTCGCCACCACCAAGAAGGGCACCCAGGCCGCCTACCCCGGGGCCGAGGAAGTCCTGGAGCACTTGCGGATTTCCTGACTCGGCCTGCCCTTTTACGCCCCCACCAGCGACTTTACAAATCCTGTAATCTCTCTTTCCTTTTGACTAGCCAAGACAGGGTGGCATCCCCCATGCTTGCTCCATGTACTCAGCGTTGAGCCCATACCGCATCATCACCGTCTGCACGGGAAACATCTGCCGCTCACCCATGGCGCAACTGATGCTGACTGAAGCGTTCGACGCCGGAGGGATGGGTGAAGCGGTTGTTGTGGACTCCGCGGGAACTACGTCCTACGAGGCCGGGCACCCCATCGATCCACGCGCAGCCCGGGTCCTTTCGTCCCATCGGATCCGCTCCGAGGGTCACATTGCCAGGATCTGGCGCCCGGAGTGGTTCCGGGAGCGGGACCTGATTTTGGCCCTCGACGTGGATCACTATGGCTGGCTGCACGAGGCCGCCCCGGATTCGGAAACACTCGCCAAGATCCGGATGCTGCGCAGTTTCGACCCAGCCGTTGTTGGCCGGAGCACCCTGGACCTGGGCATCGAGGATCCTTGGTATGGGGGCCACCATGACTTCGACGTGACCTGGGACCTCATTCGCGCGGCCGTCCCTGGCATCGTCGCGCACACGCGGGAAACCCTTGCCGCGAGGCAGCACGCACAGCAGCACGACCCGCAGCAGGTACGCTCTATTTCATGACCCCAGCACCCGTGATCATCGCCATCGATGGCCGGTCCGGCGCGGGAAAGACTACTCTCGCCGTCGAACTTGCCGCCCGCCTACGCATGCATCACAAGGTGTCGTTGTTCCATCTTGAGGACATCTATCCGGGCTGGAACGGCCTTGCGGCGGGCGTCGAGCGGTACGTCACCACGGTCCTGGCCCCGCTGCGGCACGGCGACGCCGCCGCGTGGGTCAGTTGGGATTGGGAGAAACACTACGACGGCCGCAGCCACGTGACGCTGCCTGCCGAAATCGTCATCGTTGAGGGCGTCGGCGCCGCCGCGAGTGCGGCCCGCCCCATGCTGGACGCCGTGGTCTGGGTAGACGCTCCCGACGACGACCGCCGGCACCGTGCAATGGCCCGGGACGGCAGCAGCTACGAACCGTTCTGGGACAGCTGGGCCGCGCAGGAGGACGAGTGGCTGGAGACGGACGACGTCCTCGACCACATCGATGTCCGGGTGCTGAACCGGGCGGACGGCAAGGCCCCGGATGACGCCCTGCAGGCGCTGAACTATCTCCCGTCGCTCTCCCCTATGCTGGCCCCCGAGCTCTCGGCACGCCGCGGCTTGCAGCTCAAGGCCGAACGGATCGACGCCACGCCGGACGCCGCGGCGCTATTCCACTCGCTCTACGCCGAGTCCGCCAACGCCGTCTGGCTCGATTCCTCCAACACGTCCTCCAACAGGGACACAGTCGTCGCCGCCGGATCCTCGAATGCGGCGACCGAGCGCAGCCGCTTCAGTATCCTCGCGGACGACGGCGGCTCCTTCGGTCAAGCTGTAATGCATAGTTCCGGAGCCACCCGGCTAAGCGCCGGATGCGCCACCGTGGAGACCACGGGTCCCTTTTTCCGCTGGCTGGACACCGTGTGGGGCCGCAAGGCCTTGAGGGCGCCGGAAGGCTACGACTGCGAATTCACGCTCGGCTGGTTGGGCTACCTCGGCTATGAATTGAAGCGGGAGACCGGTGGCAGCGATGTCCACGCCGGCACGCCGGATGCGGCGTTGCTTTTCGCCGGCCGCGCCGTCGTGATCGACCACCGTGACGCCGCGGTGTGGCTACTTGCCATCGATGCTCCCGACGCCGGCGAATGGCTTCGGCTAGCACGGGAGGCCGTGCTGTCCGCGTCGGCACCCCAAGAGGCCGGCACGCCGAGGCACTCGGCCGGGGATCCCGCCGTCGGGAGCCGCACCGTGGCGCTCGAGTTCTCCAGCCGCGACACCGAGGATGACTACAAAAGCAAAATCGCTGAAGCCCAGCACCAGATCGCCGAGGGCAACACGTACGAGGTCTGCCTGACCACCACAGTGACCGCCCCGGATCCCGGGCTGGACCCGTGGGCGAGCTACCTCGCGCTCCGCAAGCGCAACCCGGCGCCGTTCGCGAGCTACTTGCGGTTCGGCGATCTGACGGTCGCGAGTACCTCGCCGGAGCGCTTCCTGCGGATAACCTCCGACGGCGGGATGCGGGCCGAGCCGATCAAGGGCACCAGGGGCCGGGCCAACGATCCTGTCATCGACGAGGCCCTGCGGCGCGGCCTTGAATCCTCGCTCAAGGACCGTGCCGAGAACATCATGATCGTGGACCTGCTCCGCAACGACCTCAGCCATTTCGCGCTGCCCGGGTCAGTGACCGTCAGCCGGTTGTGCGAGGTGGAAAGCTATGCCACGGTGCACCAGATGGTCAGCACTATCGACGCCCGGCTGCGCCCCGGAGCACCCCGGGCCGAGGCCGTGGCGGCCGCGTTCCCCGCCGGGTCCATGACAGGCGCCCCGAAGATCAGCACCATGGACATCCTTGACGATTTGGAGTCCGGACCGCGCGGGGTCTACTCCGGCGCGATCGGGTACTTTTCGCTCAACGCGGCGACGGACCTCGCCGTCGTGATCCGGACCCTGGTGATGGGTCCCGACGGCGACGGTGGACGCACGCTCAGTCTCGGCGTCGGAGGGGCCATTACCGCGGATTCGACGCCCCAGGACGAATACGACGAAATCCGGACGAAGGCGTTCGGCGTGCTCTCGGCCCTCGGCGCGGAGTTTCCCACTACCTGAGAATCAGTCGTGCTCCTCCGTGCGGGCGCGGACTGTCCGGGGATCGTTGCGGGTGATCGTGTAGTAGATCAGGCTGGCCAGGATTGCCCCGACGAACCATGAATACGGGCCCAGGCCCGAGCCTCCCGGGAGGAAGTTCTGCAGGGCCGGGACCAGCGCCAAAACACCTGCGACGACGGCGGCTGGGACCAGCGCGGCGACGGCCTTGAGGTTCCAGCCTTTGGTGTAGAAGTAGAGTCCTTTCTCGTCCTCGTGGTACAGGTCCGAAACCTTGCACCGCTGGTGCCGGATGCGGAAGAAGTCCGTGAAGATGACCCCGAACAACGGACCAAGCAGCGCGCCCAGGCCGCCGAGGAAGTACACGATCACCACGGGACTGCTGAAGAGGTTCCAGGGCAGGATCACGATTGCGAGCACCGCACTGATGAGGCCGCCGCGGCGGAAGTCAATGCGGTGCGGGGCCACGTTGGCGAGGTCGTAGGAGGCCGAAACGAAGTTCGCTACGACGTTGATGCCGATCGTGGCCACCACGAACGTGACGGCGGCGATGATGGTGATCCACGGATTCTTGATCGCCTGGACGATCGCCACCGGATCGGTGATCACCTTGAACATGTCCTGGCCGGCATACTGGTCTGCGGTGAAGTAGGACGCCGCCCCGGCTGTGACCACCACGGTGACCAGGGCGAACGCGATGAAGTTCACCGGGAGGCCCCAGAAGTTACCGCGGAGGATGGTCTTGCGGTCCGGCGAGAACCGGGAGAAATCGCAGAAGTTCAGGAGAAGCGCCGCGAAGTAAGTGACTGTCAGGGCGATTGCCGAGAAGAACTGGGTCAAGGCCGCGGGACCGTCCAAAGGCGCGATGCCCGGGATCGAGAGGCTGAACTTGTTGCCCGCTTGCGTCAGGATGTAGATCGCGAGCGCGAACATGGCCACCCAGATGGCGGGCCCGGCCCAGTCCTGGAACTTCCGGACCGTCTCCATGCCGCGCCGGATGACCAGCAGCTGGACCGCCCAGAGGACCAGGAAGGCCGCCCAGCCCAGCGGCGTCAGGCCAAGGATGCGTGGCACGTCCGGACCGTCGAGCGAGGTCAACTGGGGCCACACCGAAAACAGCAGCACCAACACGGCTTCCGAAGCGAGCCAGGTCTGGATGCCGTACCAGGCGATGGCGATGAGTGCCCGGATCAGGGCGGCCAGGTTGGCGCCAAAGAGGCCGAAGGACATCCGCGCCAGGACCGGATACGGGACGCCGGTTTTCTGTCCGGCCGTCCCGGCAAAGTTCATGAGGAAGTAGACCAGGGTAATGCCGAGGACCAGGGCCAGGAAGACTTGCCAGCCCACCAGGCCGGTGATGAAGAGACCGGCCGCGAAAGTGTAACCGGCGATGCTGTGGACGTCGCACATCCACAGGGCGAAGAGGCTGCGGACTCTCCAGTTTCGTTGCCGGGCCGGTGCGAGGTCCGCATTCCACAGCCTGTCGCTGACCAATCGGCCCTCGGCCAGGATTCGGACTTTCTCGGGGTATTCGTCTCCTGGCTCGGGTGGTGCCTGCACAGCCGGGGACTCGTTTTTCCGCGCCATGATGCCTCCGAAGAACGCTTCCAAACATGCTTGGAACTCCAGAATCGCCCCATTGCTCCTGGATGGAAAGCCCCTTGGCAGCGCTGGAACGCCGTCACGCTAGCATTGGTCCAACCATGTCTTACTAGGAGGATGCATGCCGTACATCGTTGACTTCGAGAACGTTTCTACCGTCGGCCTGGAATCGTCTCCGGTCGCCGAGGCGCTTGCCGGGTTGCGTGCCAACGAGGGCCGCTACTACCGGAACAAATACGACCACGTCTTCACCGTGAGCCCAGCCAGCGAGGTTCCGGAGGTCGTCGATCGAGTAAGCCGCATCCTGAAGGAGGAGCGCGACATCGTCATCAGCTCCCGCCCGCTGGAAGCAACTTCCTTCGACGTCGACGGTTTGCGGATGGCGTACGTCTTCTACGAGTCGGGACTGTCGATCAACGTCATGTACAGCATCGAGGCCGACGGGAAGCGAGCGGTCGGATTCAAACTCGCCGACGGCATGGAGGTTCCGGAAGAACTAGCATCACGCTTCAAATTCGCTCGCCAGAAGTCGAAGCTTGCAGGCGTCATCCGCGGCTCCTTCTTCGTGATCAAGGGCGAGTACTGACCGTGCCGACGGCATCCAAGTAGACAACACTCTATTTAGGAAGCCTACTGATTATGTACCGTGGCAACCATCCTATTCATGACTGCTTGGGATCGGTGCGGGGAAAGACCGGCCCGGCGGTTGAGGCAAGGCTGTGCCGGTTACCCCCGGGAAAGGCCATGCCGCCACGAAAATTGGGGTTTACACATGAAAAAAATGCCCGCACCGCTCGGGATTCTCTTTGCTGCCGTACTGGCGTTGACGGGCTGCGGAGGTCCCTCGAATCCGGGAACCGCGGCCGCTTCTTCCTCGACGCCGACGCCTACACCGACGCCCACTCCGAAGACGTACACGAATGAAGAACTCGCTTCGATCGTCGCGCAGTTGAAGGACGACCAGGGCAAGCCGTTGACCGTCATACCCGCTGCGCAGATCGACCAGGGCATCATCGCCGCGAAGCAGATGCTCAAGTCCGCCGTCATCACACCCCCGGCGTGCGCGGCCTTGGCGAACAACAACGCTCAGGTTCCGGAGGGGGCGACGTATGCGGCGGGGCAGAGCATCTCGGCGGCGGACAAGTCCGTCACCGTGATCACCGCCCTGGCGGTGAAGGATCCCACGGTATTGGGCGGCCAGACGAAGAGGTCCAGTGATGCGCTGGCCCAGTGTTCTACCTTCACGATCGAGGCGGGAGGGCAGAAGGTCACTACCCAGACACAGTCGTTGCCGGGAAAGACCAGCGGGGACCAGTCGGTCGGGATGTTGATGACCCAGGTCCTGCCGTCGGGCCAGAAGGCCACCACACTGACCGTGACCGGAGTGAAAGGCAACCTCGGGGCCACGGCGATCAAGACGGGCGCCACCGTCACCCCTGACTCGGCGGCGGAACTGGTCAAACTCGTCGACGCGGTCCTCGGCCAGTAATCAGGCGGCGGCAGCCAGCTTAGGCGCCGAGGTTCAACATTTCGACATAGCGGTCGATCATCATGTGTTGGCCCTTGATCTGCGAGATCAGCTCCGGGCTGGCGATCTCGCCGTCGGGCAGTTGGCCCGAACCGCCGGACGGCCCCAAGGGAAGGATGATGACCGGCTTCGACGGCGCGTAAGCGGACAGCTCCGCCGAGCCCTCAATCTGGGCTTGGATGTTCTTGGCAACCACCACGGCCTCGCGTCCCGCGACGCCGGCTTTGTTCACGTCGATCGCCGAAATGTCACCCAAGGCGTAGACGTTCTCGAAGCCCGCGACGCGGAGTTCGGGGGTGACGTCCAGGTAGCCCTCGGCAGTCCGTGAGGCCAGGAGGTCTCCCGCCACATAGTCCGTCTGGGGGGCTATTCCGTAGCAGCGGAACCAAATGTCCGCCTGGATGTCAGTACCGTCCGCGGTGTTCACGGTAAAGGTGGCGAATTCGCCCGCGGGAACCGGCGGCAACTGGACCAACGGATTCCCCAGGATCCGCCGTACGCCGAGTTCATCCAGCTGCCGGTTGACCTCAATCCGCAGCCGTGGATCGTACGGCCCCGGAAGGATGTCCGGCGCCACATCCACCATCACGATGTCCTTCTCCGGCCATGCCGCCGCGATCTCCCCGGCAAATTCAAGGCCGACAGCCCCGGCGCCCAGCAGCATCACCCTGTCGGCGCGTTTGAGGTCATCATGTGCGGCCTGGTAGCGGGCGATGGCGTCGGAAGTGACCATTCGATCGCTCTTGGCCGGGAACGGGTAGCTGGAACCGCTTGCGAGGACAATATAGTCCGGTGCCAGGCTGGCCCCCGAGGCCAACTCGACCGCGTGCCCGTCCACCCGGACTGCGCGGTCCCGGAGAACCGTGCCGTGCACCAGCAGGCGGTCGTAGGGAAGGAACATCCGCGGCAGGAAATCGGGTTGGACCACCGATCGGAGGGCCGCAATGTTGTGTACGAAAGCATCCTTGGGCTCCACCAAGGTAACCGTCGCGTGCTCGTCCAGCGCCTTGGCTACGGAGATCCCACCGTAGCCGCCACCAATAACCACCACAGTGGGGTGCGGAGCCTGATCATTCATGGCAACTCCTTAGGTAGAAAGCTCACGCCGCTCGGCTCGTGCCGCTCAGATCGTTTATGAATGACAACGATTGCTGGTGATCAATAATTTCCTCAGTGATAAGATTTTGCTGATGAGTCCTTCGACAGCGGGAAAGCAACTGGGGTTTCTCTTAGCGCGCCACGGGCGCATCATGAATACGCGACTCCGCCAAGCGTTGGACTCCTCCGGGCTCAGCCCAAGGCATGCCGTGCTGTTGTGCCGGCTTGACGAGTCCGGGCCGCTCAGTCAGCAAGGCCTGATCGATGTTCTCTCCATCGATGCGAGCGGACTTGTAGCGGTCCTGAACGACCTAGAACGCGAAGGACTGGCGGAACGGCGCCGCGATCCCGCGGACCGTCGTCGTCATATCGTAGAAATCACCGCGGAAGGCAAGCGCGCGGTGGCGTCGATTGAAGTTGCGGTGGCCGACGTCGAGCAGGAGGCCTTTGCGGGGTTCTCCGCCGATGAGCTCCAGCAACTCCATGGGCTGTTGTCGAGGATCCACGGCGAACCCGCGGACGAGGCCTGCGCCGAGGATTGAGTCCCTACTGCAGGGTCGCCGTCAGCCGCGCCACGTTGTCCACATATTTGGCAAGCATCGGCCGGTGCAACCAGCCCTCCAGTGTCAGCTCGCGGCACATTTCCCGGTAACTCGATTCAACGGAGCGCATGCTGTCCACGGCTTCGGCGCCCAGGAGCATCACGGACACCTCCATGTTGAGCGAGAAGGAGCGCATGTCCATATTGCTGGAGCCTAGGACGGCCACCTCTTCGTCGATGGTGAAGTGCTTGGCGTGCAGGACGTACGGCGCGCGGTACAGGTAGATGCGCACCCCGGCTTCCAGCAGCGCCTCGTAGTAGGAGCGCTGGGCGTGGTGGACGAGGAACTGGTCGCCCTTCTCGGAGACGAAAAGTTCCACGTCGACGCCACGCTGGGCCGCCGTCGTAATGGCGTACAGCAGCGAATCATCGGGCACGAAGTACGGGCTGCAGATCGAGATGCGGTGCTGGGCCGAGTAAATCAGCGTATTGAACAGGCGCAGGTTGTTTTCCGTGACGAACCCCGGGCCGCTGGGAACCACCTGGGCCGTCATTCGCCCGGGTGTTGCCTGGACCGCGACCTGCAATTGGTTTTCCAGGGATTCATCGGTTTCGCTGAGCCAGTCGGTTGCGAAGACGACGTTGAGGGTAGCGACGATCGGCCCCTCCATCCGCGCCATGAGTTCCACCCATTTACGCCCGGCGCGCCGGTGCTTGGGGTTGTTGTAGGAGGGCTCGATCAGGTTCTGGGAGCCCGTGAAGGCGATTTCGCCGTCGATCACCAGGATTTTCCGGTGGTTCCGCAAATCCGGACGGCGCCACTGTCCGTGGATGGGCAGCAACGGCAACATGCGGCGCCACTGGATCTGGCCGCTGCTGAGCCTACGGACCAGCCTTCGGTAGCCGGGGATACGCAGCGTGCCGATGTGGTCGAACAGAAGGCGGACGTTGACACCGCGCGCTGCCGCGTTTTCCAACTCGGTGAGGAGTTCGTCCGTGACTGAGTCACTGCTCATGATGTAGAACTCCGCATTGACGAACTTCTTGGCCCCCCGGACCGCTTCCGCCATCGCCTTGATCGACTCCTCGTAGCCGGGGAAGAGCTCCACGGAGTTACCGTCCACCATCGGCAAGGAACCCAGGCGCCGGTTCAGTTCACCGGCCGACGTCACCCATTCGGGTCCCGAGTACGTGCTTACGACGTCGGCGAGCGCCGAAGTGCCTGCACGCACCCGATCGTTGACTTGCTCCTGCTGCTCCCGACGACGGCGGGACAAGCGGAAATTGCCGAACAACAGGAACAGGACGAAACCGACGGACGGAACGAGGAAGACGGCCAGGAGCCAGGCCATGGCCGTCGTGGGGCGGCGGTTTCCGGGGATGACGCCCAGCAGCACGACGCGTAAGGCGATCTCAACGATGGCCCACGCGCCGAGGAGCCAAGTCCACTCTGTCCCGAACTGAAAAGGAAACAGCACCCCACGCCCCCACGATCGAATAGCCAATCAAAGAACCAACACTCAGCACAGCCTATCTGGCGCACCGCCTCCGGCTGCTCGTCCTGTGGGCCAGCACTAAGCTGGAAGCATGACTTTACCTGCCTCGACGGTCCTCGTTTTCCTGGATCCAGCGTTCGAAAACGGCCGCGTCGCCGATTCCAACCAGCCGCAGCTCATGGCAACCGACCTGGGCGCCACCCGGGGTGACGGCGTCTTCGAGTCGCTGCTCGCCGTCGAGGGCCGTGCGCGCAAGGTGCAAGCGCACCTGAACAGGCTTGAGAGCTCAGCCCGCGCACTGGACCTCAACATTCCCGAACAGGACGTCTGGCGCCGAGCGATCGACACCGCGATCACCGAATTCCGGGACGCCTTCCCCGCGCCAAGCCCGGCCGAGGACGAAGTCGTCGTCAAGCTCTTGGTCACGCGCGGAGTGGAAGGCGCCTCGACTCCCACGTGCTGGATCCAGGCTTCGCCGTCGCCCGCGGGCAGTCGCCGGCAGCGCGAGACGGGCATCGACGTCGTACTTCTTGACCGCGGCTTCGACACGGAGGCGGGCGACCGCGCCCCTTGGCTGCTGCTCGGCGCGAAGACGCTCTCCTATGCCGTGAACATGGCCGCGCTGCGCTACGCGCACAAGCAAGGCGCTGACGACGCGATCTTCACCTCAACAGACGGCCGTGTTCTGGAGGGTCCGACGTCCACGGTGTTGCTTGCCCACGTTGAAATGGTCGACGACGGCGCCGGCTCGGTACGCACGGTCAAGCGCCTCATCACTCCGCAACTGGACAGCGGCATCCTGCCGGGCACGTCCCAGGACGCGCTCTTCTCCAAGGCAAAGGCAGCGGGCTGGGAACTCGGATACGGTCCGCTGGTTCCGGAAGACCTGTTCGACGCCGATGCGGTGTGGCTGATTTCGAGCATCAGGCTCATCGCGCCCGTCAACCACGTGGATGGCAGGGAGATCGGCACCCCGGCAATGCGCAAGCAGCTGACGGCCGAGCTCAACGAGCTGTTCGCGGGGATCGAGTAGGGCTTCGGGGCTGCCGCTCGGCCTGCCCAACTAGCTAGCAGTAGATGTCGTTTAGAGCGCCCTAAACGACATCTACTGCGAGTCACTTGGGTGCGGTGATCTGCTCGCGCAGGATGTCTGCGTGCCCGCAGTGTTGCGCAAGCTCGCGGAGCATGTGGAGGTACACCCAGCGCAGCGGGAGCGGACCGCGTCGGTTGCCGTTGAGCATGTCGTCGAGCCCTAAGGACGACGTCGCCTGGCGCGATGCTTCGCATGCCTCGCGGTGTGCTTGCTGGATCGTGGCGATCGTGTCGCCGTCATCGAGGACAAAGGACTCATCCGGCGTCGCAGGGATCCCGATCTCGGCGCGCGAACGGCACGTGATCGCTTCGTCGAACCACACCTTTTCGACGAAGGTCGCGTGTTTCACGAGACCAAGCAAGGTGGTCCGGGACGGGACCAATGACCGCCTGGCCTGTTCTTCCGTCAACCCGTTCAAGCAGTCATGGATCCCGCGACGGTGCTCATCGATGAATGCCTCGAATTGGATCCGAATTGGCTGGTTGAGGTTGTCCTCGGCAAGCGTCACGGTTTCACCTATGTTTTCCGTCAGGCAGGGATTCAGTCAGTATCGACGTGATCCGAGCTTAGCTTGGCGACGATTGCCGTTCTTGGTCCGAGGGTCGCATGCCGGGGAATAGACTCCGTTCATGCGTTTGGCGATCATTGGAGCGGTCCTGCTCGTGGCGGGTGCCGTCGCGGTCGCCACAGGCGCCCTGCCTTTCACCGATCTGATGGCACTCGTGGATCGGGTGGCTCCGATTCTGCTGTTCGTCGTTGCGATGACGGTGGTGACTGAGCTGTGCAGCGAGGCCGGAGTCTTCCTTTGGACTGCCCGCCGGCTCCGGTACTGGGGCCGCGGATACAGCATTCTCTTGTGGCTGTTCCTCGCGGTCTTTGCGACGCTGAGCACGGTCTTCCTTTCCCTGGACACAACGGCGGTGTTGCTGACCCCGGTGGTCGTCAGCGTGGCGCGGCAAGCCGGACTGCCGGCCCTGCCCTTCGCACTGACGACGGTCTGGCTCGCCAACACGGCAAGCCTCCTGCTGCCCATTTCCAACCTGACCAACCTTCTGGCCCAGCACAGCCTTGGCGGTATTACTCCGGGCGGGTTTGCAGGCCTGATGTGGGCACCCTCCCTTGCGGCCGTCGTCGTGCCGCTGCTGTTCATCGCCGTCGTCTTCCGACGGGATCTGCGCAACCGCTATTCACGGATCCCGGTCGGGCGGATCAGGCCGGACCAGCCAGCGGGCACCGAATCCAGGCCTGCCGCGGACCGGGTTCTGCTCGGGTGCAGCGCCGTGGTTCTGGCGCTGCTGCTGCCCGCGTTGGTGTCAGGGGTCCCGGTATGGATCCCTGCACTGGCCGGGGCCGTAGTGCTGGGCCTGGTGTTCGCGTTCAGGCGCCCACGGGTTCTCAAGGTGTCCCTGATTCCTTGGTCCTTGTTGCTGTTCGCTTCCGGCCTCTTTCTGGTGATGGAAGCCGCCAGGCATTTGGGAGCTGCTGTGTTGCTGAGTCAGGTGGCCGGACAAGGCCCGGGCTACCTGGATCTGCTTCGGCTCGCCGCGACCGGCGCCGCTGGTTCCAACGTGCTCAACAATTTGCCTGCGTACCTGCTCGCAGAACCGCTGGCGGGGACGCCTGTGCGGATGGCTGCGTTGCTGATCGGAGTCAATGCGGGCCCGCTCATCACCCCGTGGGCGTCCCTTGCAACTTTGCTGTGGCACGACCGGCTGATGCGGATGAATGTCCTGATTACGTGGAAGGGCTACGCGGTCTTCGGGCTGATGGTTGCTCCCCTGACCGTGTTCGCGGCAGTAGCGGCGCTGGCAGCCACGGGACAATGAGTGCGTTCGGCGCGTGCCGGACCTGTCGCCGGGCGCGAAGAACCAAGACAGAATGTAGAACAGCTTGGCCGGCACCGCTGGAACCCCGATAAGAGAAGGATCTGCATCATGCTCAGCTTGCAGGACATCGACAATATCGTCCTCAACGGAGGGATTGTCGTGGACGTCGCCGGGGAGAAGATCGGCTCAGTGGAACAGATCTTCACCGGCGGTGATTCCGGGGATCCTGTCTTTGTCACGGTACGGACCGGATTATTCGGCATGTCCGAGTCTTTCGCCCCGCTTTCCGGAGCCAGCCTTGAGAATTCAGTGATCAGGGTGGCTTTCGCCAAGGACAAAGTGAAGAACGGCCCGCGCATCGAGAGCGACCGCGGCTCGATTACGGAGACGCAGGAGCAGGAACTCTACAACTATTACGGGCTCGTGACCGAGGCCTCCGACGAAGGCGCCGCGGAGGAAACCAGTGCCGACGATGAACGGACGGCGCCTGGGGCCGCGGCTGGGGCGACCGAGTCGGAACCGGGCCCGCCACCCCCGCCCCGGCATCCGCCCCGTCCGCCGCACGGCGGCGCGCATCCGCCGCACCTGCACAAACATGTACCCCATCCCCCGCATCCCGGGCCGCCCCCGCCGCATCGGCCACCTGGGCCCTCGGCTGAACCGGAAGACATTCCGTAACCGGCGCCCGCGTGCCGGAGGATTTCAGCCGCCCGCCGTGATCCTCACCGCAGCGACGCCCCCGCCTGTTGAAGTGGCGGAAGCACCTGAATAAGCCCGCATTACTAGAATCTGGACATTGACCGACCCAGGCTGCAGCTGAACAACTCGCGAGTAGGAAGTAGCGCAATCGATCGTCTGATCCTGCAGGGCAAGGCCGATCCGGGGATCCTGGGCGATGACAAGGTGGACATCCGAGGCGCCAACACAGGCTGCGGTCAGAGTATACGAGCCCGCGTCCTGGACCCTTGCACTCTTTCCAACCCCGCTAACGGCGCCACCCACCGTGCCGGAATCCTCTAGGATCACCGCGCCGGAGGCGGCCCCGAGAAGCTTCCCGGCGGTAACGAGGTTGCTGGCTTCGAGCGCCACGGTTGCGTGGTCCTTGGTGGGCAACGGCGCCCGCGGAGGAGAAATCCGAGTGGCGCCGGCAGCCGGCCGAGGATCGCCGGCGTCGGTATATTGACAGCCGGACAAACCGGCCGCGAGCAGCAGCCCTGCCAGCAATACCGCTACAGTTCTGGTTCCCCCATGAGCCACCATGAATCCGAGTGTAGCGGGCCGCGCAATTTAGCATGGCGACCCTATTGCGCCGCCATGGCCCCAGTAGTTAACTAGTTGCGCCGCGCTAGCTTGATAGCCGCCTGGTGCGCCGGTTCTGGGGCCGGCGCACCAGGCTTCCCCAACTAACTCGCATTTGTTGTCGTTTAGCGGCCTGTAAACGACAACAAATGCGAGTCAGTTGGGCCTCTCAGGATCCGATGGGAGAAAGTGCCCGCACCAGACCGAAGAGGTCCTTCGGGTCATCGGGGTTCGCGACGAGGTCGATCTCCTCGAAGAATTCTGAACCCTCAACGGCGTCGCGGAGATACCGCAACGCGGAAAAGTCCTCGATCGCGAAGCCCACGGAATCGAAAATCGTGATCTGGTCCGTGGAGGTGCGGCCCAGCGCGTGCCCGCACAGAACCTGCCAGAATTCCGTGACGGGAAATTCGGCGGACATTTGTTGGATCTCGCCTTCAATCCGCGTCTGGGGATCGTATTCCACAAAGACATCGCCGAGGCCCAGGATGGCAGCGTCGAGTTCGGTCTTCCCTGGGCAATCTCCACCGATCGCGTTGATGTGAACACCGGGCGAGACCTGGGCAGCCGTAAGGATGGTGGCGTTGGCCTTGTCGGCCGTGCAGGTGGTGATGACGTCGGCGCCCTCCACTGCCTGGGCCGCGGACCCGGCGATGGTGATGTCGAAGCCGAGGGGAGCCATGTTCCGGACGAACTTCTCCATCGCAGCCGGATCCGTGTCCCAGATCCTGACGCTGTTAATGCCCAGAGCCGCCCGGAAGGCCAGGGCCTGGAACTCCGATTGGGTTCCGGTCCCGATCATCGCCATGGTGTGGGCATCCGGGCGCGCGAGTTTCTTAGCGACCATCCCGGACGTAGCCGCCGTCCGCAGCGCTGTCAGCACTGTCATCTCCGCGAGGAACGTCGGATAGCCGTTATGGACGTCGGACAGGACACCGAAAGCTGTCACGGTCTGGAAGCCACGCGCTGGATTCGAAGGGTGTCCATTTACATACTTGAAGCCGTATGTTTCCTGGTCGCTGGTGGGCATCAGCTCGATGACCCCAAACGGCGTGTGGCTTGCCACCCGCGGCGTCTTGTCAAAAGACTCCCACCGGCGGAAGTCGTCTTCCAAGTACTGAATCATCTCCGAGATGATGGTCTCCGGGCCCCGCCCGGCCGTCCAGCGAACCATATTGCGGACATCGACAAAGCGCGTCATGTGCGCTCCTTTCCCTCATAAGCACTGTTGCTACGAGGCTACGGAGCGGCGATATGCATCCACAATGGCCAGAGTACGTACTTTTCATTGAGAATACGTACAAAATGACGAAGCAAATTTTACATAATGTTCAAGCGGGTCCGTCCTGCGGGCGCCTACCGCAGGACGGAACTGAGCAACAGGCTCGTCTCGCTGTTGACGATCCCGTCGATCCCGCGGATCCTGCCGAGGACCTGGTCGAAGTCGCTGAGGCTTTCCGTGCGCAGCTCGGCCACGAGGTCCCATCCGCCGTTGGTGGTGTGCAGCGCCCAAATCTCCGGAAGTCCCCTGAGCTGGCGAATGACCTTGTCGGCCGATCTTCCCTCCACGGCAATGAGCGCAATAGCCCTAATCGCAAGTGGATCGACCTCGTCGCGCACTCTCGCAGTGAAACCAACGATGGTTCCGGAGGAGACAAGACGATCGAGCCTGCTATTCACAGTGGCCCTGGCGACGCCCAGCTTGCGCGCGAGGCTCGCCACGGACGCCCTGCCGTCTTCCCGGAGGGCGGAGAGGAGCTGACGGTCGAGGTCGGTGAGTGCTGCCATAAAGATAAACGTATCGCCCATTCCCCAAGCGGGCCTGAGTCCGTAGGGTATCGACATGAGCATCTACATCAGCCCCGACTCTGCTGCATGGTCGCTGACGGCCATGGCGACCGGTGCGTCAGCGGGATCAATCGATGATGCAAATGGCATGTCCAACTTGGTGAAGGAAATCTACGAGACAGAAGGTTTCGAAGCCCTGTCGGGTGTGGTTTTTGCCTTGGCTCATCACAACAGCCTCTCGCTGCATGCACTCGCCACGGCCACCGGAATATCCGTCCACGAGCTGCTGGAAATCCGGAAGCATCAAGGTTCCACTTTTCATCACTCCCCTACGGCAGTAGCGTCGCGGTTCGACGCCATTCCACCCCGGATCCAGGCAAGCCTGGAACCATTGCCTAATGAAACCGAGGCATAGGACCGCTGGCTCCCATCCTTCGCCAGCCTGACTGTCATCCGGTTACGGAACATGACGACGGCCGGTGATGCGGGCCGCCCTGCTGGATGTTATTTTTCTTCTTGAGTAATGAGCACCAGCGCGAAGCCCTGACTTGCTGGTCGGCAACCCTCTCTCCGGCGGGGTGCCTCAGGTGACTACTCGGCGTATCGACACTTTCGAACTGCAAGCGTGACTGAGGAGCACCAATGCCTGAACCCACCGAAGAAAAACTCTCGTACCGTCTCATCACGGGCCCTGACACGAAGGATTTCTGCGAGCGGATCTCCACCGCCCTCGCGGAGGGATACGTGTTGCACGGCAGCCCGGCCGCGACCTTCAATGGCACGGACGTGATTGTGGCCCAGGCCATCGTCCTACCCGCAGCGATCGCGAGCGCGGATGCAGCAGTTGCCAACGCGGTAGACCAGCTTGACGAAGAGTTCGACGGCGAGGGCCACGCATGAGCTACGCAGGCGACCTCAGCCCGCACGACGCCTGGACCAAACTGGAGCAAGGCGCCATCCTGGTGGACGTCCGCACCGAAGGCGAGTGGGCACACATTGGCATTCCGGATACCAAGGCCACCGAAAACGATCCCCTGTTCATCCAGTGGAACCTGGCCGGCGGCATCCCCAACACCCGTTTCATCGAAGAGCTGACGCAACAGGCTCCGGAAGCGGATGGCACCGAACTGGTCTTCCTTTGCCGCTCCGGCCAGCGTTCCATCGCCGCCGCGATCGCCGCAACCCAGGCCGGGTACACCGCATACAACGTCCTCGAGGGCTTTGAGGGCGAACCGGACCGCTATGGCGAGCGAACTGTGAACGGCTGGAAAAACCGTGGACTTCCGACGAACCTGGGGAACATCTAAGTGACTTTCAATCCTGACGCCGCCGGCTGGAGCCCTGATACCCAGGCAGTCCGCGGTGGTCTTGACCGCACCAATTTCCAAGAAACATCCGAGGCCGTCTTCCTGAACTCCGGATTCGTCTATGAGTCCGCCGCGGCCGCAGAGCGCGCATTCACGGGAGAGGACGAGCGCTTCGTCTACTCCCGTTACGGCAACCCCTCCGTGGCCACTTTCCAGGAGCGGCTCCGCCTGCTCGAAGGCACCGAAGCGTGCTTCGCGACGGCGTCGGGCATGTCCGCTGTCTTCACCGCGCTCGGTGCGTTGCTGGCTGCAGGTGACCGCGTGGTTGCCGCCCGCTCGCTCTTCGGTTCCTGTTTCGTGATCCTCAACGAGATCCTGCCGCGCTGGGGCGTCGAGACCGTCTTCGTCGACGGACCGGACCTGGAACAGTGGCGTGCCGCGTTGTCCGAGCCGACAACGGCAGTGTTCTTCGAGTCGCCGTCGAACCCCATGCAGGAAATCGTGGACATCGCGGCAGTGAGCGAGCTCGCTCACGCGGCGGGCGCCACCGTCGTCGTCGACAATGTCTTTGCCACTCCCCTGCTACAGCGCTGCGGGGATCTCGGCGCAGACGTGATCGTCTACTCGGGCACCAAGCACATCGATGGCCAAGGCCGGGTCCTGGGCGGAGCGATCCTGGGCACCAAGGAATTCATCGACGGTCCCGTCAAGCAGCTCATGCGTCACACCGGGCCGTCGCTTTCAGCGTTCAACGCCTGGGTCCTGACCAAAGGCCTGGAGACGATGGCGCTGCGCGTCAATCACTCCTCGGCGTCTGCGTTGCGGATCGCCGAATGGCTTGAGGATCAGCCGGCCATCAGTTGGGTCAAGTACCCCCTGCTGAAGTCTCACCCGCAGTACGACCTGGCTGCGAAGCAAATGAAGGCCGGCGGAACCGTGCTCACCTTTGAGCTGCTCCCCTCTGCGGGGCGATCGGCGAAAGAGGCCGCCTTCGCGCTGCTGGACGGGCTCGCCGTCATCGATATCTCGAACAACCTCGGCGACTCAAAGTCCCTCATCACCCATCCCGCCACCACCACGCACCGCGCCATGGGTCCGGAAGGCCGAGCGGCCATTGGCCTGAGCGACGGCGTCGTGCGGCTTTCGGTGGGGCTGGAGGATGTGGCCGACCTCATCGGGGACCTGGAGAGGGCCCTCAAGCAGGTCTAGCCCGCCGGGTTAGCCCGGCGCTTCGCGCCAGTCCTGGCGCACCCAGGTGAGGACGGGCTGCGGCTTGGTGTCGCTCTCGTCCCTCTCCGAGCGCATCGTGATCTGAACTGCGTGCTCGACGACGGCGGCCAACCCGGCGGCGTCGGGCGCGCCCCCGTTGGTCCCGCTCCAGCGCTCGGCAACACCACGCTGCTCGATGGCACCGTTCCCGCGGCCCAGGATGGCCGCCACGCCGGTTTGCACCAAGTCGAGTTCACCCTGTTCGGCGAGCACAGGTTCCAGGTACTCCACCAGCGACCATACGACGTCCGCGGCGGGCTCCGGGCGGAACGTTCCGAAATCCAGCAGTTCGGTGCGCAGTCCGAAGTTGCTTGCCTGCCAGGACGCCATCCGCAAAAGCGCCGTGGGCACGGCCGCTGGCTCTATACCGGCATGGTACTCACGAACGGAAGTCTCAACCAAGGCCCTGACGAGCACCGCGATGAGCGCCGCATCCTCGGCCCGTAGGCAGACATCGGCCACCCGGACTTCCACCGTGGGAACGTGCCGGGATAGCCTGGCGTCGAAATAAACCATCCCCTCGTCCAGCAACACTCCCGTTTCGATGAGCCTCCTGACAACCCGCCTGTAAGCAGCCAGGGAACCGAAGATTGCTGACGGTCCCGAGGACGGCCAGCGGTTCCACGCCTGCGTCCGGTAGCTCTCAAAACCGGTAGCCAGGCCCCGCCAGTAAGGGGAATTGGCGCTCATCGCCGTGAAGACAGCGAGCTTGTCCCGGATCCGGTCAAGGACCATCACTCCTTCCTCCGGGGACTCGATCGAGGTGTGGACGTGGAATCCGCAGGTGAGCTGTTCGTGCGCCGTGATGCCGAAACGTTCGAGCATGATGGCGTATCGGGGATCAGGAGTGGTGTGCAACGCGGCGTCCACGGGCGAGGTGGCCAACGCGGCGATCCTTGCGCCATGGCGCCGAGCGGCATGGCTCGCGAGGCCCCGCGCCCTGCGGATCTGGTGCAGGAGCTCGGCGTAGCTGCGGCATGGCCGGGTCTGGGTTTCGATCTGTTCAAGCTTGAGCTCGTGGCTTAGGCCGGTATCGGGGCCGTCGATCTCCTCAAGCGTAGGACCTATGTCGGAGCCATCTTGGGCGGGTCCGTCATAGGCGGGGCCGTCCTGAGCGGGGCCAGAGAGGAGCGCATCGGCAAGCGCGAGCGGCTCGCCGGTCACCGGATCGACGATCAGCAATTCCTCTTCCACACCAAAAGTGCGCACGGATCAATTGTGCGCCATGGCAGCCTCGCCGAGACAGAGCGGGATTTTGCGGGCCGCCCGATGGATTCTGCTGGATCACTCCTGCCATGCGGAACGAGTATCCCCATATTCCGGGCATTAGCGGAAGCCACCCCCGGGGTAATCCAGCAGAATGTCGGCCAACTCATCCACATACGCCACATTCTTTGGCCCGTCAGCCCCGACATCGTGACTAGCTGGATCCATGGATGCCCTGGATTTCCTCTCCTCAGTGGGCGGCGTCGCCCGGGTAGGTCTGCTTCGCGCCAACGGCTATACGCCCTCAGCGATCCACAAGTTGGCTTCCGCCGGGGCGCACCAACCACGAAAGGGCGTGTGGGCCCTCGAGTCGGCGGATCCGGAATACCTCACGGCGATCCTCAACAACGGACATGTCACGTGCGCGAGTGCAGCTTTACGCTACGGCCTGTGGATCAAAGACAGGCCCATGCGCTTGCATCTGGCTACGAGGCACTGCCGGGGCAGCGGTTTCGTCAGGCACGGCGGGCTTCGCCTCTCTCCGGAGAATGCCGTCCCCGTGGCATCCGTAGAAGACACCGTCATTCACGCTCTGACCTGTTTGCCGGACGTTGATGCTATTTCCATTGCGCAGTCGGCCATGCGGCAGTTCGGCATCCCGCAGGCCATGATCGAAAGTGAGATCTCTGCCGACTACTACGGAAACGCCAGAAGGCTGTTGGCAAAGGCAGACGGACTGTCCGAATCCCTACCCGAAATCAGCGCCCGCCTGCTGTTCGAATCAGAAGGCCTGCCATTCCGCCGCCAAGTCCATATCCGCGGTGTCGGACGGGTCGACTTTTTGATTGGCAGGAGGTTGATCGTTGAGGTCAATGGCTATGCCTTCCACAGCTCCCGGGAGGCATGGAGGAAAGACATGGCACGACTGAACGCGGCGCAGGTACGTGGCTTTGACGTCCTGAGCTTCGCCCCCGAGAAGATCTGGAACAACCCGGAGCAGGTGATGGAGGAAATCCGCGCCGTCCTGGCCCTGCACAGCGAACGGAAGTGACCCCAACGACGGATTCTGCTGGATCACCGGCTCTGGTGGAACGGACACCCCAGAGCTTCCGCGCCTGGGAGGCAGCACACTCTGGGTGATCCAGCAGAATGTTCCGCCGGAAGTCCGAATCGTCCCAAATCCGACGCTGTCAGTCCTGGAAGTACTCGATCTTGGCGCCGATGGTGTTGAGCCGCTCGGCCAGGTCCTCGTATCCGCGCTCAATCACGTAGATGTTACGCAACTCGGACGTGCCGCGGGCCGCCAGCATGGCCAAGAGCAGGCACGCGGCGGGTCGGAGTGCCGGAGGGCATCCGACTTCCGCGCCGCGCCATTTGGTGGGGCCATTGACGTAGATGCGGTGCGGATCGAGCAGTTGCACCTGGGCGCCAAGCTTGTTGAGCTCGGTCAAGTAGATCGCTCGGTTCTCGTAGACCCAGTCGTGGATCATGGTCTGGCCCTCGGCATTGCCGGCGATGACCGCGAAGAACGGCAAGTTATCGATGTTCAAACCCGGGAACGGCATCGGATGGATCTTGTCTTCCGGGGCACGCAACCGGGATGGCTTGGTGGTGACATCCACCAGGCGAGTCCGTCCGTTGCGGGCAAAGTACTCCCCGGAAATGTCGAGCTGCTGGCCCATCTGCTCAAGCGTGGCCAGTTCGATCTCCATGAACTCGATGGGGACCCGGCAGACGGTGACCTCCGAGTTGGTCACGATGCCCGCGGTGATGAGGCTCATGGCCTCGATGGGGTCTTCGGACGGGAAGTACTCAATGTCGACGTCGATCGCCGGGCGGCCCGTGATCTTCAGGGTGGTTGTTCCGATGCCGTCGATCACCACACCGAGCCCCTGCAAGTAGAAACAGAGGTCCTGCACCATGTAATTGGGGCTGGCATTACGGATCACGGTGGTACCGCTCCGGTGTGCGGCGGCCATGATGGCGTTCTCCGTCACCGTGTCGCCGCGCTCCGTGAGGACAAAGGTGCGGTGCTCGCCGTCGGCCGGTGGAGCCTGCACGGAATAGAAGCCGGACTTGGCCTCCACCGAGAGCCCGAACTGACGCAACGCCTGCATGTGCGGTTCCACGGTTCGAGTCCCAAGATCGCAACCGCCGGCGTAGGGCAGTTGATAGGAGGCCGCCTCATCCAAGAGGGGGCCCAGCAGCATGATGACGCTGCGGGTGCGGCGCGCCGCCTCCACGTCCATGGAGGCGAGGTCCAGGGTCTCCGGGCGGCGGATGCGAAGATCGTTGCCGTTCAGCCAGGTGCATTCGACACCGATCGAGGTCAAAACCTCGACGATCCGGTTGACTTCTTCGATCCGGGCGAGCCGGCGCAAGGTGGTGGTGCCGCGGTTGATGAGGCTCGCGCAAAGCAGTGCGACTCCGGCATTCTTGCTGCTGTTGACGTCCACCGAGCCGGAGAGCGTGCGTCCGCCCTCTACGCGCAGATGGGTCATCTGCCGTTTGCCGACTTTGACGATGGTTCGCCCGAAGATCGACTCAAGGCGCTCGATCATGCGGAGGCTCAGGTTCTGCTTGCCCTGTTCCATTCTGGCAATGGCGCTTTGGCTGGTGCCCAGTTCCGAAGCGAGCTGTCCCTGTGTCCAGCCCTTTTCGCCACGGGCATCGCGAAGAAGGAGACCTACATGTTCGGCAGTCGGTTGCGTCATAACCAATAAATATCACGGATGGTCTATCAATGGGAGGTTCTGTGACGCAACACGCCGATTCCGTCACAGAATAGTCGTCTCGTGCGATATTTGGGTTTCCCAGTCCATCGTTGCGTTTGCTCGCCACTGCCTGGAACCAGCCGCTGGCCTACCCAACTAGCTCGCAGGTGTTGTCGTTATGAGGCGCCAAAACGACAACAACTGCGAGTCAGTTGGGCTGCTTCAGCCAGACGAAGTGCCACGTTCCTGCCCATTGCGCCGCGAGCACCGCCGCGGCTGCGATGAGCAGTCCGCCAGCGAGAACCCAGACGTCAAGGCGACTGTAGGTGGATTCGCGCGCCCAGGTCCGCCGTCCACCGCCGAAGCCGCGCGCCTCCATGGTCACGGCCAAGCGGGACGCCCGTCGTATCGCCTGGACCAGTAGCCCGAAGCTTTGGCCGAGCATGGCCTTGAACCGTTGCGGCGGGCTCCCATGCGAGCCGACACCCCGCGCGCGCCGTGCCATGCCGATGGTCTGCCACTCCTCCGCCATGAGCCCCACGAGCCGCAGCGCGGCCAAGGTGCCCAGGACAAAACGGTGCGGCAGTTTCGCCTTCTGCGCCAGGGCATCGGCAAGGTCCGTCGGATCGGTGCAACTCATCAAGAGAATGGCCGGCAGCGCGATCGCCAAGCCGCGCAGCATGAACCCGAGTCCCAGCTGAAGCGAGCCTTCGCTGATCGACCAGATCCCGACGTCGAGCAGTATCCTCCCGCTGTCGGCCGACAGGATCGCGGTGCTCCAGCCGCCAAGCGCCGCCGCGATAATCAGGGGCCAGCCGCGCTGCCACAGCAAGCGCACGGTGAGCCCCGCGAGGGGGAACAGCGCCAGTTCGCCAAGGAGCGCCGTCGAGGCGGACACGAGGTCGATGGACAGCGCCAAGACCAAGGTGATCAGGAAGACAGAGACAAACTTGGCCAGAGGATTCGCCCGGGTCAGGAGGGCATTATTGCCGCGCAGGGTCAGGGTTTCCCTCATGCCGCACCCGCTTCCTGCCGGGCCCCGCCTTGGAACGCGGGCTCGAACCGCATTTCGGTGCCGCCCAGGACGGAGCTGAACTCCTGGTCGTGGGTCACGGACACCACGGAGGTTCCGGCGTCGAGCAGTTCGGAGAGGAACGACGCAAGCTCGGCCCAAGTGTTCGCGTCCTGGCCGAACGTGGGTTCGTCCAGCACCAGTACCCGGGGGTGGGCTGCGAGCACTGTCGCCACGGACAGCCGGCGCTTTTCGCCCCCGGAGAGCGTGTACGGATTGGCGTCCACCAAATGCCCCAGGCGCAGCCGTTCCAACAACTCGTCCACCCGTTCCTCGCCATGGCCAAGGTGCTTCGGGCCGAACAGGAGCTCGTCGAGCACGCGGCCGGTCACGAACTGATGTTCAGGCTCTTGGAACACCGTCCCGATGCGGGAGATCAGCTGCTGGGCCTTCCACTTGAACGGGTCGGTGCCGGCCCCGTCGCTGAGCCCGACGGCGGCAGTCACCGTGCCGGACACCGGCGCCAACAAGCCCGCGAGGGTCAACGCGAAGGTCGATTTTCCGGCGCCGTTGGGACCGGTGATGGTCAGGGCCTGCCCGGCGAGCACTTCGGCGTCGAGGCCGGACTGCACAGGAAGAGGCGGGATGGTTTTGAACCTGCGGCGCCGTGGCCGTTCGCGGGACACCGCGAGCTCCTGCGTGGCGAGCAGCAGTTCTCCAGCGTTGCCGGGGCCGGAGCCTACTCTCGAGCCGGAACCTGTTCCCGAACGTGGCCGGGTGGCCGGCACGTACCCGGGCACCCAGACGCCCGCAGCAGTGAGCATGTCCCTTGCTTGCACCAACACGGTGTCCGGATCGCCGTCCAGGAGCACCGCCGGCGTCGACCCTCCCGTGGACGAGGAGCTGCCCGGCTGCAGCACTACGATCCGGTCCACAAGGTCTTTCCAGACGGAGACCCGGTGCTCCACCACCACCAACGTGGCGCCGGTCTTATCGAGGCAGCGGCCCACGGCATCGCGTACTTCCAACACGCCGGCGGGGTCCAGGTTGGCCGTCGGCTCGTCCAGGAGGATCAAGCCGGGCCGCATCGCCAGGATGCCGGCCAGCGCAAGTCGTTGCTTCTGCCCGCCCGAGAGGGCCGACGTCGGGTGATCGAGCGGGAAGCTGCCGCTCGCACTATTCCGCAGCCCGACGTCGTCGAGCGCTTCATGGACCCGCTTCCAGATCTCTTCCCGCGGCACGCAAAGGTTCTCCGCGCCGAACGCGACGTCGTCGCCCAGCCGGGAAAGCACCACCTGGGTTTCCGGGTCCTGCTGCATGAGTCCGGCACGGCCCCGCTGGGCCCTCGGCGAAACACCGTCCACCAGCAACGAGCCGGTCTCGTCGGCGTCGTCACCTTCCTCGCCCAACACGCCCGCCAGGGCATGCAGGAGCGTCGACTTGCCCGCGCCCGAGGGGCCGAGCAGGAGCACACGCTCCCCTGGACGGATGTCCAGGTCGAGGGCGTGGATGGCCTGCGTGGTGCGGCCCGCGTGCCGCCAGCCCCAGCCTTGCGCGGAAATGGCGGCGGGTCGCACCACAGAAGGGGTGCCGGAATCAGGGCTGGGCATCAGGAAAAGACGGGCTCCGAGGCGGCCTTGCGGGACGCGAACGCACTCAGGACACCGGTCCTGGCCAGGCCGCGGGTCGCGATCCAGGACAGGGCTCCGGCAATGACGGCACCGGAGATCGTGCAGAACACGATGTACGCGAGCTTGTCGACCGGTTCGTAAGCGATGTTCCAGCCCCACGGGAGGAAGGAGTCGTTCAGACCGCAGAACAGGCCCGCGCCGGCACCGGCCAGCAGGGACACCGGCAGGTTGAACTTCTTGTACATGAAGGCCAGGAAGATGAGTTCCGCGCCGAGGCCTTGGAGCAGGCCCGAGATCAGCACCGTGGTTCCGTACTGCGAACCCATGATGAGCTCACTGGTGGCGGCCACCGTCTCGCAGAATATTGCCGCACCGGGCTTGCGGACGATGAGCATGCCCAGCACTGCCGGAATCATCCAGCCGCCGGCGATCAGGCCGCTCAGCGGCGGGTAGCCGGCGGACATCGGCGTTGCAACCAGAGCCATCTGGTCCCATGCCCAGAAGATCACGCCACCGGCGATCGAGATCAGTGCCGCCACGACGATGTCCACGACGCGCCAGTTGTAACCAGGCTTGGTGAGGCCCGGCCTTGCAGAAATACCAGTCATTTTGTCCTCCTGAGGAACAGGAGGGGAAAGTGTTTCCGGTTGCCTGCGAGCGGCTTCCGCCGCGCCGGTCCGGACACTATGAGAACTCGACTCCCTTGCGCCGGTACTAGCCGGATCAGGTTCGAGGGTCTGCGGCTGTCCGCACTCTCAGCGCCCGTCCTCCGTGCCGCATTGCTGCGAGCCCGACGGCGGCGCTCCCCTGTCGTTATCAATCCACCCTTTTGGGCGTGGTTCAGTTTACACCTTGGCGGGGTTTCGGGCGCTGTGCCGGAACGGGTACCGACAGATTCTGCTGGATCACCGGCCGGGTGAGCGCAGGCAGGCCCGGAATGGCGCGGGCGGCCGAGGAAACTGGGAGAATGATCCAGCAGAATGTGACGCAGCGCGGGCAAAGGAGCGGTCTTGGCAGGCAATGGCGAAGCGAACAGCACCACGGTGGCCGAACCTAGGCTCGCCGCGAGCGTGATCCTGGTCCGCGAGGCCGCCGTTCCTACGGTCCAGTCAGACCTGGAGGTTCCGGCGGATGCCGGGCGCGGCCTGGAAGTCTTCGTCCAGCACCGCGTGACCACGATGGATTTCGCCGCGGGCATGGTCGTCTTCCCGGGAGGGCGAGTGGATCCGGCGGACAGCTCAGGCTGGGACTTCGCGGACGACGTCGTCGAGCGGCACGCCGACGCATGGCGCCGGAGCAGCATCGCCGTCGAGCCCGCTTCGGCCCGTTTCAACGCCGGCCGGGTGCTGGCGGCTGCGCGGCGCGAGGTGTTCGAAGAGGCCGGGCTGAAGCTCGACGCCGCCACCCTCCGCCCGTGGGCCAACTGGGTCACCCCGGCAGACCAGCCCAAGCGCTTCGACACATACTTCTACCTTGCCTGCCCGCTTTCGGGTGCAGAGCCAAGGCACCAAACCACGGAAGCGTCGTCGTCCTTGTGGATGCCGGTCCATGGGATCCTGGATGCCGAAGCCGCCGGAACCCTCAAGCTCATGCCGCCCACGCTGGCGCTGCTGGATGAGCTCCTCGCCCTCGGCACGGTGGAAGCGATACTGGCCGAGGACCGTGACATCGTGCCCGTCCGTCCAAAGCCTGGAGCTCTGGAGGAGTTCTTCCGGCTGAGGCGCCAATCCCCAACCGTTGCTCCGGAACTGCCCTGAAGTGGAGTTAGGCTGGGGACGATCCTGTTTCCTCCCGCAAGGAGTCCCGGAATGAACCTCCTCATCAAGCTGCTCGGCACTGGCGTCAGCATCGGCGCAGGCTTTGTCGGCACCAAACTCGTCAATGCGTTGTGGGAAAAGTCCACCGGCAAGAAGCCTCCCAAGGGTCACGATGACATGGAGGCAAGCCTGCGCTCGGCACTGACCTTCGCGCTGATTTCGGCGACCGTCAGCGCAGTCATCCAGGTTTTCGCAAGCCGCAGTACCCAGCGCGCCATCTCGCGTTTCTCGAAGACGCAGGACATCGTCTAGGCTGACCGCCCGCCATCCCGGCCGTTCGCGGCTGAGCTCCCGCCGTTCCCGGTGTTGGGCATTGCCGGTTCCGTTTCCTGAGCTTTCTCAGCTGCCCGTTGACCGGCAGCCCGCAGCACCACGGCCTCGAGTTCGTCTATGGTCAGCAACTCGCGGTGGAGGTGCTTGGTCCGGTAGCCTGCGCGGCCCACCATGTGTGCGGATACGGGCACGGTCAGCAGCTGGAAGATCCAGGCCACCGCCAGGATCGGCCACACCCACCATTCGCGCATCTGCAGCCCGATGGCCGCCAAGACAAGGAACAGCCCCAACACTTGCGGCTTGGTGGCCGCGTGCATGCGGCTCATAAGGTCCGGGAACCGCAACAGGCCGATTGCCGCGCCCAATGACATCAGCGCGCCAACAATCAGCAGCACTGCGGTGACCGCATCGATCACTGCGTCAACTCCGGTGGCATTAGGAGTCATTGACCTGTCCCCTTCGGTCGGCCACGAAGCGGGCCACCGTCACCGAGCCAACGAACCCGATCAGCGTCAGGGCGACGAGCAGCACGAGGTTGTTGAGGTGCCTGTTGACGGCCATGTCGATGGCCAGCGCGGCGCCCAGTATGGCGAGCAGCACGTCCGAGGCGAGCACCCGGTCCAGCAGGGACGGCCCGACGGCGATCCGGTAGATGGCGCCTGCCGCCGCGAGGCTAAGAATCACCGCCGTGACGATCAGCACGATGTCTTTCATGAGCCAACTCCCCTCGTTGCAGGCCAGCCTTCGGCCTGGAGTGCGTCCATTTCCGCCCGGGTACCCATGATCCGGATCAGCGAGGCCTCCGTGTCCTGGACTTCCTTGCGCAGCTTGGCGGTGTCCACATCGTTGCGGACATTGAGCCCGTGGATATAGAGCGTGGACGTTGAGCGATCCACCTCCACCACCAAGGAACCCGGAATCAGCGAAATCACGTGGCCTGTGGCGGTCACCATGAGGTCGGAATGGCTACGAAGGGGAACCGCGACCACGGCATTGGTGACCGAAGGCCCCCGGAATACCGCCAAGTACATGACTTGGAAGCTCGCGGCCACCACTTTGGCAAGGAACAACCCGGCAAAAGGAATGGCTCGCAGCACGTTGAATCGTCCGCTGAGTTCCACGGGAGGCAAATAGAAGACCCTGGCTACCACCACGGCGATCAGCGCTCCGAACACCAAGTTGCCCGGGCTGAAGTCCCGCCAAAGCGCACCCCAGACGACCACGAGCCAGACCAGCAGGGGCAACTCGGTCCGGAACGAAATCCGCTTGCGGCTCACTTGGCACCTCCCTGCACCGGCGCAGCGATCTCCGGAACCTTCGCATTCCCGCCGAGCACGGAATGGATGTACGCCGTACGGTCCAACATCTGTTCCGCGGAGTTTCCGGCCAATTGGAACAGTGGACCGGCGAAGACGGTCAGCGCCACGCCAAAGACCACCAGCGCGGCAGTCGGCCCCACCATGGTCCGCGGAAGCAGGCCGACTGCTGCCGTGTCCTTGAGGGCGGCGGCCGGGTATTCCGCGTCCTCGGGCTTCCGCCAGAATGCGCGGTTCCAGACCCGGGCAATTGCCAGCAAGGTCAAGAGGCTCGTGACCACGCCGCCCACCACCAAGGTAATGGCCAAGGGTGTCCCGAGGGCGATGCCTGCCTGCAGGAGCCCGAGCTTCCCCAGGAACCCGGAGAAGGGCGGGATTCCTGCGAGGTTCATCGCCGGAATGAAGAACAAGAGCGCGAGGAGCGGAGACAGTTTGGCGAGCCCACCCAGCCTGTCCATGGACGAGCTGCCACCTCGGCGCTCAATCAAGCCGGTCACCAGGAACAGGCTCGTTTGGACCGTGATGTGGTGGGCCACATAGAAGACCGCGGCAGCAAGCCCCGCAACGGAAGACATGGCCAGCCCAAATACCATGTAGCCGATGTGGCTGACCAAGGTGAAGGAGAGTAATCGTTTGATGTCGCTCTGCGCTATGGCCCCGAGAATGCCCACCAGCATGGTGAGGAGCGCTACCACCATCAACGGGGCATTCAAGGTGTCGCCCGGGAAGAGAAGGGTCTCCGTGCGGACCATCGCGTAGACGCCCACTTTGGTGAGCAGGCCCGCGAACACGGCAGTGACCGGTGCCGGCGCGGTCGGGTACGAGTCAGGCAGCCAGAACGACAGCGGGAACACGGCAGCCTTGATGCCGAAGGCCACGAGCAGCATGACGTGGAGCAGGTTCCTGGTGCCAGGATCCAATTCGGCCAGCTTGATGGCAAGATCCGCCATGGTGATGGTCCCGGTGGCTCCGTAGATCATGGCAATGGCGATCAGGAACAACACCGAAGACACCACGGAAACCACCACGTACGTGACCCCGGCGCGGATGCGCGGACCGGTGCCGCCCAGCGTCATGAGCACGTAGCTCGCGGTCAGCAGGATCTCGAAGCCCACGTACAGGTTGAAGAGGTCACCCGTGAGGAAGGCGTTCGAGACTCCGGCTACCAGGATCAGGTAAGTCGGGTGGAAGATCGACACCGGCGCCTCGCGGTCGCCGTCGGCCATGCCCTGGCCGGTGGCGTAGATGAGCACCGCGAGGCTGATGACGGAAGAAACCACCAACATGAGCGAGGAGAACTGGTCGACCACCATCACCACGCCAAAAGGCGGCTGCCAGCCACCCAGGGTGACGGATGCTGTGCCCGTGGTCCATACCGAGGCAAGGAGCCAGCATTCCAGGAGCAAGGTCAGGGACAATAAACCGATGCTGACCGCGCGTTGGGCCAGAGGGTTCCTGTTCAGGGCGAACGTCAGTGCGGCACCGAGGATGGGAAGTACGACGGCGAGCGGCGCCAGGCTGGCGATGTTCACTGGGGGCCCCCTTCCTTGGCTGCTTCGGTTACTGCCGTCACCGGGAATTCGGACGTTTCTTCAGGAACCACGGAGTCGTCTTCGGCGTCAAAGCTAGGTGTCTTCGCCACACGCCGGTCTTCGGCGTCGTCCTGGATGTCGTCTTGACGTGCCAACGCCCAGGTCCGGTAGATGATGCCGAGCATGAATGCCGTCACCGCGAAGGAAATCACAATCGACGTCAGGATCAAGGCTTGTGGCAAAGGATCGTTGTAGTCGCGCGGATCCGTCGATTTGTTGAACAGCGGGGCCAGCCCGGCATATCCGCCCGTGGCGAGGATCAACAGGTTGGTTGCGTTGGCCAGGAGCATAAGCCCCAGGAGAACGCGCGTCAGGCTGCGTTCCAGGATCAAATAAATTCCGCAGGCATAGAGCACTCCCATGACGATCAACAAGGTCAAGTTGACGCTCATGGGGTCCCCTTCCCTGGCGCAATAGTTGCTGTGGTTACCGCGGCGGCGGCTTCGGATCGGGCTTCCCCGGAATCCCCCGAGTCGCCGCCGGCAGTCTCTTCGAAGTGTTCGTCGATCTCGGCTCCCAAGCTGCGCAGCACGTCCAAGGCCAGCCCTACGACCACGAGGTACACGCCGATGTCGAAGACCGTCGAGGTCACGAACTTGATGTCACCGAACAGCGGCAGCCAGAACCCGATGATGGCACTTTGGAACACTTGGCCGCCCAGCAGCAACGGGACGAAGCCCGCCGCGGCCGCCGTCGCAAGACCGGTTCCCAGCAGCATGCCGGCGCTGATCGGTGCGGCTTCCCGCAACTCGAACCGTCCGCCGGCCAAGTAGCGGATGGTCAGGGCGAGCCCGGCAGTGAGTCCGCCGGCGAAGCCGCCTCCCGGAAGATTGTGTCCCGCAAGCAAGAGGTACACGGAGAAGACGATCATCGAGTGGAAAATCAGCCGCGTGACCACTTCGAAGATGATGGAACGCCGTTCCGGTGCCAGGGTTCGGCCGGCCACGAGCCAGGGGTCCGTCAGGGAGCCCGCGAACTTGCGGACGAGTGCCAGCGATGCGTCGTCGCGCGAACTGCCCCCGGCGGCGGCGCGCCTTCCCACAATGCCCTCGGGAATCGTGGCGGCCTTGTTGAGGCGCTCACCCCTGCTGCGGACAAAGATCAAGCTCGCGACGCCGGTAGCGGCAACTGCCAGCACCGAGATCTCCCCGAAAGTGTCCCACGCCCGGATGTCCACCAGCGTCACGTTGACCACGTTGAGTCCGCCGCCGCCTTCGTAGGCCAGCCGGGGGAACGAGAGCGACACAGGCTCGGCAATGCGGGCGCCCATCGCGTAGATCGCCACGAAGATCATGGTGACCGCGAACGCCACGCCGATAATGACGCGGACCACCCGGTATTTGCCGCCGGTGCGGTCCCGGAGCTCCGGAGGGAGGCTGCGCATCGCCAGCACGAAGGCCACCAGGATGATGGTCTCCACGAGCATTTGCGTCAAGGCGAGGTCCGGGGCTCCCTGCAACGCGAACATGAGCGCGATGCCGTAGCCCGTGACAGACACCATCAGCACTGCGAGGAAGCGCTTATTGGCACGGACTGCGGCTAGCGCGCCAACAACGATTCCTGCCGCGGCGATGAGCTGGAGCGGAGAATTCGGGTCGATCAAAAAGAGACCGCCTGGGAGCGGCTTGTTAGCGACGATAAGTGCCGTGAGCGGAACGGCGAACGCCACGGTGAGAATAACCGCCAGGTAAAAGTAGAGGGAACCGCGCTGCGTGCGCCCGGTGACCCAGACGGCGACGTCATCCAAGGCCCCGATGGTGCGCTGGTAGGCGCGATCGCCGTCCACCCAATCCGGGATATGAGTCTGCGCCCTCGCCACGAGGTTACGGGCATAGAACATCACGACGCCGGCCGCGAACGTCACGGCGGTCAGCCCCAAGGCGGGAGTCAGTCCGTGCCATAGCGCAAGGTGGCTGGCACTGGCTGCGGTTGGTCCGACTGCGTTTGTTCCGGCAGCGGGCTCTACAAAGAGCGCCGCATACGGTTGGATCCACCCGTCAACCGGATCCGGCCACAGGCCGTACACGATGGTGAGGAAGCTCAGGATCGCGGGCGCCGCGAGGAACGATGGCTGGATGGCTTTGAACGGAGTCCGTTCCACGCCCGGCTTGGTGGCGAACGCACCCCACATGAAGCGGGCGCTGTAGGCGAACGTGAGGATGGACCCCAGGACCAAGCCGACGAGGAGGAGCAGTCCCCACGGTTGCGAAGCAGGGGCCGTGCCGTAGTGGACGAAGGCTTCGAACACGGATTCCTTGGCCACGAAGCCTGCCATCGGAGGTATTCCGGCCATGGACGCAGCGGCGATGGCCGCCACAATGGCGAGCGCCCTGGAGGACTTGTACACGCCCGAGAGTTTGCGGATATCGCGCGTGCCGGATTGGTGGTCGATGATGCCCACCACCAGGAACAGGGAAGCCTTGAAGAGCCCGTGGGCCAGCAGAAGCGCGAGTCCGGCCAGCGCGGCGTCGGGCCGGCCGAGGCCCACCACCATGGTGAGGAATCCGAGCTGGCTGACGGTTCCGTAGGCGAGGATGAGCTTGATGTCGGTCTGCCGGAGCGCCCGGTAGCCGCCCACCAGCATCGTCGCCAGGCCGAGCCCGAGCACCAGCGGCAACCAGTACGGGCTCTCGCTGAACCCCGGCGCCATGCGGGCGACGATGTATATGCCGGCCTTCACCATGGCCGCGGCGTGCAGGTAGGCGCTCACCGGGGTGGGTGCGGCCATGGCGCCCGGGAGCCAGAAGTGGAAGGGGACCAGCGCCGATTTGGTAATCGCACCTACCAAGATGAGTACGACGGCGGCAGCAACCGCACCTTGTGCGGGTCCCGTCACGAGGGCGGCCGCTTGAGTCATGATCGCCGAAATCCGGTATGTTCCGGCGGCCTGGCCCAGAATGATGAGGCCCACGAGCATGGCCAGGCCGCCGGCGGTGGTGACCATGAGGGCCTGCAAAGCCGAGCGCCGCGCGGACAGTCGGGTGCGCGCATAGCCGATCAGCAGATAGGACAGGACGGTGGTGAGTTCCCAGAAGATGAACATCATCAGGAGGTCGTCCGCCGTCACCAGGCCGAACATCGCCCCGGCGAAGGCGAGGAGTTGGGCCCCGAACCCTCCGAGGTCGGCATCCTTGTTCTTGAAGTACCGGGCGCAATAGACCAGGACCAACGCGCCGACCCCCAGGACCAGCAAGGACATCACCCACGCCAGGACGTCCATGCGGAACGCGAATTCAAGCTTGAGGTTTGGAATCCATGGGAGGGTTTCTTCGATGAAACCGCCGGTAGGGTCCCCGGGACCCGGAAGGCTCTGGCCGGGATAGATCCGGTCGTACTGTAGGAGCAGCCAGATAAAGGCAGCGGCGGGAACCGCTGCGATGACGTAGAAGGCATTCCGCTGAAGTTTCCGGAAGATCCAGGGCGCCACAGTTGCCGCTGCAAAGGTCACGGCAAGGACTGTGATCACTGGAATCTCCGCAAAGTCAGGAATAAGTTGTCAAAAGTTGGAGCAGGCGGTCAAGCGTTGGGTTCGGTGCAGGTAGTTTATCAACCATGAACATGGCAACTGCGCCTGAGGCCCCGCACCCGGCATCCGAGCTTGCTTCAGGCCCTGCCCTGTCGAACAAGGGCCAGATCCTTGCGTGGGCATCCTGGGACTGGGGTTCCGCGGCATTCAATGCCGTGATGACCACCTTCGTGTTCACCGTCTACCTGACGTCGAAGGCGTTTGGCGGCGAAGATTCCGCGTCGGCGACGTTGGGTGCCGCGCTGGCGATTGCCGGCGTCGCGATTGCGATCCTCGCGCCGGTCACCGGACAGCGTTCAGACTCCGGCGGCCGGCGGAAGCTGTGGCTCGGAGTCAACACCGCGCTCGTGGCCGTCCTGACGGGCTCTTGCTTCTTTGTTTTCCCCAAGCCCGAATTCCTGCTTCTGGGTGTCTCGTTGATCGCGCTTGGCAATGTGTTTTTCGAGTTCGCGGGTGTCAATTACAACGCCATGCTGGCCCAGATTTCCACCCCGGCCAACATCGGCAAAGTGAGCGGCTTCGGCTGGGGGATGGGGTACCTGGGCGGGATTATCGCGCTGCTCGTGGTGCTGCAGCTATTCGTCCAACCGTCCTTCGAGTGGTTCGGGGCCTCCACCCAGGACAGCCTGAATATCAGGCTCGTGGCTGTCTTCTCCGCGCTCTGGTTCTTCATCTTCGCGCTGCCGGTCCTTTTCGCGGTTCCGGAACTCTCCGTCAAGAAACCGGAATCCCGTCTCGGGTTCCTTGCCTCCTACGGTTTGCTGGTCCGCAGGATCAAGGCCATCTATCAAACCAGCCCGCACACCATCTACTTCCTGCTCGCGAGCGCCATCTTCCGCGACGGCCTGGCGGCGGTCTTCACCTTCGGCGGGGTCATTGCTGCCGGGACCTTCGGCTTCGAGCTCAAACAAGTCATCTTCTTCGCGATTTTCGGCAACGTGGTGGCCGCCGTCGGCGCCATGATCGGTGGATTCCTGGACGACAGGATCGGACCCAAGGCCGTCATCGTCATCTCCCTTCTAGGACTCCTGGTAGCCGGCACCGCGATCCTGGTTCTCGGCAACGGCGACTACGTGTTCTTCGGAGCCCATTGGGCAGGCAGCACCACGTTCTGGGTGTTCGGGCTATTCCTCTGCCTCTTCGTGGGACCAGCACAGGCTTCCTCCCGCGCCTACCTCGCGAGGCTGGCGCCGGACGGCGAATCCGGCGAGCTGTTCGGACTCTACGCCACTACCGGCCGGGCCGTGAGCTTCCTGGCGCCTGCGCTCTTCACACTGTGCATCACCCTTGCGACCCCTCTTGTGGCCCCGGGCGCAGCCCAACGCTGGGGAATCCTGGGCATCATGGTGGTGCTCCTGGCCGGCCTGCTGGTGATCCTGCCCGTCAAGTCACCCAACAAGACGGAAATCGCGACCGTTCCGCTGAGCTGAGACTGTGCTTTGCGGAAAACCCTTGATCTTTGATTGTTAGTAGAGTTTACTAACTCACATGGAAGCCCTTCGTGACCGCCAGCGCACTGATCGGACCGGGGCAGCAACCCTGCCTTCCGACGGGCGAGCCCACAACCTCTCCTTGGTGCGCCAGACGCTCCACTCGGCAGGGGCGATGAGCCGTGCGGAACTCTCCCGGACCCTGGGCCTGACCCGCGTCACGGTATCAGACCTCGTCTCGGACCTCCTGGAACGAGGCCATGTGGTGGAGCTGGGCCACTCGGATGAAGTCCGCCCTGGCAAGCCGGCCATCCTGGTGGACATCAATCGCCAAGGCCTTCAAGTGATCGGCATGGACTTGGCCGAAAATTCCGTGCTGCGTGCCGCTGTCCTGGACCTTGACGGCAACATCCTCGAACGGGTCGAGCGTTCCCTCTCCGAGGGGAGCGGAGAGGACGTCGTCAACCAGGTCCTCGAACTCGCTTCCGAGGCCGTCGGACGGGCCACCGCCACGCTCCTCGGGATCGGAGTCGGAACCCCCGGCATCGTCAACGCGGACGGCGTGGTCACCACGGCCCCCAACTTCGGATGGAAGGACGTCGCCCTCCGCGGCCTCCTCCAGGAGCGCACCGGCCTGCCAACCCTCGTCTCCAACGACGCCGACGCCGCAGTCCATGCGGACCATACGTTCGGCGGCGGCAGTGACGACGAAGTCCTCGTGAAAATCGGCCGCGGTGTCGGTTCGGGGCTCATCGTCGGCGGCAGGCGCGCCCGGGGCGCCCACTCCGCGGCGGGCGAAATCGGCCACGTTACGGTCGGCACCGACGGCGGAACCATGTGCAAATGCGGTAAAACAGGCTGCCTCGAAACCTGGATGTCCGTCCCAAGCCTCGAACTGGCCCTGGCCGAAGCAGCGGCGAGCTCCGAACCGGACGCCGCGGCCGACGTCGTACTCCGGGAGGCAGGCGAGCGGCTCGCCATCGCCCTCGCGCCCGTGGTTGGCGCCCTCGATTTGGGCGAAGTAGTCCTCAGCGGACCCCGGGAGCTTTTGGAAGGCCCCCTTCTCAACGCCGTCCAGCAGACCCTGCTTGAGCGGCTATTGCACCAGGACCCTTCACCGGTGTCCGTCCGTCTCGCGGCAGACGCACAGGACATTGTCCTGCGCGGAGCCGCCGTGATGGTCCTGTGGAACCAGCTTGGCGTGGCCTAAGTGCCCCGCCCCCGCCGTTTCCAACCCTGACTAACCAGCCAAGCATTCTTCGAAGGAACCGGACATGGAAACAATTCAGTCCCCCGCTACCCAGTCCTTTGCCACCGGGGCCGCCCGCACCCACCTCCGCCGCCTCGCGGCAGGCACCCTCATGCCCGGATTCACCGGCATCGCCGTCCCCGTCTGGATCCTTGAAGCGTACGACGCCGGGCTGGCGGCAGTGTGCCTCTACGGCACCAACGTGGCGTCCCCCGTCCAGCTGCGCGAGCTTTGCGCCGGGCTCCGCGCGCATTCCCCGAACACGCTTATCGCCGTCGATGAAGAGGGCGGCGACGTCACGAGGCTGCACTACCTCACAGGTTCACCGCAGCCCGGAAACGCGGTGCTCGGGCGTTTGGACGACGTCGGCCTGACCGCTGCCAGCGCCAGCGCCATCGGCCACGAACTCGCAGGCCTGGGCATCAACCTCAACCTGGCCCCGGATGCCGATGTCAATTCCGCTCCGGCCAATCCCGTGATCGGCGTCCGCAGCTTCGGGGCCGAACCGGATTTGGTGGCCCGGCATACCGCCGCTTGGATCCGTGGACTCGAAGACGCCGGCGTGGCATCGTGTGCCAAGCACTTCCCGGGCCACGGCGACACAACCACGGACTCCCATCTGGCCCTCCCGCGGGTCACGGCCGACGCCGCCACGCTGGATGCACGCGAACTTGTCCCTTTCCGCGCACTCGTCGCGGCCCGTGGAGCCACAGTCATGACCAGCCACATCCTGGTCGAAGCCCTCGACCCGGACCACCCCGCCACCTTCTCCTCGCGCATCTTGCAGGACCTCCTGCGTCGGGACATGGGATTCGAGGGCGTCATCATCACGGATGCCCTGGACATGGCTGGCGCGTCGGCCCAGACCGGCATTCCGGAAGCAGCCGTCCGTGCACTGATCGCCGGGGCGGACCTGCTGTGCCTTGGCTCCGAAACAGGACCGGCACTCTTCGAGCAGACGCTCACCGCGATTGCAGACGCGGTTGAAGAGGGGCGTTTGCCCGTGGAGCGTCTCGCGGACGCGGTCGCCCGCACGGCAGCATTGTCCTCGGGTTTCCCCGCCGCGGGTGCCGCGGAAATCCAGGAGGCCTCCATCAGGGGCCAGCTCGGCCTACCGGGCCAGCCGGAGCCTGCCGGCGTGCCTGCCGACCGCAGGGCGCTCGCCGGCGAGCGTATCGCCGAGGCCTTCGAGGTGTCCGAAGCCGCCCAACGATGGCTTGCACGGGAGGAACCCGTGGCGATCGTGCAGGTTGAAACCGGGTCGAACTTCGCCGTCGGCCGCGTGCCCTGGGGCCCCGCTGCCACGGCTTCGGCGGTGGTCCGCGAAGGCGAGGTGCCCGACGGCGCGCGGGTCGCCGTCGTCGGGCGCGGCCTGGATGCCGAACACCCGCTGTGGACCGTATTCGCCCGCTTGAGGGCGGAGGGGCACGCGGTGATCGCTGTCGAGTGCGGCTGGCCGCGCGGCGGAGCGGACATCGTCACGTATGGTGCGTCCCTCACCGTGTCCCAGGCCCTGACTGCACTGCTGAACGGCAGCACCAAAGCCTGACCTTGGCTAGCTAGCGCCCGCACCCCACCTATCGACAGAAAGTTGCCATGGAAGTCATTGTCACGCCCACTCCGGAAGCGGCCGCTTCGGCCGCCGCCCAAGCCGTCCTCTCAGGACTCCCTTCAGGCAGGGGACCCGTGCTGGGCCTGGCTACCGGTTCGTCTCCCCTGGGACTGTACGCGGAGCTCGCAGCTGCTGCGGCTGCGGGACGAGCCGATTTCTCGGCCGCCACGGGATTCGCCTTGGACGAATATGTGGGCCTTCCGACTGGACATGTCCAGTCCTACCGCGAGGTCCTGATCCGCGAGGTCTACGATGTGATCGGGCTTCCCTTGGCCGGGCTGAGTGTCCCTGACGGTACCGGCACCACCCAGGCCGAGCTCGAAGCGGGAGCGGCTGCCTACGACGCCGCAATAGCTGCCGCCGGCGGTGTCGACGTGCAGATCCTCGGCATCGGCGCCAATGGCCATGTGGGATTCAATGAGCCCGGATCCTCTTTGTCCTCCCGGACACGGCTGAAGAGGCTGACGGCCCGCACGAGGCGGGACAACGCCCGGTTCTTCGACCACGACGGCGATGTCCCTACCCACTGCATCACCCAGGGATTGGGGACTGTGTTGGATGCGCGCCGGCTGGTGCTCATCGCCACGGGCGCCGCGAAGGCCCCCGCGATCGCTGCCGCCGTCGAGGGACCGCTGACGGCGTCGTGCCCGGGTTCGATCCTGCAGTGGCATGCCGACGCTGTCGTGGTTCTGGACGAGGCGGCAGCCTCCGGATTGGAGAACCGCGAATACTACGACGACGCCGCGCGCGGCCTGGCTCTGACCCCCTAGAAAGGCGCGCACCGCTTTGTGCGGCGGCTGTGAGTGGCATCATTCCGCCGTCCCCTCAAGAGGGCTAGGGTGGACTTATGAACGTGGATGAGACAGAACTTCCAGGCCTCGGGGTCCGCAAGGATTTCATCACGGCCTCGGGACGCCGGATCGGTGTTGTCGAGATGCGGGAGGGTGAGACCGAGCTTTTCGTCTCCACGTGGGACGATCCCGATACCTGCCAGGCATCCATCCCGTTGACCGCAGACGAGGCCGCCGCCCTGGGCAATCTCCTGGGCGGGCAGCACATCGCCATGCGTTTGGCCGAAGCCCACAAGGAAATTCCCGGCATTGTCACGCGGCAGTTCTCCATCACCGCGGATTCCCCTTTCAACAACCAGCCCATGGGCAAAGCCCAGATCCGCACCCGCAGTGGCGTCTCGATCGTGGCGATCATGCGCGAAGGCGAAGTGGTTCCCTCACCGGCCCCCGACGTCGTCCTTCACACGGGTGATTTGCTGGTGGCTGTCGGTACGCAGGAAGGTCTTGACTCTGCGGCTGCCATTCTGCGCAACGGCTGACGTCCATGGACCCCCTGGCCCTGACCCTCATTGAGCTGGGCGCAGTCGTTTTCTGTCTCGGCCTCTTGGCGCGCTTGGCCGGCAGGATCGGCATGTCACCCATTCCGCTCTATTTGGTGGGGGGACTGGCGTTCGGGGCGGGTGGACTGATCAAGCTCGATGGCATGCACGAGTTCGCCCATCTTTCCGGCGAAATCGGCGTCATCCTGCTCCTGTTGATGCTCGGCTTGGAATATACGGCCGCGGAACTCGTCACCGGGCTGCGCCGCTCCTGGCAAGCCGGCGTTTTGGACCTCGTGTTGAACTTCCTGCCAGGTGCCGGGATCGCCGTGTGGCTCGGCTGGGGACTCGTGGGCGCGATCGTGATGGGCGGGGTGACCTATATTTCCTCCTCCGGCATCGCCGCCAAGGTGATCACCGACCTCGGCCGGATCGGTAACCGTGAAACGCCGGTGGTGCTGGCCATCCTGGTGTTCGAAGACCTCACCATGGCCATCTACCTTCCTATCCTGACGGCGATCCTCGCGGGCGTGGGCTTCCTGGGCGGTCTCCAGACGGTAGGTATTGCGTTGGCCGTCGTCACCCTCGTGCTGGTAGTGGCCCTTAAACACGGCCATCGGGTATCCCAGGCCGTGCACAGCGAAAACTCCGAAGTCTTCCTGCTCAATCTCCTCGGGGCCGCACTTCTCGTGGCCGGCATCGCGTCCGCCCTCCAAGTCTCCGCGGCTGTGGGCGCGTTCATGCTGGGCATTGCCATTTCGGGGGCCACGGCCCACAACGCGACGCGGATCCTTGAACCGCTGCGGGATCTCTTCGCGGCTATCTTCTTCGTGGCCTTCGGCCTCAACACGGACCCGTCCAGCATCCCGCCAGTCCTGGGCTGGGCGCTGCTCCTGGCTCTCGCGACAGCCGTGACCAAGGTGCTGACCGGATTTTGGGCCGCGAAGCGGGCAGGGATCGCCGTTCCCGGGCGTTTCCGCGCCGGAGCCGCTTTGATTGCCCGCGGCGAATTCTCCATTGTCATTGCGGGCCTCGCCGTGGCCTCGGGAGTCGTCCCGCGCGAACTTGCCGCCCTCGCCACCGCGTATGTGCTGCTCATGGCCATCATCGGACCTCTCGCAGCCCGCTTCGTGGAACCGACAGTCAAGGCCTTCCGCAAGTCCCCGCGCAAAGCGAAGGCATCGGAGCCTATTGCGTCCTTCGAGGCGTGAGATCCCGGCCTTTTCGAGCCTCCAAAGAGGCGAGATCTCACCTCTCGATCTGTAAGCGGGCCCGCACTACTCCTCCCCACTGTGGATAACCGGCTACGGGCGCCTACGTTGTGCCAAGAATTGGTGCATGCGCAGTCCCGGGCCTCTTCCTGAAACCCTCAGGGGCCGCTCGTTCACGCTCTCCGAGCAACGCGCTGCCGGGGTTTCGGACAACCGGGCATGGAATAAGGATCTTCGCGTGGCCAGCCGCGGAGTCGGTGTTCCGTGGGGCGCCGCCCAGGAACTTGCCCACACCGCACGCCTGCTGACCGGCATCTCACCGGGAACAGTCTGTTGCGGCCCGACGGCGGCAATCCTGTGGCGTTGTCCCCTCCCTTTTGACCTCGAACGCCAGCCGTTGGTGCATTTGCTGCGGTGGGACGGCGGGAACCGGCCAGTTCGCAAGGGGGTCGCCGGGCGCAGGGTAGCTTTGGGGGCCGCCGACCGTCAGGCACTTGACGGAGTCCCCGTGACGAGTCCTGCCCGGACGTGGCTCGATTTGGCGGCATTGCTGCCCCTCGACGATCTCGTGGCCGCTGCCGACCACTTCATCTGCACTCAGTCCCGCAGTTTCGGCCACAACCGGGCCGCGCTTTGTTCCCTTGAGGATTTGCGTTCGCAGGTGGAGGGAAACCCGGGCATCCGTGGACGCAGGAACGCCCTGCTGGCGCTGGAACTCGCGAGGGTTGGGGCCGACTCCGTACCGGAAACCAAGCTCCGTCTTGCCATCGGCCGGCGGGGATTGCCGGAACCTGTATTGCGCTTTGTCGTCCGGGATTCAGCCGGCTGGGAGCTGGCATGGCCGGACTTGGCCTTCCCCCGGTACAAAGTTGCCGTCAATTACGACGGCAGCCACCACCTGACTGCCACGCAGAAGGAATCGGACATTCGCCGTGACGAATCCATCGCCGCGATCGGCTGGACCTCAGTGACCATTACGGCACGGCACGTGAAGGCGTGGGGGTTCGACGGCGTCGTGCACCGCGTGCGCGATGCCCTTGCCCGCGCCGGTTGGGCCAGCGAGACGTGAGATCTCGGCCTTTCGTACCTTCAAAGAGGTGAGATCTCACCTCTCGACAGGGGCTAAACAGCCGTCCGGTGGAAATTCAGGTGGCTGCGGCTCGCGGTGGGGCCGCGCTGGCCCTGGTAACGGTTGCCGTAGCCGCCGGAACCATAGGGATGCTCAGCGGCCGACGAGAGCCGGAAGAAGCACAGCTGGCCGATCTTCATGCCGGGCCACAACTTGATGGGCAGCGTCGCAACGTTGGAGAGTTCAAGCGTCACATGGCCCGAGAACCCGGGATCAATGAAGCCGGCCGTGGAGTGCGTCAACAAGCCGAGGCGCCCCAGCGAAGACTTTCCTTCGAGTCGTGCGGCGACGTCGTCCGGCAGGCTCACGGTTTCGTATGTTGAACCGAGCACAAACTCGCCCGGGTGCAGGATGAAAGGCTCATCACCCTCGACCTCAACCAGCCGAGTCAGCTCAGGCTGCTCCTCGGAGGGGTCGATGTGCGCGTATTTGTGGTTGTCGAACAGCCGGAAGAAGCGGTCGATCCTCACATCCACCGAGGACGGCTGAACCATCGCGGGGTCGTAGGGCTCCAAGACGATACGTCGGGAGTCGATTTCGGCACGTATGTCGCGGTCAGAGATCAGCACAGGATCAAAAGTACCGTATGCATCGCGAACCCCGTGGTGCCGGAGTGGCGCATGGGACTATAGTGCACCACATAGACTACCGTTACCGCTGTTGTGCTTGGGAACGGTGGCACGACGCGAATCTGGGGAAACATTGAGACGAATTGCGGTGCCCGTCGCCGTGCTGGTGGCATGCCTTCTCACGGTGATGGCCCCTGCCTCTGGCCCGCTCGCCGTTCCGGTTCCGCTCGCGGGAACTGCCGCCGCCGCGCCTTCCACCTCAAGCACCACCGCAGGCGCTGAAAGTACGACGACGGCGTCCGCACCGCCGTCGGGATCTAGCCTTCCGCAGGCCGCACCCGCGCCGGGGTCATCATCGGCCACCCCCGCACCACCAGGAGCTGCAGCCGCCCCTGCTACAGCCACGGCTGGCGCAGGCACCTCCTCAACCGTCCCAGCGGGGACCTCCCCTGCGCAGGGGAGCCCCGTCGTCGAGCCCGGCAAAGGCACCTCACCCCAGGCAGTGGCCGGCCCGCCCCCGCTGCCCTCCATCCCGCCGGCATCCGGCCCGGACCCGCTCCCCGGGACCGCGGCAGGGGGCGCCACCCTGCCGGCTCCAGCCCCGACGAAGTCCTCCCCCGCAGCTGTGCCGCTGGTCTCGACGCAAGCATTGGTCAACGACGATAATTCCGCCCAGGTGCTGGCCGTGTTCAACGCCATCAATGCCTACAGGACGTCGCTCGGCTTGAATCCGGTGAAGTACAACCCCACCGTGTCAACTCTTTCGCAGGACTGGTCCAACAACATCGCCAGCCGCCAAGTGATTGAACACCGCAGCAACTTCTGGACCGACCCCAGGGCCTTGAACCCCAACAACGGGGCAGGCGAGATCATCGCGGTCCGCTGGGATCGGAATGCCGCCCAGCTTGTCGAATGGTGGAAAAGCTCACCCGCCCACGATGCGCTCCTGCGGGATCCCCGTTTCAACGTGATCGGCGTTGGAATCACGTTCACCGACGGCAACTACCTGACCACGCCCAACAGCTACACGATGTGGGGCGTCGTCAATCTCTTCGGCTATACGACGCTCCCCGCCGGCACAGTCAACAGCCCGGGCGCCGGCACGGCCCCTCCCCAGCTTCCGCCCCCGACCGTCTGCGACCCCATCGCGAAGCACCAGCCGCCCACGCTGGACCTCAGCACCGCAGCCATCCGCAGCGCCGGTGACCTCGTCGCCGTCGACCCCTCCGGCAACTTGAGGGACTACCCGGCACTCGGCAACGGTACGTTCGGTCCCGCGCGGACGGTCGGTACCGGTTTCGCCGGGGCGAAGGAAGTGATGACCACCGATTGGGACCGCGACGGTGTGACCGACGTCTTGGTCCAAATGCTGGACGGCAGGCTCCTGCTCTACCCCGGAGCGGTGAGCGGAGGATTCAAGGCGCCGGTGACGTTGGGCGGATCGGGCTGGCAGTCGATGACCATGGCCGTGGGCATTTGGTGCGGCAACAACCGGCTTCCGCAAATCCTCGCCACTGATTCCAGCGGCGCGCTCTACCTGTACCGGAACCTGGGGCTCACCGCCCTGGTCGGACGGACCCAAGTGGGCTCGGGCGTCAGCGCGATCCGGCTGAGCATGGTGGACTACGACGCCGACGGCTTCCAGGACCTCCTGGCGGTTGAAGCAAACGGGAACCTGCGACTCTACCGCGGCTCCGGGCTCACCGCGCCGAGGGCAGAGGCACATCTGGTGGTCGGAACCGCCTGGACAGACTACTCCGGATTGCGCTCGCTCAAGGGCGTCACGGGCCTCAACACCACCGGAATCGCGGGCCTGCTGAGCGATGGAACGATCGAGTATTGGGACCTGACCGCCGGACGCCTCACGACCCCGAGCACTCCGATAACCGGTTTGGGCGGACTCAAGCTGGCGCAGTAACTCTCATGCCTCCGGGGTTTGCTCCTCGATGACCGACTTGAGCTGCTCCAGCTGGACCACTTCGTCTTCCATGGTCTTCTGGATCATGCTGTTCATGAGTTTCTGCAGACCCTTGGGGTGGTACTCCAGGGCGAAGCGCAGGCGGGTATTGGGCCCCTCGGTGCTGAGGTAGTAGCCGCCTGTAGGCCGCGCAGGACCGGCGACGACGGCGAAACGCACTTCGGCGCCTGGCCTGGCTTCAGTGATTTGGAAATCAGCCGCGATCGGCCGCCCGCCCGGGCCCGCCAAAGTCTGCTGATAAACGGCGCCCTTTTCGCCGGCGTGTCCCGAACGGAGCGAAATGCTGCGGATACCGCTGCGCCACAGCGGATTGTTGAGTCCGTCCACCAGGAATTGATAGACAGTCATGGCATCGCGACCAATGAGTACTTCATGCTCTGCAAATGCCACGGAATCCTCTTTCGGCGTACGGCTCTTGGACATAGCCGGGTTCCCCATGACACAGCAGCTAACTGCTACAGAATAGTCAGGCGCGGCGCAGCGCAACACACCCACGTCGAGCCTTAACCGAATCTTTACGAGCTCTGTAGGGAATTTGATGAGACCGTGATACCGGTGAGTCTGTGTCTAAATCAGGGCCCCAACTGCGCTAAGCTGGGATCTGCTCCGGCTGGTTTGCGGAGTATTGCGGGCGTAGCTCAATGGTAGAGCGCTAGCTTCCCAAGCTCGATACGCGGGTTCGATTCCCGTCGCCCGCTCCATTTTTGCCCGGATACAAGGCCTCCCATACCCTGGGTGTATCGTCAGGAGCTAGGAGCCATTTCGGCTCTGCTCTAAGGGAGCGATCATGGCTGACAAATCACCTCGCCAAGCTGCATCGAAAAAATCCGGCAAATCCATCAAAGAAAAGCGCGCGGACAAGCGGGCTTCAGAGTCCTCCGCAACCACGGTGGCCAAGCCGGCAACCGGCAACAAAAAGTGAGCGGCCATACAGGCGCCATGACACTCGGCATCCTGTCGTCCTCGCGGAAGCCGGACGAGCGCCGGCTGCCTGTCCATCCCCTGCACCTGGAGCGTATTGCTCCGGAACTCCGGCAAAATATCCGGCTCGAGCGCGGCTACGGCGAGCGCTTCGGCTTTTCGGACGGCCAACTTGAGCCGCTGGTCGCTGGCATGGCAAGCCGTGAAGAACTGATCGCGGATTCGGATGTCATTCTCCTGCCCAAGCCGCAGCCGGAAGACCTGGCCGATCTCCGCGACGGGCAGGTCCTCTGGGGTTGGCCGCACTGCGTCCAGGACAGGGCCATCACCCAACTGGCCATCGACAAGAAGTTGACCCTGATCGCGTTCGAGGCGATGAACCACTGGGCCAGCGACGGCGGCTTCGGGCTCCACGTTTTCCATAAGAACAACGAACTTGCGGGCTACTGTTCGGTCATCCACGCCCTTGCGCTGACGGGCTCGACGGGTGACTACGGGAGGCGGCTGAGCGCCGTCGTGATTGGCTTCGGAGCCACAGCGCGTGGCGCGGTGACCGCCCTCAACGCGCACGGCATCCACGATGTCCAGGTACTGACCAACCGCGGCGTTGCGGCGGTCGGCTCCCCCATCCACTCGGTTCGCATAGTGCAGTTCGACCACGACCAGAACGCCCCTTTCCTGAGCGAGGTCATTACCGATCGTGGCCGCCTGCCACTCGCTCCGTTCCTTGCCGCGAGCGACATCGTGGTCAACTGCACGCTGCAGGATCCCAACTCGCCGCTGACATACCTGCGGACCGAGGACCTGGATGCGTTCCAGCCGGGCAGTTTGATTGTTGACGTCTCCTGCGACGAAGGTATGGGCTTCAGTTGGGCGCGGACCACGACGTTCGCCGAGCCGATGTTCACGGTGGGCGACCACATCAACTACTACGCCGTGGACCACAGCCCGTCCTACTTGTGGAACTCGTCCAGCTGGGAGATCAGCGAAGCGCTCCTGCCGTTCCTCGGGACGGTCATTTCGGGCCCCGAGGCCTGGGAGGCCAGCGAAACGATCTCCCGGGCCATCGAGATCCGGGACGGTGTCATCCGCAACCCGGATGTGCTGCAGTTCCAAGGACGCTCAGCGGACTATCCGCACCTTGCGGCGTAATCGCCTCGCAGCCTCACTGCGGCTGAGCCCGGCGCCGTGTGGGTGCCCGGCTCAGCCGCGTTCGGCCGTTATTCCGCTACGCCGACTGCGGGACGATCCGCACCATCCGGCGTCGATCCCTGACGTTCACCTTGAGCCGCAACTCAGACTTCCGGGCGAGCACGACGGCGACTGTCGCCGCCGCGAGCGCCGGCACCCCACCGGACACCAAGAGAGCTGCCTGCGGGTTCAGGTGCTCGGCAAGCCAACCCATCATGGGTCCGCCGATGGCTTGGCCACCGATGAGC